>CAMKOE010000004.1 GCA_946414395.1 uncultured Porphyromonadaceae bacterium | reverse complement strand
CAAACTGGTTGAAGTACATCTTGATGATCTCGTCCTTGGTGTAATAGCGCTCGAGTTTCACGGCGATGACCCACTCGACGGGTTTCTTCAAGGCGCGCTCAAAGATGTTGTGTGACTCGGGTGAATACAACTGCTTGGCCAACTGCTGGGTGATGGTACTGCCACCGCCGGCACTCTTCTGGCCCATGATGATGCGCTTGATGACCGCACGGCCGATGGCCTTGACATCAATACCCGAGTGCTCGTCAAAGCGGGAATCCTCGGTTGCGATCAGGGCATCGGTCAAGTGGGGCGACATCTCGTCAAAGTCCACATAGATGCGGTTGCTGCGGCTGCGGTAATAGCGTCCCATCTCCACGCCATCGGCACTGTAGATGGTCGATGCGAACTTGTCGGTGGGGTTCTTCAATTGGTCAATGGGGGGCATATAGCCGATCACACCATTGTAGATCAAAACAAACATCAGCACCAGCAGGCCGACAAAGACGGCAAACCACGTCCACATCTTGCGGGCAATGCTGCGGCTCTTGTTCTTTTTCTTTCCAGAAGTCTTTTCGCTCATATTCTTGGTCTAGTTGTTTACATTAATACGTTACCTCTCAGCCCCTTGACACAAATCAACGAGATGACAGCACTTAATAACCCGCAAATATACACAAAAGTTTTCAGTCTGCGGTTATCCGATTTCAGTTTTTGGCAAAAGCAGGAAAGAAAAACATGCCGGAATGCAAAAAAAAATGACAATTCACTGCTAACTATTCACTTATTAGTACCTTTGCAGCCGTTATGCAATACACTGGCGAACTGATATCGATAGGAGTGGCCTTCTCGTGGACGGCGACAGCGTTGCTGAGCGAGTTTGGCAGTAAGCGTTTGGGCAACCTGACGCTCAACCTGATGCGCATGGTGATCACTCTCATCTTCTCGGGCATCATGTTCTGGCTGCTGACAGGTTCTCCCCTGCCGGCAGGGGCCAGCAACGAGGCATACCTGTGGATGATGCTCTCGGGTCTGGTGGGCTACGTCATCGGCGACTATTGCCTGTTCCAGTGCTACATCATTATCGGTTCCAAGTTCGGCCAACTGTTCATGACGCTAGCCCCCATCACTGCCGCCATCATGGCGTGGTTCACACTGGGTCAGGAGATACGCCCCACCGCAATACTCGCCATGATTGTCACCCTGGCCGGTATCGCCATTACCGTGCTGGGACGCGGCGACGACCACAAGTTGTCCCTCAAGTTGCCGCTGGCAGGCGTGTTGTTTGCCATTGGCGCCGCGGTGTGTCAAGGCGTGGGGCTGGTGCTGAGCAAGATAGGCATGGACCATTACGAGGCCACGCTGACGAGTGACCTGGCAGGATGGATGCTGCCATTTCACGCCAACTTCTTCCGCTGCATCGCTGGCACAATCGGTTTCACGATTCTGATGGCATTCAAGGACGGTTTTGCCCCGCTGGCCAGGGGTGTGCATGACCGCGTGGGCATCACAACCGCTGTGGCAACGACCATCTTTGGCCCGTTCATCGGCGTGGGCGCATCGTTGCTAGCCGTGCAATATACCGCCGCCGGCATCGCCAGCACTCTGATGGCATTGACGCCCATTATCATTATCCTGCCTGCCTACTGGATCTTCAAGCAGCCCATCACGATGAAGAGCCTGCTGGGCGCCTTGATTTCGGTCATCGGCGTGTCGCTGTTCTTCCTGCTGTAGTCCTTGTGAAAATTGACAATCACCCTGCGGGGCGAATGCGAATTAGGCGAATCAATGATTATCGCTCCATCATTTCCTAAAAAATGAGTTAGGCAAAGCCGAAGTCACTCACAATTTCATCAGGCCATAAGAGCCATCGGGCAAGCGCCTGACGAGCCAATACCATTGCTTATAATCGATGGACTCACCCGTCACGCAGCACTTGTCGGGCCATCCCTCGTAACGCCACCTGGATATCACCGACAGGGGGGCCGATTGAGCCGCTGCGGTTTCTTCATACTTGTCCATTCCCATAATAGATCCTATATTCACACAGCCTTCATCGTCGGTACCATACACTCCGTCATGAACATCATCAACGATTTGACCAAACAAATCGCAGGCATCTTCCTCAGTAATCCTACCCTGGTATAGATCCTTCAATATATCCATCATAACTACAGAAAGTACATCGCAGTGCCGATCAAGATGAATGCGATTCCCCACAGGATGTGTTCCAGTCTATAATCCCATCTATGCCCTCTTCCCTTGTATTCAAAGTAGTCCTCGGCAAGGAGTTTGGCACCGAGGCAGATGAAACAGGCCCCAGTCAGGATAGGATTAAAATAGGTGGCAATGGACAAGGGCACTCCAATGGCCAGGAAGGCTAGATGAGCGCGCCTCTTCCCTGGTTCCATCTCATGCCTTTTAGTCGGACTAAACAATCCATCAACCACAGCACTGAACGACAGCCAGAGCAAGAGCAGGCTGGCGGCCAGCGCATGGCCATGCTGCTGCGCGAAGGTGTTAGTGAGCACCTCGCGATGATATTTCGCAAGATATAGCACTCCGACGAGCACGCCCAGCAAAATGACATTCACCGCCAGCGATGCGATGACAAGCCTGACGCCGCCATTGCCCCGAGGATCGGTGCCGCCTTTATCTTGGGCTGAATGGTTGTTGCGGGAGTCTATCATGTTGGTTATTCGTTTTCGAGCGGTCACTTCATCTTGCAGACGATGTTCATCTTGGTCAATTCTTCAATCCAGCGAGGTTTCTCCTGCTTGAGCGTTTTGAGAAAGGGTTCAATGTCATCGCCATAGGCCCTACGGCTGTAGAAATTGAGTTGCACTGCCTTCTTGCCATCGACCACAACCGGCTTGTAGTGATGAATATCGGCCTCCACCATATTGATCACCCCACCGGCCCCGTCGCTCACAATGAAGTCGATCATATACTCACCGTTGTTCTCATACACGTCATAGAAACAGCACGAATCGGTCTGGGCACGCTCCTCCAATTCCCGCACCTTGGCTTCCACGGCAAACTCGACCGACAATTCCTCGGTGAAAGCCAGCGAGACGGTGAACATCTGCTCATAGTTGTCAAACGTTTCGCCCTTGGGCAGCCATTCTTGCAGATAGTAGGGCTCGATGGGATGGGAGCACCATTTTAATTCAAACTTCTTGCCCATGAACTTGATGTTTTTTCCCACATGCAGGTAGTCAATGACCTGGTCTTGCGCAATGGCGCTAAGACCCACCGTGAGCAGCATGATGAGCAAGGATAGTCTTCTTGTTAACTTCGTTGTCATGATTCAATTGATTTTATCGATTCTTATTGCTTGGTCGATGCAAAATTAGGCATCTATCCAACACATAGAGTCACAACTCGTCTTTTTTTTACCGAAAGAGCGATAAAAAAGAATAATATCGTATATTTGCGGCAGGATTTTAACACATTTTGCCCTATGATACGATTATCGCATATCCTCATCAAATCGTTGATGCTCGCCATCTTGGCATTACCCGCATTGGCTGCACGGGCGCAAATGAAGCCCTATGTGGGCATACACTTCAATCTAGACAGTGAATACCTCGAATTCATCGACAAGATGATATATGACGACCTCACGTCTAGGAAGGAGCCCAGAAAGGTGCTCCCGATCACCAAGTATCTGATCAATGAGGACATTGCGCCCTACTGGACAGATGGACTTCACCTCTATGAATCCATGTATTCAAGAGATGACCGCAGGGTGTATTTTGAGTACAGACACATGGGCGACGACAAGATCGACAGTACCGTCTTCATCAAGCCATTGAAAGTCAAGGGTAACATTGTCACCACCCAAGACAAGGTACCCCTCAGGGTGACCGTCGAGCGGATAGGCGGTCACGTGATGCTCGTGGCACGTAATGCCAGCGGCATTCCCGTCAATGTGATGCGAAATGTACCGCCTGACCAGATTCCCGATAGCCGATGGACAGCCATCCTGTTGTACAACCTGATTATGGGAAACTATGCCATCGACGGCCAGGAGAGTCACGCCGTGTTTGGACCCAGAATGCCGTTTTACAGCGGAACAAAATATGACACGGATCCCGGAATCCCGAATGGGTATTACGTCAGACCCGACTATCAATCCATTGACATACTGTATGGATCGGGAAGGGTGAGCAAGGGCGACCCGAATAGCCCAAAGTGGGGAAAAATGCCCGGTGGAGGTGGAGCAGGAGCCATCATGGGACCCATGGAATGGAATATCAAGCCATCTGTTGATGGCCTGATTGTAACCGTATTGCACGATGAACGTTTTGTTGCCCACAATCCCTCCATTGGCAAGGAGGGAGAAACCGTCCTGCTCGTCAAGGAGCAATGCCCATGGGAAGGCCTTGAGGGCAAGTGGGCATTTGCCTCGGTGATTCCCTTAACCGAAAACATGCTGAAGTTATTCCCCAAGGAGGTACTCACACTCATGCGCGGAGAGATTTACGCCCGCCATGGCGACACCTTCAAGAATGCCGAGACACAACGCTATTTTGACGCCCAGTCGTGGTACAAGCGAGGGAACACCAAGTCCATCAGCCTTACCGACCTTGAACGCTTCAACTACCGACTCATTTATCAGGTAGAAAACAGCAGATCACGTTAATGCGTGCGATAAAATGCTGCCGATCACTCGGCAGCGGCAGTGTCACGGCGCTCCCATGTGAAGGAGCCATACTTGTCGTGTGCTCGATTCATGTCATCAACGGCAAAAGTGGCGAAATCCGCATCCTGGAGCATGTCGTCGCCACACCAGATGTGGGACTTGTCACGTGAATAAACCGAATTCTTGATGATCTCAAAAGTCGCCGCGTCGGCCTGGGGCAATATTTTGCCGAAGTAATAGACATGGCTCTTATCCTTGGCTGTGGTCATATTCAAGACCTTGAAAGAGGCGACATCGGCACCGTCAAGACGGAGTGAGTCATAATAAGCGCATTGGGAGTCCATAGCCCAGAAATCACGCTCAAACCAATCAAGGATCTTGAACGAACCCATGTCCTTGACATGCAGGGCTACCGCTTGATAATAGTAGTCGCTCTTATCGCGGAACAACGGATAACGCACGGGATGAATTGACTCAACATCAACTCCCGGCACGGGGCGTGCCTCATAATAGGCCTGCCGCTTGTCGCACCCCAGCCAGTCATTGACAGCCCTGAAGGTTGACGCATCGGCACCAGGCAGTGTATCATTAATCCGCCCGAAACTGAAGGTCCAGTAGGAATACACGACCGAATCATCCTGCACCACATATTCCCCTCCCGTGTCACATGCCACCGCCAGCGAGCCTAGCAGCAGCGCCATCAAGCCATAAACAATTCTTTTCATTCCAATCAGGGTTATCGGTGAATAAAGGAATTACAGTTTATCTATCAAGGGGAACACATGCGGTCAAGGTGGTCATGCATTACTCAGCAACAGGCGCTTGAATGCTGTGAAACCGTTGCTCATCTTCTCGACGCGCATCTCTCCGTCCAGGAAACGGGCCAGTTGTCGAGGCATGGGCACTGTCTCCTGGATGATATCCTTCATGAGGTTACTCAGTTTAGCAGGATGAGCAGTAGCGAGCGCCACTCCAGTCTCGCCAGGCTTCAAGTCCTCACTCAGGGCACGATAGGCCACGGCGCTGTGGGGATCCAGCAGATAATGCTCGTCGCGATAAGTCTGCTGAATGGTTTGAATGATCTGGTCATCGTTGTAACTGTAGGCATGGATGTGCCGGCAGATGTTCTCATGCGTTCCCAGCAACTCAACAATGCGGCCAAAGTTGTTAGGACAACCCGCATCGAGCGCCGGGGCGATGCTGTATTGGGTGGGTCGAGGAGTGAAGACGCCAGTCTTCACGTAATTATAGAAGATATTGTTCTGGTTCTCGACACTGACAAAACGATTAACGGGCAGACCGATTGCTTGGGCCATGAGGCCGCTGGCGAGGTTGCCCAGGTTGGAGCAAGGAACGGCAAACACCAGGTTACCCACATCCACATGCCGCTTGACCAACTGGGAGTACGCCCAGAAGTAATAGACCATCTGGGGAATGATGCGGGCAAAATTGATCGACATGGCACTTGTCAAGCGCATGGCGGCATTCAATTCCGGGTCCATGAAGGCTTCCTCGACCAGTGATTTGCAATCGTCAAACGAGCCATTGACCTCGATAGCGGTCACATTTTGCCCCAGTGTGGCAAATTGCGCCTTCTGTATCTTGCCGACCGCGCCACGGGGATAAAGGACATAGACATTCACTCCCGGCATGCCCCAAAAACTGTTGGCCACAGCGCTTCCCGTGTCTCCGCTTGTGGGAACTAGCACGTTGAGCGTGGTCCACTCGGGGTGCAGGGTACGGTAATAGTTGAGCAATCGCGACATGAATCGCGTGCCCACGTCCTTGAAGGCCATCGTCGGTCCATGGAACAGTTCCAGGACAAACTTGCCGCTCGCTGTCTCAATCAACGGTATGTCAAAGTTGAAAGCGTCAAACACGATATCATGCAAGACGTTGGCCGGGACATCACTATTGAGGACAAACGAAGTGACGGCATAGCCGACTTCGGGCAATGTCATAGCGCTCATGTTGCGCAAGAAGGCACGGGGCAACTTGGGAAGCCGCTCGGGCACATACAATCCACCATCAGGAGCCAGACCCTTGATGACAGCCTGCTCGAGCGAAGCGGTGTTTTGATGATTGATGGTACTATGGTATCGCATTATCCTACTTTTAACTATCAAGAATAACGGTACCCGGCGCTGCGGGATTGAAGGTATTCTTGACCCAGACTGGTATGTGTTTCATCGCCACGGGAGCGATTGTGGGCGGATAAATGACCTTGGCTCCGGCATCACACATTTCTTGTGCCTGGGCGTAAGTCATCTGCGGAATGACGGTCGCATCGGGATGGGTGCGGGGGTCGGCGGTCATGAAGCCGTCAACGTCGGTCCAGATTTCGAGCGACTCGGCATCCAGGAGCGTTGCCAGGATGGCAGCCGTGTAATCACTGCCACCGCGTCCCAGATTGGTCACAGCGCCCGATTCCTTGTCACGGGAGATAAATCCTTGTGCCACATGCACGCCACTATCCATCGCGGCAAACTCCTGCTTGACTAGGCGCTCTGTCTCCTCCCAATCGAGGACACGCCCGGAACCGTCAGGACTGGTGCGCATGTAGTTCAGCGACAAGTGGGGCACACCGTCGTCAAACATTCCTGCCACTATAGCCGACGACAGGATTTCGCCATGAGCCACAATGGCGTCACACACCCGTTCTATCTCATCGACGGGCATGTGGGGATTGGTAGCAAGCGCAAGATAATAAGGCTTGAGGCTATCGTCGATAAAACGGTCGATCGTGGCATGCACCTGCTCACGCATGGACTCGATGACAACACCATCGACGGCATCATGATGCCGCTTGCGCGCCGCCTCGAGCGTGTCGAGACACGAAGTGTCGCGCTGCTGGGCTTGCTCACACATCATGAGCAACTGATTGGTAAAGCCTCCCATAGCCGACACGACAACCAGCACGGGCTTGTGCTCGGCCTTCACGATTTCCCTCAAGTTGAGCAGGCTCTCGATACTTCCTACCGACGTGCCGCCAAATTTCATCACCTTCATTGCTATCTTCAATATATTGTTTCTATATTATTAACGGGAAAGTGGGCGATTTATTAGAGTCAAAGACAAAGAAAAAAACAAGTGTTATCCTACCGCTTGAAATGGTGAAATTTTGAGAGTTAAAACGGCCATAAGTAAAGTTTTCACCACCAGAGGAGGCAAATGAGATGATTTTATTGTACTTTTGCAACTATGAACGAATGGGATCAGGACATATTCCACCTCAATGACGAGCAACCGATGCCGCAACGCGGCTCCCTGCTGGTTGCCAAGCCGACTGTTGACGACTTCTTCTTCAAGCGGTCGCTGATCTTGATTGTCGATCCCGATGAGGGCGAGGGCGCGATGGGCGTGGTGGTAAACCACTATACCGGTTACAACCTGCGTGACATCATGCCCGAAATTGAATCGGTGGAGGAAATCCCCGTTTTTCTCGGTGGCCCTGTCGGCCCGCAAATGATGTTCTACATGCACACGCTGGGACCCGAAGTCGTCCCCGAGGCCATCGATGTGGGTGACGGCGTGTGGTTTGGCGGTGATTTTGAAGCCATCAAGAGATATGTTGAACTGGGTGCACCCGTGGAAGGTCGCATCAAGTTCATCCTGGGTTACAGCGGCTGGGGCAAGGGGCAGATTGCCAGTGAACTCCAGCGGCACGACTGGGCCGTCCTTGACAACGTGGACCGCGACCTGATGATGGGAGACGGTGACGACAACCAGTGGAGGAATGCGGTGACACGCTTCGGTGACCGTTACAGGCTATGGCTCAACCTGCCCAGCGATCCTATTAACAATTAAAAAACCAAGCACTATCGCATGAGTTTAGTTATCGGCATAGATGTGGGTGGCAGCACCACCAAGATTGTGGGCATCGAGGATGGCAACATCATCAAGTCGCCCATGAACATTACAGCCAACGACCCAATCACGTCGTTGTTTGGAGCCTTTGGCAAGTACCTGTATGATAACAACATCGCCCTGGAGGACGTAGAGCACGTCATGCTCACGGGAGTGGGCTCCAGCGGTGTGACGATGCCCATCTACGGCCTGCCCACGACCCACGTCGATGAATTTGTCAGTGACGGGTTGGGCGCGCGTTTTGACAGCGGGCTGGACCGACTTGTCGTGGTCTCGATGGGTACGGGCACCACCCTGGTGCGCGTCGATGGAGACAAAATCAACCACATCGGTGGTATCTCGATGGGCGGCGGCACCCTGCAAGGCTTGTCCCACCTGTTGCTCAAGACCAGCCACATCGATGATGTGGTGGAAATGGCATCGCGGGGGGATATATCACACATCAACCTGCAGATCAAGGACATCAGCAAGGGCGATATCGAGGGGCTGCCGATGCACGCGACGGCGTCACTGTTTGGAAAAGCCGTGAGCGGCAACGCCACTCAGGATGACATTGCCAAAGGACTCATCTGCATGGTGCTGGAGACCATCGGCTCGTGTGCCGTCCTGTCCCAGATCGGTGGCGGTTTCAAGGACTTTGTGCTGATCGGCAACTTGACCCGCTTGCCTGAATGCCAACTTATTTTCCCGATGATGGAAAGCCTGTATGACGTGAGATTCCATATCCCCGAGCACGCACGATACTGCACGGCCCTGGGAGCGGCTCTATCCTACTATGAGCAATCTAATAATCGTTAACGACTTGCCGCCATGGAATTAACCGTTGTCATCGTCAATTATCGAGTCAAGTACCTGCTGGAGCAGACCCTGCGGTCGGTAGAACAGGCCATGCAGGGACTGGAGGGCGAGGTCATTGTGGTGGACAACCTGTCGATGGATGACAGCATCGCCTTCTCGCGCGAGCGCCATCCCCAGGTGACTTATATCGAGAACCGAGAGAACGTGGGTTTTGCCCGAGCCAACAATCAAGGTATCATGCAGGCCCGCGGCGAGTTCACGCTCATTCTCAACCCCGACACCATCATCACCCCTCAATGCCTGCAGGAAGGCATTGCCTGGATGAAGTCTCACCCCGCCTGCGGCGCCATCGGCGCCCGGATGATGGATGCCAACGGCGTTTTCCTGCCCGAGAGCAAGCGTTCGTTCCCCACCCCCTGGGTGTCATTCTGCAAGATATTCGGCCTGTCAAAACTGTTTCCCCGCTCACCATGGTTTGCAAAGTATCACCTGCGCTACCTGAGCGACCTTGAGCCCCAGAATATCGACATCCTGTCGGGCGCCTATATGCTGTGCCGCACCCATGTGCTGCAACAGTTGGGCGGCTTTGACGAGGACTTCTTCATGTATGGCGAGGACATCGACCTGAGTTACCGCATCGTCAAGGCCGGTTACCAGAACTGGTTCCTGCCCACGCCCATGATCCATTACAAGGGCGAGAGCACCCACAAGGATTCGATGCGCTATGTGAGGGTATTCTATGACGCGATGCTCATCTTTTATCGCAAGCACTTCCCGCGGTTCAACATCCTCTTCTACCCCATCGTGAAACTTGGCGTCATGGTCCGCGCAAGCATGTCCATGGCCAAGAGGCTGTTCAAGCGCCTGCTGCCCAAGCGCAGCAAGCCCGCCAGCGAATCCTGGCCCTGGGTCATCATCAGCGACAAGGCCGATGAGGTCGCCCGCCGGTCGGATATCCACGCCTTCGAGGACCACATTCCCAGCGAGGGCAACTATAACGTTCTTGTTGACGACGGTTGCCACACGTGTGCCCAAGTGGTGGAATACATCCGTGAGCACAGCGATAGCCGTCTAGCGTTCCACATCTTTGCCGACCGTCACGGCATCATCATTTCCCCCAAAATGTCATGAGTGATTTATTGAGTAATGCCACATTGACCTTGCGTGCCCTTGAGCCGACCGACCTCGACACGCTCTACCGATGGGAGAACGACACCTCCGTGTGGGTAGTGAGCGACACCATTGCCCCCTATTCCCGCGAAGCGCTGTGGCACTATCTGGAGAACAACATCGGGGACATCTATTCTCAACGCCAACTGCGACTGGTCATCATGCTGACTGATGACCGCACCCCCGTCGGCACAATTGACTACCTCAATTTCGACCCTCTGAACAACCGTGCTGAACTTGGACTGTTCATCGCCCCGGAATACCGTGGCCGTGGGTTGGGCCGCACTGCCCTAGAACTGCTCACCGCCTATTCCCGCGAGCACATCGGGCTGCGCCAGTTGTATGTGTTCATCGCTACTGACAACACGGTGTGCATCAAGTTGTTTAAAGACTATGGTTACCGCCGCGTGGGGACCATCAAGTCATGGGTGAAACGTGGCAATGCCTATCACGATGTGGCCTTGTTTCAAATGTTACTCTAAGCATCATGGCAAGAGATTCCCGAATAGATTCAATCAAGGGCCTGCTGATCATTCTGGTCATCCTGGGTCACGTCATCACCACACTTGATAACAACAACTTTATCAACCATGGTGTGATGGGGCTGATCTATGTGTTTCACATGCCCCTGTTCATTCTCATCTCGGGATATCTGACGAAAAATCCAGATCAACAATCGGCACAGGGAATGTGGAAAGGCGTCCTTCGCATCTTCATCCCGCTGGTCATCTTCCACGTGCTGTCCTCTATAAGAGTTTCCCTGACGGGAGGCAGTTTCCGCAATGCCATGATCTATTTCCCCTATGGCGTACTGTGGTACCTGATGTGCCTGATTTACTGGCGTGTGATTCTTTATTACACTCCCCGCGCATTGCGCCAGAGACCACTGCTATACCTGGGCATCGCTTTTCTAGTCACGATGATGTGCGGATTCACCAAGTTGGGCAACATCCTGTCAATCCAGCGAGGCCTGAACTTCTACACCTTCTTTCTGCTGGGTTATTACTACAGGCAGGGGCAATTGTCCACCCGCTGGTGGAAAGCCAATGCCCTGCATGGTATTCTGGCACTGGTATTGCTGCCCACCATATTCCTGTTGTATCCGCGATGCGGCAACATCATGAATGGTGCGGACTACTATACCGTCAAGGACTTGCCCGAGAAGTTTCTCATCGTCACCTGCTCAGTGGCCATGTCACTTCTTGTTTTCAACTTGATGAGAGAAGTCAAGTGGCTGACAAGCCTCGGTATCGACAGCCTCTTCTATTATCTGTACCACTATTTCATTATCGCCCTTGTCATCACACCGCTTGTGGATTATTTCAATCTACCCGTCACCTTCCCCTTTATACTGATCTACACTGCCGTGATCATCGCCATCATCTACCTGATGGGGAAAATCAAAATTTTCCGCTGGCTCGTTCACCCGGGACGGGAGAATAAACCATCAGAAAAGCAAATTAAAACCAATTAAAACGGGTATAAACTACTTGATGCGGGCAAGCGCCTGCTCGTCGGGGTCAATGGCAACGATCTCACCATTCTTGTTAAGCAGGAAGGAGTGATATCCGCCCTCGAGACGCCAGTTCTTGATGATTGTCTCCTGGGCCTCGAGCGAGGTCGTGAAATGGGTGGAACGGTCAAGGTCGTTCACTTCCACGACGGCATTGAACACGCTCGCGCTGCGGTCCAGATTGACCGACACATGGGTATAGCCATGATGGGAACTTCGCGCCAAGCGGTCATAGCGCATGTCCTCCATGCGAGACTCGGCATCATCCGACGACCAGAATGTTAACAACACATTTTCGCCCCGATGCTGGCGCAGGGGTGACAGATCATTGTTATCATTTCCAAGCACCAGAGAGGGAGCCTTGTATCCAATACGGCTATCGGCGGGAGCCGAGTAATATGCCGATGAAAACAGGGTCAACAGACCAATGGTAGCGATCGTCAATAATGTCTTGTTCATTCAATAGTCGTTTAGGTTCACATTCCGGCAGGTGCGAGACATGCGTCAGGCGCGCCACCGCATGTTAAGGGGGGAAATGCATTCCCGTAACAGCGTGCAAAATTAATAACAAAAAAGTTATTAACAAGGGAATTTGAAATATTTTTGCATTTCTTGATGATGGTTAACCCATTCAGCAAAACGGTTTTCACGCCAAGCCACCAAGCGCTAATGCGCTATTTACAAGAGATTTACAAAACACTATTCTCTATCCTGAATAGCATGAATGCTTACTTGTAATTGTTGAAATATCGTTGAGGTAATCGATCAAAACCTCCTTCATCGGCTAGAAATGACAAAAAAAGCACCCATAATGTCAATCCTATTGATTTTTTTATTAATTTTGTCGCTTGATATTTCTCATAACCTAATTATAAGAAAAAGTTAACCTATTCTGATATGAAACAAATTTACAAATATGCGATCGCGCTGGTTTGTATCCTGATGGCATCTGTATCATTCACAGCATGTGAGTTTGACAGCAGCCCCGAGTATGACCACCCGTTATATGTAACCTACACGATCTCGGCAAGTGACGTCGAGTTTAACGGTCCAGACCAGTTGCTGATTGACATTTTGGCGTGGATCAAGGCCAACTCTGTCATCTATGACGTGAAAGTGAATTACTCGAATGGAAGTGTCTCGGAGTTTGCCGAACAAGATGCCGACGCACGCAAGAAGTATGATGAATTTGTTCCTAAATTCAATGCCTATCTTGACGAGGTTAGATCTAAATTGACCTCCGGCACCTATGGCAGCGGCGTGTCAGTCAATGCCAAATTTGCCACCTATGCCAATCGCACTCAAGGCGAAAGCGGCCATTTGAAGTATGAAGAAATCAGTTTTGTTTATCCCAAATAACCCACTACTGATAATAAACACTTCACATGAAGATACCATATAGATAAGTGCAACGTTCCGCATCCGGATCACGTGGCACTTGTTTATTTATCAATACAAGAGCAAACCTCATCAACATGGCAAAACTGAGAATTAGCAACGACTGGTGGACCGCTCCCGCCGAGGGCGAGAACGGGAACCTCATTCTGGTGACAGGCCGCCGCGCGATGGACAATGTGATCGAGACGGGCCTGTACAGGTTCCGCATCGAGGTCACCTGGAAGTATCCTGGAGACGAGAAAGGGTTGCCAGCCTATGGCGACAGCAAGGTCATGGAAGAGGTCACCGATGCCCTCAACGAGTGTTTTGACCATGATCCGGTGGCCGTGATGACGGGCATCTACACCGGTGACGGGCAGCGCAACTGGGTTTTCTATACCCGCAGCCTGCACATCTTCCAGCGCAAGTTCAACGAGGTGATGGCCCCCTTCCCCGCCCTGCCCCTTGAATTTGAGGCCGAGGAAGACCCCGACTGGCAGGAGTACCGCGAGATGTGCGAGTGTGAGGTCGCCGAGGGCGAGGAATGATGACACTTGCTTGTATTGTGTTTACAGTTTAATAACACTATACCTCAATAGTGAAAATGGGTTCTAGTTCTCTAGGACCCATTTTCACTATGTCAAGGCGGCTTGATTGGTTTACCATGACAACATAACGTCGATGAGCGCATTGACGTCTGACAAATTCAATTCCCCATCACTATTCACATCGTAGCAGTCGTCATACATGTCATTTAACACTAAGTTAATCAGATAGTTCAAGTCGGCGATATTGATTTCACCATCAGCACTGGGGCCACAGGGTATATAAGACTTCTCACCCTGGATGAACTTGTAGTCGAGATAAGTACCCGGGTAACTGAACCTGACGACCGCCTCACGATAAGCGACACCCTGGGGCAAGGGATCGGCCGTGACACGAGCATTGACAATGTAGTGATCCACATCTTCAGCAACGTCGGTCAACTCAATTTCGAGCCAGTCAGGCAGATCGTCCCCGTCACAACTCATGCTCCAGCCCTCATCTTCACTCGGCAGCCATGACAGGAACTGGATGCCACTGCTCATCTCGTCGCCATATTGGCGCTGCAGCAGGCCACCTTGGGCATCAAACTGATATTCACCGCTCTCGTCCTCAGTAAGGAACCGCAGATAGGGATGGTCGGCAACGATATAGATTGACAGACCTGTCATCATCTCCCTGCCGCCGTCTAAGAGGTGGTTCAGGCCACGCCACTCATAATTGCCGCTAAAATTACCCTCGTCGTCTGTCATGGGGTATTTTACATAGGCCAACTCGCCATAGCCTTCGTCACTCAACATGTTAGAACTGGCCCTTGCCGTGAAGTCCACCAGGCCGGCAGCCTCCGGGTCATTGTAACCGTCGACGACCACAAGAATAGGGTATTCGACCGTAGGCTGGCACAGTTGGGCCGATCCGGGGTCGCTTGGGTCGCACGAGTAGAGCCGGAACTCAACAAGTCCGTTTTTCTGGGTAATCGTGCCGGGACTTACCGTCCCCTTGCCTATGGCAATGAGTTCACCAGGAACTTCGGGCAGGCTTACTGGTTCTGAGGCATGATAAGCCGGGATTTCGTCGAGGCGGTACACCTTGCATGTCAAGGTCACGTCGCCGGTGACCACAGCACTGCCATCGATCATGAGACAGACTTTCTTGAGCAGATAAGGGTGAGTGGGCCTCTCAAAGGCTTGGGCTATACCGTCGACGTGGCTGGCGTTCTTGCCCAACCACCATCCCTGGGCATTGTTACCATAAGGCCTCAAACCATCTAAAGTAGCGAACAGACGATGATCGTTAAAACTGTGTCGAGCGGGCGACTTGCTTGATAACAAATTTTCAACAACACCCTCCTGATCAGTCACTTGGGAGGGATTGACGGCTGTTACCATCATAATAGGACAGATGACCTGGGCCCAACCTAATGACGGATTATACCATTGAAAACTGCTGCTGGCGCTCCCGTCCCTCACGTGAAGCCAGGGCGTCTGTTGCCTGCCCGGCCCGTTATTCACCGTGAGGTCACGCGTGTTGCACTCATAAATCTCCCACCCAAAATCATCGTAGCATCTCCACTGGAACTGTGCATCGGGGCCGATGCCGTCGGCCAGAGCATGGAACGTGTAATCACTATAGGGTTTCAACATGATGAATTCGTCAGAGACCTGATTGTACTGAGCCACGCCATCCACTGCAGTGATGTGCGTAAAAAAGGCTCCCGCCGGACGATGGTATCGGGCATTGAGCGGGACACTGCTAATTGACACGGGTGATGCTTCAAGCCCGACAGACTGAGCCCAAACACTCAATCCCGTGACCATAGCAATAATAATAAGTAAAGATTTCCTGTTCATGTTCAGATATTTTTAATAATTAATAATTATTGATATTTTTGAGATACTCAATTCCGATGACTGCAAATATAATCATATAATTTTAATATTCAAACAAAGCAAACAAAAAAACTATCAATATCCATTACCCCACCCCCCCAAAAAAGGACGCTGGCTATCAAGCAGCGTCCTCTATCAATATAAAGAAATTCTTCGGTGAAAAAATCACATGTTCATGCCGCCATCGACCTGGATGACCTGGCCGGTGACATAGGCCGACATGTCGCTGGCCAGGAAGGTGGCCACGTTGGCGATATCCTCGACCGTGCCGCCACGGCGCAGGGGGATGCGCTGGCACCACTCCTTGCGCACTTCCTCGCTCAAGGCCTGGGTCATAGCGGTGTCGATAAAGCCGGGAGCGATGGCGTTGGCGCGGATGCCGCGGCTGCCCATCTCCTGGGCGATACTCTTGGCCAGAGCGATAAGGCCAGCCTTGGAGGCGGCATAGTTGGCCTGACCAGCGTTACCGTGCACGCCCACTACCGATGCCATGTTGATGATGGAACCCTGACGCTGGCGCATCATGATGGGAACCAGGGCATGGATGAAGTTGAATGCGCTCTTGAGGTTAACGGCAATGACAGCGTCCCACTGCTGCTCGGTCATGCGCAGCATGATGCCGTCCTTGGTGATACCGGCGTTGTTGACCAGGATATCGATGTGGCCGAAGTCCTCGTGAATCTGCTTCACGACAGCCTCGGTCTCCTCAAAGTTGGCTGCGTTGCTTGCATAGCCCTTGGCGCGGACACCCAGGGCAGCGATTTCTTGCTCGGTCTGCTTGCCGTTGTCGTCAATGACGAGGTCGGTAAAAGCGACATCAGCGCCCTCGGCAGCAAACTTCAGGGCGATGGCCTTGCCGATGCCCCTTGCGGCGCCAGTGATGAGCGCCACTTTTCCTTGTAACATCTTCATTTTGTCTTTCTTATTAATTATAGTAGTTAACTTCAATCAATTGGCCTGCAAAGGTAGTAAATATTGTTGACATCACAAAAAAATCGCGAATGCAGCGAGCATCACCCAATACACAAGACAAGCCCTGTGTTCGCACCGTCATAGTCAAACACAGGGCCTATCTTTCTTGTCCTCAAATCAGAGAAAAGTGGCGGCTTTGCGCCCTAGCGTGAGGCCCAAGAGAGCGGATGCCTCACTAATCACTTATCTCTAATCAGCGAGCGCAGCGAGCATCACCAGGTGCCACCGAGCAGGTGGTCAATTAAGGCGGTAACGTCGCTGATGTTCACGCTGCCGTCCTGAGTACAATCGGCAGCATTCAAGTTGATGCCCGATGCGTCGCCGCCGAGCAGGTAATCGATCAGAGCAGTCACGTCGCTGATGTTGACGCTGCCGTCACCGTTCACGTCGCCACGCAGGGCGGCGTTCTTGTCGGTGAAGTAGCCCGGGTTGCTCGTGCCATAGTCGATGTGCGCATAGGTCTTGTCCCTCGGGTTGGAATCGTTCCAGGTCGTGCCCTGGCCGCCCACCAGGCTCGTGCAGCCGTAGAACATATTGTTAGATTGCGTGACGGCAGACGTACTCCATTCGTCACCCACATAGATGGTCGTCAAGCCAGAGCAATCTCTGAACATATGCCTCATGTCGGTCACCTTAGCCGTGTTCCAGCTGCTCAAGTCAAGGTTCGTCAAATTGCTGCAATCTGCGAACATTGACACCATATACGTCACCTCGCTGGTATTCAGGAAGTTCAACCCTGTTATGGATTTAAGTTTCGACATATAGAAGAACCAACCACCCGTTGATGTGGGACGGGCATTGGCGAAAGAGGGGTCAAAGACGGCCTTGGTCACGTTGCTTACTACATCATTGGTGAACCAGGCAGGGAAAGACGAGCCCTGATTCAGGTTCACATCGTAGGTCGTGTCCGTGCGCGAGCTGCGCTGGTTGTCGCAGTAAAACGTCAGTGTCGTGTTCGACTCAGTGTAGCAGGCATAGGCCTCGGTTTTAGCGGTGAAGTAGCCCGGGTTGCTGGGGCCGCCGTCGATGTGGGCATAGGTGGCATCCACATGGCTGGCATCATAGGTCGTGCCCATGCCGCCCACCAGGCTCGTGCTGCGGTAGAACATACTGGTAGATGGCGTGACGGCAGCCGTGCTCCATTCGTCACCCACATAGATGGTCGTCAAGTTAGGGCAGACAGCAAACATATCCTGCATGTCGGTCACATTAGCCGTGTTGAAGCCGCTCACGTCAAGGCTTGTCAAATTACTGCAATAGAGGAACATGTTATGCATGTCAGTCACCTTAGCCGTATTGAAACTGCTCAGGTCAACGCTCGCCAACTCGTTGCATTCAGTGAACAGGCCACTCATCTCCAACACGTTGGCAGTGTTGAAACTGCTCAGGTTAACGCTCTTTAGTTTACGGCAATAACTGAACATATAGTTCATGAATTGCACTTGAGACGTGTTGAAATTGCTCAAGTCAAGATTTGTCAGGCTGCTACAATAAGCGAACATGCTGGCCATATATTCCACATTCCCAGTGTTGAAACCGCTCACATCGAGGCTCGTCAGGCTGCTGCAACCTGAGAACATAATATTCATGTTTGTCACCTCAGACGTGTTCAAGTATTCCTTCATGCCGGTGATGGTAGTGAGATTCGACATCCCGCTAAACCATGCATAGGTCGTTTGAGGACGGGCACTGCTGAATGACGGGTCAAACACCACTTTGGTGACCGCAGCCTGCATGTCGTAGTCAAAGTACCAACCGGGCCACAAGGCATCCGGAAGGGTCAAGTCGTAGGTCGTGCCCGTGCGGGAGCCGCGAATGCCGTCATAGTAAAACGTAAGCGTCGTGTTCGACGGCGTGTAGTTGGCATAGGCCTCGACAGCAGCGGCGCCGAAGGCACACATCATGGCCGCCACGAGGGCGGCTGCTTGGAGAAGAAGTAATTTGACTTTCATAATTCTATCAATGTTAAAGGGTTTGACAAGATAAAGTTAATAACGTGCCAAATATAGTAACTTTTCTTGACATTTTCAAACAAATTGACAAAATAATGACAATGACGGGTGATTAAAGTTCGTCTTCGACGCTACCCGCCGACCAGATGTCAATCTTGACTGTCGTCCACGGGTGATGCTGCGGCAGGTAGAGGGTGGGTCGGAAGTGTTAATGGATTGTTAACATCACGACCTAACTCGCTGGGAGACTGGGGTGATTCATGGGTCGGGGAACTGGACGGTGTGGACGGGGTATGAGACGGTGACTCGCACTACGGGACACGACGGGTGAAGGGGGCGGGATTGTGATAAGGGACAGGCGGGGGGCGTAAAAAAAGCCCTCGATGCTGGAAGGCATTGAGGGCTATAGTGGGTTGTTGAGATTGCAGGATTTACCAGGCGAACATGGGATAGTCCTTCATCATCTCGTTGACCTTGCCACGAACGGCGGCGATAACAGCCTCGTCCTCGGGGGCGCGCAGAACGGTGTCGATGAGTTCGACGATGTCGCCCATCTTGTCCTCCTTGAGGCCACGGGTGGTGATGGCGGGAGTGCCCAGACGCAGACCGCTGGTCTGGAAGGCGCTGCGGTCGTCGAAGGGAACCATGTTCTTGTTGACGGTGATGTCGGCAGCAACGAGGGCAGCCTCGGCCACCTTACCGGTCAACTCGGGATACTTGGTGCGCAGGTCGACCAGCATGCAGTGGTTGTCGGTACCACCCGAGCAGATCTTGTAACCCTTGTCGATGAGGGCCTGTGCCATAGCGGCGGCGTTGGTGCGCACCTGGATGGCGTAGTCCTTGAACGAGGGCTGGAGGATCTCGCCGAAGGCAACAGCCTTGGCAGCGATCACGTGCTCGAGGGGACCGCCCTGTACGCCGGGGAAGACGGCGCTGTCGAGCAGTGACGACATCTTGCGGATGACGCCCTTCTTGGTGGTCTTGCCCCAGGGGTTGTCAAAGTCCTTACCCAGCAGGATGATACCGCCACGGGGACCGCGCAGGGTCTTGTGGGTGGTGCTGGTAACGATGTGGGCATACTTCAAGGGGTTCTTCAGCAGACCGGCGGCGATGAGGCCTGCGGGGTGTGCCATGTCGATCATGAGCAGTGCGCCCACGCTATCGGCAATCTTGCGCATGCGCTCGTAGTCCCACTCGCGGCTGTAGGCGCTGGCGCCACCGACGATCAACTTGGGACGCTCACGCTGTGCCACCTCTTCCATCTGGTCATAGTCAACCAGGTTGGTGTCGGGGGTCACATTATATTCACAAGCCTGGAACATCAGGCCCGAGAAGTTGACGGGGCTACCGTGTGACAGGTGACCACCATGAGCCAGGTTCAGACCCATGAACTTGTCACCGGGCTTGAGGCATGCCATGAAGACAGCCATGTTGGCCTGTGCACCCGAGTGGGGCTGCACGTTGACGTACTCAGCACCGAAGATCTGCTTGAGGCGCTCGATGGCGAGGTTCTCGCTCTCATCAACGCACTGGCAGCCGCCATAGTAGCGGTGGCCAGGATAACCCTCGGCATACTTGTTGGTCAGGCAACTGCCCATGGCCTGCATGACCTGGTCGCTAACGAAGTTCTCACTGGCGATCAGTTCGATGCCGTGTTGCTGACGCAGATGTTCGCGCTCGATAATGTCAAAAATCGCTTTGTCTCGTTCCATTTGACTTTTTAGTTTTAAGTTGTAAGTTTTTAGTTTTAAGTTAATTATGTGAACTATTCCTTTGTTTTAGGTTTCTTGCGGACCGACCAGCCGAAGTGCCCCAGTTCCTCGCCCATGGTGTAATAGTGGCCATGGCAGTAGGTTATCAGGTCGGCGGCCTTGAGGTCCAGGGCTCCGGTCTGCGGGTCGATAAAGCGGTCATCGGCAATGACGTTCATGACCTCGCCGATAAACATGTCGTGGGTGCCCAGGCGCATGATGTCGCGCACGCGGCACTCGATGCTGACAGGCGCCTCCTGGATGTAGGGGGCAGCGACGGTCTCACCCTTGACGGGAGTCAGTCCCATCTCTTGCCACTTGTCATAGTCTCGCCCGGACCGCACGCCGCACCAGTCGGTGGCACGTGCCAGTTCACGATTGGTGAGGTTGAGCGTGAAGGCCATGTTGCGCTCCACGATGCCGTGACTGTGACGCTCGGGCCGGATGGACACATAGCACAGGGCCGGATCGCTGCAGATGGTTCCCGTCCACGCCGCCGTGAAGACGTTATACTCCTCGGGCGACGCCCCGCAACTGACCAGCAGCGCGGGCAACGGGTATATCATGGTGCCAGGTCTCCAGTTCTGTTTCATTCTCGGTGATGACATGAATAATAATGTTGCAAAAGTAGGCATTTTTTTCCTAACCAGCGGCCATTTAGTGTTTTTTTTCTTGATTATTATTGGGGGATGACGGTTGTTAATAACTTTCATGACCGGTGTGCTTGCCGTGAGGTGGAAAAAGATTATCTTTGTGGGTTGTAAAACAAACAAGCAAATCACTGAACCGTGCACATCGTTATAGCAGGAAATATCGGAAGCGGAAAATCGACATTGGCCGAGATGCTTGCCAAGCATTATGGGTGGGAACCCTTTATGGAACCAGTTGTCGACAACCCTTACCTGAGCGACTACTACAAGGACATCAAGCGATGGTCGTTTGCCCTGGAAGTGTTCTTCCTGAAGCAGCGCTTCAAGGACATCCTGGGCATCAACGCCAGCGACAAGACCATCATCCAGGACCGCAGCATCTTTGAGGGCGTGTACATCTTCACGGCCAACAATCACGACATGGGCAACATGGATGACCGCGACTTTGAGACCTACATGGAACTGTTTGAGCAGATGATGAAAATCGTGCGCCTTCCCGACTTGATGATCTACTTGCGCTCCAGCGTGCCTCACCTGGTGGACAATATCCACAAGCGCGGGCGTGACTACGAGCAGACGATGCCGTTGAAGTACCTGTCTAACCTCAATGAGCGATATGAGGAATTTGTGATGAATACCTATCAAGGGCGCAAACTCGTCATCGACGTTGACGACATGGACTACAAGAACCGGCCAGAGGACTTCGCAGCGATTGTTGACCGCATCGACGCGACGATGTTTGGCATCTTCGGGCCGCTGGACTAGGTTGTCATTTGCCTCGGTCAAATGACAACAGTTAGGAGTTTGCATCCGCCTCCTTCTAGGCGATACATTCCTTACTTAAAACTTAAAACTTAAAACTTAAAACTTAAAACTAAATATAATATGCATATAGCAGTAGCAGGAAACATCGGCAGTGGCAAGACGACCTTGACCAAACTGCTGGCCAAACACTACGGGTGGAGCCCGCGGTTTGAGCCCGTGGACAATAATCCCTATCTGGAGGATTTCTACGCCGACATGTCGCGCTGGTCATTCAACCTGCAGATTTACTTCCTGAACAAGCGATTCAAGGAAGTGGTCGAGATATCCAAGAGCGACATCGACATCATCCAGGACCGCACCATCTATGAGGACGCTTGTATCTTTGCGCCCAACCTTCACGGCCAGGGCCACATGAGCGACCGCGACTTCAACAACTACAAGGACCTGTTTGAGTTGATGATGTCGCTTGTCAAGATGCCCGACCTGATGATTTACATCCGCTCGACGATTCCCAACCTGGTCCAGCAGATCCAGAAGCGCGGCCGCGACTACGAGCAGTCCATGCGTCTTGACTACCTGGAAGGGTTGAACAAGCGCTATGAGGACTGGATTGCCGACTACAAGGGCAACCTGGTCATCATCAATGGCGACGAGGTTAAGTTCGGCGACAATCCCGAGGACTTCCAGCAGGTGTGCGACAAGATTGACGCCAACCTGTATGGCATCTTCTCACCGTTCAACCAGCAACGCTGATATTCAACCCTATACAGGGTCAACAACGGCCAGTCGACCTGTCATGGAGACGGGCTGATTGGTCGTCATGATTCAACTGATAGGCTCTAAATTAACATTATTGGTAGATTATTATGATCAAATCACCTGATATTCCAGATGATTTGATTAAATTTGCAACCGCCTTTGGCTTTTTAACCCAAGATCACAAACGCCTAATAACTAATATTTTTATGAAGAAGATTCTGTTTCTTTTTTCCCTGCTGCTCGTAGCCATCCAGGCAACAGCAGCCAGTGTTGACCTGGCTACTGCCCAATCCACCGCATTGCGATACCTGCAAGGCACAGCCCGTAATGGGCGCCATGCCGCACCAGTCAACACCGACATCAGGCTGGTGCGCGCCGAGGCCAACCGCACCCATGCCGGCAAGAACGTCTATTACATCTTCAATACCCATGACAGTTATGTCATCGTGTCGGGAGATGACCGTGCCCGCCAAGTGCTGGCCCACGGCGACAGCCCCCTCGACATCAACAATATCCCCTGCAACATGCAACTGTGGCTCGAGGGCTACAGGCAGCAGATTGAGTACCTGCAGGCCCATCCCGGCCTCGTGGTCGATAATGGCATGCCCAGCCTCGCCTCAAACATCGGCGTGGAGAGCGTGGAACCGTTGATCACAGCCATGTGGGACCAGGGAGAGCCCTATAACCGCGAGTGCCCCTATAGCGGCAACAGCCTGTGCATCACGGGATGTGGCGCCACGTCGTTGTCGATGATTTTCCACTACTGGAGGTATCCCACCGAGCCCACACCCACGATTCCCTCCTACACGACCGAGACTCAGCACCTCACCCTCCAGGCATTGCCGCCAACGACCTTTGACTGGGACAACATGCTCGACCGCTACCATGGCGGTTACAGCAATGTTCAGGCAAGCGCCGTGGCCCACCTGATGCGCTACGTCGGCCAGTCCGAGCAGATGGATTACAATCCCGACGGCAGCGGTACCGGCAGTCACAATATTCTCCAGACCGTCAGGAGGTTTGGCTATGACCAGGATGCCCAACTCGTTTCCAAGGAGAACTGGTGGGGTAACCCGAACTATGATGACGAGCAGTGGGGCGCCATCATCCAAGACGAACTGATGAACCGCCGCCCCATCCTGATGTGCGCCTACACGCCCACCTGGTCGGGACACGCATTTATTATCGACGGATATGACGCTGGCGACGACACCTACCACATCAACTGGGGATGGAGCGGTACCGGTAATGCCAACTATGCCCTGAACGCGTTCAAGGGCGGCGGCGAACTCTTCAACGTGGGACAACAACTCATCATCGGCATTGAGCCTCCGGCAACCAGCCCCACCATCAAGGCCTGGTCGTCGAGAGTGAACACCACCGCCTATGTTGACAGCACAGCGACCGCATCGTTCACGGTCAAGGGTGCCTTGCTCACCGGCGGCGTGAAGTTGACGCTCAATGACGAGAGCGGCTTCTTCTCGATCAGTACCCAAGATATTTCATTGAACGAACTGCAACAGGGCCGACGCGTCAATGTCACCTACACACCGACTGAGGTGGGCACCCACATCGCCACCGTGGTTCTCACCAGTGATGGCGCCGAGGACAAGACCATCACCCTGACCGGCAAGTGCCTGCTGGAGACCTATGAGCCCCAGATGATGGAAGCCAGCGACGTGACCGCCAACTCGTTTGTCATCCAGTGGCAGGACGCGACGCCCAGCCACAACGTGGTGAGTTACAACCTCGAAGTCGCTCCCGTGCCCTTCCACGAGTTGCGCCTGCACGATGCGTTTGACAAGAGCGAGTTTACAGGTACCAGCAGCACCGACTGCTCCTCCAAACTCGATGACATCACCGACATTCCCGGCTGGACTGGCAGCAAGATATACCGCAACAACAACGACCTGATGCTGGGCACCTCCAAGTCCAAGGGTTGGATCCAGACTCCCGCCATGGACATGTATGGCAACAACCACAAGGTGACCGTCAAGGTCATCGCCAAGGCTTCGGGCAGCGACGGCACGGCGCCGCTGAAGATCTCATGCGGAGACAACGACACGACAATCACCGTCGAAGCCGAGGCGGCTGAGTATTGCGTCATGCTGCCCTGCCCCGCTATAGAAAACGCTACCGTTAAACTCAGCAGTGCTACCGGCAGGCGCGTGATCCTGTGCCAACTCGAGGTGTATGCCGGCGACGATTACACGCCGGTTGACCTGGAGCGTGCAAAGTATATGGAGGGCATCAGCGGCAATGCCTACACCATGAGCAACATGATGCCAGGCTACTACGGGCTGCGCGTCCAGGCGCTCTACACCGACGGTGTGTTGTCGCCCTGGAGCAACCGCACCCGCGTGTTCATCCAGTGGATGCAGGGTGACGTGAACCATGACGGCGAGGTCAACATCGCCGACGCCAATGAGGTGGCCAATGTCATCTTCAGCGGTATCACTTCGCCCAATGCCATTGCGATTACCGACGTCAACCATGACGGCGAGACCAACATCGGCGACATCAATATCATCATCAGCCGCATCATGGGTGGATTCTAATCCATCCATCATCCACAACAATGTCGGGCTCCCTGCGCAAACGGGAGTCCGGCATTGTTTCTTCTATCAGTCCAGGGCGGTTTGCTCAATTCAAGGTTTTGTGGTACTTTTGCGGCATGAATAGCAACCGATGCATCGGGTTATGGCTGTTGCTGCTGTCGTGTGTGATCCCCGCCGGCGCTCAGGTAAGCGTGGATGAGCACAGGGATGACGGCACTCGATATGTGTGTTCGCAGCAGGAGGTGTTGTATGACGATTATTTTCATGCAGCGCGCTTTGCCATATCGGCCACTACCGACATTAGGGGGCTGGTGGCCTTCACCCTTGAGGTGACCTATGACGAGGGCATGCTGCATGTGTCCCAGGGCGACAGCCTCACGCTCGTGCTGCGCGGCGGCAATCGTGTGGTGCTGACCACCGACCGCGACGTCACCCGAGCCGACATCGTCAAGCGGCATTTCCTTGACCGCAATGAGTACTCGGTGACTTGCTACTATCCCATGAACACCTATGACATTCAACGCATCACGCGCAACCGCGTGACCAAATTGTCGGCCCAGACCGATAATTTCACGTTTGACCGCAAACTGGATAAATTCCAGGAACGCTTCAGGCGCCAGTTCACGGCCGTTTACCGCTACCTGACCGGAAACTGAACGACAACAAGATAACAGAAAACAATAAGTACAATAAATACAAAATCCTGTGTTCAAGGGATTGTATTTATTGTACTTATTGTTTTCCTTATTTCTCCTTACTGTGTTGTTGTGTGCTAGGGGATGGTGCGGTTATTTCACGCGCAGCACCTTGCCGGCCTCGACGTTGTTGCTGGTCAAGCCGTTGAGTTTCTTGAGTTGTGAAACGCTCATGTTGTTGGCAGCAGCAATCTTGCCCAGGTTGTCACCACGCTGCACCTTGTAGGTCGAGCGGCTGTTGTCACGGCTCTCCTTGGTGGACTTGCGGGTGCTGGCCACAGGCTGATCATTCTTCTTGGATCTTGATCTGGAGACCGTTTCCTTATCGTCGCTGGCCACGCTCTTCTTGGCCGAAGCATAGCGCTTGCTGGGCGCATAGTCGCGAGCCTTGGTATAGGTGCTCTTGGAGAAGGTGTAACTGTCGGTGTGGGTGCAACGGTTGCCAAAGTCGAAGATAGCCTCGGGATTGATGGCATAACCCATGAATCGGGTCTCGAAGTGCAAGTGGGGGCCGGTGCTGCGGCCGGTGTTGCCACTCAGCGCGATGGGCTGGCCAGCCTTGACATACTGGTCGGGCTTGACGAGGAAGCGCGAGAGGTGACCATAGACGGTCTCCAAGCCGTTCTCGTGGCGCACAATCACATAGAAACCGTAGCCACCACGCTCAAAGCGGGTCAGACGCACGCGACCCGAGAAGGCCGAATAGACGGTGTCACCGATGGCCGAACGCAGGTCAACGCCCTTGTGGGAGCGTCCGAACTGGGGACGGTAGCCATAGTGGCTGGTCACATAGTTGCCCTTGATGGGCATCACATAGTGGCGAACGTCGAGCACCTTGGTATTGGGGACGTTGGCATCCTTATAGCAATTGACGAGGTCGCTGTCCCAACCCTCGGTGTAGATGTCGGGCTCGGGCTCGCATTCTTCATAGAGGTCGGCAGCATACTTCTGTGCTTCCTGCACACGAATCTGATCCTTAACTCGGTTCTGCTTTGCCAGCAGGTTGCTGTGCATCCTGCTAAAATTGGATGGCGATTGCATATTCTGAGCCGATATGCTAAGCGCAAAAAGGGTCATCGCCGTCAAGGCGAAATATACACGTTTTATATTCATAGAGTGAATTTTCTAAGTCTATTTGTTTTTAAGAACGTCCAAAGGTAGGCATTTATTTTGGAAACAGGGCACTTCGGTCTGCTAAAAAGTGTAAAGTTTGGTTTCAAAGTCTAAACAAAGTTTTGCAACTCACTAATTTACAGTGAAATAAAAAATTCACAAATGCAAACAGTTTTGAAACCGAAATTTCGATTTTACGCCCCGTTTCTGAGCATCCTCTTGACAATGAACAGGTGGATGGCAAACAGGCCAAGGGACAAGGCCATGAATGCCAGCGAGCGATAAGGCATGCCGGGCATAACCGTCACCCAAAACCAAACGATAATAGCGACAGGGAGGGCACTCAGCCAGAACGGACGCAGATATACCGCCATAATCATCGTTGCAAACAGGGAACCAAACAGGGCGGCAAGACCATAGTAGCAAGTCAGACCCGGAGCGTACCCGTGTTCCTGAAAAGGGAAATACCAGTTTATAAGGCTCATCACAACGAGGTAGATGGCACAGAGTGCCACCTGGGTGAGCAATATCTTGATTAAAGCCTTCATTTCTCTGTCTCATCATTTTTCATATAGCCATCATAAACCTTGACGACGGGCAGAATGGTCCCATCGCGCAGTTCCAAGCCGTTTGGGACCTGCTCGATATTAAATCGACTGAGGCTGTCACATTCCACCTTCACGCTGCGAGCGGGTTTCCTGAAATCGGCATCCAGCGCAAGAATCATCACGTCATCGAACAGTTGATACCTGACAGTCGAGTCAGTATCAGATATTTCTTTCAGGTAATAGTAATCATCATGACCTCCGATCCCTATCATTCCATCGGGGACAGATGTGGCCCACATGGATAACGTGACCAGTATATCAATCACAAAAACGGCAGACTCCAGCAAAAAAGTCTTGACACGAAGTCGCCTGGTGATCATGCGGTGACGTATCAACAGAGAAATCACCGTCATCACAATCAAGAAAGCCGCGGCAAACGCGACATCCAGCAATGCTCTTCCCTGAAGGAATTCCGAACGGCCTCCCGCATCAGCGAAAATATTGTAATTGGAACCTAAATAGAAGACCCCCACGATGAACAAGAGGAAGCAGCCCAACAGGGTGAACACGATGTGGTATATGTAATAAAACGTCTTCATTTCTCTATCCAGTGAACAGAACGCAGAAAAGCAGGAACAGCACTATCATCACTACGGTGAGCATTACCAGCAGCAAGCGATTCCTCCTGGTCTTGCAGGCGATGACAAAGGTCGTCAACAGGACGATGATGTGCACAGTATAGGCCATGAGCAGGTAGAAAAGCCACACGAGGCTTGCGCCGTATTGTCCCCTGAAGAACAGTGCATACCACAACGGGGCTGAATAGCACATAAACACTACCGCATGGATAGCAGCAGAACGCCATCCACGCACCTTGCCCACCACGCCAATCAGCACCATGGTAGCAAGAGCGAGAATGAGCAGAATGCCAGTGTCGGTTGTGAGGAACGATAACATTTCTTTCCCTATAGTTGCATTACACCACTATTATAACGGACAGATAACTTGTTTAGTATCTGCCGCCGGTCAGGAGATTAAGCCCCAATTGGTCTGCTTGTCAAAGATTTCCTGGATGTGGGCGGCCATCTTGCGGCCCCAGGCTGACTCCATCTGGGGGTCGTCACGCAGGTAGTCCTCGGCAGCGTTGCGCGCCATCTGGATGATCTGCCCGTCCTGGGCAAGGTTGGCGATGTGCAGGTTGAAGGCGATGCCGCTCTGCTGGGTGCCCTCCATGTCGCCCGGACCACGCAGTTTCATGTCCTCCTCGGCCACGACAAATCCGTCGTTGGTCTGGGTCATCACCTGCAGGCGGTGGCGGGTGTCACGACTCAAGTCGCTGCGGGCCATGAGGATGCAGTAACTCTGGTCGGCGCCTCGCCCCACCCTGCCCCTCAACTGGTGCAACTGTGAGAGGCCGAAGCGCTCGGCATCCTCGATAACCATGACCGACGCGTTGGGCACGTTCACACCCACCTCGATAACCGTGGTGGCGACCAGGACATGGGCTCGTCCCGTGGCAAAAAGCATCATCTGGTGGTCCTTCTCGGCGGGTTTCATGCGGCCATGCACCATCGCGACATTGTAGTGAGGGAAGACATCTTTGACCTGTTCATAGCCCTGCTCCAGGGCATGCAGGTCCAGTTTCTCGTTCTCCTCGATGAGGGGATAGACGATATAGGCCTGTCGGCCTTGCTTGAGTTGCGAGCCCACAAACTGGTACATCTTGAAGCGGTCGGGCTCGTGACGCAGGATTGTGGTAACGGGTTTGCGTCCCGGGGGCAACTCGTCGATCACCGACACGTCGAGGTCGCCATAGACGGTCATCGCCAGCGTCCTGGGGATGGGCGTTGCGGTCATGACCAGCACGTGTGGCGGCGCCACGCGGTTCTTACTCCACAAGCGGGCGCGCTGGGCCACACCGAAGCGGTGCTGCTCGTCGATGACAGCAAGACCCAGGTTGCGGAACTGTACCGTGTCCTCGATGAGCGCATGAGTGCCGATGAGTATCTGCAATTCTCCACTCATCAACGCCTCGTGAATCACGTCACGCTCGCGCTTGCGCGTCGAGCCGGTGAGCAGGGCTACCTTGACGCCGATGGCGTCAGCCAGGGGTTTGATGGTTTCCAGGTGCTGCCCCGCCAGGATTTCGGTCGGGGCCATGATGCAGGCCTGATAGCCGTTGTCGAGCGCGATGAGGGCCGTCATGAAGGCCACGATGGTCTTGCCGCTGCCCACGTCGCCCTGCAACAGTCGGTTCATCTGCTTGCCGCTGCCCATGTCGTGGCGCATCTCGCGGATAACCCGTTTCTGGGCTCCCGTCAACGGGAATTGCAGGATGTTGTTATAGAAATCGTGAAAGTAGGCGCCCACACGGCTAAAGACGTGCCCCACCAGGCGGCGGGTGCTGCCTTTTATATAATGAAGGATATTGAGTTCCAGGAAAAACAGTTCCTCAAACTTGAGGCGGAACTGCGCGCGCTGCAAGGCCTGCTGATCGGCCGGCAGATGAATGTTGCGCAGGGCATCGGCCAGCGGCATGAGATGATAGCGCTGCATCAACTCGGGCGGCAGGGTCTCCTCTACCCGCTGCACGGCGGGCGTGGCCAGTAGGTTGACAATGAGTTTGTGAATCGCACGCGAGGTAAACTGGCGGTTGCGCAGCACCTCGGTCAGGTTATACACGCCCGTGAGACCTTGAGCCACGTTGTCGGTCGTGAGGACATCCACCTCGGGGTGCACAATGTTCATGTGGTTATTGAACATCGATGGTTTGCCGAAGAGGAGATACTGCGTGCTGGTGTTATAGGTCTTCTGGATCGAAGCCACACGGTTGAACCAGACGACCTCGATGGTGCCGGTGCCGTCGGTAAAGAGGGCCTGTAAGCGGCGCTTGCGTCCCTCACCGGCGGTGTTGAATGTCAAGAAACGGCCCTTGAGTTGAATCGCCGCCTCGTCACCACTCAACTCGTTGACATGGTTGATGACACTGCGATCAATGTAACGGAAGGGGAAATAATACAACAGGTCATAGTAGGTGGCGATGCCCAGTTCCTTGCGGAGCAACTCGGCACGCTTGGGTCCCACGCCGTGCAGGTACTGTATGTCGGTGTGACGCAGGTCAGGCATTGTCTTGTGCTAGGAGATACTCGGCAAGTGCCAGGTCCATGGGACGGGTGATCTTGAGATTCTGCGGGTCGCCCTCGACAAGGGTGACATTGCAGCCCTGCCGCTCAACGACCGAAGCGTCGTCGGTAAACGTCGGGTCAAACGGCTGCCTGTAGGCCGCCACGAGCAAGCGTGCATCAAACGCCTGCGGGGTCTGCACTGCCCTGAGCGACGAGCGGTCGAGGGCATGGCTCATGGCGCCAACGACCTGCCGCACCGAGTCGTTGAGCATCACCACAGGGATGGCGCTACCCGATTGACGAGCCGCCGTGAGGCAACGATTGATGAGCGATGATGTCGCCAGCGGGCGCACACCGTCGTGCACAGCAATGACATCGACATCATCCAGGTTGCCGATACTGTCGAGGGCATTCTTGACACTGTGCCAGCGAGTCTCGCCACCAGGCACCACACGATGGGGCACAGTGAAGCCATACTGGCCACACAAGGCTTGCCACAGGTCCATCTGCCCGGCAGGCAAGGTCACAATGACATCAAAGGGCACGCCCCCGTTTTCGGCGAATGCACGGATGGTGCGCATCAGGATGGGGATGCCGCCAAGTTCCAGAAACTGCTTGGGCACCTGAGCGCCAAAGCGCGTGCCACTCCCCCCAGCCACTATAATCGCAATCGTTCTCATAACAACTCGGATTTATCGACTACAAAATTACTCAAAAAGTTTTACCGCTACAAATTTTAAAAAGGAACCTTAAGCCTCGGCTTAAAATTCCTTTTTAGGTTTCAAATAGGTAAAATTTCTAAGGTAAAAAAGATTGTTTCAGGTTTATGGTGCAAAATTATAGCCTTTTTTTAAACTATGAGCAATCAAACCATATGTTATAAAACATATTTTTTGAATTTTACCTCTGGATTTTTATTTATCCTATTGAAAATCAATAATGTAAACGATTACAAAAAAATTATTATTCTTCATAATACCGCAGATGGAAATTACCTGAAGCATCCAGCACGACATAACTGCACAGGCTGATCCACTCGCCAAGGAAGACCACTGGCGGCAGCGGGCCTTCATCGAGGATGCGGGCCAGATGGATGTGACCATAGATAAAGGCCTCGACATCGGGGTGGGTGCCATGGTACTCCCGCGAGAAATCGACGAGGCGCGAGAGGGCGCGCTCTGAGATGACGCGCTGCTGCTCGGGGTCGCGGCGGGTGCGGTTATCGCTTGACCAACCAGTGGCTATGGGATAGGTCCAGCGGGGATGGATGGCGGCATAGAGCCACTGGCACACCTTATTATAGAAGCACCAGCGGGTGAAACGGTACATCGCGGGCTGGACGCCCACGTCGTCGCCATGAGAAATGAGGATGCGCTTCCCCTGACTCTCGATGACGGTGTGGCCGTTGAGCACCCTCAGGTGCAACTGGTCACGCAGGTAGTCGAACAGCCACACGTCGTGATTGCCCGTCACCCAGGTGAGCCTGACGCCAGCATCCGAGAGTTCGGCCAGTTTGCCCAGGAAGCGTATGTAGCCACGCGGCACCACATACTTGTATTCATACCAGTAGTCAAGTATGTCGCCCAGCAAGTAGAGTTCAGCGGCATCGTCCTTGATGCTGTCGAGGAAACGGCACACGCGCCGCTCCCGCTCCAGGTGGTCGGCCATGTACTTGGCCCCAAGATGCAGGTCAGAAATGAAGTATGAGTTCTTGCCAGCCATGTTACCGCATCACGTCGATCACATCATGCCGAGTTCTAGTTTGGCCTCGTCGGTCATCATGCGGGGGTCCCACTCGGGCTCAAACACGAGGTTGACCGTGGCGCTGGTGACACCCTCGACGCTCTCGACCTTCTGCCTGACGTCCTCAAAGATGAAGTCGGCAATGGGGCAGTTGGGGGCAGTGAGCGTCATGTCGATATCAACATGTCCCTCGTCATTGAGTTCAATCTTATAGATGAGTCCCAGACTATAAACGTCGACGGGCAACTCGGGGTCATAGACCGTCTTGAGCATCTTGACGATGCCTTCCTCGATTTGTAATTTCTTTTCTTGTTCCATAATGTGGCGGCAAAATTACTCAAAAAGTCTCAAACAAGCGACAATAAGTTGATGCAAATTACCACATTGGGACGAAAAGGTCATCAGCAGTACCGCAATCGGGAGAAAATCAAAAAATTTTATAAAAAATGCTGAATATTAGCGCTTAATTAGAAAAAAAGTGCGATATTTGCAGTCGCAAAATCGACAGGGGCTCATTTTTGAGCGCTTTTGATTTGTTGTCTTTACAGCAACCAATCGCCACAACATCCTGTTGACCAAGCGATTAGTAATGTGTAAATTTTATAATGTTTAACTAAATATCATAATTAAAGAAATACAATGACTAAAGCAGAAATCGTTAGAGAGATTGCTAGTACCACCGGCATTGACAAGGCATCGGTTTTGGTAACTGTTGAGAAGTTCATGGACACTGTTAAGGATTCGCTGGCTAATGGTGAGAACGTTTACCTGCGCGGCTTTGGCAGTTTCATCGTGAAGACCCGTTCCCAGAAGACCGCCCGCAACATCAGCAAGAACACCGTGATCATCATCCCCGAGCACAAGATTCCGGCTTTCAAGCCCGCCAAGGTGTTCATGGATCAGGTGAAGTAATCTCGCTTCGACAGAATATTTTTATTCATTAATCAATATATATTATAATAAAACATTTTACGACTATGCCAAACGGAAAGAAACGTAAAGGCCACAAGATGGCAACGCACAAGCGTAAAAAAAGACTGCGCAAGAATCGTCATAAAAACAAGAAATAACATTGCGGGTAGTCTAACAACCCTATGACGACTGTGAAATAGCGGGAACAAACGAATTGGCAAGCATGATGAGCAAGTTGGCAGAATTCCTAGAGGTCTTTTTTCAGCACTCATCACGTCAATTGGTTTGTTCCTGACTTGATTAGCAGGGGATCCCAGATCAGGCCAAGCGACCTGTGACTCTCGCACTACCCTGATGAATTGCCACGCGTCCAGCGGGACGCCCCACCCGGCCAGGGCAGTGCCATTTATATATGTGAGTGTGACCAAACATCATCATTATTGATATATAAATCGATTCTCATTTTATTGTAACACATCCACCTTCTGCGATGAGAAGTGAACTAGTAGTTGACGTCACGCCCAGGGACATGACAACAGCGCTGCTCGAAGACGGGCGCCTGGTGTCATTGCAACGGGAGACCCGAGATGCCTCCTATGCCGTGGGCAACCTCTACCTTGCCAAGGTGAAGAAGTTGATGCCTGGATTGAACGCCGCGTTTGTCAACGTGGGGCATTCCAAGGATGCATTCCTTCATTACCTTGATTTGGGTTCACAATTCAACACTTTCTCTGAATACGTCCAGACGGTACGAGCCAATCCCAACAAGCGGCCAACAAGTATCAGCAAATTCAAGAACCAGCCAGACACCAACAAGCACGGCACAATCAACGACGTGCTCACCCAGGGTCAAGAGTTGCTGGTGCAGATTGCCAAAGAGCCCATTTCCACCAAGGGGCCACGCCTGACCACCGAAATCACGTTTACCGGGCGTTTTCTGGTACTGACCCCCTTCAATGACCGCATCTCTGTTTCCCAGAAGATCAAGGATCACGCCGAGAAAACACGATTGCGCCGGCTCATCGAGAGCATGAAGCCCAAGAACTTTGGCATCATCGTGCGCACATCGGCAGAAAACAAGCGCGCCGCCGAACTCAATACCGAGTTGCGGACGTTGCTCAAAGCATGGGATGACGCCATTGCCAAGGTACAAACGGCAACCCCTCCCACCCTCGTCTATGAGGAAGAAAGCCGTGCCGTAGGAGAAATCCGGGACATCTTCAGCCCCGAGTTTGAGAGCATTCAGGTTAACAATGCCGAAGTGTTTGAACAAATCCACAATTATGTGAACCTGATCGCCCCCGATCGCAGTGATATCGTCAAGTTATATAGCGACGACATGCCCATCTTTGACAAGTTCGGCATCACCAAGCAGATCAAGTCGTCGTTTGGCAAGACTGTATCCTTCAAATCGGGCGCATACATAATCGTAGAAAGTACCGAAGCCCTTCACGTGATAGACGTGAACTCAGGCAACCGCTCGCGCACGAGCACCGACCAGGAGAGTAATGCGCTGAACGTGAACCTGCTTGCCGCCGACGAGATAGCCAGGCAACTGCGACTGCGAGACATGGGCGGCATCATCGTGATCGACTTCATTGACATGGCCAAGGCCGAACACCGCCAGGAACTGTACCAGCACATGCGCGAAGTGATGCAAAAGGACCGCGCACGTCACAACATCCTGCCGCTGAGCAAGTTCGGACTGATGCAAATCACCCGCCAGCGCGTGAGACCCGCGCTAGACATAGCGACCGCCGAGACATGCCCGTCGTGTGGCGGCAAGGGTGAAGTGCAGCCATCGCTACTTTTTACCGACAAGTTGAAAGACAAGATTGATTATCTAGTCAACACGTTGAACACGAGCAACTTCATTATGTATGTCCATCCATTTGTCGATGCTTATCTCAAGAAAGGCCTGATGAGCGAATACTGGAAGTGGAGACGGGAATTCAAGCGTAAATTCCGCATCCTTCCCGACCAGTCACTCAATTACCTGGAGTATAAAGTCCTCGACAAAGAACGTAACGAGATTGACCTTAAGGAAGAGAAAGACACCAGCAGCAGCGAGACGAGCAAGAAAGAACGACGCTCAAAGCATCATGCCGCTGCCGAAGAAGACCAGCACCAAGCCTGAAACACGGCGATTGCTAAATAAGACAGACATCAAGGCCGCCTTGCCCGATACCAGCAAGGCGGTCTTATTTTTCTATCGCGCATGGCGGGCCATCACTACCCGGCATTCATGTCCAACAGAAAAATCCACATCAAGCCGATAAGGTTTTTAAGGCAACAGTTCTGTGAATCATATCAGACTCAACCTCACAACAAGTCGCTAAGAGTTTGTTTTTAAGACATTTATAAAACACACTACTCTCATCACAACTGCATGAATCCTGGCTCGTAATTATTATAGTAATCATTGGAATGTTTAGTTAAGTAATTTAATATTAAACACTTAGCGGCTTCTCGACTTAGGGCGCGAGTTCAAGTCGCCGGATTGATACTTTGGAACTTGTGTGCGTTAAATTATGTAAAACCATTATGAGGTTTCATATTTATAAATTATATTTGCAACCAGAAATAATCTTTATCATTAACTTTATTACTAAACAACTGAATCAATGAAAAAACCATCAGTTAAAGCCACTAAGAAGGATCTTAGCAAGCCCAATGCTCTGGGCGCCAAAACCAAGAGTTACATCGCAATGGAAGAGCGCTATGGTGCTCACAACTACCATCCCCTGCCCGTAGTCCTGAAGAAGGGTAAAGGCATCTATGTGTGGGATGTCGAGGGCAAGAAATACTTTGACTTCCTGTCGGCCTACTCGGCTGTCAACCAGGGTCACTGCCATCCGCGCATTGTGAAGGCTCTGAAGGACCAGACCAACAAATTGTGCTTGACCTCACGCGCATTCTACAACGAGGCTTTCTGTGAATATGAGAAATTCATGCACTCCTACTTTGGCTATGACAAAGTGCTGCCCATGAACACCGGTGCCGAGGGCGTTGAGACCGCCCTGAAACTGGCCCGCCGCTGGGGTGTTGCCAAGAAGGGCATCCCCAACGACAAGGTGAAGATCATCTGCTGCGAGGGTAACTTCCACGGCCGCACGGTGACTGTCATCACCATGAGTGACGATCCCAGCAGTTATGCCGACTACGGTCCCCTGACTCCTGGCTTCATCCGCATTCCTTATAACGATCCCGAGGCGCTGAAGAAGGCTCTGGAGAAATATGGCACGGAGGTCGCCGCCTTCATCGTCGAGCCCATCCAGGGTGAGGCCGGTGTGTTTGTTCCCGACGACGGCTACCTGAAGAAATGCTTCGACCTGTGCCACGAGCACAACGTGCTGTTCATTGCCGATGAGGTGCAGACCGGTATCGCCCGCACGGGTAAGATGCTGTGCTCACAGCACGACGGCATCCGTCCCGACATCGTGATCCTGGGCAAGGCCCTGGGTGGTGGTGTGCTGCCCGTATCGGCTTGTCTGGCCGACGACGAGATCATGCTCAACGTGAAGCCTGGTGAGCACGGCTCGACCTTCGGCGGTTTCCCCCTGGCTGCCCGCGTTGCTGTCGAGGCCCTGAAGGTGGTTAAGGATGAGAAACTCGTCCAGAATGCCGAGAAGATGGGTAAGATCTTCCGCGAGGAGATCCAGAAGATCAACTCACCGTTTATCGTCCAGGTGCGCGGCCGCGGCCTGTTGAACGCCATCGTTACCAAGCCCGTCGAGGGCAAGACGGCATGGGACATCTGCCTCAAGTTGCGTGACAACGGCCTGCTGGCCAAGCCGACCCACGACCACATCATCCGCTTTGCTCCTCCCTTGTGCATCACCAAGGAGGAACTCATGGAGGCCATCGCCATCATCAAGAAGACCTTCGAGCAGATGTTCGGATAATTCATTATTCAAGTGTCGCAAGTCACGTGACTTGCGGCACTTGAACTTTTGTGTTCTCTCTCTACACCACAATTATCATTTCACATTAGTATTTTTTTAACTCATTAAAATGAATAACGCTATTATCAATTTTCCCCTTCCCGCCAATGAGCCGGTGAAGGCCTATATGCCGGGTTCACCCGAACGTGTTGCCCTCGAGAAGGAACTCGAGCGCCAGAGCAATCTCGTAGTTGACATCCCCATCATCATCGGTGGCAAGGAAATCCGCACCGGTAACACGGGGCAAGTGACGTGCCCGCATGACCACAAGCACGTGCTGGCCACCTATCACAAGGTGGGCAAGGAGCACATCGAGATGGCCATCGATGCCGCCATGAAGGCCTGGAAAGAGTGGAGCCGCACTCCCTGGACCACCCGCGCCGCCATCGTGATGAAGATGGCCGAGTTGCTGGCCACCAAGTACCGTCCCATCATGAACGCTGCCACAATGCTGGGCCAGAGCAAGAACTTCTATCAGGCCGAAATCGACTCGGCCTGCGAGACGATCGACTTCTTCCGCTACAATGTGCACTATGCCAGCAAGATCTACGGCATGCAGCCCAAGGACGGTGTGGGCCAACTGAACCACACCGAGTACCGCCCCCTGGAAGGCTTCATCCTGGCTGTTACCCCGTTTAACTTCACCTCGATTGCCAGCAACCTGTGCATGACTCCCGTGCTGATGGGTAACGTGGCCCTGTGGAAGCCCTCGACGACGGCCCTGCTGAGCAACTACTACCTGATGCAACTCTACAAGGAGGCCGGTCTGCCCGACGGCGTGATCAACTTCCTGCCCGGCAGCGGTGCCCTCATCGGCGAGGTTGCCACCCAGAGCAAGTACTTCAGCGGCATCCACTTCACTGGCAGCACAGCCACCTTCAAGTCGCTGTGGAAGCAGGCCAGCATGAATGTGGACCAGTATATCTCCTACCCCCGCCTCGTGGGCGAGACCGGCGGCAAGGACTTCATCTTTGTTCACCCCAGTGCCGACAAGAAGGCCGTGGCTACGGCAGCCTTCTGCGGCGCGTTTGAGTTCCAGGGCCAGAAGTGCTCGGCAGCCTCGCGCATGTATATTCCCAAGAGCATGTGGGCCGATGTCCTGGCCGACATCAAGGCCATGTGCGATGAGGTGAAGATGGGCGACGTCAAGGATCCCGGCAACTTCATCAACGCCGTTATCGACGAGGCATCGTTCGACAAGTGCCAGTCCTATATTGAGTATGCCGAGAAGGCCGACGACGCCAAGATCGTCATTGGCGGCAAGTGCGACAAGAGCAAGGGCTGGTTTGTTGAGCCCACGGTGATCGAGACCAGCAACCCGCGCTTCAAGTCGATGGAAGAGGAGATCTTTGGCCCCGTGCTGACGGTTTACCCCTATGACGACGACAAGGTGGACGAGACCGCCACACTGTGTGACGAGACATCGCCCTATGGCTTGACCGGTGCCGTTTGGGGCCGCGACCGCATGGCTGTTGAGAAATTGACCGACAGGCTCTGCTATGCTGCCGGCAACTTCTACATCAACGACAAGCCGACGGGAGCCGTTGTGGGCATGCAGCCCTTTGGCGGCGCGCGTGCCAGTGGTACCAACGACAAGGCTGGTGGCGAGTTCAACCTCATCCGCTGGATTATCCCGCGCGTGATCAAGGAAACCCTCGTGTCACCCACCGACTACCGCTACACCTACATGAAATAAGTCAATAGCCATTAACTGGTAATCAATCCAGCCACGGCCAATATCAGTGGAGGCGCCGCAGAGCGGCGTCTCCGCTTTTTCCTACACTTTTTTGACGTAATTGGCTAAAAATCGGCAAGTCAGCGGTCAGTAAGTGAAAACTTTGTAGTACCTTTGCAGTTTAAATAAGGAATCAAATCTTTCAAGACATGAGCAACGACAAGACATTGCAGCCGATGGCCGGCATGACTCTCGAGGAAATTCAGGATGCGGTAACTGCCCTGGGCATGCCGCGCTTTGTGGCTAAACAATTGGCACAGTGGATCTACCAGAAACGGGTTAATGACTTTGAGCAGATGCTGAACATCTCCAAGGCCAACCGCGAACTGCTGGCCAGCCGCTACTGCGTGGGCCTGTACCCGCCCAGCCATGCCGCCGCCAGCGAGGACGGCACGGTGAAGTACCTGTTTGACGTGGGCGACAAGCAGGCAGTCGAGTCGGTTTATATCCCCGAGGATGACCGTGCCACGCTGTGCATCTCGTCGCAGAAGGGGTGCAGGATGAACTGCTACTTCTGCATGACGGGCAAGCAGGGCTTCCACGGCAACCTGACGTCCAACCAGATCATCAATCAGGTGCTCAGCATCCCCGAGAGCGAGCGGCTGACCAATGTCGTGTTCATGGGCATGGGCGAGCCGCTGGACAACCTGGACGAGGTGCTGCGCGTCATTGCCATCCTGACCGAGCCGTGGGGCCTGGCCTGGAGTCCAAAGCGCGTCACGGTATCGACCGTGGGCAAGAAGCCCGAACTGAAGATCCTGTGTGAGCAGACCAGCGTACACATTGCCGTGAGCGTGCACAATGCCGTGCAGGAGGAACGCTCCTCGATGATGCCTATCGAGCGACTCTATCCCATCGCCGACGTGATAGAGATGCTGGGCAACTACGACTTTGCCCACCAGCGCCGCTTGTCGGTGGAATACATCTGCTGGCAATGGTTCAACGACGACATCCAGCATGCCGAGAAACTGCGCGAACTGCTGCCCAACGAGCACGTGCGCGTGAACCTCATCCGCTACCACATGATTCCGGGTATCGAGAAACTGCGCACCAGCAGTGACGAGCGGATGACCTACTTCCGCGACTACCTGAACAGCAAGGGCGTGACCTGCACCATCCGCCGCAGCCGCGGTGAGGACATTGCCGCCGCATGCGGTCAACTGGCAGGCCAGGTGCGCGGCACCCAAGCCGGCAAGGACGCTAAAAACACCAAGAAGGTCAAGAAATAACTCATCATTTCAAAGCAAACAAATGACTATGAACAAGTACAACCGATTTGTCCTGACACTGGCTGTGCTGGTTGCCGCCGTGCAGGTAGCCCTAGCCGCCGCTCCAGCCAGTTACTACAATGCAGCATTGGGCAAGAGCGACGAGGCGCTGATGACGGCCTTGAGGAACATCATCCACGACCACAGGGAGGTTTCCTACTCCTCTGGGTTGCTTAACGCCTTTGCCATTGCCGACGTTGATGATAATGGCTATATCATCGACATCTACAGCAATTGCCGCTACAGGCCCAGCGATAACGGCTCGTCGGCCTCACACGTGGGTCAAGGCTATAACCGAGAGCACAGTTTCCCCAGGAGTTGGTTCGGCGGTGAGGTGGCTCCCATGAACACCGACGTGTTTCACATCTACCCAACCGACATCTATGTCAACAGCCAACGCGGCAGTGACCCCTATGGCGTGTGCGCCGACGGCACCCGTCTGACCTATGGCAGTTACGTCGCCAAGGGTAAATCGGGCAAATGCACCTACCCGGGCTATAGTGGAGACGTGTTTGAGCCCGACGACGAGTACAAGGGTGACTTGGCACGCACCTATTTCTACATGGTGACATGCTATAAATCCGAGATTCCTTCTTGGCCGACAGGCAAGACCGCCCAACTGGATTACAAGAATAACAAGTACAAGGCCTTCTCGACGTGGACCATCAACATGCTGATGGAGTGGACCCGCATGGATCCCGTGAGCGACAAGGAGATCAAGCGCAATGATGCCGTCTATGGCATCCAGGGCAATCGCAACCCCTTTATCGACCACCCCGAACTGGCCGAATACATCTGGGGCGACAAGCAAGGAAAGGCATGGAACGGACCGGGTGATGAAGTGTCTGCCACAATCACCGCGCCCAAGAACGGCTCAACCTTCGACATGGGCTCGACCACTCAAGGCGAAGAAATCAGTTACAGCATCCGCATCAAGGGAGAGAACCTGACTAAGGGCCTTACCTTGACGATGAGCGACAACGAGAACTTCTACGCTAGCCGCGAGTCCTTCGGCGCCAGCGAGGTCAACGACGGCACCACGCTTGTCATCACATTCCTTGCCAGCGAGGCCGGCGACTTTGAAAACGCCATCACGCTGAGCAGCAGCGAGGTGGCAACACTGTTCACGGTCAATGCCACCGCCACCAAGTCGGGTGACGAACCCGGTCCCGGCCCCATACAGGGCGACAGCATCACCGAGGACTGGGAGGGTTGTGACTCCTATGCCAGTTATGCCGACAAAGATGTGCAGGGTCATGCCTTCGCTTGGCGATTCACCAACGCCGGCATCTTCACGGGTGACAACCTGAGCATCGGCGAGTACTCGTGCCGCCTGGGCAAGACCAGCAGCAGCGAGATTGCCATGAGTGAGGACTATCAGCGCGGCACGAGCGGCATCAGTTTCTGGGCCGGATGCTTTGGCAGCGATGCCGATGCGACCCTGAATATCGATTACAGTACCGACCATGGCGCCACCTGGACCACACTGGCCACCATCACGGCCACCAAGGGTTCCTTGCAGCGCTATTCTCTCAAAGCCGACGTCAGTGAACCCGTGCGCTACCGCATCGCTCAGAAGACAGGCTCTCGCGTGAACATCGACGACATCACGCTCTATGCCCGCCAGACGAAAGTCCCGGGCGACGCCAACAACGACGGCGAGGTCAACATTCTTGACATCAACTACATTGTCAACCTCATCCTGGAGGACAAAACCGATACCGCGCCCAGCAGCGCTGATGTTGACGGTAACGGTGAAATCAATATTACCGATGTCAGCCTCGTCATCAGCATTATCTTCGGTCACTGAGCCGAAGTATCCACAGAAGCCCATAATATGAACTTTTTAGCAGCCCGTCCGGGCCACTGCACACCACAGTGGCCCGATAAGGCTGCTAATGGTTTTAATGGAAGGCAAAAACTTAATCATATATTAATCAACAATCAACAAAATGAAAAGAATCTTATTAACTCTCACCATCCTGTCGGCGGCCTTGACAATGGGGGCCAAAGATCCCAAACCATGTCCCAGCGACTACTATGCCATCGCCCTGAACAAGAGCGACCAGGCCTTGCTTACGGCCCTGTACAACATCATCACCAGCCACACCGACATCGGCTATGATAACCTGTGGAGCGCCTATGCCGACACCGACACCGACTCCCGGGGCTACTACATCGACATGTACAGCACCTATGACAAGTACACCTACAGTAACAAGTGCGGCAGCTATAGCGCCATCGGCGACTGCATCAACCGCGAGCACTCGGTGCCCAAGAGTTGGTGGGGCGGCGGCAAGCAGGACCAGTACAGCGACATCTTCAATATCGTGCCCACCGACGGCTACGTCAACAATCAGCGGTCAAACTACCCCTACGGCGTGTGCGAGGGCGGCACGCGACTGACCAACGGCAACTATATCGCCAAGGGCCGCATGGGCTACAGCACACGCTCGGGCTACACGGGCCGCGTGTTTGAGCCCGACGATGAGTACAAGGGCGACTTTGCGCGCGCCTACTTCTACATGGCCACATGCTATAACAACATCATCAGCAACTGGACGCAGGCGGGCGGCAGCGCCTTCTTTGCGGGCAACAGTTATCCCGTGTTCACGACCTATGCCATCAACCTGCTGCTGGAGTGGCACCGACTGGATCCCGTGAGCGAGAAAGAGACCAAGCGCAACAACTATGCTCACGCGTGGCAAGGCAACCGCAACCCTTACATCGACCACCCCGAACTGGCCGAGCACATCTGGGGCAACAAGACCGGCCAGAAGTGGACCGGTGACGGCAGCGTAGTGGTTACCCCTGTCCTCTCCCAGCCCTCAAGCAACACAAGCATCAATGTGGGCACCATCGCCGTTGACGCCACCAGTGTGAGCAAGAATGTGACCGTCAAGGGCACTAATTTCACTAGCCCGCTGGCCGTTAGCGTCAGTGGACAAGGTTTCACCGTGACGCCGAGCACCCTGAGTGCCAATGCAATCAACGACGGCACAACGGTCACCGTGACCTATAGCGGCACGGCCGAGAGCGCCACAGGCACCCTGACCCTGACCAACAGCGACGTGACCCGCACCGTCGCCCTCACTGCCAGCAAGACCCAACCCGACACTCCCGAAGACCCCGTCACCCCGACCGGCGAATACAGCATCGAGACGTGGGAGAACACCGAAACGGGTGGCTACTGGACCCGCGAGGTGCAAGGAGCCGCCTACAAGTGGTATTTCTCCAATGCAGGCATTTTTGCGCAGACCTATGACCACTGGCGCGACGAGATCGGTTGCCGATTTGGCAAAAACAACAACTCCTACATCGCCATGAACGAGGACGTGGCCGGCACATCGGGGCTCTCATTCTATGCCGCGACCTATGGCACGACAGAGGCCGATGCCACCCTGCAGGTGCTCTACAGCACCAATAGCGGCAGCACCTGGACCCTCCTCGAGGAGTTGAACCTCACCCATGAACTGGTGCAATACACCATCGGGCTCGACGAGCGCGGCGACATCCGCTTCAAGTTCCAGCAGACCGCCGGACAGCGCCTCAACATCGACGATATCGCCATCTATGCCCCATTGCAGGAAGTGAAGGATCCCAAGATCTACTTTGGCGGTTCGGTCCAGGCCATGACAGCCGTGCAGGACGAATCGTCCAGCATCAGCGAAGTCACCGTCCTGACCGAGGATAATGAAGATGCCGTCACCGTGAGCGTGAGCGGCAACTTCGAGTTGAGCCTCAACCAGCGTTCCTGGAGCAATTCCCTCACGCTTGACGCCAGCGGTGAAACTTTCTATGTTCGCATGAAGAGCACAGCGACGATTGGCGAGTGTGACGGGGTGATCACAGCCACAGCAGGCAGTGTAACCGCCTATGCCAACGTTGAAGGCGAGGTAACCGCTCCGACCGTACTCGCTGGCGATGTGAATATGGACGGAATCGTCAATATCAGCGATGTGACGACCTTGATCGACTATCTGCTGGGCAATGAAGTGTATCCGTTCAATTTCCAGGCTGCAGACATGGCCAGTGATGGCATCATCAACATCAGCGATGTCACGACATTGATTGACCACCTGCTGGGTAACAGCGCTGCCATGTGGAACGCATTGCCCTCCACGGGAGGCATCCTCATCGAGAATCCCGCCAGCGAGATGCTGGAGATCTATGACCTGGATGCTAATGTTGTGGCAACAGTGAATGCCACAGTCGATGTGGAACTGCCTGCAGGCACCTATATGGTTACCAGCGACACCCGCTCCCGCAAGGTCGTGGTGAAGTAAGCAGCAACACAAACACAAATGGAGGGTGCGTCGATTATTCCCGATGCACCCTCCGTTTTGCTTTAAATATGTCAATTCACTATCTGACAGGAATCTTGTCGATGCGTCGCTGGTGGCGGCCACCCTCGTAGGGGGTCGTCAGGAAGGCCTCGACCATGGCGATGGCTTCCTCGTTGGTGACAAAGCGGCCAGGCATGGCGATGACATTGGCATCGTTATGCTGACGGGCCAGACAGGCAACGGCAAGGCGCCAGCACAGGGCAGAACGGATGCCTTGATGCTTGTTGAGGGTGATGTTGATGCCCTCGCCACTGCCACACACGGCAATGCCGGGATAGCATTCGCCCTGTTCGACGGCCGCGGCACAAGGATGGGCAAAATCGGGATAATCACAACTGTCCTCACTGTAGGTGCCGAAGTCCTTGCAGGCAATACCCTGCCCCTCGAGCCATTGCTTAACGGCTTCCTTGACAGGATAACCGGCATGGTCGCTGCACAGCGCGACGGGCAAGCCGGGTTTCAGGATGGAGTTCTTCATATATTTAATTTAAAAAAATGGCCGTGGCATGAGCCACGGCACAGGTTGACGTTTTTTTTACTTTTTCAATTGCTGGAGGGCTTGCTCCATGGTCGCGATCTTGCTCTCGGCGTCGGCTTTCTTCTTGCGCTCGTTGGCAACGACGGCCTCTGGTGCATTGGCCACAAAACGCTCGTTGCTCAACTTCTTGTCCACGCTGGCCAGGAAGCCGCGGGTGTATTCAAGGTCGGCCTCAAGTTTCTTGATTTCTTCCTCGACATCAATGCTTCCGGCCAGAGGAACCGCAAACTCGGCAGTACCCACCATGAAGGCGGCAGCCGTCGCATCCTTCTCGGTCACGGTTTCAATCTTCTCGAGTCCGGCCAGTTTGATGATAATGGCCTCAAACGGGTTGTTCAAGCCACCGACAGCCTGCAGTGTCAACTGCTCCTTGTTGGGCAGGTTCTTCTGCTTGCGGACGTTGCGCACGCCACCGACGATTTCCTTGACATCGGCCATGGCCTTGAGCAAGGCTGCATCAGCCTGTCCTGGCTCGGGGATAAGGGCATACATGATGCTCTCACCATCCTTGCGCTCGTCGAGATGCTGCCACAACTCCTCGGTGATGAACGGCATGAACGGATGCAACAGGCGCAGCAACGTGTCAAAGAACTCGAGCGTTGCCTGCATCGTGGCGCGGTCCATGGGCTGGCCGTAGGCGGGCTTCACCGACTCGAGATACCATGCCGAGAACTCTTCCCAGAAGAGACGGTAGAGCACCATCATGGCATCGCTCAGGCGGAACTTGGCGAAGTGATCCTTGACTGTCGCCAGGGCGTCGTCAAGTTGATGGCGGAACCACAGGACAGCCTGGCGGCTGGCCTCGGGCTGCTCGACGTCGGCCACTTCCCAACCCTTGACAAGACGGAAGGCGTTCCAGATCTTGTTATTGAAGTTGCGGCCCTGCTCACACAGCGCGTCATCATAAGGGATGTCGTTGCCTGCCGGCGCGGCGAGCATCAGACCCATGCGCACGCCATCGGCACCGAAGCGCTCGATCAACTCAAGAGGATCGGGGGAGTTGCCGAGCGACTTGGACATCTTGCGGCCCAACTTGTCGCGCACAATACCCGTGAAATAGACGTTCCTGAAAGGCATGTCACCCACATACTCATATCCTGCCATGATCATTCGCGCTACCCAGAAGAAAATGATATCCGGGCCAGTCACCAGGTCGCTGGTGGGATAGTAGTACTTGATGTCCTCATTGCCGGGATTGTTGATGCCGTCAAACAGTGAGATGGGCCACAGCCATGAACTGAACCACGTGTCGAGTGCATCCTCGTCGCGGCGCAACTGGCTAGGTTCGATGTTCTCGTATCCGGGAATCTTGCGGGCCTTCTCGAGGGCTTCTTCCTCGTCAAGGGCAACGACATAGACTTCCTTTTCGGGATCATCGGTGGGCAGGAAGTAGGCGGGAATGCGGTGTCCCCACCACAACTGGCGCGAGATGCACCAGTCCTGGATGCCTTCAAGCCAAGCCTTGTAGGTATTCTTGTACTTGGGCGGATAGAACTTGAGGCGGTCCTCCATGACGGGAGGCAAGGCGATGTCGGCAAAGTGCTGCATCTTCAAGAACCACTGCATGCACAGGCGCGGCTCGACGGCCGTGTCGCTGTTGCGCTCGCTGTAACCCACCTTGTTGTCATAGTCCTCAATCTTCTCGACGAGTCCGGCAGCCTGCAGGTCGATGACAATCTGCTTGCGGCAATCCATGCGGTCCATGCCGACGTAAAGCGGCGACTGCTCGCTGATGGTGGCATCGGCATTGAAGATGTCGATGGTTTCCAGGTTGTGGGTCTTGCCCAGCATATAGTCGTTGGTGTCATGGGCGGGGGTTACCTTCAAGCAACCGGTTCCGAACTCGATTTCCACATAGCGGTCCTCAATGACGTTGATCACGCGGCCAACGAGGGGCACAATCACCTTGCGGCCCTTGAGCCACTGGTTCTTTGGATCCTTGGGGTTGATACACATGGCGGTATCGCCCATGATGGTCTCGGGGCGCGTGGTGGCAACGACAGCATAGTAGCCCTTCTCGTCCTTGTGGATGATGTTGCCCTGGGCGCGCAGTTGCTCCTCGTTCTCGAGGGTCTGCAGACCATCGACGTAGTATTTCAAGTGATAGAGGTGACTCTTCTCCTCGCGATAGATGACCTCCTCGTTGCTCAATGCGGTCTGGGCCTTGGGGTCCCAGTTGACCATGCGCAATCCGCGGTAGATATAGCCCTTGTCATAGAGATCGACAAAGACCTTCATCACGCTCTTGCTGCGGGTCTCGTCCATCGTGAAGGCCGTGCGGCTCCAGTCACATGAGGCGCCCAACTTGCGCAACTGCTGCAGGATGATGCCGCCGTGCTCGTGGGTCCAGTCCCAGGCATGCTTGAGGAACTCGTCACGGGTGAGGTCACGCTTGCGTATGCCCTGCTCGGCCAGGCGCTTAACGACCTTGGCCTCGGTGGCAATCGACGCATGGTCGGTGCCAGGCACCCACAGGGCGTTCTTGCCCTCCATGCGCGCGCGGCGGATGAGGATGTCCTGGATGGTATTGTTGAGCATGTGACCCATGTGCAGGACGCCCGTCACATTGGGGGGCGGAATGACGATGCAATATGGCTCACGCTCATCGGGCACGCTCTTGAACAGGTCGTGCGATTCCCAATACTTATACCACTTGTCCTCGACCTCTTTAGGGTCGTATTTGGTTGCCAGTGTATTCTCTTTCTCGCTCATTTGTTTTGGTTATAATAATGTTTTATTTTTGTTCAAAAAAATGATTCAAACGACAAAGGTACTAAAAAAGTGCCAACCATCAAAACGCATGACGACCTTTTTGGCAACTATTACAGGGAAGTGCCGGTTTTCAAGGAAGAAAGCGAGAAATGCTCTTGATAAAGTCGCGCTGACGATTATTTTCCGAGCCACAGGCCCGGATCACAGGACGCGACACGTATTAACCCCACAACGGGGGGGAAACGGGAAAACCGGGAAAAACGAGGCGCATTCGATAGCCATTTAGCATCGCAATCGACTCATTGTCTGATAATTAAAAAGGAAAAGCCTTTTTGGGGTCATCGAATTGATTAAAGGTAAAATTGAGGGAAAAAAAAGGCAACAAGTGAAGGATTCCAGGCCTGTTTTCTTAAAAAGAATGTGATCGTGTGCGAGATAATGACTACCTTTGCAGCAGAATAGAAATGATGCAATATGGGAAAGGTTAATTTTACACAGATTCTGAGTGCGACGCTGGTATTGCTGAGTATTATAGATATTGTGGGTTCGATACCCATTATCTTGCAGTTGAGGGAAAAAGGGCGTCATGTCGATGCCTTGAAGGCCACCCTCTACTCTACCCTGCTGATGGTGGGCTTCTACTATGGCGGTCACTGGCTGCTGCGCATCTTCAACTGCGATATCCACTCGTTTGCCACGGCAGGCGGTTTCCTGATGTTCCTCATGGCGCTGGAGATGATCCTTGACGTGGAAATCTTCAAGAACAACACCCCCAACAAGGGAGCAACGATGGTGCCGATGGTGTTTCCGCTGATCGCGGGCGCCGGCGTGCTGACAACGTTGATCTCGCTCAAGGCGATGTATGACGACGTGAACATTTTCATCGGGCTGGCTATCAATATGCTATGGGTGTTCCTTGTCATCAAGAGCACTGGAAAAATCCAGAAATGGCTAGGCGAGGGCGGCATGATGTTCTCACGCAAGTTCTTCGGCATCATCCTGCTGGCGATGAGCGTGAAGATGATGACCGAGAATATCGCCCATCTGTTCTGACCCGCACCATCGATTGAGAGGATGTTAATGCTATAGTTTATCGCTACCAAATTATTTATATTAACTCAAATCATTTCCTTAATTATGAAAAAATTCTTAGTTTTGATCGCTGTGGCCGCTATGACACTGGTTGCGCATGCCTCAGAATTGACGGTTGCCGATGGCACTGATAGGAATGAAAACATTCCATTCCGAGCCGCTTACTTTAACTATCCGCCCTATTTCGGTCAAGTGATTTATCCAGCCGACCAACTCACCGAACTGGTTGGTAAGGACATTACCGCGCTGACATTTTATATCGCTAACGAGGGTGGCAATGTGATGAACGGAGGTGAACTCTCATTCCGCCTGGGAGTGGTCGATGTATCGGAATTCTCCATGACCACGCCATTTCGCATTCCCGAGGACATGCTCACACTGGTGGGTGTGATGCCGATGACCCCCGGAGAGAGCGAGATTGTTGTCAACTTTGATACGCCCTTCGCCTATGAAGGCGGAAACCTGGCACTCATGGTTTCTGTTACTCAAGAAGGTACAGTTTCAGGTACCGGCTATTTTTATGGAGTGAATACTAATGTGCCAAGATCGGTCTATGGAGGGAATAAATACTATAGCGAACTTTTCTATCCCAAGACCACCTTCAGTTATAATGAGGGAAGTGATCAAGCAGGTGTGACCCTGATCAATGACGCCAACGCGCTTGAGGACAACGTCCAGTTCACATACAACGGCAACGCTGTTGTTACCGCTTATAAGAATGGCTATCTGTTTGTGCGCGACGAGAGCGGCTATGGCCAGATCTGCAACGTCCTTGAGGGCTCATTCGAGAACGGCCAGGTGCTGAGCCCGGGCTGGAGTGCCACCAAAACCAGCGTTGACGGTTGGGTTAAGCACACCGATGCTGCAGGCCTCGCCGCCAGCGGTGAGACCAATGCCACACTGGCTGCCGCCCAGAAACTCACTGGAGCCGTCGATGAAAGCATGCTCAATGCCTATGTTGTCGTCGAGAATGTCAGCAAGAGTTTCCTCCCCATCCGCTCATTACCGCTGCCCGACGGCACGACAATTTCATTAACCGACTGCTTGTGGGCCTACAATCAGCCCGCAAGCGGCAAGTACAATGTCTATGGCATTATTTGCAAGGTGGACGGCGCATTGAAGTTCAACCTCGTTGCATTTGAGGATTATGTTGAGCCCACATTCATCCGCGGCGATGTGAACAACGACTCTATCGTTAACATCAGCGACGTGACAACCTTGATTGACTATCTGCTGAACGGAAACGAAACCAGCGTTAACCCCCAGGCGCTCGACTGTAGCCAGGATGGTCAGGTGAACGTCTCGGATGTAACCACCCTCATCGACTTCCTGTTGTCAGGTACATGGAACTGATCTCACATCGCTAGTTGCCACCACTAAACGTATTGAGGGACGCGCCGTGAATGCGCGTCCCTCAATACGTTTAGTATCACCCCACAGTCCGGGAAGGGATGAAGGTTATTTCCTGACTGGGTCGCTCTCGTTCCAGCAGCGGTCGAGCGCCGTGACGGCATATTGCCAGTTGCCCTTACCGCCGTCGGGGAGCGGGAAGACGGTCTCGCCCGTGATGGCCAGGATGCTGGCGGCATCATCGATAGAGGCTTTCTTGCCCTTGGGGAAGCGGTAAACGACATAACGGACAGCCTGCTGCATGGGGTCATCGGTGTCATGGGCACGCCACACCAGGCACTTCTTGCCGCCCACCTTCTTGATCTTGAGGTCGTGAACAGTATGCGGAGCCTTGTCATCGAGCCAGGTGTAGGCAGGAATGAGTGCCGGGCGGCAGGTCTGATAATTGGCCAGCGAGTCGAGGGCGCCCTTGAAGTTACTGGTGATGGTATAACCGGGCCACCAGGTCACGCCATGCACGTTCTCCATTGAGCGCTGCAAGCGCATCTTGTGGTCCAACTGGGTGGGATTGGCGGGATTGCCGCCCTCGTCGGCGATGTCCTGGTGGGACATGACATTGTTGAGCGCCTGTCCGTAATACATGTGTCGGCCATTGGCATGGTCATTCCACCAGTGCATGAGCACGAGGTCGCTGGCGGCCTTGTGTTCCAGTTCCCAGTAGAGTTGCGGCACCATGTAATCGACCCACCCCTGTGCGGTCCACTTGGGGCAGTCGGCATACAGGGCATCATAGCACTGCAGGCCGTTGGTCTCGCTACCGTCGGGGTCGCTGGCCTTGTTGCGCCAGATACCGAAGGGGCTGATGCCGAAGCGCACCCAGGGCTTGACCTCCTGGATGGTATTGTGCAACTGCTCGATGAGCAGGTCCACGTTGTGACGGCGCCAGTCGTCCTTGTCCCAGCCGATGCCATATTCATTATAGGACGTTGTGTCGGGGAACTCAACGCCTGTCACGGGATAGGGATAGAAATAGTCGTCCATGTGCAGGGCGTCGATGTCATATCGGGTGAGGATGTCGCGCACCACCTTGTCGATAAAGTCACGGCTCTCGGGCAGGCCCGGGTCGAAATAGATTTTTCCGTCGGCATATTTCAAGAACCACTCGGGATGCTCATAGTAGATGTGTCCCTGTGCCGGCTTGTCGTCCTCGCTGCTGGTCACGCGATATGGGTTGATCCAGGCGTGAAGTTCCATGCCACGCTTGTGGGCCTGGTCAATCATGAACTGCAAGGGGTCCCACACCGGATCAGGAGCCTTGCCCGGTTCACCCGTGAGCCAGCGGCTCCAAGGCTCGAGATTGCTGACATAGGCCGCATCGGCCTGCGGGCGAATTTGCCAGATAATGGCATTGCAGTTGGCACGCTGCAAGAGGTCCAATTGTTCGATGAGGTACTGGCGCGTCTGCTCGGGTGACATCTGGGCATACTGCTTCTGGCCGATGATGTGCATCCAGGCGCCGCGAAACTCATGCTTGGGCAAATGTGACGGGAGGGCCGACTGGGAGCCGTTGGCCATCATGCCACCAGCCATGAGGACTAGCAGCGATGTGAAAAGGAGGATTCGTTTCATAAATAATATTGTTCTACTGGTTTTCTTCTTCTTCGATATAATTCCATACATAGGCACCCAGGTCTATCGCCGCACGAGCCAGGCGGTCATTGCCGTAGCGGTCGTAACGGGCCTCGGCGGGACACAATGCCGGATTTCCCTTGCCGATGGCAGCGCTCTCGTTGCCCAGACGGTAATCAAAGTAGTGGTCATCACGCAAGGTGAGGAAACATGGGTCGGCCTCCCAGACGCAATTGATAAAGTGGGCGTCATCGTTACCCGAACTCTTCAACAGGCAATAGCGCAGATAGACGTCAAAATCATCGAGCGTGCCCTCGTTGATCTCGGGGCTGAGGCCGTAGAGGATGCAATTGTCAAAATAGGCCTTGATGCGCCCGATGGAGCCGTCGGTGAACTCAACGTCAAAGATATTGACGAGGGGCAACGTGGGGGCCACGAACAAATAGTTGTTACTGAAGGTGCACTGGCTGGCCATCACCTTGCCGCCAGCAAAATAGGCGACTTCCTCGGCCGCATCGCTGATTTCGGTGCCAATGAGTTGCACATAGCAGGCAGCCGTAGCCAGACAGGTCGAAGCCGAATTGGTGAGTACACAATTGACGAGTTTGAGTGAACAATTGACCGTATCGACATAGTCTGGACTGCAGTGCATACCGATGCTGCTACCCCGCATGACGACATGCTTCAACACATTGGTGACTCTGTTGGTCGGCGAGAAAATGACACCACCCCACTGTCCCGACATCACGTCAAAACTCGTCGTGCCCACAACATGATCCAGGCGGTCGCCGCGGAAGGTAATCGGTTCCTCGACAGTGCCATTGGCCAGCATGCGCCCCTTGCAGCGGATGGCAGCCTTGTCATGAAAGAGTAGCGTTGCGCCAGGGTCGATGGTCAAGGTCGCACCTGGCGAGACAAACATTGTGTCATAGATGAGATAAGGCTTAACAGCGGTCAAGCGCGTGTTGCGCCTGATTGTATCTCCATTGATGCGCACCACATCCTGTCCCCAAGCGCTGAGCAGCACACTCTGGGTCACGCCATTGGTGACAAACTCCAGGCGATCCTCAAGCAACGTGGGCTCGTTCTGTTCCATCTCGTCGAGATAGGCCTCGATGAAGATATAGATTGAGTCGTTGCCACGGATTTCGACATTCTGGAAAGAATCGCCCCTCACGCCATCCACATTGAGATGGAAATGCCCCTTGGATGCCAGGCCGGCGACCTTAATGGAGGAGATGTTGATCTGCTTCTTGCTGTGGTTATAGATGACCATCTGCTTGGTGGCCGTTCCTTGGAGGGTTATCACCGTGTCAAATGCCACAGTGTCCTTGTTAAACGCCAGCACATCGCTGGATGACGTGGTGAAACCGTCCTCGATACACGACGAGCAGACCACCAGCATCAGGACGGAGGCGAGCAGCAGTGAGAATATAGACTTAAATGCCATTGTTCTTTTATATTCGGTTTATATAGTATAGAACGGGAAAGGAGCCTTTTTAGTGTGTAAAAGCGAGTTGCCGGACTCACCTTTCAAAGACGGCGACCAGCGGATAATGGTCGCTCTCCCCTTCCTTGTCGCGCCGGCATTGCAGCAACCTCAAGTCGCCACGATACAGGATGTGATCAATTTTCACATACATGTGATGATCATGAAAGGTATAGGTGGGTCCCAGTCCCGCATCGGCCCAGGCATCACGCAGGTCTTCGCCGCAGATCTTGCGATAGGCAAATGAGCCGGGTGTGTCGTTCATGTCACCCATGACCAGGATGTCGCCAGGCGACTCATCGATCACCTGCCTCATGGCCGCAGCCTGGCGCGCATGGGAGATAAAGCCATGATCGAGTTTGCGGGTGACCGATTCAATGCGCTGCTTGCGCCCCGACGGGACATTCATCGACTCGATGAGTTGGCTGTCGTTGGTCGTGAAACGCAGGGAACTCAAGTGCATACTCATCACCCTGATGCTACCACCGGGCGCATCCACGTCCCAGGCCTTGATGAAATAGCCCAGGCTGTCCTGAGCCAGCACAGGGGATTGCACCTCGGTAAAAGGATACTTGGAGAGGATGCCGACGTCAAAGAAATGCTTCTTGCGGTAGGGATATTTCTTGTAAAGTTCATCGAGCATGGGAACAACTGTCTTGGTCTTCTCATAGGAGAAATAAACCAGCCCTTCCTGAATCACGACGATATCGGCGTCTTGATCGAGAAGGTAGCGCATGTTCTCACTGGGTTTGGTGGCGCCATCCTGCCAGTTGAACTGGGTGACGTTCATGGTAATGACCTTGAGTTGGGGTCGCCCCTGGTGTGCTGACTGATGTGAGAGATTGAACGGGCAGATCAACTTCAAAGTGGGCCACGACAGCAGCAAGGCCGCAGCAAGGACAACCGCCGACCGCCACTGCCTGAACAACGCCAGCAGCAGCAACAGGGCAACCACCATGATGGCCACAGCAGGCAGGGCCAGGGTAGCCAGCGAGGGCAAGGTCCACACATTGGGGTCCACACGCCCGCCATAGGCCGCGAAGAGCAGGACAAAGGCCGCTATAATGGATATCAAACGGAACAAATATTTCATAAAAGAAGCACCAATTCAAGAAAAATGAACGGCACAAGGATGTCATTGCCCTTGCGCCGCATGTAATCACATCACATTGACGAGAGAGGTCATTGCTTGGCCCTGACGGTTTCCACAACACGCGAGAAGTCGGTCATCTGGCCGATTTCCTCTGGTTCAAGTTCGATGTCAAAGGCTTCCTCTAACTCGGATGCGAGCGAGAGATGGCGCAGCGAGTCCCAGTTCTCACAATTGCGCTGAGACGTCTGCTCGTTGACATCAGTGGTGTCAAACACCTCACGCATGATTCCCAAAATTTTCTCTTCCAAATTCATAATACCCTTATGTTATAACAATTCTTGATTTCATAAACACTAGTCAAGTCCAACTCGTAATGTCTGGCTCCATCGTCGCCGACGCGGACACACGTCAGCCCCATTCGGTCATAGAAGTCGGCCGTCTGGCCATTCTTGGCCGTGGGCAGGTAATCGGCCATGACCTTTTTCACCCCATCGAGGCGCATCAGGTTGAGCACCGTCTTGACAAAAGCCTCCTCGATGCCCTTGCCCAGGATGCGGCAACTGAGCAGCAAGTTGTCGATGTTCACGGCATCGTCTCCAACGGGTTGAAGGAAAATCGCTGCTGTAATGCCACTATCACCGAACCGGTCACTCACCCGCATGCAATAAACGCGCCAACCCTGATCGAGCCGATGACGCACGTCGCTCTCGGTATAGCGGCGCGTGGTCAGGTTAAACTGGTTGGTCTTCTGGGTCATCTGGGCAATGCGCGGCAGGTTGTGCTCGTCGGCCGGCAGGATATCGAGTGAGATGTCAAGACTGTAGAGATAACTGTCGAGGTCGATGAAGCGCGCCTGCTCGGCACGGCGAAGGGCGTTGGCACGATACTGCTCGGTCTTGCTGCGGTCCTCGTCGGTCACGTCATAGGCCATAAAGTATTTTTCAACCAGTTGCTTGAAGAATGGAATGAGCAGGTAAGGTTTCTCGGGAAAATCCGGAACTTCGACCTGTGGAAGCATCTGCCTGACCAGTTCACGCTCGGCAGGATTGTCATCCAGGAAGACCATGCTGTCAAGGCCGATGTTGAGTTCGTCGGCCAGTTGGCGGATGTTGGTGGCCTTGTCTTGCCAGTTGATGCGCAAGGCGCTGAAGTGTTCGCGCTTGAGCACCATGTGGGGATTCACCCGCCATGCCTCATCGACGTCGGCCTCGTTGTTCTTGCTGCACACAGCCAGAATCACACCATTGTGAGCCAACTGCAGCAGAGAGCGCTGCCAGTAGGTAAAGGCCTTGCCGGGATAGTCGCCTCCCAGTTGAATGCCATCGATGCCATCCTCGCCGAGCACCCCACCCCACAACGTATTGTCCAGGTCGAGCACGAGGCACTTCTTGCGCTGCATCATCAATTCCCGCTCGATACCGGACCACCAGTCGTGGAAGGGCTTGGCCAACTTGGGATTGAGCAGCGTCTGTGACATGAGATAGTATTTCCAGTCCACCAAGGCATCGGCGGCATAACGGCCCGTAAAACCGGAGAAATCCACCCACTTGACATTGGGACGTTCCATCGCCAAGCGGGCGATGTGCTGATTGAAGCCTGTAATGGCTTCAGCGACTTGATTGTCTTTTCCAGTGAACTTCAATGGGAAAAGATTTACCAACGAGAAAACGACAAATGGCCTATCCTGGGTGATTCCAGACAGCACAAGGTCAAGTTTATCGCTATAAGAATCAATTTCCCGGGCCAACTGGCACGCATCGGGATTGACAGGGACCTGATAGAACCATATATACCGGTCAACGCTTGTGGGCGTCTGGCTGATGTCGTCATAGCCCGAGTAGGTCATGCCGTCATAGCCGAGAAAGGGCTCAACCGTCTGATTGCGAAAGACAAAAGTCGTCATCACTACTTTCTGATCAATCGATATATTTTACTTAAAGCCTTCCAGATGGCCGGACGCATCATCAGCCAGTGAATCACCTTCCACCGCGCTCCGCCGTAATTGGCCTCTGGACCAATGCAGGGGAACGGGAAAAGGCCCACTTGCCTGATGTGCTGCAGCACGTCGTCAACGAGGCCGCAGGTCAAGGCCTTGGTCATCGAGAAGTACAGGTACACATTTCTGATGCCAGCGACACTGGCAGGGGCACGCCGTCCCGATTGCGACTCATAGCGACTAATGGTTCCATCAATCGAAGCGGCCGAATCCACCTGACTGTGAAGACGCCTGGCGATGTGATTCAAGTCAATGCTGTGCATCGCGCTATCGCCACGGTCCACATAACAATAGACAACAGTGTCGTCATAGGCCATACGCCCAGCATCCAACATGAAACGGGCAATCAGAGCGCCATCCTCACACACGATGAGCGAAGTGTCGAACCGCCAGCCGCGTCGCCAACCGCGTTCAGGTCCCAGGTAGTCATTGCCTTGCTCAAAAAAACCGCGGCGGATGAGAAAGCGCCATACGTAGGGCGTCATTGGGTGGGTGTCAAGGAATTCTGGGCCCGTGGAGACCTGTGTCGAGGGAAAAACGTTGTCCTGGGCCTGGGGTAAAGGATTGCCATCGGAATCGATGTTGCTGAAATTAAACAGCAGCACATCAAGGCGCTCGTCCAGCGCTCGCCGCAGCAGCACTTGCATCTTGCCAGGCAAGAGATAGTCGTCACTGTCAACAAACTGAATATAACGGCCTCGGGCATTGTCCAAGGCCAAATTGCGGGCAACGCTCACTCCCTGGTTGGGCTGGCTCAAGAGGCGGATGGAGGGATGGTCTGCCGCAAAGGTTTCCACGACGGCTCTAGAGGCGTCGGTAGAACCGTCATCAACGACAATCACCTCATATTCAGCAGAGTCAAGACCTTGGTCAGCAATAGATTGCAAACACCGCAGCACATAGGCTTCGGTGTTGTACACAGGGACGATATATGTCAACAGAATTTCACTCAATGGCAACAGGACTGGACTCAACCAACTCGATGAGCCCCACATTTTTGTTAAACAGGAACGCCACTCGACGCTGGCCCATCGCACAGGCAGGCACGGGACCGCTCACCAGCAGAAAGCGCTGCTCACGCAGGCGGGCTACAGCAGCGGCAATGTCGTCAACCTTGTAGCACATGTGGTAGGGCGACACGCCGACCGTTGCCAGAATGCGCGCCACGGGGCTTTCCCCGTCGAGCGGCTCCAGCAGTTCAACACAAGGTTCACCAGCCTTGGTCAGGAAGCACACGCGCACATGCTGGATGGGATCATCAACGACAGGTGAAGCGTCATAGCCCATCGCCTCATAGAATGCCTGGGTCCTGGCAATCTGTCGGCATGCAATGCCAATGTGATGGAACGAGAGAAAATTGTCCATTAATAATCAAAGACAGGAGAAACCTTGCAATCGCGCATCTGCAAGAGGGCCGCTCCCCAACTCAAGCCCGCGCCAAACCCACTCATGACAACAGTGTGGTCGCCATCCAGGCGTCCATTCAGTTCACTAGCGACCGTCAAGGGGATGGAAGTGCTGCTGGTGTTGCCATACTTGCCGATGCAGTAGGGAACACGGTCGGGAGCAATCTTGAGTTTCTTGACAAAGAAGTCCATCATGAAGCGGTTGGCCTGGTGGAAAACGAGATAATCCACATCGTCAATCGTGTGGTCGGTCTCGCTGAGCAACTGCTTCACGCACTTGGGAACCTTGCTGATGGCGAAATTGAAAACGTCCATGCCATCCATGAAGACTTCCAGGTCGTTGCGGACGTTGCCGTCTTCCTGTTCGCGCTCGACACAGGAGTCGGCTGTTACGGGATTGCGCATCCCAGCGTGTATCTTAATCGCATCCTCACCGCAGCCGTCGGTATTCAGTATGAATGTCGAACTTCCGTAATCGCCTTTCTCGATGAGCGTTGCCGTTCCGGCATCACCATAGAGGGGCCAATCCACCTTGTCACGTCGATTAACAATTTTGGAAAAAGTCTCACCATCGAGCAGCAGCACCCTGTTGATGCCCTCCATCGAGGCATAGGCAAAGGCCGTGCTCAAGGCAAACAAGTAACCCGAACAACCCAGCGAGATATCAAAACACATCGTTGACTTGGGGAGTCCCAGGCGGTGCTGCATGATGCAGGAGGTGGCCGGGATGCGGTAGTCCCCTGTCTGGCTCATGAAAATCAGGACATCAATGCTGTCGGGGGCGATGCCGTTGTCTTGCATCAATCGCTGGGCGGCACTGTAACACAAGTCGCTCGCGGTCACATCATCGGGGGCGATGCGACGCTCCACGATGCCTATATTATCAATCACCTTGCTGATTTCCTCTTCGGGGATGAGGTAACCCAGGTCCTTATTGCTAACGATATCAGATGGGACACAAGCACTTAAGGCCTTGATGCCGACACCCTGGAATGTGATTTTTGCCATAAAATTAAGGCTAATGAAGGTTTATACAAGAACTCAGTTATGACAATCAAGCAAAGAGCCATCAGTTGACATGATGACTGGGCTCGATTACCAATTGACAATCCATCACTCTACCCTTGACTTCACGATATTAAATAAATCTTCAATAGTGGTACTGTTGCGAATGTCATCGCCACGGAATTCAACATCATATTCCTCGTCAATCATGGCAATGACCGACAAGGCCACAAGTGAAGACCACTCGTTCAATTTCTTGAAATGAGTGTTGGCATGTATAGTGTCGGGGTCTGTTTCATCGAGCAGATCCGCAAAATTCTCTATGAACAAATCTAGATTCATTTCATTAATCTAACGCAGAATCCTTTCAGTTATTTTTGCAAAAGTAGTTATTTTTTTTAAAACACTTTCACAATTGGTGGAATTATCTTCTTCGATGGAATGAAGGATTCAACTTTCTGCTTCACACAACATGTTAATTCACACGGGAAAAACTTTTGTCATACTATCATTTCAGATAGATTTTTTCAAAAATCAAATTTCTTGGCCGGAACGCCCAAATAAGTGAAATTATCACGGGGTTGTGTCATGAGCACGCTGTTGGCACCCAGGGTCACTCCATTGCCGATAACCATGCCCTGCAATACCACACTGGCGACTCCCAACAGGTTGTTATTGCCGATGGTGATTCCTCCCGACAGATGGGCACCTGGCATGAGCCCGTTGAAGTCACCGATGACGTTATCGTGTCCCACCACAACATGGTCGTTGATGAGATTGAAGTTACCTATCGTCACGTCACACGAAATCATGCAATGATTCTGAATGATGTTGCCCTCGCCCATAATCACCGTGGAGGGATCGACAAGGAACAACGAGGGGTCAATCAAGTTGGGGAAGGAAATCTTAGTATTGTTGATGCTCTCGCGGATACGGCGCACAGCACGGTTGTCGTTGATGGCGATAGAGATGGCCAGCGGCTCATCGACCTGCAGCAGCGTGTCCATACCACCCAAGACATTGCCATAGCGCGAGACAGGCGTTCCCATGGGCTTGGTGTCATCAAAGAAGCCAATAAGGTTCCAGTTTCCACCATGAGCGTTAATCCTCTCGATCAGACAAGCGACCTCCTTACCGAAGCCACCTGCGCCATATATTGCGATATTCATAATTCAATCGTTTAAAAGTCAATAAATAAAAAGTCAAGAAATATCCACATTATCACTTGCAGCAAGAAATGATCTCACGAGCCACCCGCTCAACATCCTCGTCGCTGACCCATGGTCCGCTGGGCAAGCACAGTCCCTTGCCGAAGAGTTCCTCACTCACACCGTTGACGTAGGCAGGAGCGCCAGCAAATACAGGCTGGGTGTGCATGGGTTTCCACAACGGGCGGGACTCGATGTTACAAGCGTCCAAGTGCTGACGGACGGTCTCATAGTCGGTACCCGTCTTCACGGGGTCGATCAAAATCGTGTTCAGCCAGTAATTGCTGTCGGAACGCTCGTCGCAGTTGACGTGCACGTCAATGCCATCAATATCGGCAAAGAGTTCCACATATCTGTCACACAGGTGCTTGTGATGGGCCAGATGCTCATCAAGGACTGTCATCTGTCCACGGCCGATACCGGCGCAGATGTTGCTCATGCGGTAATTGTAGCCGATCTCCTTGTGCAGGTAATAGGGCATGGGCTCACGCGACTGGGTGGCATAGAACATGACCTTCTTCTTGGCCTCCTCATCAGGACAAATGAGCGCGCCACCGCCACTGGTGGTGATCATCTTGTTACCATTGAAACTCATAATGCCAAAATCACCGAAGGTGCCGCACAACTGCCCGCGATAACGCGAACCGAAGGCCTCGGCCGAATCCTCCACGACTGGTATCTCGTAGCGGCGAGCAATTTCCATAATATCATCGATGCGGGCAGGCATACCATACAGATAGACCGGTATGATTGCCTTGGGTTTGCGGCCCGTTTTGGCTATGCGGTCCTTAATGGCGTCCTCAAGCAGGTTCGGGTCAATATTCCACGTGTCACGCTCACTATCGACAAACACGGGCACTCCGCCCTGATAGGTCACGGGGTTGGCGCTAGCCGAGAATGTCATCGACTGGCAAATCACCTCATCGTCACGACCCACGCCCAATTTCACTAGGGCCAGATGAATGGCCGCTGTGCCAGAACTCAATGCCACGACACGCTTACCCTCGCCACATAGTTGCTCGAGATCCTCTTCAAAGGCGTTCACATTGGGTCCGAGAGGTACTACCCAGTTGGTGTCAAACGCTTCCTGGATATACTTCATTTCTTGACCGCTCATGTGAGCCAAACAGAGTAAAACCTTTTTGTTTTCCATATATACTGATTATTTGTTAAATTACTGTAATTGAGACGGATGTCCCGGATAGACCTGACGTCCATTGACCATTGACCGGATAAGGTCCTCGCTGCTGGCTGCCATCTCCTTGTCGGAATGAGGCAAAATGGTCACGGTCTTGACACCGGGAATGTAACTGTCGCCTGTAAAAATCGCATCACCGGTCACCCAGGTCACGCAACCGGGACTGTGGCCAGGAGTATATATCGCCTTAACGCTGTAGTTTTCAAACAGGTCAAAACTCTGGCCGTCCTCCACCAGACGGATATTGCCTGGAGAGTTGAGAATGAAGGGCTTCTCATGATATCTGGAGAAATTCAGTTTATCGCTGAGGAGACCCTCACGCCCGTCCCTGTTGGTGAAAACAGGAACATCCGGGAACATGGCCATCAAGTGATTCAGCCCGTAGATGTGGTCAAAATGGGCATGGGTGAGCAGCACACCCTGCAGGCGGCCATGAAGCAGCGGCACAATCCTGTCAACGTCTCCACAGTCCACCATCCACGAGGCATCGCCCCTGGAAATGACATAACTGCATGAGTTGAAAACCGTATTGACCACTTGACTGATTATCACTTGCTATAATACTTATATTGCTGTGGCATGCCCTGTATTACTGCATGTGCAGCAGGAAGGACATGTCCTTATCAAAAGTCTTCTTGAAAGTCTGCATCTTCACGCACTCGACCTGAGCGGCGCGTTGTATCACCTCATCCAGGAACTCGCCAAACATGGGGCCAGCCATCATCTGGGGTCCCTCAACGCTGGGAACGAGGTTAAACTCGATGAGCAGTGGCTCGCCACTGGGCAAAACCGTCACGTCCCAACCCACGAAGTCAAAGTAGGGCAAACGCTTGTGCATGGCTATCAAGGTATCAATAACAGCCTGATAGCAGGGAATCACCAGATTCTCGACACCGGTCTCTCGCTTGAGCGAGGAGACCTCCATGCTCTTGAAGCGATAGACCCGGTCATCCACACGGCCATCGGCATGAATCAGGCAGGTTCCCCCACCCTGCGACACGTTGTCCTTGATGGCATTCTTGCCACCGAAGCGCATGTGGGCATAGGGATAAAGGAAATGGTAGGAACCGTCAAGCCTGCGATAGGTGTAGAGGCGCATCGAGTTGAGTGACGTGGGATTGACACGCTGCAAGTCGGGATGCTGCTTCACCTTCTCCTGAACGATGAAATTGATGCCGTACTGGGCAAAAAGCGCCTTGACTGCCATCGGGTCAAAATCCTTGACCTGCTCCACCCCCTCACCATTGCATGTTTCCACTGTGGGCTTAATCATCAACTCGCCCTGGGCATGAGCAACGGCAGCGACGGCCTCATCAAGAGAGATTTCCTCGCCATCACGATAGAAATGACCGTGAATGTTCTTGACGATCGATACGGGCTGCTTGACACTGGGGAACAACTCACTGTAGATGTTCTTGTCCAGATAGGCATCCTTGAAATCATGACGGTTGAGTGCCGGGATGACAAAGAAGTAGTACAAGTCCATCGAGAGGTAACGGTCGCTGTGGATGCCATTGAGCCGCGAGAAGTAATCGTCAAACATCATTGACACCTTGAAACCCCGCTGCTCGTAGTAGGGCGACAACTCCTTCTTGTGGGCCTTGTAATCAAAATCGGCCGGCATCACGTGGGACTTGAAATACCAGTCGCCCCAGTGAAATTCCTTGTTTGTGTTGATATATTGTACCATCAGAGGGTGTAATTTCACAATCAGTAGGTTATTATTGGGCTTATCTTCACATTGCCGGCATAGAACTCCATGCTTGCCCATGCCAGGCCGACGCCAAAGCCACAGGCGATGCAGTGCTGATCCTCGCCAGCCAGTCGCTCGCCACACCTCGATACCATGGTCAAGGGAATTGACGCACTAGTGACATTGCCGTATTCCTCCAGACAGTAGGGGGTCTTCTCGGCCGGAATCTTGACGGCCTTGCGTATCTTCTCATCAATGAATTTGTTGGCCTGGTGCAGCAGCAGCAAGTCAACCGAATCGACATCGATGTTGAAAGTCGCAATCAACTCCTTGAGGGAACGAGGGGGCTGTTTGATGGCAAAGCCAAACACATCCATGCCATTGACAATCATATCCACACCGCGACGGAAGACACCGGGAGAAACCTCTTTTTCCTCAAGTGCCTCGTGGGTGACAGGATGACGCATGCCGCCATAAGGGGCCCAAACGGCCTCGTATCCACTGCCGTCAACTCCATACATGAAATTCATGGGCCTTGAGTGTTCGGGGTCATACTCGAGCGCAGTTGCGGTAGCGGCATCACCGAACAATGGGCGCACCGTCGTGTCGCGCTGGCTGCGGTTGAGGGTATTGGTCTCGGCTGCGACGAGGATAGCGCGCTTGAAGGTGCCATGAGACATCAGTGAGGACACAATGCTCATGCCATAGACCCATCCCGAGCAGCCAAAGGGAAGATCGAACACGCAACAGTCACTGCGCAACTTGAGGCGGTCTTGCAGGACGCAGGCCGTCTGTGGGGCGATGAAGTCCCTGGAAGTGCAGACGTAGGCAAAACAGTCTATATCCTGCGGCTGCCAGTCCAGATCCTTGAGCAAGCCCTCGACTGCCTTGACCGTCAAGTCGGATGCCGTGGTGCCGGGATCCACCTTGTGATGACGTTCGATGCCGGTTGACGCGATCACCTTGAGAGCCTCGTTCTCATCCTTATAGATTGATAAGGTGCGGTTGTCCTCGACAGTGGCAGGCACACAGGCACTCATGCCAGAGATGCGCACATTATTAATGGTTAATTGTGACATATGTGGTAACGTAATTGTTAATTCTTAAGTTTCAAGCGTTGGATTTTACCCGATGATGTCCGTGGGATACTGTCAACCCATTCCCACTCCACGGGAACCTCGTGGGCCGGGAGGACCTGGATTAACTGTTTTTTCACCTCCTCGATGGTCATGAGGGGGTCGGACTTGACCAGAAATGCCTTGGGCACTTCTCCCAAAACGCCTTTCGGGTCGGGAATTGGCACACAAGCGCAATCCTTGATTCCGAGGGCCATGATGGCCTGCTCGATCGCAGCGGGGCTCACTTTCTCGCCACCGACGTTGATCAGTTCCTTCTTGCGGCCGGTGAGATAGAAATCGCCTTGAGGACTGCGATGTCCCCAGTCACCGGTCCTGAACCAATCGCCGAAGAAAGCACCCTGGTTGTCAGACGGCAGATAATAGGTGCGGGTCACCATATTGCCGTGCACACAGATTTCGCCATCGGTTCCGTCCTCGACCGGTTGTCCATCCTCATCGAGAATGCGGACCTGAACCAGACTTGAAGCGGGTTGCCCAATGGTTTCGAGATTGTCGGCGCAGGCATGGAACTCGCTGAAGATAGCGCGGGAAGCCTCGGTTAATCCGTAGTGCATGCACAGGCGGGTGTGCGGGAAGATGTCCATGAGCAATCGTTTATCGGCCACAGGCAAAGCAGCACTGCCAAACTCGATGTATCGAATCTGGCTAGCGAACTTGGAAATACGCGTACCGCTTATCCGCTTGATATACTGCCAAACCGCAGGTACCATGCCAAATCCCGTCACGTGCTCAGCCTCCAAAACCTGGAAGAAAGCCTTGAGATTGGCGAAACTGCCCACCAGAACCAATGTGGCGCCAGCCATGAGCACGCAACGCATCCGCCCCAAACCAAAGGAGTGACTCAAAGGCAGTGCCAAGGCCTCGACATCATCGGCCCTCGTGCCGATGAAGCCATTGGTGTTGCATGCCGATCCGGCAATATTGTCATGAGAAAGGCATACGCCCTTGGGGGCACCCGTTGTGCCAGTCGTGAACATCACATCGGCGACATCGGTGGAGTGGATTTCACGCATGGCAAGCGAGGGAGTGACCAAGTCGGGAAGCACTTCGCTAAACGGCGTGAAATCAGGACGGTTCACCTTCAAGATGGTGCCAAACTTGGCGGCAGGGCCGACCGTAGAGATGATGTAATCGATGCGATCGGCAGGTGAGGCCGAATCCACCACCACGTTGACGATACCAAGCAGATGGGCTGCAAGATAGAGATATATGAACTCTACCTCCTTTTGCGCTGCAAGCAGTATGGTATCGCCCGGCTTGAGGCCAAGGAGAGACAGGTAGCCTGCAACTTTCTCCACATTGGAGATCAGTTGGGAGTATGTCACACGTCGTGTTCCCTCGACAAGGGCAATCTTGCCAGGCATGGCCTGAGCATGACCTATCACCGCCCGAAGGAGACGACTGTGGGGCGCATCAATCATTCTTGATTTTATTAACCTCGTCAATGAGGGCTCGGACCGAATTCAGATCGAACAGGTCCTCCAGCGGGAACTCGATTCCGAGTTCCTGCTCCAGTGTGCTGATGATTGCGAGATTGCCGACCGAATCCCACTCGGGAATGTCACCCGAGGACAATTCGGCGGTAATCACGTTGAGGTCCACATTCAGGACGTTGGCAATTATTTGTTTGACCTGCTCGTCCATTAATTCTTGGATTGAACTTTTTCCTCTACAATATTGTATAAGTCCTGGATAGTCTCAGACCCGAGGATGTCATTGCCCTTGATGATGACATCATATTCATCATCGACCATGGCAATGATCGAGAGCGCCGTCAGCGATGACCACTCATCAAGTTCCCTGAACTTGGTTTCGGGAGCAAAGGCCTCGGCATCGGTATCGTCGAACTGTTCTGCAAAATTCTCTAAAAATTCTTGAATATTCATATTTAAAAACAATAATCTTATCTGTCAGTTACTCAAACGCAAAAAAGCAATTAACAGTCTGCAAAATTACATTTTTATTTCTCCCCTTGCAAAAAACATGCCAAAAATCATATCGAGAAGCCACCGTCAATGACCAAATCGTGGCCCGTGACCCAGCAGGCAGCGTCACTCAAGAGGTAAACCACACCACTGGCGATGTCCTCGGTCCGGCCATAGCGGCCCAGGGGATACTTCTTGCAATCCTCGGCGAGTTGCTCCTCGGTAATCGTCCCGCGGTGAATGAGCGGAGTGTCGACCATGCCAGGGCAGATGCTGTTGACGCGCACCCGGCGGGAGGAATACTCGCGGGCCGCATACTTCATGATTGAGTTCAAGGCAGCCTTGGAAGCGCCGTACACGCCATTGCCGGGCATGAAACTGTGTGTGCCGCCGATAGAGGCTATCATCACGACAGATGCACCCTTGGCAAGGATTTTCTTCTTGTAGAGCAGTCTCAACAACTCGACGGGAGCAAAGAAATTGACATCAAACATGCTGTCGAATTTGTCCCGGGAACCAAACTGCAACGGCAACGTCGTCGAATTGCCGGCGCACAGCACCAGGCCATCGAGAGCAGGCAATTCGGACAAAAGCCGGTCAATATCATCTTTCACGGTCATGTCGGCCAGTATCATGGCATGACCATCAACATCGGCATTGAGTTGGCCGAAGGTTTCGGACAAGCGGTCGGCATTGCGTGCCGTCACAATCACCCGCGCGCCCATGCGGGAACACATGATGGCCGTTTCCTTGCCGATGCCCGACGAAGCGCCCGTCACCAGCACGGTTTTGCCATCCAGTGAAAAAAGGTTCTCTTTCATAGTCAATGACAGAAATCAATCATTTATAGTCAAACTTCTTGGCCGGCACGCCAATGTAGGTGTGGCCATCCTTGGGCTTGGTCATCAACACGCTACCAGCCCCGAGGGTGACATTGTCCCCCACCTTGATCTGCTGCAACACGACACTATCGACACCAAACATATTACAGTCGCCGACCTTGACAGAGCCAGACAATCGGACACCTGGCATCAACACATTGAAGTTGCCCATATTCACATCATGCCCCAAAACATTAGAGCCGTTCATGACATTAAAGTCGCCGATTTCTATATCACAAGTCACGCTGCAACTGTCTTGAATGATATTGCCCTGGCCCATTTTAAATGTCAATGGATCCAGGATTCTAAAGGACGGAGCGATCAAGTTAGGGAAGTATATCTTATCGTTTGATATACGTTCATATATATCTCTACGAATTCTTGCATCACCGACAGCAATTGCGAGCGCCATGGGTTCATCAACGGCGTTCAAAGCATCCATTCCTCCCAGCACATCGCCATAGTGGGATATTGAACTGCCAGCAGGCTTGCTATCATCATAGAATCCAACTAAATTCCAGTTACCCTTGCCTGCACCATTAATGCGCTGTATGCCACCAGCGACTTCACGGCCAAGGCCACCTGCACCATAGATAGCGATGGGAGATCCCGTATTCTCACAACAGAGACTGTAGTCAAAGTATTTTATTCTGCAAGGATTACCATAAGCGACCGCGCCATCCGGCATGTCATTCACAACGACACTGCCTGCCCCGATAGTGCACCATCTTCCTATTTTCACACCGGGGATAATTACTGCAGAAGCACCGATCCACGCTCCTTCTCCAACATGGACATTTCCACACAGAGTTGCTTGTGGCGAAATGTGAACGAAATCATTGATCACACACTCGTGGTCAATAGTCACACCTGTATTGAGGATACAGTGCTCACCAACTTGCGCACAACTCTGGACTACAGCGCCTTGCATAACAACGGTTCCATCGCCAATCGATGCGTTAGGCGAGATTACCGCAGACGGATGAATAACTTTAACAAAGTCGCATTGAAGTTTCTGGACTATTTGTTTACGAACCAGGTTGTTTCCAATACTAACGACAATGGGAGACTCGCCGCTCCAGTGATGCCCAACAGGAATAGACATCAATTCATTAATTGCATTATCATCATCAAACATGCCGTCTATCTTGATTCCAGACGCATTTATGATGTCGATGACGACTTTTGCGTGCCCGCTTGCTCCGTAAAGATACATTATTTATTTCCTTTAAATGCTTCCATTGTTGCTTGACCGTCCTGAGAGATTCCATCCCTGACGAGGACTTTCTTAATTGTGGTAAAAATCACCTGCAAGTCTGTCAAGAAACTGCAATGATCGACATACCACACATCGAGTTTAAATTTCTCGCTCCAAGACAAGGCATTGCGGCCATGGCACTGCGCCCAGCCTGTAATGCCGGGTCGCACCTCATGGCGCCGTGCTTGCTCGGGAGAATACAAGGGGAGATATTCCACCAGCAAGGGGCGTGGGCCGATAATGGCCATATCGCCCTTGAGAACATTTACTAGTTGAGGTAGTTCGTCAATGCTTGTCGAACGCACCAGGCGGCCTACCCGGGTCAATCGCTTTTCATCGGGCAAGAGTTTGCCGTTGGCATCTCGCTCGTCGGTCATCGTTTTGTACTTGATGATCTTGAAAATCTTGCCATCCTTGCCGGGACGCTCTTGAAAGAAGAAAGCGCCGGCTCCCTTATTGGCAAAATGCAGCCAGAGGGTCACCACCAGCAATAGCGGAGACAAGCACACGAGTACGACAAGGGAGATACAGAACCCAAGTCCCCGCTTTATATAGTCACGATATAATCGGTTCATTGTTTATAATGGCTTAAATGAACAAGCCTATTTTTTCAAATTTATCATGTGTCACCACTATATTACCAGATGAATGACACTTTTTTGTTATAAAAATCCTCTATGGTACGGACGATAGCCTTAGAGACGCCATTGGTCAGGTAAGGGCTGGGGCGGCTTGTCTGGATGGCTTTTATAAAGGAGACAATCTCATAGCGGATGCCCTCGCCATCAAGTTTATAGAAATAGCGCTTGTTGTCTGCCGGATTCTCATAGCGGAGTTCAAAGTAGTCGGTCTTCCACCATGGTGCGGGTATGTAGAGGTAGCCCTTGGTACCGGAAATGATGAGTTCGCCCTCGGACTTAACGCCCACACCAACCTTGATGGAAGCCACTGCATTGGGATAGGTGAATGCGACCTTAGTAAAGATGTCAAAGTCACTGTTGGGCTGATACAGGCGCGTCGTGATGTCGGCACGCGTGTAATCGGTGCCCAGCAGGTGGAATATGGGCAGCATGGCGGTAGGCCCCCATGCGGTAATACTATTCCACACCTTGGACTTATCCTCATGCCGCTCAAAGTCGAACATGCTGGTGCAGACGGCATCGACCGAGATGATATCGCCAATACGACCACTCTTAGCAAGCACGACCAGGCGGTCATAGGCTGTCGAATAGGCCGTCTTGATACCATCCATCAGGATAAGGCCCTTGTCGCTGGCCAACTTATTCAATTCCTGGTAGTCATTGACACTCAAGGTGACAGGGGATTCACACAGGACATGTTTCCCAGCCTCGAGGGCATGCTTGATGTGGTTATAGTGCTCATGGGGCTGAGAAATGATGTAAACCGCATCACACATGTCCAGCAGTTCGTCATAGTTGCCAGTCAGGGGAACCCGCTTCATATCTTCAGAGAAATCGGCGGTGTCACGGGCGCAAACGGCCGAAATCTTCACGCCATTGACAAAGTGGCTCTCTCGCTCAAATTTATTGAGGATGGTGGATTCTCCCACCAGACCGATTTTCACCTCACGCTTCTCGGCGCGCAGTTCAGAACTTGAGACACCCTTAGTGCGCTCCAAGTACACGACTTCGCAAAACTCCTTGAGGTAGTCAAACTTTCCTTGCCAGTCACTGCCGATGGCAAAGACATCTACCCCCTTGCGGCGGATGTCATCAATCTTCTGGCCCTCATATTCCTCGACGATAATCTCATCGGCCAGCCCTGTTGCCCGCACCGCGTCGATGCGTTCCATGACAGACTGCTGGACATTAATCTTGCCTCGCGCGAGGTCGAAGTTATCGGCAGTGACGCCAACTATGAGATAGTCTCCTAGCGCCTTTGCCCTCTCCAACAGGCGAATGTGTCCATAATGGAGAAGATCATAGGTACCGTAAGTGATTACTTTTTTCATGGATGCTTCAAGATTATTACAGGAGTCCGCGTTTCATCATATCCTTGAATGCGTTCACCAGTGTTGTATTGTCCTGAGGAGTGAGACAGCCGATGTGACCGACACGGAAAACGCGGTCCTTCAGTTCGCCGCCATTGGGGCAGATCCAGATGCCATACTCATCCTTGAGGGTCAAGAAGACTTGATGAGCGGATGCATGGAGTGGATGCAACGGAGTCACCGCATTGGACATGGACGGAGAGAATATCTCGAATGGAAGACCTTCGATTTTAGACCTGAAGTCTTGGGCCAGGCTTGACATGCGAGTAACCTCCGAGGCCACGCCTCCATTAGCCTGTATTTCTTTCAACCGTGCATGTATCTGACGAATGGTTCCCACGGCAGGAGTGAACGGCGTCTGACCACGCTCACCATTCTTGAGGGCGTCCTTGAGATCAAAATACATACAACGTGACTTGATGCTATTGACACGCTCAACCGCCTGGGGAGAAAGGACAATAATGGAAATGCCTGGAGGGCAAGCGAGCGCCTTCTGCGACCCCGTAATCATCACTTGGGCACCCAATTCCCGCATGTCGAACGGATCGGCAAGGAAAGCACTGATGGCGTCCACGACGAGGAACAAGCCATTGCGCCTACAGAAGTCGCTGATCATCTTCATGTCATAGAGCACGCCGGTTGATGTCTCGTGCATGTTTACCAGGAAGCCCGTGAACCCTTTGCCCTCAAATGCGGCAAGGTGCTGCTCTGTCAAGGGCTCACCCAACTGCAAATCTATTGAGGCGTGTGGGATATCGTGCAAGGCGCAAAGCTCAACAAAGCGGTGGCCAAAACTGCCGCCATTGACAACGAGGACCTTGTCGCGAGGCGTGAACACATTCATCACAGTAGCCTCCATCGAAGCGGTGCCTGAACCCGTGATGAACAACGAACGAGAGCCTTCGGGGGCTCCCGCAAACTCAGTAAGGATGCGTTCACACTCCAGCACTAACTCGGAAAACTCCGAGGTCCTGAAATAGGGAACCTGTTCCTGCCCAATAGCTCGCACCATGTCACTGGACATGACCGGCCCAACAGTAAAATTAAGCATGGAGTTATAAAAATGTAAGGTTAAATTCTATACTCGTAACAAAACAATTGGTGTGCCTAAAGGTTGTTAAATGTGTCCATCCATTGCTCAATTATTCGCTCTATCTGATAACTCTTAGCATTCATTTTAGCAACTCTTCCCATATTCTGGCGGAGGGTCTCGTCTTCGATAAGCGTACAAATGCGGTTGGCTAGAGTCGACTCGTCATTGAGGGGAACCAGGAAGCCGTCCTTGCCATCGGTGATGATGTCCTTGGGACCATATGGACATTGATAGGACACGACCGGTACTCCGCATTCCATGGCCTCGGTTATCACGAGGGCAAAGCCTTCGGATAATGAGGTTAAAGCGCAGATAGATGCGCACCTCAATGCTTCTTGCACATTGCTGGTGAAACCCATGAGAAGGACTTGCTTCTGCAGGCCGCTCTCATCAATTTGCCGCTGGAGCGTTGCTTCCATCTCTCCCTAGCCATAAATCCTCAGTGTCCAGTCTGGATGCCTTTGTGCGACCAGTTGGAATGCCCTGATCAATGAGGAAAAATTCTTAACGGGATGGAGGCGCCCCATAGCGACAACCACTTTCTCGCTCAGTGGCGAAGGCTCGTCACATTTAAATGAAGTAGGATTGGGGATTACAGAAACATTTTCCCAACCCTTCCAGTTCATTTCTCTGTCCTCGTGGGTAAGAACGACGATCTTGTCATATTTCTTCTCCACAAAATTGAAGTCATAGAAGTTCACAAGTCGTGACTTCAACCTGTCAAAGCGTGACCTGGCATGCTTCAAGCGATAATCTTTCTCGGAATGGAACTCACGGATGATTTTCCAGGTCCGCCCTTTCATGGCAGGAAGGAGATACTTCTCGGAAGTGCCCACCGAGATAACGATGTCGGGCTTTAAATCAGTCAGGAACCGCTTGAGTGCCTTGTAATGCGGTATCTTTTTAGAAAGGCCAACAATGATGTTGGCCAACTTTGACCTGTCAGAATCGTGATTGTGGTAATTGATATCCAAATCGACCACATGCACCTTGGGTGACAACTGGTCAACATCAGTCCCATGCTTGTGATCCGAAACGGCAATGTAAACCTCATTACCCTCGACCTCGGCCAGCGCATTGGCCTTGACAATGGTCACACGCTGAATTCCTCCCAGGGAACGGATACTATTTACACAATAAACAATCTTCATTTAAAGGAATTTGAGTTCTGTTTTGCGATATACTGTCATTGGATCATCATGAATTAATCACCTCATTGAAGAGTTTCATCCACCTTTGGGCAATTTGATCGACTTGATAGTATTTTGCACGTTCCTTTGCTGCGACACCCATACGGTTCCGCAATTCCTTGTCCTCAATCAACTGGCAAATGCGTTCAGCAAGCATCTGCTCATCATTCACAGGCACCAGGAAACCATCCTTGCCATCTGTAATAATGTCTTTCGGCCCTGTAGGACACTGGTATGTGACCGGGGGCACTCCACACTCCATCGTTTCAACTAGGACTAGAGGGAATCCTTCAATCAAAGATGAAAAAGCAGCAATTGAGGACTTGCACAAGACTCCTTTGATATCGCTGGTGAAACCCATCAAGAAGACATTATTCTCGAGACCAGATTGACGAATTTGATCAGTTAATTCATTTTCAAGTTCGCCCTTGCCATATATCTGAAGTTTCCAGTCTGGGTGTTGTTCCACTACTTTGCCAAATGCCCTAATCAGTGCCGAAAAATTCTTCACATGATGAAGGCGCCCCATAGAGACGATTGTCTTATCAGTTAACGGGGAAGGAATACCGCACTGGAAAGAAACAGGATTGGGCATCACCTCAACGTTAGACCAACCCTGCCAGTTCATGTCCTTATCCTCTTGGGTCAAAACCACAATCTTATCGTACTTCCTGTCGACAAAATTAAACTCGTAGAAGTCTGATAATGCCCCCGTGCACTTTTGAAATAATGACTCAGCATACTTGACTCGATAATTCTTCTCGCTATGAAACTCACGAATTACTTTCCATGTTCTTCGCTTATTGGATAGCACCATAAATTTCTCAGACAAGCCAACTGAAATCACCACATCAGGCTTGAGTTCGTCTAAAAAACGATTTAGTGCCTTACGGTGTAAACGACGTTTATAAGAACGGATAAACATCATCACCCAAACAGGACGCTCACGATCACGGTAATAGTAATTAATATCCAAATCAACAAGATGAACCTTTGGAGATAATTTATGTAAATTCTCTCCGTCCTTGTTATCTGTCACCACGACGTACACCTCATTTCCAGGGATTTCGGCAAGGGCATTCGCTTTCACCACAGTAACCATCTGAATGCCGCCAATGTACCTGATACTATTCAAACAATAGACAATTTTCATCGTTTCTAAATTGTTATAAATACATTTCCGCTTGATACTTTCTTCTGTTCAATCATACAGATTGCTTGGAGTTTCTATTGATAATTTTCCTCATTATCCACAAGAGACATAACAAAGAACGAGACATCTTATACTTTGCACACAAAAAGAATGCTTTCCAGTGCGCAGGAAGATATCTCATTTCCAGGTTGGCATAAGCATCTTGATACCGCGGAGTATTGATGACGTCCTTTAATGCTTTAATTTTTGCAGGAATTGACGATGACGATGATGCTATGCGGAGTCCTATTCCTATCGTGCTCAGTGCGACCCTATTGGAGAAAGACTGCTGAAGATAATCCCGCTCCTCACACAAAATCTTGAGACGCCGTTGGAGTTCTGTCCATTGCTGAAAGAACTGAGGACGATACTGCTTTGTTAAGGAATTTGCATTTGACTTGCGGTAATGATTGAAACAATCTGGCAGTGCAAACGCCGAGGTACAATAATTAAACACTTCGGCATTAAACAACAGGTCCTCTGTTCCAATCAATCTGGTGTCAACAAACTGTATGTTGTTTGATTGGATAATCGATGTTTTGTACAATTTTCCCCAAGCGGTTGATATGGAATCACATTGCTCTGGATGCTTGAGTTGGTCACCGGTCAGGCCCACAAGGCGTTGATGCAAACGGATGTATTTTTCGGCCGTGAACAACTCCTCATGGTTAAAGACCTTCACGGGCTGGGATGAAGAAGTATATTCCTTGGAATAATTCCACAGCACTAGATCGACAGAATTATCGGTCATTGCCGTGATAGCCTTCTCCACGGTGTCCAGGTCAACCCAATCGTCGCTGTCAAGATACATGAGATATTCGCCATTGCAAGCGGCGGTGCCGACATTGCGGGCGCCAGAGAGGCCTTGATTCTCTATGCTGATGACATGCAAGCGATTGTCGCGATGAGCATATTCCTCAAGGATATCAATCGAACGGTCGGGAGACCCGTCGTTAACACATACGATCTCAAGATTTTTATAAGTCTGGTTCACGACAGAATCCAGACACTGACGCAGATACGGCTCCACATTATAGACTGGTATAATGACAGATACTAGCGGCGAATTGGTCATATTCAATAGGTTTTAAAAAACTACTACAAATAACGGTTGTTATGCCTTGCGCCACCAGTAGAGGTCAAATCCCTTGAAGCCGGTCGTACCAAAATAGTAGATAAAGAACATGAAGAACAAGAATCCCGAGTAGGCAAACAAAATCAAGGACGTTTTGCGGTCTTGGTCTTCCCAAAGGTTCATGCGCAGCAACGGATATCCGATTACCAGAGGATAGATAAACCAGGACAAGTAAGCAAATCGATTGGAGAATGCCGCACGGATGACCATGATCCAAAATGCATTACTTAAAAGATAAGTAATCGCAATGATGTTAAACGTCCGGTCATTGAACTTACGACGGACGGTTACATACCAAATCATCAACACGGGGAATGCACTATATAGCAAGAAGTCCCAGCGGAAACCAGTTTGAGAAAACTCATCGGACTTAAAGTCCTCAGAAGTCGTGGTGTACTTTGTCATTCGGTCATCAAAACCTAATGCGGCGAAAAACTGCTCGACGAACGGACCTGCCACTAGAGAGATGACAATGGAGATGAGCCAAAAGCGCAACGCGATCTTTGGGTCCTTGATAAAATAGATGGCCGCAAAGCATGAGGCAATCGGAAGCATGGTACTGCGATGAACGCCCATAGCCAAGGCCATCAAGAAAATCGGTAACACTTTCTTCTCGGGTTCACGAGCCAGTAAACATATAGCGACCATAGCGATACTGCAAGACATTCCACTTCGGATACCGTTAGAGCCAAAAGAGAAGAAACTGAATGAAGTGATCATGAACATCATGCACATGAAGAGGTTCCTTCTTGTAACGAGAACACCGCTCACAAGCATTCCCATGATGTAAACAAACGCTACAAACAAAAAGAATTCATGGATATTGAACCCAAGCACCTTAAATAGTGTCATTGAATCATTCCATAGCCATTCTGCGGACAAACTTGGCATTTCGAATACACCAGTATTGTGATCATAGGTCCAAGCATACATCTTCATGTCGGTGAAATCCTTATACATTGGCCTCAACCCAATGAAGAAGATTATCGCAATTGCAAAAAACACCGCAAATCCTTGACTTGGTGAGCCCTCGTCCATGCGAAGAATCTTTTGACCACCAGAACCTATATAATACAACACCACAGCCCATGTGAGGATTAACAGAAAAACATTCCAATAGGTGGTGAAATAGAAAGCATCAATAAAGGATATCGCATTCATTCCTAACCAAATATAAATCGATTATCAAACATCAGTTCAACGCGGGGCAACCGAGACCAATTGAACAGACAAAAATGAAAATAAAAAAAGATTATACGCCAAAAGCCTTGTGACATGGCAGGCGTTTAACACACTCATTCACGGGAATGAGAACCACAAGTATCACAAGAAGCGTTAGCGTGGCTCGCAACAATTCAGTCTCTACATCGTGAGACTGGAACATATTGAAATGTGCATATACCAGGCCACAGAAGACTATCACGATGCGCGAATGCCACGAGAACAATATCATCGTGTTCTGGCCCAGATAGGATATAAATCTCGAGTGTACGACAGGGGCTACAGTAAATACCATAAGAATCCCAGCCATTGCCGAGATAAACGTGAAGACTTCATTGCCATACATTCCAATGGACATATCCAGGGATTGACCAGAGGTGATAATGCATGCCTTTGCTGCAATCAGATTAATCATCAAGCAGGCAATCACTATTCCCAGCCGTTTTAAATTGCCTCCTGGGGATATAAAGAACTCCCGTATGCGATCATTGTGCATGAACCGATAGCCCAAATGAAAAAAGAATTGGGCAATCAAGGCAATATCCAGATTCCAAGGTAGCGCACCCCACCCTAGACGATAACGCATCAGGCCGAAGACACACACAACCAAGGAGACAATCGTGACCGCATAGTCCCACCGATGAAACCACTTGTCGATACAATAATACAGAATCTGAGAAAAATATAACGCCGTGAGAAACCAAACCGTCCAATAATGCTCCTGTATCAAGAATGCCTTTGCCATCTCTAGATAGGTGGACACTGGCTCATGATAATATGCATACAAGCAGCAATAGAACAATGCTATAACTGATCCGAGAGTGAAGTAAGGTATAATGATGCCCTTAAATCTCTTCCAGGCAAATTGGGTGAAAGTATATTTCTCGCAACCCGGATAAAGCAAACCACTCAACAGGAAAAACAATGGCATGTGGAAGGTATATAACCAAGCAGAAGCCATCGGCACGTTCAAGTGACCCACAAATACCGCAAGAAGTCCTAAACCTCTTGCAGTATCGATCCATGAGATACGACTAATACGTGCGCTGTCCGACATGTCCTTATCTGTTATATCCAAATCACGCCCGCTACGGCATTTGGCAATTCGTGGGGCATCAGTTGAACTTATTCGCCTTTTTCAACTTATATCTAGTAAAAATCGCCAAAAAATGATAAAGACCGTATCTCAGGCTGTATTTCACCAGACGTAACTGCTTCGCCAAATCTTCGTCTGCGGAATACTCAACCATTTGCTTGAATATGTCATCCTTCTTAAACAATGACTTAAGCATTGAAGCAACAGAAGACGTGGTCAACAGGGATGATTTACACAATGTGACTACCAATGTGTAAACATTATATATTCCAGCATTAGCGCTTGCCCGACGTTCTATCACATCGGTTGCACGCTGGGATTTCTCAATGAACAAGCGACGCGTTTTGGACCAATAGTCCTCACAATCAAAGTCCTTGATCATTTTGGATGTAATAGAGCCTGAGTTGGCGAAATAATTATAGATCACCTGATCATCAATATAGATGCGGTTACTATGCTGAATCACGTCGATATTAAAGACCTGATCTTCCCACGGCTTGAGTTCCTCAATCAAAGTTATGCCGGCGTTGATGATGATGCCTCGGCGATAAATCTGCTTCCACATGAAACCATGCAGGCGGTCTCGACCGTTAATAAAACCGTACGCCTGTGGCATGATTGTTCGCTTGATGCCATCACCTTGATATAGCCCTTTTTCATAGGGAGGGTAAATCATCTGCATTCCGTTCTCCCAATGGACATTATGAGACGTGATATACAGATCACAATTCTGCTCCTTGATTGTCTGAATTGCATGATCATATCCACCCGGTTCCAAGTAATCATCAGAATCACAGAAAGCGACATAATCGGCATCACACTCCTGGATGCCAAGCATCCTAGCACGGATGTAGCCGATGTTGGCCTTCAACGTGCGAAGGAAGAACCGGCTATCTTTCTTGGCATACTCGGCGCAAATCTCGCCGCAGCGGTCAGGCGAACCGTTGTCGATGAGGAAGAACTCCAGTTCAGGACTCTTCAAGGCCATCATTGAATCCAGCAAGCGGGGCAAATCCTTCTCGGCTTTATATATCGTTGTGATAATACTGACTTTCATTTCACTTGGTCATGAGATGTGTATAATCCTTAAAACTCATCAGGTTGAGGTCCTTATCACTGATAATCAGGTTCTGCCTGCCGCCGATTTCCTCAAAGGGCCATTGGATGTCTATATCGGGATCATTGTACATGATGCCGGAATCGCCCTCGCCATAGAACACCTCGGCACACTTGTAACTCACGATGGAATCTTCCAGAACCAGATAACCGTGACCAAAGTACTGCGGGACAAGCAAGCACAAGGTATTATCACCTGTCAAGTGGAATCCCCTCCACTGACCATAAGTGGGTGAATCAGGCCTGAGGTCAACAATGACATCATAGACATGCCCGCTGATGCAACGGACAAGTTTGGCCTGCTGTTTTTCCAACTGGAAGTGTGTAGCGCGTATCACACCTCTCTTGGAGATAGTATAGAAAACTTCCTTCAAGTCATGCTGGATGCCGTTGGCTTGAAATGTGTCGATATTATAATCCTTGATGAAGCCACCGCGGAGGTCTGTTGCATAAAAACTCTTTATCAGATAAGCACCCTTGAGGTCTAATTCTTGAAACTCAAATTTCTGAATCATATTTCATCTTGTGATTTACTGGGTCTTCAGCCATTCCATTGTCATGCGTGTCCCCTCGGCAAAACCAACTGAAGGTTTGAAGCCGCAATCTTTCTCAATGTCAGACGTATCAAAAGCAGCCAGTGGCAAATTGGTTCCCGTGAATGGAACATCACCGAACTGGGGTTCCACATCTGGAGCCAATGCCTGCTGCATCTCGATTATAAACCCCTTGAGGGGACGGGCATTGCCGCTGCCGATAATATATTCCTTGAAGGGCATGCCATCTCGAGCAACAGCATAGAAAGCGCGAGCGACATCGGTGACATATACAAAATCATAGTTCTGTGTGCCTGCCGTGAATTGTAGAGGCTCCTTGCTGATGATCTTGCGAAGGGTGGTGTTGACAAACCTTGGAGAAAGTTCGCCCACTCCATAGGCATTAGTTATCATGGGCCATAGGAGGTCTATACCAATATCGGCAGCGACTGATTTGCACAGACAATGGGCAATGTGCTTGCCCATACCGTAAATATATCCCATACCAGGACGGCTGCCCTGAGTATGAACAGCAGCCTCAACCTCCCGTTCCATGATGCTCCCAGCGCACACAAAGCGGCTGCATCCCTGTTGCTTGGCCACCTTCATGCATTCGACCGTATTGAGGGCATTCTGCAACTGAAGGTTGTAGTCTGCCCGCTGAGGTCCAGCCGATCCGGCCCACGCAAAATGGATAAAAGTATCGTATTCAAAATCAGAGATTGCCTTCTTGAGTTGATCAACATCGCTGATGTCAACACATTTATAGGTAAGCCCTGGCTGTGGTTTCAAGCGATTGGGAGTCTGAACGATATCCATCGCAAGCACCTCAATGCCATTGTCCAGGAAACACTGTACAGTATTGCTTCCCACAAAGCCATCGGCGCCCGTTATAATTACCCTCTTCATTATCGACTAGTTAAAAATTAAATGCTTAAGAATTCTTCAATCTGGCGATCCATACAAGCATTCAGATCACCTTGCTGCCACCAGCATTTGCTCCATTCAACGACTTTAGCAATAGCCGTATCGAGATTCCAGCGTGGCGACCAGCCATAGACAGACTTGATTTTGGAGCAATCCAGTTTAAGGAAATTGGCCTCGTGTGGTCCCTCGGTAGAAACAGGAGTATTCCAGGTCAGTCCTTCTCCCCAATGCTTGACAAAGAGATCAACCAGCGCGCCTGTCTTGAAACAGTCCTTATCGTCAGGGCCGACATTGTACCAGCCTGAATAATGGCCGTCTTCATACTGCTTGCAGCAAATCATCAAATAGGCAAACAGCGGCTCCAACACATGCTGATAGGGACGCGTCGAGTTGGGGTTGCGAACAATGATTTCCTGTCCGTTGACCGCTGCACGCACGCAGTCGGGTATAATACGGTCATTGGCAAAATCGCCGCCGCCAATCACATTTCCAGCACGTGCCGTTGATATAGCCACCTTGCCATCAGTAAAAAAACTGTTCTTGTAACTGTGCGTCACAAGTTCTGAACAAGATTTTGAATTGGAATAGGGGTCAAAACCATCGAGCATCTCATCTTCACGGTAGCCCCACGCCCATTCACGGTTCAAGTAAACCTTATCGGTCGTGACATTCAGGAAAGAGCGCACCGACATGCACTGCCTCAAGCACTCCATCACGTTAACCGTTCCCATGACATTGGTCTCATAGGTGTAGCGGGGCTCCTTGTAACTGTCCCGCACAATGGGCTGAGCGGCAAGATGCAAAACGATTTCGGGCTTCACCTCCATGAAAGTCCGCATCAAGTGATCATAGTCACGTACATCGCCAATAACCGAATGGCAAAAGCGCTCGCCATCCATCAATTCAAACAGTGAAGGCGATGTGTTGGGGCGAAGAGAATAACCAGTGACGTCAGCGCCCAGGTTGTGCAGCAATCGGCACAACCAAGCGCCCTTGAAACCCGTATGCCCAGTCACCAGGACACGTTTACCCTTATAAAAATTCAGATCAAATTCCATGATTTCAATATCCTGTTGAAAGATGAACAGTCAGAACTATTATTTATCCCACAATTTCCAGGGTGCATCACCCGAGGCCCAAAGCCTCTCGAGTTTTTCTTTTTCGCGCAAGGTATCCATGCACTGCCAGAATCCCTTGTGCACATAACCCATTAACTGATTGTCACGCACAAGTCCGTTCATCGGTTCTTTCTCAAAAATGATGTCATCACCTGAAATGTAATCAAACAATGCGGGCTCAAAAACCATAAACCCGATATTGATCATGTCATCATCCTGGTCACTCTTCTCGCGGAAGGCCTCAACCTTGCCGTCACCAGAGAGTTCCAGCACACCCTTGTTCTGACTGAAATTATACACCGAGACCGTGCCGATCTTATGATGAGACTTGTGGAATTCCAGCAATTGCTTGACATTGATATCGCCAACAGCATCACCATAGGTCAGCATGAAGGTTTCATCACCCACATAGTCCTTGATGCGCTTCACGCGGCCACCGGTCTGGGTATTCAAGCCTGTATCAATAATTGTCACCTTCCAGGGTTCTACATGCTTGCGGTGAACTATCATCTCATTGTCACGGGTGAAGTCGAAGGTCACATCAGACGTGTGGAGGAAATAGTCGGCAAACCACTCCTTGATCACATGCTGACGATAACCGGCACAAATGATGAACTCATTGAACCCGTAATGTGAGTAAACCTTCATGATGTGCCACAAGATGGGCATACCACCTATCTCAACCATGGGTTTAGGACGGAATTGGGACTCTTCAGAGATGCGGGTACCAAAGCCACCCGCCAGGATTACGACTTTCATGCGGATATATTATTAAATTCAAAGTGAATCAAAAAATTCTTCATATTTATTGACCAACGCTTGAGTTGTCATGGGAGGTGCGGCCTTGATCGCAGCCGCATATTGATCGATTTTCTCGCGATGAGTCAACAGTTCTTTTAATCCCTCGTAGATGGCCTCGTCATCATTAGGAACTATCATTCCATACTTCCCGTTATCGAGAATCTCGTCCATGCCCGAGCAATCGGTCGTGAAAACAGGGATGCCTAGCGCTATGGCCTCGGTTGTGGCGGTGCTGTACCCCTCGCGATAGGACGTGCAGACGAACAAATCCATCTTGGCCAGATAACGATAAGGATTGGGATCGAAACCTAAAAGATGAATAGTGTCTGATAAACCTTCTTTGTCTATCTGTACCCTTAACGCATCCCGCTCTTCCCCATCTCCTAGAACATAAACGTTGACGTCGTTAGCACATCCATCATCTCTAAGTCGGGAAAAAGCATCTATCAGACGATTAACGCCCTTGACATGAATTAATCGTCCTAGAAGAAACAAGTTTAATTTATCTTTGTTAATGTTTATAGGAGGGTCAACTTCAGCCAATTCATGAATCTTATCGAAATCATTGACGTTATGAATCACATGCAACTGAGGATTATCGATATTCGGGAAAATTGAGGCGAAGCAATCTTTGGCCCGGCGCGAGACAAAAACCAGATGATTCAATCGATTATGTGCTTTAATCATCTCATTTTCATTCTTAAAGCCTAGTACCACCAAGCCTTTATCTGTGACTTCGGTATGTACCCATGCAACTTTTTTTGCATGCTTATCAGGGCTGGCCGCAATGATTCTCGTTGGTGAGTTCTCCAGATAAGCCACCTCTATATCATAGCGATCATGAATGAACAAGCGATGCCAGAACCATCCCGGCAGAAACGACATGAACTTACTGAACCCTCTGAATTCACGTTTAAAGACCGAACTGAACTTGACATCATCGGGAATGGCCTTGACATAAGGGCCCACCCCAAAAATGGTCTTCAGGGAAATGTCATACTTGTCGCGGTCCAGGAACTTAAGCAAGTTCACGAGAACCCTTTCGGCACCGCCGCCCAGGAGGCTGAAGTGAAAAAAAAGTATTTTTTTCTTTTTGCTCATTAGATCATTAACAATAACGTCCTCATTTCAGGAAAACGTCAAAATAGCCATTTCACTTTGACTGTTTTCTTTTCATGAACCGACGGTGAATTGACGGGAAATAAAAGAGAAATAGTAGCCCCCATTTATTTTTCCAATTCATTCTTGACATCAAGTATTCATTGACGGTCTGTCGGTAAACTCTAGTCGCCAACGATTTAACATCATCGACATATTTGGTTCCATCTGCATTATAACGTGTGTGGAGGATTACTTTGTAAAGTTTTTCCAAAGACAATGCTCGATAGAACTTATTTTCCTTGGGTATATCGTTCAAGCAGATAAGATATGAATTAATGCGATCAATTGCCACTGGTCTCATGCCCATATGTGTGAATGAGCCTTCACGCTGTACCCAGTAATACATTTCCGCATCAACGATAACCGCATTGTTCATTAACAAGCACATGCGAGTTGACCATTCAGCATCTTCGCTTCCTGTATTCTTGAACTCGAGACCCTTAATTAAATTCCTCCTGAACAGTTTATTCCAGACAACAATATACTGGAAGTCCACCCAACTTGGCCCCATGATATAAGTCATCAGGTCCCGTTGTGAGAGTTGTTTATGGGCTGCAGACAGGCCGATGCTTTCATCATTTAACTCGGACTCAAATTGTGAAACATGTGCTTTCTTGCCCTTTACCATCGAGAAATCGTAATCTCCGTCATTGATTGCTTGATAGAGAACTTGAATCATATTGGGATGAATCACGTCATCTCCATCGACAAACATGATAAAATCGCCCTCAGCAGCATCCAGTCCTGTGTTTCTCGCTTCTGACACGCCTTGATTAACCTTGTGGATCACACGGACACGGCTATCAATCCCGGCATACTGGTCGCAAATTGATGGCGAAGCGTCGGTCGAGCCGTCATCGACCAAGATCAACTCAATGTCCCGATAGGTCGAATTCAGGATGCTATCAACACAAGGACGGAGATAATTCTCGACATTGTAGATGGGGACAATAACCGAAATCATGACGTCTAGAGCGCGTTATCAAATCAACACATGGAAGCACACGACAAGGGTCATCAACCCTGGATGGCTTGATGAACCGATGGAGAGCGGGCAATGCTGGGACACTATCTCAGTAGTCATTATCAGCAAGTTACCTTTTTATGTCCTTGAGATGGCTGTCCATTTGCGTCAGAGCGGGCAGGGACCAGCCCATACGTTCAATTTGCAAAATTAAGTTTTTTCGCTTAAGTGAGCAAATTTATCCTTAATTTTAAAAGCCCCGGATGGCGTTTTTTCATGTTTTTTTCAAAGACGAATGACGCATTCACAACCGCTAGACAGATAGTAGTTGGCGACCCATGGGAAAAGTACCCAGGCTTGAGTTTTGCGCGGTTGAATAAAAGTTGTATCTTTGCAGTTCAAAAGCAAAGATTAAACAAACAATATAGAACATAACTATCATGAGTGAAAACAATAAACGACTCAAAGTGGGCATCACCGTGGGCGACACCAACGGCATCGGCGTTGAAGTAGCGCTGAAGGCGGTAGGCGTACCCGAGATGATGGACCTGTGCATTCCCGTCATTTACGGCTCAAACAAGATTGTCAGTTATCATCGCAACGCCTGCAACCTGCCGGGATTCCAGATCAACCACACCAAGAGCGCCGAGAACCTGAAAGACAATATGCCAAACCTGGTGGATTGCATCAATCAGGAAATCAAGATAGAACTGGGCCAGCCCAGCAAGCAAGCAGGCGTTGCCGCATTCCAGTCGATTGAAGCGGCCCTGCGCGACCTCAAGTTGGGCCTTATTGACGTGCTAGTCACCGCCCCCATCAACAAGGACAATATCCAGAGCGACCAGTTTCAATTTCCCGGCCACACAGAGTATCTTGAAAGCGCAGCCGGTGATGGCAGCAAGGCGCTGATGATTCTGTGTACCGACACCCTGCGCATCGCTCTCGCCACAACCCACTTGCCCATATCACAAGTGCCCTCGGCCCTCACGACCGAACTCATCAGGGAAAAACTCAGTCTGCTCAACACATCCCTCAAGCGGGATTTCAACATCAGTTGTCCCCGAATCGCCGTGTTGTCGCTCAACCCGCACGCAGGTGAAAACGGTCTGCTCGGCAGCGAGGAGCGGGATGTGATTGCCCCTGCCATCCAGCAGTCACTTGACGAAGACGGCATCCAGAGTTTCGGCCCGTTTGCTGCCGATGGATTCTTTGGCGCGCGCCAGTATCGCCGCTTTGACGCCGTGCTGGCCATGTATCATGACCAAGGCCTCGCACCATTTAAAACCATCGCGATGGATGAGGGCGTGAACTTCACCGCTGGCCTGCCCATCGTGCGCACCAGCCCGGACCACGGCACAGGCTATGACATTGCTGGCCAGGGAATAGCCAACGAGTCATCGATGCGCCATGCGATCTATACCGCCATCGACGTTTACCGCAACCGCATCCGCTATGATGAATCGCGGCAGAACCCATTGCCCAAACTCTTTCAGGACCGCGGCCGCGACAACGTGAAACTCGACCTAACAAAGGGGGAATAAAACCACAACCAACAGACAATGATAAAAGGCATCATATTTGATTACGGCGGCACACTCGACAGCCGTGGTGTGCACTGGAGCGAAGTGTTGTGGCAGGGTTATCAAAACGCCGGTGTGCCCATCGACAAGACGACATTCCGCACCGCCTATGTGGAAGGTGAGCGCGCACTGGCCCGTGAGCGCATCATCATGCCACAGGACGATTTCCACACCCTGTTGCACAAAAAGGTCGCGATCGAACTGGGTTATCTGCCAGAGGATTATGACCAAGCCCGCAAGGATCGATGGACCGACCAGATTGCCGACTATTGCGATCAGGCCGCCCGTGCATGCATCGAGGAGGCCCGCCCCATGCTTGAGCAATTGAGCGAGCGTTTCCCGATGATGCTGGTGAGCAATTTCTACGGCAACATTGATGAGGTGTTGAGGGCATATGGCATCAGGCACTTGTTCAAAGGAATCATCGAGAGCGCCGTTGTGGGAATCCGCAAGCCCAACCCTACCCTCTTCCGCCTGGGTGTTGACGCACTTGAATTATCGCCATCGGAGGTCCTGGTGGTGGGTGACAGCCTGCGCAAAGACATCGAGCCCTCGGAAGCAATAGGATGCCACGTCTTGTGGCTAAAGGGTAAAGGATGGACCGACGATGAGGACCAGCAAACGCATCCTCACACCATCACCAGCGTCACTCAAGTTATCGAGTGGATAGATAAACTTTAACACATTATTATAATAGGAATAAAATGAATTATGCGATTATCGCAGCAGGCGAAGGCTCAAGACTGGCCCAAGAAGGTGTTGCCAAGCCCAAGCCACTTGTCGACCTGCAAGGAGAGCCCATGATCGGCAGGCTCATCAACATCATGCTCAGGTGCAATGCCGAGAGCATCAGTATAATTGTCAACGAACACATGACCGAGGTGCGTGAATACCTCGAGAGCCTGGAATTACCGGTCCCCCTTAACCTGGTTGTGAAAACCACACCCAGTTCTATGCACAGTTTCTGGCACTTGAGCCGCGTCATACCCGAAGGGAAATTCTGCTTGACCACGGTTGACACTATTTTCCGCGAAGAGGATTTCAAGGGATATATCGACGCCTTTGAAGCCGATGAGGCCTATGACGGCATGTGGGCCGTGACACCATTTGTTGACGATGAGAAGCCATTGTGGGTCGATGTGAATGAGCACATGGGAATCACCGCATTCAAGGACAAACCATGGGACGGAGCCAAATATGTCTCTGGTGGCGTGTATGCCATGACCGACAAGGCATTCACCGTGCTTGACCACTGCATCGAGCAAGGCATCAGCCGCATGCGCAACTTCCAGCGCGCACTGGTCGAAGAAGGATTCAGCCTGAAAGCCTACAGCATCGACAAAATCGTGGACGTTGATCACGCTGATGACATCTCCACAGCCGAGGCTTTTCTCGCTGGTTGATTTACCCCACCTGTCGAGAGAAACGATTCCCGCCAAGACACAAGATCGCTAAAGACCTTGTCCTGAGGTGCTTATAAGTCCCCAATCTTGTTACAATAGCATTCATGCGGACTTGTAATTGTTATAAAAGCCATTGAATTAATCAGTTAAGTTAATTACTATCAATCACTTAGCGGATTATTAACTCTGCGAGTTCGCATGAATCGGTGATTATGCGTTTTCGCTGAATGGTTACTGAACCACATGGCAATTACTAAAAAATGTTATCACAGTCGGATAATCCGTTTTTCGCTTAAAAAAGTCAAAAAAAAGGCCAATTGAGTCCGAGGTAGCATTAACATTAATTCACATTTAACAACTTAACCGCCTGGAAAATTTTACTTTTTTATATATTATGGGTTTAATTTAAATATTTTAAATCATTTTTACAATACATTTAGTTTCTCAATTCAAAAAAAGGGTGTAATTTAGCGCCGTTTTTTGCGAGAGCAGAACTCTGTTGTAAAATACAAACGTCTCTTTATGGGGCAGTTTTAAAAATTTTGATAACAATTTAAACATTAACTGTAATAAAAGATTATGGCAAAAGAAATCGTTAAGCCCGCTACCGGCAAGTTAGGTATTATGGTAGTAGGATTGGGTGCCGTGAGCACCACGTTCATGACTGGTGTGATGATGGCTCGCAAGGGTCTTGCAAAGCCCGTCGGCAGCATGACTCAGTATGACAAGATTCGCGTAGGAAAAGGCGAGAACAAGAAATATTTACATTATAAAGATATCGTCTCGATGCCCAGCCTGGACGACCTCGTGTTCGCCGCTTGGGACGTATTCCCCGCCAACGCATATGAGAGCGCCATCAACGCTGAGGTGTTGAAGGAGAAAGACATTGAGCCCGTCAAGGACGAGTTGTTGAAGATCAAGCCCCTGAAGGCCGCATTTGACAAGAACTATGCCAAGCGTCTCGATGGCGACAACGTGAAGCAATGCAAGGACCGCTGGGACATGACCGAGCAGATTCGCGAGGATATCCGCAACTTCAAGAAGGAGACCGGAGTTGACCGCGTCGTTGTTCTCTGGGCCGCATCAACCGAGATTTACGTTGAGCCGGACATGAAGTACCACGGCACAATCGCTGCCCTGGAGCAGGCAATGAAGGACAACGTTGTTGACAAGGTTGCCCCCTCGATGTGCTATGCCTATGCAGCGCTGATGGAGGATTGCCCCTTCATCATGGGTGCCCCCAACACCACGGTTGACATCCCCGCCATGTGGGAACTCTCAGAGAAGACCCAGTTGCCCATCGCAGGCAAGGACTTCAAGACTGGCCAAACGCTGGTTAAGAGCGGTTTTGCCCCCATCATCGGCACCCGCATGCTCGGTCTGAACGGCTGGTTCTCGACCAACATTCTGGGTAACCGCGACGGTCTCGTTCTCGATGAGCCCGCCAACTTCCGCACCAAGGAGGTCAGCAAACTCTCGACCCTCGAGTCCATCCTCGTTGCCGACAATCAGCCCGACCTGTACAGCAACTATTACCACAAGGTGCGCATCAACTACTACCCGCCCCGCAACGACAACAAGGAGGGATGGGACAACATCGACATCTTCGGCTGGATGGGCTATCCCATGCAGATCAAGATCAACTTCCTGTGCCGTGACTCCATCCTGGCCGCTCCCTTGTGCCTCGACCTGTGCTTGCTCATGGATCTCGCCCATCGTGCCGGCCGCTACGGCACCCAGCGTTTCCTGAGTTTCTTCCTCAAGAGCCCGATGCACGACTACACCCGTGACGAGGTTCCCGTTAACCATCTGTTCCAGCAGTATGTGATGCTGAAGAACGCCATTCGCGAGATGGGCGGCTACGAGGCAGACGAGGAAATCGACTAATCGGACACCACTTCAATCAGATATTAAGAGGCCATCAACAAATGGCCTCTTTTTTTGCTATCTAAAAATTGCTGGTGTTTGAGATTTTTAGTTCAGTTTAGTTTGCCGTTTGGCTCAATTACACTATATTTGCAGCGAATTATGCTGTCACATCAAGTGTCATACAGCGCAACAGTATAGTTATAAAATAAAACTCGAACAAAATTAACTTATTATGCAGCAAGATATAATTCAAGAGGATCTGGTCGCTAAAGTGGCGGCCGAGAACAAAAAAAAGAAACGCGCAAGAAACGGCATCAAGTGGGACCGACTGTTCTTGGCATGTGCCTATAACTGGTACTGGTTCGTGTTATCAATGATTGTCTGCGCCTGCCTTGCTTACCTGTATGGCAAAAGCCAGTCTCAATTCTATGTAGCAAAGACTTCTATCCTTATCAGGTCTAAAGACAGTGCACAGGGCACCCCGTCGATGACCTTCAGCGACCTGGGACTGAACACAGTAAACTACATTCCTAACGAGCCTCACAAGATCAAATCTTCCAAGGTCATGGAAGTCGTGGTCAATTCCTTGGGACTCAATGTCCAGTATTTTGGCCATATGTTCCTCAGGGATGTGAATATCTATAAGGACACCCCCGTACAGGTAACTCCTCTCAAAGAAACGACAACCAGTTTCTCGATCACCATCGTTCCCAAGAGTGAAGAGACCTTTGAATTCAAGGTTAACGATGGACAATGGAAGAAAGCACACTTCGGCAACAAGGTCAACACCGAGTTTGGTCCTGTCGCCATCACAAAGACCAAGAACTTCGATGATCGTTACATCGATTACAATGTCATAGTCCGCATTTACAACCCGTCACAGACGGCCAGAGCATTGTCCAAGTCACTGGTTGTGGAACTGGTCGACGAGCATAGCGACGTGCTCGACCTGGCCATCAGAGGCGAGAATCCCCAATTGTGTGCCGATATCCTGAATGCGCTGGTAGTCGCCTACAACCAGGAGGGCATCAACGACATGAATCAGGTAGCCCGCAGCACCGAAGCCTTTATCGCCGAGCGAGTTGCCGACCTGTCAAAGGACCTGAGCGGCGTTGACAATGAAGTTGCCGTGCTGACCGCCAGCACGGTGAACTCACGCATGCTCGGCGAGTCGTCCAATGCCATGAAGCAACTCGAGAACACGTCTGACGTCAGCCTCGAGGTCAACCTGGCATCCCAGATCCGCCACTTCATTGCCAGCATGGGCCCCAATGACCTGATTCCCGTGAATACAGGCATGAACAATGCCGGTATTTCCAGCCAAATCTCACAATACAATGAGGCCATGCAGGAATACCAGAAGATTTCTGCCACCTCCAGTTCGGAAAACCCCGTGATGAAGGAACTTAACAGTTCATTGACGTCACAGAGGAAGACCATTCTCGCCAGTCTTGACAATTACATCTCGACACTGCGCACCAGGCAGGGCCAGGCACAACGCCTCCAGAACATGGCCCAGAGCAGCATGACGGCCAACCCCGCTCATGAGAAGGCGATCACCGAGGTTACCCGCCAGCAGAAGATCAAAGAGGAACTGTACCTTTACCTGCTGAACAAGCGTGAAGAGAACGCGTTGCAGATGGCAATTACCGAGCCCAATGCCAAGGTCATCGAGCCCGCCATCCCCAACAATACGCCCATCACCGCGCCGTTGTCGCGCATCGTGCTGACCGGTATGGTAATTGGTCTGCTTCTTCCCGCACTGGTTCTGTATGGTGTATTCTGGTACTTCTCACTGGATAAAACCATTCATACCCGTCGAGAGGTTGAGGAAGTCTGTGACATCCCCATCCTGGGTGAACTTCCGGCCAAGAAGAACCATGTCACGGGTGAGATTGTGGTCAACGAGACATCCAATGACCGCATGAATGAGGCCTTCCGAATAGTGAGAAACAACTTGGACTTTGTCACCGGCCAGAAGAAGCCTAATAACGAGGGCACCGTCATCCAGTTCACTTCTACCATGTCTGGTGAAGGAAAGAGTTTTGTTGCTGTCAACCTGGCTCTTGCTTACACCTATGTGGACAAGAAGGTGATTGTAGTGGACCTTGACCTCCGCAAGGGTAAGTTCTCGGAATATGTAGGCGTTCAAGACGGTATGGGCGCATCAGCCTACCTGTCAGGAAAGGTCACCGACCTCAATCAGGTCATCCATCGCGGAGCGCTTCATGAGGGATTCGACATCATCAGTGTCGGCGCTATTCCTCCCAACCCGACCGGTCTGCTGATGAGCAAGTACATGTCTCAGATGATCGAGCAACTCAAGAAGGAGTACGATTATGTCATTCTCGATACCGTGCCCTACAACCTGATTGCCGACGCCGCCATCGTCAACCGCTATGCCGACTTGACCATCTATGTAATCCGCGACGGCAGGGTTGAACAGCAATACATGTACGAACTTGAGCGCTTGTATGACGAGCACAAGATCAAGAACATGACCATCCTCATCAACGACATCAAGGTGAGCAAGACCCGCTACAACTACTCCTACGCCTACGGCTACGGCAAGGGCTACGGATATGGTTACGGTTACGGCTATGGTTACGGTTACGGCGGCAATAGCGGTGGCTATTACGTTGATGACACTCCCAAGGACAGTTCGGTATCCAACGAGTTTGGCGTTACCGGCAACCAGGAACTATAATTGAACTTGAATCACATTAATTATCTGGTCACTATAAATATTTCTTATCAATGAGAATTGCGGTTGTAGGAACCGGATACGTTGGACTAGTCACGGGCACCTGTTTCAGTGAAATGGGTGTCCATGTGACATGTATTGACGTGGACCAGCACAAGATTGACGCGCTCAACAAGGGGGTAATTCCCATCTATGAGCCTGGACTGGAAACCCTTGTGCTGAAGAATATGAAATCGGGCAGGCTTCACTTCTCCACCAGGCTTGAAGACGTGATCAATAATGTGGACATTGTCTTCAGCGCCGTGGGCACGCCACCCGATGAGGACGGCAGCGCCGACTTGAAATATGTCCTGGAAGTGGCCCACACGATCGGCAAGCACCTCAACCACTATATCGTTGTTGTCACCAAGAGCACTGTACCTGTCGGCACCGCCCAAAAGGTCAAGAAGGTCATCGAGGAGGAACTGAAACAGCGAGGGGCTAACGTCCAGTTTGACGTGGCTAGCAATCCCGAGTTCCTCAAGGAAGGCAATGCCGTGAAGGATTTCATGAGCCCTGACCGCGTTGTCGTGGGTGTCGAGAGCGAGCGTGCCCGCAAACTCATGGCCCGCCTGTACAAGCCCTTCATGATCGTGAGCGACAGGCTCATCTTCACCGATATTCCGTCGGCCGAGATGATCAAGTATGCCGCCAATTCAATGCTCGCCACGCGCATCAGTTTCATGAACGACATCGCCAACCTGTGTGAACTGGTGGGTGCTGACGTCAACATGGTGCGCAAGGGCATCGGCAGCGACACACGCATCGGCAAGAAATTCCTCTATGCCGGTTGCGGATATGGCGGCTCATGCTTCCCCAAGGACGTGAAGGCACTCATCAAGACAGCCGCCGACAACGGCTACAACATGCGTGTCTTGCAGGCTGTTGAAGAAGTCAACGCCGACCAGAAACTGGTATTGTACCGCAAACTGGTCAACTACTATGGCGACGAGGCACAACTGGCAGGCAAGACAGTGGGCATGTGGGGGCTCTCATTCAAGCCCGAGACCGACGACATGCGTGAAGCGCCCTCGCTGGTACTCATCGACCTGCTGCTCAAGGCTGGTGCAACGGTTAAGGTATATGACCCCGTTGCCATGGACGAGTGCCGCCGTCGCATCGGAGTCGCTGTCACCTATGCAGCCGACATGTATGATGCAGCCGAGGGCTGCGACGCCCTGATGCTCGTGACTGAGTGGAAAGAGTTTCGCATGCCCAATGTCGATACCCTGCAGCACAAGATGAAAGGCCGCTTGATCCTGGATGGCCGCAACATCCTGGACGGCGAGGAACTGCACCAGGCCGGATTTGAATATCACTGCATCGGCCGGTAATCCAGCATAAACTAAGGCATAACTACTAACAGAGAAGAGCCCCCTCTTGCCGAGATGGGGCTCTTCTCTGTTTGTAGTTATGTCACTATCTGTAGTGTAACCGTCACTTGACGACCACCTTGCGAGACGCCGTCTCGCTGGTAACCACATAGATGCCCGCGGGCAACTCTACAAGCCCTGACTGATGGACGGTAGCCACAAGATTGGCTTCAAAATCATAAATTTCAATCACCTCTTCCCCACTGGTCGTCAGGTCAATACCACCGGCAGCGGGAACCGCATCCCAGTCACTGGTCTGCAGCACCATGGCTACAGAACCATTCAACAGCATATCGATGAGCATGGTCACGTCACTGATGTTAATCGATGAGTCTTGATTGACATCGGCCGCATTAGTGTCAAACGTCTGGTCGTCGAGGCTTCCGAGCAGGTAGTCGATAAGCGCCGTCACATCACTGATGTTGACATTGCCATCCTTGTTCACGTCACCCAGGGTCACGGTCGAGCGGACAATAGCCTCAAAGTCGGCAGTAACTTCCATACTGCCCACTCTGGCTACCATACAGCCGCTATAGACTCCGGGAACATCAGTATTCTTCACACGCAGGAACACGGTTTCGCCAGACGGATCCAAGGTCAACTCATCAGACCAGTTTCTCCTGTCAAGGCTTATCTGGAAATTGCCGCTCACGGTCAAAGTGATAGCCTGGCTATTGTTCTCGCTGGTAATCTTTACGCCCACCGCAGGTGACGCATTGCCCTGCATGACCTCGATATTCGGTATCGCACCGATGGTCAACACGGGGTCCTCGACAGGCGCGGCGGGGTTGGTTGTGATTGCGATATCGTCGATATTGAGACGGCGGCCACTGGTCTGGAGAATCTGGATGCGGACCGAGCCCGATACATTCAAGTTGAAGATATACTGCTGCCAGGTCGCATTTGGCGAGCAGGTGCCGGCATCAACCCAGGTAGTTCCACCATTGGTACTATACTGCAGTTTCAACGTGGGCTGGGCATCACTACCCCACTTGGCGGCATAGAAAGCCACATTGCTGACGCCGTCGCTGATATCCTCATCCATGGCAATAAAGGATGTAGCCGTATTGCCAAAACGGCAACTCTGGGCATCATTGCGATTGTCATCAGCATATATACCCACATCACTGGTGCTCCATTTGAAGGCGTGGCCCTGAATCGAAGTATTGGAATATGACCCATAACCCGTGCAGCCTTCCCATGTCTCAACGATCTGGGTGCCACCGGTGTTGCCTCCTGTATTATAGTTGGCGGTAAGGGTAACAACACTGCTCGCCTCGCTGCTGGAGATGGTCAATCGGCCCGATGCGTTAGCGATCGTGCCGCTATAGGTAACAGTAACAGCGGTTCCGGCATTAACGGCTGCTGCCGTGAGCGTCGAGGGTGACACACTGAAGCCCGTGCCCGTAACGGATACCGTGATGGTCTTGGTCAGGTTAACTCCCTTGACCGTGATGGTCTTGCTGACACCATTACCCGTATTGGTACCCACATTGATGGTCGAGCCATTGGAGGGCGCAGAAATCACGGGGCTGACCGTAGCGCTTCCGGTCCATGCCGTTCCCGTCATGTTGCCCCACAGGAACTCGGCCAACTCGGGATGGTCGATAAAGGGGTTGCGGTTGTGCTGGATGCCGTAAACCGCCTCGTTGCGGTTCCTCTCGAGCGTGCTGACGGGGTCGTTGCGATGCCATTCCAGCAACTGGCTGATGGCCCACGGGGTGAGATGCTTATAGGAACTGCTGGTGAACACGGCACTGCCATAGTCCTGTGTCCAAGTGCCCACGCGGTGCATATAACGGACCACCATATAGAAAAATGACCTTGCGAAATCGCCCTTGTACTCATCTGCGACCTCAAACACAGTGCCCGAATAGCCGCTATGTGTACAGGTGCCCAATTTTCCAGTTCCGATGGTACTGCCGTTGTCACAATCGCCCAGGGGGTAATTGCCACGCCTGCTGTTTACCAGTCCATCCACGGGATACAGGTGGTAAAGGTCGCTATACATCGTGTCGGTCTCTTCATTCTGATATGAAGTGCCACCCCACCAACTATGCGGGATAGTGTGCTCTCGGTTATAGCAATCGCCCACTGCGTTATAGCCACCACTGCCACACTGGTCCGTCCCGTAGGTGAAATGAGTGTCGGCATAGCGGTCGATGATAGTCGTGCCATTACAGTCAGTGGTCTGGAACTTAGCCCAAAGATTAGAGTAATAAACCCTGTAATGGCCATTGATAGCCTGATGGAGAGAAAGCATCAAGTCACGGTCGCTCTTGCCCAGCGCGCCATTATAGTAATTGCTGGGGATAGCAGCATCTGCCTGCAAGGCCGCAACCGCAGCGAGCAGGACAAGGAAGGATGTCAGGCACTTTTTCATCTTGTTACTGTTTATGGGTTAAATATTAATGTATTGATTTATATTCGGTTACTGTTGCTCGAGGTGCTTGAGTGCCTTCTTGCAGATGCCCTCATGACGCAATATCATGTAGATCAACAGGATATTGAGGATTACCACCTCAAAGGCAAAGTACAACCACGGCATGTTGATGAGCACCATGATGAAGCAGACGATGATGCGCGTGTTGAAGGTTAGAATATTGGTGTACTTCATCAGCGGCAGGCTCAACTGGCGGAAGTAACTGCGGAACTCCATAGTGGGAACTCCATTCTCGCCATATCGCTTGATCAAGGCAGAGCGCAGGCGTTGCATGTGGGGAGTCATGCGCTCCTGGTTGGCCGTGTAGGCACGGTAGAAAAACAGCGGCATCTTGCTCCAGAAATTAGCACCCCACTCCAACTGGTGATACTGCTCGCTGAGTTTGGCCGCACTATCCAGTTCGCTACCCTGCTCTCCCTTGAGGAAGAAGAGGTGGAACTGACGATAATAGTCGGCTATCGCGGCCTGCAGGGCATGGCTCACACCCGACAGGACAGCCAGGGTCCATATCTGCCACTCATTATTATAAAAGTATTCTCCCAACAGGCTGTCGCCAAAGTCCAGTTCCCTGAACACCAGCGCAAATGTAATCGCGGCAAACCAGAAGTCACCGCTCACGCCATCCAGGATGCGGCCCATGCGGGAATATTGCTGCGTCAAGCGAGCCAACTGGCCATCGGCACTGTCAAAGGTGTCGGCCCACGTGATGAGCAGCATGCCCAGCCAATTGAGCCAAGCCAAGTCGGGCTGTCCAAAATAGAGCAGGATGCCACCAAAAACGCCCATAAAAATGCTGGCGATAGTGATGGCATTGGGGGACACACCCAATTTGGCAAAAAACTTTGCCCACAGGAAACCCAGTGGACGATGAAAATGCAAGTCAAACCACTCCTCGGTATCCATCGACTTGAGCGATGCCTGATATTCTTCTTTTAATGTCATGTCGTGTGCATTTATGATGATTATTCCTATATAAATATGATACTCACAGACCCAGATGAGCCTTGGCCATCGCCAGAACAGCCTTAGCAATATGGGGAGCCGACTCATTGCGGCACGGAGCGAAACTGGGCCAGTCATTGAAGTCGATGATGCGGATGGTGCCATCGGGATCCACGATGCAATCACCACCATAGATGACCACATTCAGTTCCTCGGCAGCACGCGAGCAGATGTCCTTCAACTCCTTGAGGTCGATATCGATGCCCTGGCTATGGCCGTTCACCTCTTCCCAGCCATACTTGCTGTGGCCCTCGTCAAAGGGGTAGAACCAATAGAAGAACTGGGAACCCTTCACACCATAGAACTTCACCAAGTCGCCCACCAGGTGCACATTGATCACGGCACGCGTGATGCCGCGGTAGAAGTACTCCTGCAACACTTCCTGAGCCTCCTCGGGATGGCGCACGTAACTGACGTCCTCCTTGTGCATCGCGTGGAAGTCACCACGCTTGATCCAGCAGGACTTGAAACCAGCCTTCTTCAACTGCGACTTGATGTTCTCGTTGGTGTTCACAATCAGGCTCTCAGGATAAGGGATGCCGTTTCCCAACAGGATGCGCGTCATGCGCTCCCGCGTGCAATTCTCGATACCGTAACCCGAGTTGATTACCAGTTTACCCTCGTCCTCGAGGCGCTGCAACTTGGCGATGCTCTCGCGCTCGCGGCACATGGCCAGCACTACAGGCTCCTCGATTTCCTGCTTGTTGAATTGCTCCTCACTATAAACATTGACTTGACAACCACGCTTGCGCAGTTGCTCGGCCACCAGATTAAAGATAGCCGTGTCATTTCCAATATGGTTGGGCGAGTATGCCCCAGCGCGCATTACGCCCGCTATTGTGATATCTGCCATAAAATTGACTTTAAAAAATGATTACAGGCATGTTTGCCCGTTCTTAACGAGGTGCAAAGATACAAAAATTTGTAATAGAGACTGCTAAAAGTCAAGAAAAAAGGGATTTGCATTATGCTCACAATATTTTTTTGAAAAAAAACCGCAAAAACACTTGCAGATATAAAAAAAAGCAGTACCTTTGCACTCGCTAATGAAAATACTTCAGTTGGCTCCCGGAGAGGTGGGTGAGTGGCTGAAACCAGCAGTTTGCTAAACTGCCGTAGGGGTAACTCTACCGCAAGTTCGAATCTTGTCCTCTCCGCCTTTGGTATGGTAACACGTTGTTGAGCAACGTGTTACCGTTCTTTTTAAGGAAACTTATAGACGAAATAGAGACGGTGTTTCCTTGAAGAAATTACCTGAACCACGAAGGGCCTCATCTTTTTAAATTGGTTTTCGAATGGTCCAATAAGTATATGTGTAGCAACACTTTTTGTATGGATATCGCTTGATGCTTCATGTCGATTTATACCTTAGAGTTCATTCTTCATTATAGGTAGTCAACTATTAAAATCAGCGGGCAAGGATAGCGATCATTACGCCCAAGACATCACTTTCTTTTAGATTTCGGTGATTTGAGTAAATCTTTCTCAATCAGTAAAACAAAGATGAAAATCACGGCAGGAGGCTCTGGAAAATTTGGTTGACTGGGATATCTATTGTATATTTGCGAACAACATAAACGTGATATATAATGAGAAAGACTATTATCTGCTTGATGCTGATGTGCTTTGGCTATACGTTCACGAGCCAAGCGAGTGAGGATATCTTATTCAAGACCGTGCTGGAAAACCCCATTACGCCGGTGAAGAACCAGAACCGTAGCGGCACGTGCTGGTCCTATGCCACAATTGGCTTTATCGAGGCCGAACTGCTACGCACGACAGGCAAGGTGTATGACCTGAGTGAGATGTTTGTGGCCAGCAAGGACTATGTCGATTGTGCTGAGTACCACGTGAGGATGCACGGCTATAGCCGTTTCTCGGAGGGAGGTTCGGCCGACGATGTTCTGGAAGTCATCAACCGTCACGGCATCTGCCCCGAGGAGGCCATGGCGCGCCCCGGCTCGATGATTGGCGACACGCTGGCCAACTTCACCGAGTTTTTCGCCACACTGGAGCCCTATGTGGAATCCATCGCCAAGGGTAACAGCACCAAGTTGACCACCCAGTGGAAGGTGGGCTTGCAGGGCATCCTCGACGCCTACCTGGGTCAGTGTCCCGAGACGTTCACCTATCAGGGCAAGCAATACACACCGCAGAGTTTTGCCAAGGCGCTGGGCATCAACAAGAACGACTACGTGAGCATCACGAGTTTCACCCATCACCCGTTTTATGAGCAATTTGTCATCGAGGCCCCATACAAGTGGCGCCCACGCCCCAGTTGGAACGTCACCCTCGACGAGATGATGGCAACCATCGACGAGGCACTCAAGCAGGGCTACACCGTGTGCTGGGGCGGTGACGTGAGCGAGGACGGATTCACCCGCACGGGACTGGGCATCGCCGCCGACATCGAGCATGCCGATGACCTGACGGGCAGTGATGCCGCCCGCTGGCTGAAACTCACCAAGGCCGAGAAAGCCGAATCGCTGAAACGGCTCGGCGCCCAGACACCCGAACTGGTGCCCACCCAGCAGTTGCGCCAGGAACGCTTCGACAACTGGCAATCGACCTATGACCACGTGATGGTGATCTACGGCATCGCCCGTGATCAGAACGGCCGCGAGTACTACATGGTGAAGAATTCATGGGGCAAGACGGGCGATTATCAGGGCATCTGGTACATGTCCAAGGCCTACATCGCACTGAATACCACCTACATCTTCCTCAACAAGGATGCCGTCAAGAAAGACGTGCGCAAGAAATTGGGATTCTAACGGTAGCGACGCGCGACAGTCTCCTGATAGGGACAATTTTTGCCATATTGGGGATTTTGAGTACCTTTGCCGCACCAGCCGACCAACAATATGAGTGATTTCTACAAGACAGTGAAGGGCGTGTCGCAGGGCATCTATCGCGAGAAGATGTCCCGCTTCCTTGCGTTTGCCGAGCCCGTGTCAAGCGCCGACGAGGCCCGTGCCGTCATCAAGCGTTATGCCAACGAGTATCATGACGCCCGTCACTGCTGCTGGGCCTACATGATTGGCACCGAGCGCAGCGAGTACCTGAGCAGCGACAACGGCGAGCCTAGCGGCACTGCCGGCAAACCCATCCTGGGCCAAATCAACTCATTTGAACTGACCAACATCGTGATTGTGGTGATCCGCTACTTTGGCGGTATCAAGTTGGGCACATCGGGGCTCATTGTGGCCTATCGCGAAGCGGCCCGACTAGCCATCGAGGCTGGCGAGATACTCGAGTGCCACGAGCAGGCACGGCTGTCGTTCACCTTCCCCTACTTGAGCATGAACGACGTGATGAAAGTCGTGAAAAAGAGCGACCTGCGGGTGATTGAGCAGGCCTTTGACAACGTGTGCTCGATGACCATCGAGGCCGATGCCGACAAGGTGCCGGGACTGCGCGAGCAGTTTGCCTCCATCGACGGCACAAGCATTATCGACTGACCATTTTCACACAAGAGGACTTTCTTCCTTCAGGACACATAGTTTAGAGCCGTTTTCTCCCATTAGCGTTCTTGCCAACGGAAGCGGGCGCGCACATGGTCATTGCCATCAATGTCGGTGACACTCATGTGCGAATCCATCGGGTCGCCATCGTCGATGATGAACTGGCAGGTCTCGCCGTAATGGGTTTCCTTGATGAAGGAAATCTCCATGCGGTGGATGAAGTAATTGTCATAGCAGTCCATGTCGAAGAGATTCATCAGGTGTGACAGGTAGCGCACGGTGTTGACGTGGCGGTTGAAGTCACAATCCATGTAGCCGAAGGTATAATCCACAGCATGCCCCTCGGCAATGGGGCGCAGACGGCTCATCGGCTCGATGGGGCACGGCAGGTCGGAAATATTCTCGCGGATGTAACTCAATTGGGAAATATCGACGCTGGCACGGCTACTGAGGTCAATGACCATCCAGATGGTGCGCATATATCCCAGCGTATTGCCGTCGGCATCGTCCAGCCGCATGTTGCGCTGCGAGAAGTGGCGGTTATAGTCCTCGATCCAGGTGGTGAGGCGGTAGTACTCGTTGACACGGGGAAAACGTGTAACCTCGATGGTAACCCGCGATAGCACCCACACGTGGTTGTCCTGGATGAGGCGGGCATAACCCACTCCCCAAGAGTTGGCATGCAGGGTAGCCACCTCGATGATGCGGGTCATCAACAGCGTTAAGGGCATTTCGCCCTGGGGGTTGCACTCGCCGGCAGCGAGGTAGTAATCCTTGAAAAATTCCTTTTTGTTATTGTCAGAGCACATTGGTTTTCTTAATCAAATAATTATCTAAAATCACAAGGGCTGCCATCGACTCGACAATGGGCAGGACCCGGGGCAATACACACGCATCATGACGGCCTCGGGGCTGCAGCGTCACGGGGTTACCCTCACGGTCAACCGTGGGTACAGGACGCATGAGTGTGGGCACGGGCTTGAAGGCGATGCGCATGGTGATATCCTCACCGTTGCTGATGCCACCCTGGATGCCACCGCTGTGGTTGGACCGTGTGCCGATTGTGCCGTCCTCCCTTTTTTCAAACACGTCCATCACCTCGCTACCACGCTTAGCGGCCATGTCAAATCCATCACCGTAGTCAAACCCATGCACCGACGGGATGCTCATCATGGCAGATGCCAACTGGGCATGCAACTTGCCATAGACAGGTTCTCCCAGCCCAGCGGGAACTCCCTTGACCGTGCAAGCGACGACGCCCCCCAGAGTATCACCACAGCGGGCGGCCTCGGCGGCCAAAGGCTCCACGTCGGCGGCAGTCTCGACAACGCATGGGCCCACCTGCTTGATCGCAGACTCGATGATGATGCCCAACTTATCCAGCACCTGCATGGCAATGCCGCCAGCCACGACACGGGCAACGGTCTCGCGGGCCGAGGCACGTCCGCCTCCTCGCGGGTCGCGGATGCCATACTTGGCCTGCCATGTGTAATCAGCATGGTTGGGGCGGTAACAGCGGGCAATATCCTCATAGTCACCACTACGGGCGTCAGTATTGCGAACGATGAAGCCGATGGGGGTTCCCAAGGTCTTTCCTTGCCAGATTCCGGAGAGCACCTCTACCCTATCCCGCTCATCACGGGTGCTGCTGCATGCCGACTGTCCCGTGCGGCGGCGGTCCACAAAGCGCTGCAACGCCTCCAGATCAATGTCCACACCGGCGGGCACACCATCCATCACGCCACCCATCGCGGGTCCGTGCGACTCACCAAAGGTAGTGAGTGTTAATATCTTGCCTATCATGTTCATTCGGTCTTTTCGGCAATTAAGTCAACGACCTCGGCCTCGACAAATTCGGTCAACGCCTGCGGATTGATTTTGAACTGCATGCCTCTCACCCCAGCGCTCACAAAGATGTAGTCAAACAGGATGCAAGTCTCATCGATGTAGGTCGGGAACGGCTTCTTCATGCCCACTGGAGAGCAACCGCCACGAATGTAACCCGTCGTGGCCAGCAGTTCCTTCATCGGAATCAAGTCCACCTTTTTGTTGCCCGACACCTTGGCGGCCTTCTTGAGGTCCACCTCCTCGGCCCCAGGGATGACACACACTAGATGGCCCGTCTTGTCGCCCTGCAGCACCAGCGTCTTGAACACTTGATCAACGTTCTCGCCCAGCAGGTCGGCGACATGGCCGGCACCCAGGTCGTTCTCATCCACCTCATAGGGGATGAGTTCATACTGTATGCCGGCGGCGTCAAGCAGTCTGGCAGCGTTGGTCTTGGCTATCTTCTTCATTTTTTCTTTTTTTGGGACTTTGTGCCGCAAAGTTACTCATTTTAAAGAAATCAGGCGGCGTCGCGACATAAAAAATGAAAAACTCCGATTTTCATTTTGTTCT
>CAMKOE010000003.1 GCA_946414395.1 uncultured Porphyromonadaceae bacterium | reverse complement strand
TCAGGACGACGCCTGGACCATCCCCGTATGGTGGGACAGCGACCAGGAGTAATCCTCTACCCTATTCCGTAATAACGACCGCCGAGGCTACCAAACAGCCCCGGCGGCTGTTTTTTTGGGGGGGTACTGGTGTCTGGTAAAGAATAATATCGCTTCGCGGCTTAGAGTGAGATTTTGAATGCCGCGCGCTGATGCCATAGTGTTTATTGTACTTATTTTCCTTTTTCGGTTTGGAAGACAACAAAGACAATCTGAATTAAAAAATACTGCGCGACTAAGGGCGTGAATGTGTGATTATGTGTTTTGGATGAAGAGTTACATGGCAGCAGGGTGATGTTAATTTTATTGAAAAAAAGAAGATAACACATAACGATTTGATACATAAATGCAAAAGATGTGTCTATTCTAGTAGAAAAAAGGTATTTTTTTTGCGAAAAAATTGTTTGAATTAAACTTTTTTTGCAAATTTGCCACTTCAAAGCCTCCAAGACCATGCTGAAAGCGCACAGTAAGGGATCTTGACGATGGTTTAACCTAATAAAAACTATTATAACAGAAAGCAATAATATATACACCAATTCATTAACTTCAAATCAATTAAAAGCAAAGTGCGTATGAAAAAACAATTAGCACTGCTCTGCACACTGGCCATAGCCATGGGTGCCCCTGCCGGACTGGCGCCGAGCCAATTCAGCACGGGATTCACAGCTACAGCCCAGAGCAACCGAGTTCAGGGCGTCGTCAAGGACGCCAACGGAGAGCCGATGATTGGCGTTAATGTGAGGGTAAAGGGCACTAATACGGGCACGACCACCGACATCGATGGCCGTTACTCGATTAAGGCCAACCCCAACCAGACGCTCGTCTTCTCCTTTGTGGGCTATGACGCGATGGAAGTTCCCGCGTCCCAAGCCGCCAACGTTGTCATGGCCGAGGGAGCCAACACCCTGCAAGACGTAGTGGTGACGGCCGAGTTCGGTATGAAACGTGTTGCCCGCACCGTGGGTTCCTCGGTGCAGAATGTCAAGGCCCAGGACATTATCGAGTCGGGCCGCACCGACTTTATCACGGCCCTTCAAGGCCGTGTGTCGGGTATGAGCGTCGTTAGTTCGGGTGGTGCCCCTGGTGCATCGACGACTGTTGTGCTGCGCAGCGCCACGTCGCTGAGCGGTAACAACCAGCCGCTGTATGTCATCGATGGTATTCCCATGAACAACACCTCGTTTAACCCCACGACGGGTCTGGCAGCCGCCGACGGTGGCTTGACGGGCCTGACTCCCCGCACGACCGACTACTCGTCGCGTGGTAACGACTTCAACCCCGAGGACATCGAGTCGATGACCGTGCTGAAGGGTGCCGCTGCCGCCGCTCTGTATGGTAGCGACGCGTCAAACGGTGCCATCATCATCACCACCAAGAAGGGCCGCTCGGGCCGCGCCCGCGTGACCTACAGCAACCAGATTTCGTGGTCCAAGGCTTATGGCTGGCCCGAGATCCAGGACAAGTACATCAATGGTGCCTATGGTGCCGCCAACTTCTACTTCACGAGCCGCTATGGTTCACTGTATGACCACTCGCTGCCCTTCTTTGACAACACGGCAGCCGTGCTGCAGACTGGTTTCATGCACCGCCACAACGTGTCGCTGGAGGCCGGTAACGAGAAGATGTCGATCCGCGCCAGTGCATCCTACTTTGACCAGGATGGTGTCATCAAGACCACTAACCTGACCCGCACCAACCTCTCGCTGGCTGGCCGTGCCGAGTTGACCAAGTGGTTGTCGATGGAAGGTAGCATGCAGTATGTCAACGCCAAGAACGACAAGGCCATGCGTGGTACCAACGGTCCCGTGCGCGCCAGTTACCGCTGGCCCAGTGTCGATGACATGAGCCAGTACTTGGCCGAGGACGGTTCCCACATGAAGTATCCCGCCTTCTATACCGACACCGACCTGCTGAACCCGCTGTTCGGCTTGAACAAGAACCTGATGCACGACGAGACCGACCGCATCATCAGCGCCTTCTCGTTGAACTTCACGCCCATCACCCACACCTACCTGCGCCTGCAGATGGGTTGGGACGTGAGCACCTCATCCTATGAGAACGGTACCCACCCCTACTATGTGAGCGCTAACCAGAGTGTTGACGACAGCAACAACCGCGGTACCTACCACATCACCAAGTATAACACCAGCGACCCCACGCTCAACGTGCTCGCCGGCTATAACAACTCCTGGAAGGACAACAAGTACTCGCTGGGCGTGCAGGTGGGTTACCACCAGTTGGAGAACGGCGTGACCAGCCTGTCGTCCTATGGTTACAACTTCAAGGTGATCGACTTCTACAGCATCAACAACTGTACCGAGAGCACCGTGACCAGCAAGAAGCGCTCCACCAAGCGTCGCGTGCAGGCCGTTTCGGGCCAGTTGGAGTTGGGCTACAACAACATGATCTTCTTGACCGGCCGCTTCCGTAACGACTGGTCCTCGACCCTGCCCAAGGACAATAACCACTATTTCTATCCCGCCGGTGAACTCTCAATCGTGTTGAGCGAGATGGGCTTCATGAAGCGCGTCGGCTTCATCAACTACTTGAAACTGCGTGGCGCTATTGCCCAGGTGGGTAAGGATGCCCCCGTGCTCTCGATCGATCCCGAACTCGAGCCTACTGGCCTGACAGGTGGCGGTTACAAGTATGGCTACACTGGTCCCAACCGCAGCCTCAAGCCCGAGATGACCACCTCCTATGAGGCTGGTGTTGAGGCCCGCATGTGGAACGACCGCATCAATGCCGACTTCACTTGGTTCCGCACCCACTGTGCCGACCAGATCGTGACCGGCTTCCGCATGAGTTATGCAACCGGCTTTGTGTTGAACAACATGAACGTCGGCACGTTTAACACTTGGGGTTGGGAAGGTCACGCCGACGTTGACGTCGTGCGCACCAATGACGTCCGCTGGAATGTGGGCGTGAACGTGTCGCACACCAACAGTAAGGTCGTTTACCTGCCCGATAACCTCAAGGAGTTCTATAACGCTTACACCTGGAACTCGGGTGGCATCCGCAACGGTGTGATGAAGGGTCACCCCATCAGCACCGTGACCGGTCAGGCCTATGAGCGCAACGAGGCTGGTCAGATTCTGATCAACCCCACCACGGGTCTGCCCCGCGTTTCCAGCGACTGGAGCATCATCGGTAACCGTGAGCCTAAACTGCGCTTCGGTTTCACCACCGCCTTGAGCGTCAAGAACTGGCGCTTGAGCGCCATGTTCCAGGGCCGTTACCATGCCGACGTTGTCAACGCTACCATGCGCGACATGCTGGGCACTGGTCTGAACTGGCTCTCGGTTGACATGCGCGAGAAGGGCTTCGTGGTCTTTGACGGCGTGCTCTACGACGGCAAGCAGGATACCGACAATCCCACCAAGAACACCATCGCCGTCAACCTGGGCGAGTATGGTCAGTACACCTACACCGGTGGTGATGAGGACTGGATCCAGCACAAGGTCAACTACATCCGTTGCCAGGAACTGCGCTTGGCCTACATCTTGCCGCAGAACTGGCTGCGCAACGTGACCCGCGGCACCATCCAGAATGCGAGCGTCTATGCGTCGGCCAACGACCTGTTCACCATCACCAATTACACGGGAACCGACGTTGCCGGTAACACCATGTCGGCCGCTGCCGGTGGTACCGGTGGTGAAGGCTATGACTGCTGGTCGCTGCCCAGCCCCCGCACCTACTCGGTGGGCCTGAGTGTGACCTTCGGCTCCAACGACGAGGCTCCCAAGCCCGCCTACCAGAACACGACCGCGCTCAATGACCAGATCAATGACCTGCGTGCTCAACTGGCCAATGCACAGAATGACTACAACAGCCGCCTGGCCCAGATGCAGAGCGACCTTGACGCCGCCAACCGCGCCCTGGCCAACTGCCGCAACGACCTGAACGCTGCCAAGAATGCCGCCCCCAAGGTGGTTGACAACAGCGCCAAGTACATGAACGTGCTCGTTCACTTCCCCGTCAACAAGACCGGTATCGCTGCCGACCAGCGTGCCAACGTTGAGCGCGTGGCAGCCTACCTGAAGAGCCATCCCGAGGCAACCTGCGAGATCAAGGGTTATGCTTCGCCCGAGGGCAACCAGGACAATAACATCAAGTTGGCTAACGGCCGTGCCGCTAGCGTTAAGGACATGCTCGTCAACAAGTACGGTATCGCCGCCAACCGCATCAATGCCGGTGGCCAGGGTATCAGCAACATGTTTGACGAACTGAGTTGGAACCGCGTTTCTATCTGTGAAATCATCGTGAAGTAAGGATTAATTGAGTTTTAAGTTGTAAGTTTTAAGTTGTAAGTAATATTACCTCTTGACAAACGTTTCTAGGCGATACAAATCCTACTTAAAACTAAAAACTTAAAACTAAAAACTTAGATAAATTATGAAATCATTGAAATCAATTATACTGTGTGCGCTGGCTTGCGTGACGTTGGGGCTGACATCCTGTGACGACTATCTGGATGTGAACAAGAACACCGACGCGCCCGACTATGTGGAGGGTTACCTCTACCTGGCCGGTATCCAGCAGGCTTATCAGGGCATCTACTGGGACCTGCGTGCCATCGCGCCGCTCACCCAGATGATGGGTACATCGAGTTACACGTCATTTGCCAACCACTATTACTCCAAGGGTAGTGATGCCGGTGGCGAGGCATGGCGCATGGTTTACTGGAACCAGGGCATGAACCTGGAGAACATGATCAACCAGAGCGTTGAGGCCGAGAACTGGACGCTTGCCGGCATCGGTCTGGCCATGAAGGCTTTCTCATGGGACCTGTTGACCAAGGTCAACGGTGAGGCCCCCATGAAGCAGGCCTATGAGGCCGGTCGCCTCTCGCATGAGTATGACTATCAGTCCGACATCTATCCCCAGGTGCGCGAGTGGGCCTATCAGGCTATCGACTACCTGACCAGGGAGGATAATTCGGCCTATGGCAACCGCATCATCAACAACGATTACATCTACGGTGGCGACAAGGACAAGTGGGTGAAGTTCTGCTATGCGGTGATTGCACGCAACCTGGTCTCGTTGACCAACAAGCGTGACTTCAAGGAGAAGTACTATGACGAGTTCATCACTGCCGTGGGCAAGGCCTTTGCCAGCAACGATGACAACGCGACCCTCAAGATTGCCGGCGGTGGCGCCGATGCTGCCGAGAGCGGCTATAACAACTTCTGGGGTCCCTATCGCGGCAACTTGAGTTACAGTTATTTCCAGCACGACTATGCCGTGCAGTTGTTCACGGGAACGATCCGCAAGTATGACGAGCAGGGCAACTACATCCAGACCGAGGATACCAATGCCATCAACCGTCAGCACTATCCCTACCAGTTGCTCGACAAGCAGATCACCAGCGACACCCTGCCCGACGCCGGCCACTTTGACCCGCGCCGACTCGTGAAACTGGCGACCACCGACAGCAATAACTACGCCACGATCACCAACAGGGAAGTCCTGCGCAGCCTCTACTATGTGGGCTCGGGCTTCACCGGTGCCACGGGTCCCATCGGCACCGCTCCCTCGTTCTGGGGTCGCAATGCCGTGTCCAACACGACCTATGACGGCGATGGCCACTGGATTTATCACAATGACGCCCCCTACATCATGGCAACCTACAGCGAGTTGCTGTTTGACCTGGCCGAGGTTCAGTTCAAGTATGGCAGCAAGAGCGACGCCTTTGAGACCTGGAAGAAGGCTCTGAGGGCCGATATGGACTTCACCTCTTCCTACATCGTGGCAGGCACCGTCAACGGCAATTACCACCAGGGCGACAAGGTGACCAAGGCCACCTTCAACTCGCTGGCTGCCGAGTACCTCAACGGCCCCTATGTGGCCGGTCTGCCCATGAGTGACTTCTCACTGTCCCACATCATGATGCAGAAGTATCTTGCCCTCTATCCCTGGGGCGCTATCGAGGCCTGGGTTGACCTGCGCAAGAACTTCTATGACATCGACTACACGGGCGATTATCCCAAGTACCTCAACGGCTGGGACAAGACGACCCTCAACCAGAAACTTGACACCGACCCCACCAAGGTTTACAAGGGATTCTGGCTGCAACCCGCCCAGGTGCAGGGCCGCAAGAGTGCCTACAACGAGGACAACAACGGTTCACCTTGCTTCCGCCTGCGCCCGCGTTACAACTCCGAGTACATGTGGAACCTCAACAACCTGCAGGCTCTGTTGCCCATACCGGGCGACGCGCTTGACTATCAGTGCTCGATCATGTGGTTCTGCTATCCCGGTGACATGCCCACTTCATTATGATATATTATTTAATGATCCAATAAAAATCAATGATTATGAAATATTTCAAATATATAGCATTATTGCTGCTGGTGGCAGTCACAATGGGCTCCTGCGAGAAGAAGGATGTCTCCTACATGGCCGAGCCTGTTGACGAGTCGTCCAAGGCCTATGTTCAGGTGGGCTACTATGCTCCCGTGACCGCTGGCGCAGCCAATTATATGTACTTTATCGACCTCAATGGTATTGAGTACGGCAATGATGGCGCCACATTCCTGGCCACGTTCAACACGGTACCCTCGGGTGGCACCAACCGCTTCTATGTCGTTGATGCCGGCTCGGTCAACGTGAAACTCCACAGCAGGGTTAAGGTGGGTGAAACGCCCACTGGCGAGCCCATCTATGAGTACCCTGTGGTCTATGACAAGAACGTGAATGTCGAGGCTGGCAAGCGCTATGTCATCTTTGTTCACGACCTTGACAAGGATCCCATACCCATCGAGATGAATCCCGCTCCCGAGTTCAATCCCGCCCTGGACACCGACTCGCTGTGCCGCGTCCAGTTCATCAACCTGCTCTATGAGGCCGATGGCACGCCCATCACCGACAAGGTGCAGTATGGTGTTCAGAACCTGGATACCAAGGAGTATGAGCCCGTGGGCCAGCCTGTTGCCTTCGGCGAGTGCACACCGTGGTTCACCTGCAACATCCGCAAGACCGTCTATAACAGTAGCGGTAGCCAGCGCCGCGAGGTTTGCCTCTATCGCATTGATGCTCAGACGGGTGCCAACCTGGGCAAGTTGCAGTACACCAAGTCCAACGGCTCGATGGGTGACTTCACCGACTACTGGACCTGGTACATCGGCCGCGCCTATCGCCAGATGGCCGCCGGCAACTGTGGCAGCAGTACCATCCGCTGCACGCTCTATCAGTTCGTGATCGAGTAAGCATTTTCCAGCGACGGCCATGACCTTTTCATGGCCGGGCGCTGCCCTTCAGATACCGTCAGCCGCAATGGGATTGTCCCACTGCGGCTGATGGTTTATTATGACCCCTGTGTGTGCTGTAGCCCGACTCAGGGCTTGAGGCGGTTCTCGTTCATGCGCGACATGTATTGCTGTATCAGGGCCTTGACGAACTGCTCCATCTCCTGCTGCTGGGGCAACTGGCCCACCAGGTTGTCCTTGAGCAGTCGGTCGGTCTTGTAGCGGTACAGTGCGGTGGTCTTCTCGCCGTCGAACTGCAGCATCAGGTCACCCTTGATCAGTTGGTAGATGCCGGCATTGTAGTTGAAGGCCCACGTCTGCCCCGGATCCTCTCCCAGCAGGTCGTTGCCGAAGGCCAGATAGGGCCGTTCGTAGCCCAGCAGGTGCAGCAGCGTCGGCGTGATGTCGGTCTGCTGGGCGATGACGTCATCGCGCATTGCGGGCTTGATGGAGCCGTCGGGGGTGAAGAAAATGATGGGGATGCTGTACAGGCCCAGATCGGTCTTGTACACGTCGTGGCTGTTCTGGTTGGTGTGGTCGGCCACGAGGACAAACACGGTGTTCTGGTACCACGGCTCATGGCTGGCGCGCTCAAAGAAGCGCCGCAGGGCCAGGTCGGTGTAGCGCACACACTTGTGGATGGGACGTCCGCCCTCGTCCTTGAGCGAGTCGCGGTATTGCTCGGGCACGTTATAGGGGTGATGGGACGAGGCCGTGAACACGGTGGCCAGGAAGGGCTGGCTCATCTGCCCGATGTTGTCAAGGGTGAACTGCAGGAAAGGCTCGTCCCAGATGGCCCATTTGCCGTCAAAGTCGTCCATGCCGCCATATTTGGGTGACTGGCAGTACTCGTCAAGCCCGTAGTAGTCCTTGTAGCCGATGCTGTGGGCATAGGCGCTGAAGCCCATCGAGATGTTGTGGCCGCCGTGGAAGAAGGCTGTGCCGTAGCCCTCGCGTCCCAGTATCGACGAGATGCCGTCCACGTCGTTGAGCGACGCCGGGGTGAGGAAAATAGATTCCACCATCATGGGCAGGCCCGACAGTATCGATGGCATGGCGTCCATGCTGATGCGACCGTTGGCATAACTGTACTTGAAAGTCAGCGATTTCTCCACCAGGCTGTCCACAAAGGGCATGTACCCCCTGTACTGGCCACCGTCCAGGTCGCGGTTCAGCGCCCCGATGTACTCCTTGCCCATGCTCTCGACAATGAGGATGACCACGTTCTTGCCCTTGTGGCTCAACTCATCGGTCACGGGATGGCCGTGTACGGGGCTATAAATGGCCTCCATCTGCCCTGCAGGCATGTAATCGGGTGTGACAAAGGCTTTCTTGCCGATGCTGCGTATCATCGAGAATGGCGTGTTGAGCACCACCGAGGACTCTACAGGGCGGTTGACAAACTGGTTGGCGTTGCTGATGGTGATGGGCCTCGTGCCTGCCGTGACACTGCCGCGGATGCCCACAATGGCCAGCGGTATCATCACGAGTAGGGCTATGGCCTGGGAGATATAGTAGTGGGAACCGAAGCGATATACCTCAAGACGAGGTCTGGTGTAGCACCGCCACAGGATGAACACCAGCGCGATGAAGGCCAGCACCAGGTACCAGTGGCGTAGAAATTCGGTCAGGATGATGGACGTGATGTTGCCCTCGGCGGCAAACTCGGTGAACACCGTTACCGTCGAGCGGCGGCCTGTGTACTGGAAATAGACGGCGTCCATCAGGTTCATGGCCAGTCCGATGGCATTGCTTGCCACAAAGAGCCACCGGAGGCCCTTGTGGAAGCCCGCACGTTCCTTGATGTGAAGGGGCAGCAGCATGAGCACGAGGTAGAGGCTGTTGACATAGAGCAGCGCCGATGTGTCAAACACCAGAGCGCCGCGCACCATGCTCCACAGCAGCGACCACGACATGTAGGGGGCAAAGGTGGACCAGTTCTCGGCAAAGAAGGCCACTCTAGAGAGCATCCACACGAGATAGGCCACCAGCATATTGAGCACTGCGGCCCCGATATTGCTATGAATCAATCTTTTAAGCATCAGCGGAATGGGAGTTTATAATGCATTAATTCAAACTTCATTATCACTCAATTTATTTCAGACTTTTCCATTATTTCAATAAATTTCGTCCCCTAATGCCTTCAAGTACCTGCATCTGTTGAATGGCAATTTGATTGAGTTTTATCAAGCGTTCGCTTTGAGGCATCCCTTCATTAATGAGCATTGCATTGATGTTTTCCATATTAGAGAGACATATCAGTTCGTTGATGGTGGCATAGTCTCGTAGGTTCCCCTTCAATTCAGGATTAGCATTACGCCACTGTCTAGCGGTCATACCAAACAATGCAACATTGAGCACATCGGCCTCTTCGGCATAAATAATGCTCGCTTGAACCGACGTGATTTCAAGGGGAATCAGATGGGCCTTGATGGCATCAGTGTGAATGCGATAGTTGATTTTTGAGAGTTCGCGCTTTGCTGTCCATCCGATAAGTTTCTGCTCTTCTTCCTTGAGGCGCTGGAATTCTTCAATGAGATATAACTTGAACGTTACACTAATTGCTGTGCCAAATTCAAAAGCAATGTCTTTGAATGCATATGTACCACCATATCGCCCTTTCTTTACGATTATACCAATGGCATTAGTCTTTTCAATCCATTCACTGGCACTCAATACAAAACTTGGTAGACCGGCTTGTCTTCTAAAGTGGTCAAATTCGACCACTTTAAAATTGGGGTTATGAATCATTTCCCAAGTTCCGAGAAATTCAATCGTGTAACGATTTCTCATCCAGTTCTTTATGATATCAGCGGCGCGGCTTTCATTTTCTTTGGCGTTGGCCATATCTGTAAGAGAAATGTAGTCTTTCTCGTTCTGCTTCAGGATTGTAATCTCTTTGTTCTGTACTTTGATTTTAGCCATGATGATTTTTTCTTATTTGGTTTCAATCATAAGTTCCTATTTCTTGTTGCTGTTTGTATCTCAGCCTTAATCCATCATCGCGAGCATCTGGTCGATGACGATGCGGTTGTTGTTCAGGCGGGAGATCTTGCGCTGGCCGCCCAACTTGCCCGTGGAGGCCAGCCAGCGGTCAAATAGCCCTGTGGGGGCGACTACCAGCGTCGGGGCTGTCAAGAAGATGTCGCCCGTGCGCTTGGCGTCATAGTCGCTGTTGACCTCGCGCAGGTGCTCATCCAGCAACTGCATGAAGCGTACTTCATCGGTGGGCCGGGTGGCAAACTCGATGAGCCACTGGTGGTGACCCTGACGGTTGCCCTCGGCATAAACGGGCGCTGCCGTGTAGTTGAGCACCTCGGTGTCGGTCTCCTGCTCGGTCAGGGCTATGGCGCGGTCGGCATTGTGCACCATCAGTTCCTCGCCAAAGGCATTGATGAAACTGCGCGTGCGGCCCGCTATAGTGATCTTGACGGGGTTGAGTTGTTCGACGGTCACCGTGTCGCCCAGGCGGTAGCGCCACAGGCCGTTGGGGGCGGTGATGATGAGTTCATAGGTGCGGCCGGCCTCGATTTCCCAGATGGGATAGACCTCGGGCGTCTCGCTGTCGCTCTCCTCCACGGGCAGGAACTCAAAGAATACACCCGTGTCAAGCAGCAACAGCATGGCCTCGCTGCTCCAGTCGCTCTGCACGGCAAAGAATCCCTCGCTGGCGTTATAGGTGTCCAGAAAGTGCATCTTGCTCATGTCACAGAGGGCCTCATACTGCTTGCGGTAGGGCCCAAACGCGATGCCGCCGTGGAAAAAAACTTCCAGATTGGGCCACACCTCGTGGATAGACGATTTGCCGGTGCGCTCGAGCACATGGCGCAGCACGGTCAGGAACCACGAGGGCACGCCGCTCAGGTTGGTCACGTTCTGCCCGATGCTGGACTCGACCAGCAACGGCAACTTGCGTGTCCAGTCTTCCATCAGGGCCACCTGCCTGCTGGGAATGCGCGCCAGATTGGCCAGCGGGTTCATGTTCTCGATGAGATTGGCGCTCAAGTCCCCCACCCTCACGCCTCGCTGCAGTTGCAGGTTGTTGGCGAAACTGCCGCCCAGGATGAACGCCTTGCCCGAGAAGATGCGGCTCGCGGGATTCAGGTTCAAGTAGTGGGACACGACATCGCTGGCCCCTTGATAGTGGTTCCAGGTGAAGGATTCTCGCGTGATGGGGATATACTTGCTGCGCCCGTCGCTCGTGCCCGACGATTGGGCAAAGTTGTAGCACCGTCCGGGCCACAACTCGTCCTTGACGCCGTTGACCATGCGCATGATGTGGGGACGCAGGTTCTCATAGGTGTGCAGCGGCATGGTTGACGCAAACTGCTGGTAGGTCCTGATGGATGAGAAATCATACTTGCGGCCGATGCGTGTCAATGCCGCTTTCTCGATGAGCCGTACCAGTTCACCCTGTTGAACGGCGTCGGCATGGTCAATGTAGCGCACCTGCTGTTGCAGGCGCCCCAGGAAACGATTACGGACAAGAGGTGTGAAGTCTATCATGTCGGCAAAAATACAAATAAACGTCAAAACAGGAGTTACAAATTCTTGAAAATCGTGGAAACGAGCCATTTTGTCTAGGTTTTCCGCCCCGTTGTCCCGACGTGGGGCCATCAACGCCCGGTGGCGGGGCGGATGGCATGGAATGTGCCGTGTAGTGCTGTGATTAGTCGATTATTTATGAATATTTGTCTAAAAAATTTGCAACTTTTCATCAATAAGGCTAAATTTGAGGCAACAAACATTATCAACAGTTTAAAAACATACGCACTATGAAACGCTTTATCTTGACAATGGTGGCAGTGCTGACCCTCGCGTCGGCCGCCAGCGCGATGAGTTACAAGTCGGCCCGCGATCAGGCCTTCTTCCTGACCGACAAGATGGCCTATGAACTCGCACTAAGCGATGACCAGTATAACGCTGTGTTTGAGATCAACATGGACTACATCATGTGTCTGGACGTGTATGATGACATCTTCGGCACCTTCTGGACCCGTCGCAACAACGAGTTGAGGTTTGTGCTCTCACCGGCACAGTACCAGATGTACATGCAGATGGAATATTTCTATCGTCCCGTGTCGTGGCAGAACAAGAGGTTTGTGTTCACCATCTATAACCGCTATCCCAAGGACCGCTTCTATCGCGCCGCTCCTCCCGGATACCAGGTGTACAAGGGTTCTAACCGCTATTTTGACCACAGCGCTTACAACGGACGCACCTTTGGCGCCCCCGAGAGCAAGTCACAGCCCAAGCCCGGAATGGGCGGTATGGGCACCCCCAAGAGCCAGCCTGGCAGCAAGAGCCAGCCCTTGATGACCAAGAAGCAGGCCGTCAATCAGGGCAAGCGCAACATGAGCCAGCCTCCCCGCCGCTAACCTGCCACACTTTGTCTCACGCTAGGGCACGAAGTTCTAGGATTTTAAAGACAAGAAGGACAAGAAAGATAACAATTGTCTTTCTTGTTTTTTACCCCCTCAAAAAATCCTGACAACCAGTAATCTGTGATTATCGTATTGATTGTTGTTCTATGCGCCTCAGCATGAGGCAAGGGAGGCGGATTCCCTCAGATACTCTGACTGCTCAGTTGTTAAATGAAGCCTGCGGATTGATTTGATGACGTGGGGTCACTTCTTGAGTTCAAAGCCCACCATCACGTCGTCGTAGTGGTCCATGAGGAAGGACAGGGCCTTGATGGTGGAACTGTCGGTGAAGTTGCCGGCGAGCGTCAGGATCGAGAGCAGTTTGTCGGCGTCAAAGGTGAGGTGGAGTTTCTTCTTGCCGTCGCGCTTGAGCCGCGCGGTCACGGGCACGCCGTGCCACTTGATGGAGATCTTTTCTTGGGAGGGGTTGTAGTTGTAGGTTCCCTTGAGACTCTTGCCCAGCAGCGTGACGGCACAGGTGCCGTCCTCGTTGAAGGTGAATTGCGGTCTCGCCTTGTCCAGGCCGATTTTCTTGAAGGCGTTCTTGAGTTTCTTCTTGATTTTGCCCTTGGCAATGGGTTTGCCGATGCCTGCCAGCACGTTCTTGCCGCTCACGTCAACACTGGGGCCGCTATAGGTCCACTGGCCCTTGATGGTCGAGTTGATGCTGAGGGTCTCTCGCGCGATGTCATCGTCGGTGATGGTGAAGACCTGGTCGGGGTTGAGTCTGCCGCCCTGTTGGGCGTTGTTGCGGCTTGTCGAGCATGACACGAGCAGGGTCATGGCGATGGCTATGGTAAGCAGATGTCTCATGATGTGATATTGTTTTTTGCTGCAAAGTTAGTGTTTCTTGAGAAAAAAGATGGAAAATAAGGCATGGAAAAGAAAAAAATAGTAAATTTGCATGTTTAAAACGATACCAACTAAAACGAATATTATTAACAAATAATTAATAAGACGACTTATGGTAGTAGGTTACAGTGGCCACCGTATCATCATGGACAATAACGATACATCCTACTATGGACGTATCCTGATCAAGGCACTGGCTACAAATTATCCTGACAACTATTATATTCTGTATTCCCCTCAACATGAACAGAATAAACGACTCACCGCGTTGTACAATGAGGATAGCGTGAGGGTAAAGTATCCTCGCAGTTACATCCACAACAAGAGGCGGTGGTACACGGGCAAGGGCGTCGTACGCTCGGCCAAGGCCCATGGTGTGAACACGTTCCACGCGATTGATGACGGTGTGCCTTCGGGATTTGACGGCAGTAATTTCCCGACGGTCTTCACCATGACCGATCCCCTGTATCGTCGCGCCAACTGGTGGAAGCGCATGCTGCTGCAGCGCAGTGCGCGCCGTTCCTGCAAGATTGCCAAGCGCGTGATTGCCCTTAACGAGGTGGATCGCCAGACGATCATTGACCACTATCACGTTTCTCCCGACAATGTGGAGGTCGTTCACCCTTGCTTCTATGATGGCTGTGATGATTCTGTGCCCAAGAATATGTATGAGATCCTGCGCGAAAAGTATCACCTTCCCGAGCGCTTTGTCCTCTACAAGGGACGCTTTAATGAGGAAGACAATATCAAGGAAGCCATGGAACTGATTCACGAGTTGCGCAATTCCAAGATTTCCTTTGTCATGCTCGGCTACCGCACCGACCACTTTGATCACGTGATCAAGGAGCAGGCTCATGAATTGCACATCTTCCACCGCTTCAAGCAGATTGACAAGGTCCACCAGTCCGAACTCACGGCTGTTGTCGCCATGGCCCAGGCGGTCATCATCCCCAGGACCGACCGCATGCGCGACAATTACAAGATCCTGAACGCTCAGCGCAGCGGTGCGCTTGTCATCTGCAAGGACTCGCCCAGGGCTCGCGAGTTTGGCGGCGATGGTGTGATCTACTATGACAACTTCAGCGACGGTGCTGACCGCCTGAGCGACGTGCTTGAAGACGAGAACAAGCGTAATGCCTTGCTCAAGGCCGCGCGTGCCAACACCGAACGGTTCACGGGCAAGATTCTTGCCGATCACATGATCCACATCTATCGCTCGGTATTGACCCACCGCAGGCTTTATGATAAGTAACAAGGCCTGAAGTAATCAAAACACAAGAGAGAGGGCAACAGTCACGCCGTTGCCCTCTCTCTTGTATTTTTGCCCTGGCAGGTCCTTAGCGCTGGTCGGTGCCCCAAAGGAGTTTCTGCCTCAATGTGTTGGCGAAGTTGTTGCTCTGTCGCTGGACGACTCGCGCGCAATGTGGCGAGCGGGCGATGGTCAACGTCGAGCCGGTGGGGCACAACGTCACCTCGCCGTCGATACTCACCTCGTAGTGTGAGGCCCGCGAGAGGGTGCGTATCACGATCTCGCTGTCGTCTCTCACCACCAGCGGGCGCATCGTCAGCGAGTGGGGCGAGATGGGCGACAGCACCAGGCACGATGTGGTGGGCTCCAGGATGGGGCCGCCCACGCTCATGTTGTAGGCGGTGGAGCCTGTCGGGGTGCTCACGATGAGGCCGTCGCCGCGGTAGGTCGTCAAGTCGTGGCTGCGCAGGCGCGTCTGCATGTCGAGCATCGATGATGTGTCGTGTCGCAGGATGGCGACTTCATTGAGTGCCCACGGGTGCTGGATATCCACCATGTCGCACGTCACTTGCAGCATCGTGCGCTCCTCGATGCGGTAATTGCCCGCCAGGATGTCGTCAATCACGTTGCTGTTCTCGTCCAGGCGGCCGGCGGTCAAGTAGCCCAGGTGCCCCAGATTAATGCCCAGGATGGGCATTCCCTGGCGCGATACCCACATCACGGTGGTGAGGAACGTGCCGTCGCCTCCCAGCGACAGGGCCATGTCGGCATCAGGGACGTGGTTGGGGTCAAATGAGGCATAGCCGTCATCGTCCCGCTGTCCGACAAGGTATTGGAGGTACTGCTGCTCAACGGCAACACTCAAGCCCCGTTGCCGCAGGTATTCCAGCAGCGACAAGACCTTGCTGGCTTCGTCCTGCTGAAAGTTGTTTCCGAAGATGACCACTCGTTTCATGCCTGCAAAGATAGGAAAATAGTTTCGGGTTTCCAGTGGTTAATCTCTTGTTTTTAATCCTTGTAGGCCATTTTGGGCGCTCTGGGACGGGCTCAGGCGTTGTCGCTGCCAGCAGGCGCGTCGGCTTGATGTAGGGCCTGGATGAGTTGCTGGGCCTTGGCTGGGCCGATGACGGTGGCCAGGTCCTGCTCGCTGGCCTCGCGGATGCGCTTGAGCGACTTGAAGTGCTTGAGCAGCGTTGTGCGGGTCTTGGGTCCGATGCCGGGAATGTCGTCCAGGGCGCTGTGCACTTGCCCCTTGCTGCGCTGCTTGCGGTGGAAGGTGATGGCAAAGCGGTGGGACTCGTCGCGCAGGCGCTGGATGACGTGTAGCGTCTCACTGTTCTTGTCGATGAACAGCGGCAGGCTGTCACCCGGGAAATAGACCTCGTTGAGGCGCTTGGCGATGCCCACAACGGCTATCTGGCCCTGCAGGCCGATGGCGTCCAGGGCCTCGATGGCCGACGTCACCTGCCCCTTGCCACCGTCCACGATGAGTAGTTGGGGAAGTTCCTCGCCCTCCTGCACTAGGCGGCTGTAGCGCCGTGTGACAACTTCACGCATCGAGGCGAAGTCGTCGGCACCCTCCACGGTCTTGATGTTGAAGTGGCGGTACTCCTTCTTGGAGGGCTTGGCATTGCGGAACACGACGCATGAGGCCACAGGACTTGAACCGCTGATGTTGCTGTTGTCAAAGCACTCGATGTGGCGTGGAAGCACGTTGAGCCTGAGGTCGCGCTGCATGGTCGTCAGCGTGCGCGTGGTGCGTTGCTCGGGGTTGAGTTTCTCCATCATGCGCAGGCGGTCGGTGCGGTGCTGCAGGGCATTCTTGACGGCGATATCGAGCAGTTTCTTCTTGTCGCCGCGCTGCGGGATCGAGCACGCGAGTCCTGTGAACTCGACATCGGGGATGACGTTGACCATGGCCTCGGTGACGCGGTCGCGCTTGTAGGTCTCGGCAAAGCGCTGGTGGACCTCGGCGATGGCCATCGACATGATCTCGGCATCGGTTTCGTCACGCGTCGAGAGGCGGTACTCCAGCGTCAGGGACTGCACCACTGCCCCACCCCGCACGTGCATGAAGTTGACCCACGCCGCGTCGTCGTCGCGCAGCAGGCCGAACACGTCGATGTTGTGTATGCCTGGGCTGACGATGACCGAGCGCCGGCGCACGTGCTCCAGCAGTTTGTATCGCCGCTTGATGACCTCGGCTTCCTCAAAGCGCAACTCGCTGGCGAGTTCCTGCATCTGCTGCATGAGCACATCCATGAGCACGTGGGTGTCGCCGTTGAGTATCTGGCGTATCTCGCTGATGTATTGTCCGTATCGCTCGGGCGAGACGAGCCCCTTGCAGCATCCCTCACAGCGGTGGATGTGGTATTGCAGGCACAGGCGGTGCTTGTCTTGCTCGATTGTTTCACGTGAAACATGTAGCCTGCATGTGCGCAGGGGGTAAATCTGGCGCATGGTGTCGATAAGCACCTTGGCGACTTCGCTTTTGGGATAGGGACCGTAGTAGCGGTCGCCCTTGGCGCGGGCATCGCGGGTGATATAGACACGAGGATAGAGTTCGCCCGAGACGCATATCCAGGGATAACTCTTGTCGTCCTTGAGCAGGACGTTGTAACGCGGCTGGTACTCCTTGATGAGTGCGTTCTCGAGGTCGAGGGCCTCCTCCTCGGTGTTGACCACGGTGTACTCCATGTCGGCGATATTGCGCACGAGCATGGTGGTGCGCAGCGAGGAGTGCTCACGGTTGAAGTAGGAGTTGACGCGTCGCTTGAGGTTCTTGGCCTTGCCGACGTAGATGATGGTGCCCTCCCGATTACGGTAGCGGTAAACGCCCGGTTCATCGGGGAGCAGCGACAGTTTGAGTTTCAGTTTGTCATTCATCTTTCGGTCGGCATTGCCTTGTTAGAACGTGAACAGTGAGGTGACTTCGACGTCGTCGGGGAAGACTTCGCGGCCGTGCAGGACTTCAAGGTCGCAGATGAAGTTGATGTAGATCTTCTTGGGGTTCATCGACTTCACCAACTCGTAGGCAGCCAGCATGGTTCCGCCCGTTGCAAGCAGGTCGTCATGGATGACCACAACGTCGTCGGGCGTGATGGCGTCCTTGTGAACCTCGATGGTGTCGGTTCCATATTCCTTGCTGTAGGACTTCTGGATGACTTCGGCAGGGAGTTTGCCGGGCTTGCGCAGGGGGACGAAACCGGCGTTCAACTGTGTGGCCAGGATGGCGCCGCCGATGAAGCCGCGGGCCTCGATGCCCACCACGCGGGTGATGCCCTTGTCCTTATAGAGGTCGGTCATGGCTCGGGTCATAATCTGTAGTGCCTCGGGGTCCTTGAATGCAGTGGTCAGGTCCTTGAACTGGATGCCTGGCACGGGAAAGTCTGGCACGTTGCGCACCACACTTTTTACTTTCTCTAATTCTTGCTTATTCATTGTAAATCAATATTTTATGTTTAAAATGTTTCACGTGGAACAAATTATCTGCCCAGCAGGACGAGCAGGATGTTGATGTCGCTGGGAGACACGCCAGGGATGCGTGAAGCCTGCCCTACTGTTTCGGGGTCGATGGCCTGTAACTTCTGTCGTGCCTCGGTGGATATCTGGTGTATCTGGCTGTAGTCAAATTTGCCCTTGAGCGTCACGTTGTCGAGCCGTGCGACGCGCTCGGCGATGAGGGTCTCTCGCTCGATATAGCCACGGTACTTGATGGCTATCTCGGCGGCCTCGATGATTTCCTCGCGGCGTGCGGCCTCGATGGAGTCGAGGTGCGCCTGCAAGTCGGGCAGCGCGTCGGCGAGAATGGCCATGTTGAGTTGGGGGCGCAGCAGCAGGTCGTGCAGCCGCTGACCCTGTGTCAAGGGCTGCATGCCTAGGGCTTGGAGCGTGGGGTTGATGAGCGCGGCCTTGACGGTATAGTCGCGGCAGAAGGCGCTGAGGTTGTCAATCTGTTGGCGTTTGGACACCATGAGTTCATAGCGCTCTCTGCTGGCCAGCCCCAGTCTGTAGCCTTTCTCGGTGAGTCTCATGTCGGCATCGTCCTGCCGCAGCAGGATGCGGTGCTCGGCTCGCGATGTGAACATGCGGTATGGTTCGTCCACTCCACAGGTCACAAGGTCGTCGATGAGGACGCCGATGTAGGCCTCGTTGCGCGCCAGGGTGAACGGTTCGCCGCCTGACACGTTTTGGTGGGCGTTGATGCCTGCGATGAGCCCCTGTCCTGCTGCTTCCTCATATCCTGTCGTGCCATTGACCTGACCGGCGAGGAACAGGTTCTTGACGAGTTTTGACTCCAGAGTGTGGGTCAACTGGGTGGGGTCAAAGAAGTCATACTCGATGGCATATCCGGGCCTGAAGGCGTGCACGTCCCTCAGTGCGGGGATGTGGCGCAGGGCCTCGATCTGGACTTCCCACGGCAGCGACGACGAGAAACCGTTGAGGTACATCTCGTGGGTGTTCGCGCCCTCGGGCTCGATGAACAGTTGGTGGGATGTCTTGTCGGCAAATGTCACAATCTTGGTCTCGATACTGGGGCAGTAGCGAGGCCCGATGCTGGTGATTTGCCCGTTATAGAGCGGTGATTGGGGCAGGCCTTCACGCAACACTTGATGCACTTGCTCGTTGGTGTGGACGATCCAGCATGGACGTTGCGGCAGTTGGCTCTTGATGCCAGGCAAGAAAGAAAAATGGTGGAAATCGCTCTCCCCTTCCTGCTTGATGCATTGCGAGAAGTCGATGCTGCGCTCGTCGAGGCGCGGCGGTGTGCCGGTCTTCATGCGGCCCACGGTGAATCCTAGCGACGATAACTGCTCGGTGATGCCTCTTGCGGGAGGCTCCGACACGCGTCCGCCGGGTGTCTTAACGGTCCCCACATGCATCAGTCCGTTGAGGAACGTGCCGGCGGTGAGAACGACAGCCTTTGCCTCTAATTGGATGCCCAGGGCTGTCTTGACACCCTTCACTACCCCACCCTCGATGATGAATTCAACGACCGAATCCTGCCACATGAACAGGTTGGGCGTGTTCTCGAGTATCTGTCTCCACTCCAGGATGAACTGCTGGCGGTCGCTCTGTGAGCGCGGGCTCCACATGGCGGGCCCCTTGCTGCGGTTGAGCATCCTGAACTGGATGCTGCTGCGGTCGGTGACAATGCCCATCTGTCCGCCCAGGGCGTCAATTTCGCGGACGATCTGCCCCTTGGCGATGCCGCCCACGGCAGGGTTGCAACTCATCTGGGCAATCTTGTTCATGTCTATAGTGATGAGCAGGGTCGTTGAACCCAGGCGGGCCGCAGCACATGCTGCCTCGCAACCGGCATGACCGGCCCCAACCACTATGACATCATAGTTGCTTCTCATTTAAATTATTTCTGGAATACGTTTTCGGGGAGCAGGGCCAGTGCGTCGTTCTCGTGCTGTTCCATGATTTCGCGCTCACCGGGCCCCTTGTCATTGATGCCGCACAGGTGCAGCACGCCATGGATGATGACGCGCATGAGTTCAGTTTGGTAGGGAGCCTTCAACATCTCGGCATTGCTGCTTACCGTGTCGAGCGAGATGACCATGTCACCGGCGATGTGCCTCGAGTTGGTGTAATCAAAGGTGATGATGTCGGTGTAGTAGTCATGTCCCAGAAACTCCCGGTTGGTCTTGAGGATATACTCGTCGTCACAGAAGACGTAGGTCAAGCACCCCACCTTCTGGCCATGTTGACGGGCCACCTCGATAATCCAGTCGCGCACCGCGTCCTGGTTGAGGCGTGGCATCTCGGCTGTTCCTTGGGTCATGTAATTGATTTCTGTCATTTCACTGATGCGTTTCAAAAACGGGAGACAAAGATAGCACTTTATTTTTATAAAATGAACATATTACGCCAATAATTATGCGCCTTGATTCTCGTTGCCCTGGTCACGCGTTCTTGATTGAAATGTGCCAGTGGGATTGAGAGGTGCTCTTGCCTGTCATGATCGCCTGGTTGAGGGCGCTCTTGAGCGATGGGAGGTGTTGAATGGCGTTTTGGCGGAATATGAGGCCATCTCTCCCCTACCCGAATTTTTCTGAGATTTTTCCAAAAACACAAAAATCGCTGAAAAACAGCCCAAAACGCTATTTTAACCCGCTGAGAATTAAAAATCCTGGAGCATTCGGCCAATTGCTAGAGTTTTTTGCGTGATTTTTGGCATAAAATTTGCAGATTTAAAGACAAAGTCCTACCTTTGGGGAAATCTTAACCTAGTATGTCTCCTAGACGAGAAAAGGTATCGAACATCATTCAGATAACAGAAAACAGAACTTTAAAAACAGGTTATATTATGATTGAGTATTTCACATCTAACTTATGGCTCATTTGGGTAATTATTTCCATCTTGTGTCTAATCCTGGAATTATCTTCGGGTGATTTCTTCATTTTGTGTTTTGCCATTGGCGCTGCTGTTTCGGCTATCCTGGCTGGTTGCGGCTTGTCGCTCACGTGGCAGATTGTCGCCTTTGCCGTTGTTTCGGCCCTTAGTCTGCTGCTGGTGCGTCCCGCGCTCATCAGGAAGTTGCACAAACCCCAGCGCGAGCGCCTCAGCAATGCCGATGCCATGATTGGCCAGGTGGGTCGTGTGAGTGAGCCCATCGAGGCTGGAGGCTATGGGCGCGTCGCCATTGATGGCGATGACTGGAAATCGACCAGTGTGGACGGCGTCGCCATTGATAAAGGCACGCGAGTGCGCGTCGTCAAGATGGACAGCATCATCCTCACTGTCGAGCCTATCGACTGAATCTTGTCCCCAGTGCCGGTTATCATGGCATAATCAACTGCATGAAACTGTTTTTTTTAATGATTTTATTAACTGTGTAACACTATAACGATATGTCAGCATTATCAATTTTTCTCATCGTCATTATTCTCTTGGCCTTGATTCTTGTCAAGAGCGCACTCGTGATTATCCCACAGAGCGAGACCAAAATCATCGAGCGCCTAGGAAAGTATTATGCCACGCTCAAGCCTGGTATCAACCTGATTATCCCGTTTATCGACCGCCCCAAGACGATTATAGCCTATGAGCACGGCCGTTATCGTACCACCAATTCCATCGACCTGCGTGAACAAGTCTATGACTTTGACAAGCAGAACGTGATCACCAAGGATAACGTGCTCACCCAGATCAATGCACTGCTGTATTTCCAGATCGTTGACCCGTTCAAGGCTGTGTATGAAATCAATAATCTGCCTAACGCAATCGAGAAATTGACCCAGACCACGCTGCGTAACATCATCGGCGAACTGGAATTAGACCAGACGCTGACGTCGCGTGACACCATCAACTCCAAACTGCGTGCCGTCCTTGATGACGCTACCAACAAGTGGGGTATCAAGGTCAACCGCGTTGAGTTGCAGGACATCCAGCCGCCTCAAACCGTTCTCCAGGCCATGGAGAAGCAGATGCAGGCCGAGCGCAACAAGCGTGCCACCATCCTGACCAGTGAGGGTCAGAAACAGGCCGCCATCCTTCAGTCCGAGGGCCAGAAGACCGCTCGCATCAACCAGGCCGAGGCCGACAAGCAGACTGAGATCCTGCGCGCCGAGGGTGAGGCTCAGGCACGCATCCGCAAGGCCGAGGCCGAGGCTATCGCCATCGACAAGATCACCCAGGCAGTGGGGCAGAGCACCAATCCTGCCAACTACCTGCTGGCACAGAAGTACATCCAGATGCTCGACACCGTGGCCAGCGGCGACAAGACCAAGACGGTCTATCTGCCCTATGAGGCTACCAATCTGCTTGGCTCGATCGGTGGAATCAAGGAACTCTTCGGCTCCGACGGCAATAAGGAGTGATGGAGTAGGGGATAGTGCCCCGTCCAGGAAATCAATGCGCAGTGTGGCTGTCTAGGCAGTCACGCCGCGCATTGCTGTTGCAGGGTAGGGGAGAGTGAACTTTTTCTAGTATTTATTGCAATTATGCGAAAAAAAATGACTATCTTCGTGCCGTGACTGGATGGCAATGATTCAGCCATGCAAAAATCTTGAAAAGATGATCAACGTTTTCCATATTGTTTCCAATAAGCACTGGACGGGAGCGGAGCAGTACACCTATGACCTGGTGGAACGCCTGCGCAACGATGACGACTTCTATGCCGAGGTCGTTTGCCGCAAGTATCCCGTAGTGCTCACTCAATACCGCCGCCTGGAGATTCCCATCTCCATCCTGCCGCTCAAGGGGGTTACCGATATTGATAGTCCGGTGAGGTTCGCCCGCCTGCTGCGCAAGGGCAAGAACATCATCCATGTGCACAGTTTCAAGGACGCCTTCATGGCCGTGATGGCGCGGCGCATCAGCGAGAACCGCGACACCCGCGTTGTCGTGAGTGTGCATGGCGTGTACAAGCCCAAGAGCAACTACATGTACACCAAGTTGTACAAGTCCATCGACTGCTTTGTGTTCTCTTCCCAGATGGCTAAGGACGCCTTTGTCGGCAAGGCCAAGAAACAGTATGCTGACCGCGCCGTGGTCCTGCGTGATAGCGTGTGTGACAGCCAGTTAGGTACATCTGTGCCCGACTTGAGGCGTGAGTTGGGGCTGGATAGCCACCAGGCGCTCATCATGTATCATGGCAAACTGGCGGCCGAGAAGGGCATTGACACGCTGCTGGGAGCCTTGACTCATGTAGATAAGTCAAAGTATCACCTGGTTGTCATCGGCGACGGACAGGCCAAATATAAGGCCAAAATCAAGGGCTTTATCGTTGCGGCGGGCATGGTTAACAATGTGTCGTTGCTCGGATTCAGGAACAATATTCTCGAGTACCTGCGTCAAGCCGACTTTGGCGTGCTGCCATCGATTCAGCCCGAGGCGCTGGGTATCAGCAATCTGGAGTATATGATGGCTGGCAAGGCGCACATCTGCAGCAACAATGGCGCGCAGCCCGAATATGTCCACGATGGCGTGAACGGCCTGCTCGTGCCTCCAGGCGATGAGCATGCGTTGACGACTGCCATCAATGTGCTACTGAACGATACCGCCTCACGCTCGCGCATGGGCACCCAGGCTCAACGTGACTTCAAGGAGAGCCTTGACTATCCCGCTTTCTATAAGAAAATGACCGACCTCTATCGTCATCTGCTTGATAACGAACCTGTTATCAATGTTGATACACCTCCCGATGACGATGTGTCAATCCTGCAGTAAACGTCTAGGCGCACCTCACGAAGAATCTATTGCAGTGGGGTGGGGGAGTAAAAGTAAAACCCTTGATAACCGTTTGGTTATCAAGGGTTTCTTGTGGTGCCCAGGGCGGGACTCGAACCCGCACACCTTGCGGCACACGCACCTGAAACGTGCGCGTCTACCAATTCCGCCACCTGGGCATTTTTTGGTTTTGCGACTGCAAAGGTAATACTTTTTTTTAATACGCAAGCAATTTGGCAAAAAAAATAGTCCAAAATCGAATTTTCTGTGTTGTTGAGTACCCGGTTTTGACCCAAATCGCGTTGCCAGGTCCAAGAAAAAGCGCTTTTTGAGGTGCATTGTTGCATGAAAAACACTATCTTTGCGTTATTAATATGGAATACTATCAACAAACTTTAAAACTGAGGAAATAATATTATGTTTAGCAAACAGACCTACATCGATCGCCGCAACCAACTCAAGAAACTCGTGGACGATGGCGTGATTCTGCTCTTTGGCAACAATGAGTCACCGTGTAATTATCCCAACAATGCCTATTATCCCTTCCGTCAGGATTCCTCTTTCCTGTACTACTTCGGCCAGCAGCGTGATGGCCTGGTGGGCGTTATTGATATTGACAACAACGTCGAGACCCTGGTGGGCGATGACATTGATATTGAGGATATTGTGTGGTATGGTTCGGTCGATAGCGTCGCCGACATGGCAGCCCAGGTGGGCGTTGAGCATTCCGCTCCCATGAAGCAACTGCAGCAGATGTGTGGCGAGGCCCGCGAGCGTGGCCGTCGCATCCACTTCCTGCCTCCCTATCGCCATGATACCAAGATCCAGATCATGGATCTGCTGGGCATCCATCCCGACAAGCAGGCCGAGGCCGTGTCCCATGACCTGCGCATGGCAGTCATCAACATGCGCTCGGTCAAGACTGCCGAGGAGATTGCCGAACTGGAGCGTGCTGCCGAGGTGGGCTACCTGATGCACACCACCGCCATGCGCCTCATCAAGCCGGGTGTGACCGAGAAATACATTGGTGGACAGATCGATGGCATTGCCGAGAGTTATGGCGCAAAGGTAAGTTTCGCGACCATCTTCTCGCAGCATGGCGAGATCATGCATGGCAACCCCTCGATGGCGCCGCTCGAGGCCGGCAGGCTCGCACTGTGTGACTGCGGTGCCGAGACCATGGAGTTTTATTGCAGCGACAACACACGCACGATGCCAGTGACCGGCAAGTATGACCAGCGTCAACTCGAGATCTACAGCATCGTTGAGGAATGTCATGACCTGGCTCTGCAGATTTCCAAGCCGGGCATGAAGTATATGGACGTCCACATGGCCGTCTGCCGCCTGATGACCGAGCGCCTCAAGGAACTCGGCCTGATGAAGGGCGACGTGGACGAGGCCGTAGCCGCCGGAGCTCACGCCATGTTCCTGCCTCACGGCCTGGGACATATGATGGGCATGGACGTGCATGACATGGAAGGCCTGGGACAGATCTACGTGGGATTTGACGCCGAGACCCGTCCCCGACTGGACCAGTTCGGCACCAATGCCTTGCGCATGGGCCGTCGCCTGCAGGAGGGCTTTGTCGTTACCGATGAGCCTGGCATCTACTTCATCCCCGCTCTCATCGAAGACTGGCGTGCCAGTGGCCACTGCGCCGAGTTCCTGAACTTTGACAAGTTGGAGACCTACAAGGACTTTGGCGGCATACGCATCGAGGACGATATCCTCATCACTGCCGACGGCTGCCGTTTCCTGGGCGAGAAGCGCATTCCCTATCATCCCAAGGATGTCGAGGACTTCATGGCTGCCAACAGATAAGCCGAGTTTTCTGACGGCTTCCGCACACTGAATATCACGCTAAGACGCGAAGTTTTTTTAAAAAACAATTGTCTTTCTTGTATTTCTTGTCTTCCCCCTCTATAAAAGGAAAACAATAAGTACAATAAAGTACTATGGCATCCGCGCTCGTCGCGACAAATATCACGCTAAGACGCGAGGGCGCGAAGTTTTTTATCTTGGTTGCTCCCAAGGGCTCGCAAGCAATATAAAAGACTTCGCGTTTTCGCGACTTTGCGTGAGAATGAGGATCAGGCTGGGGGCGGGTGCATGTTGCTGTCGGGAAAAAGTGTTACCTTTGTGGGCGATGAAGCGGCTGTTGTGGCTCATAGTGTTGACGGCGGGGCTCGTGGCGATGGTCACGGGTTGTGGAGGCACGTCCCGCTATGATGGGCGGCTCGCGGCGGCCGACAGCCTGATGCTCGACGACCCGGACAGCGCCTTGGCGCTGGTCGAGGCCATCGACGCGGGCAGCCTCACGACCGACGGCGACCGGGCCTACCGTGACCTGCTGCTGACCCAGGCGCGCTACCGCTGCTACATCGCGGCCACCAGCGACAGCGCCATCAACCGCGCGCTGGCCTATTACCGTGCCCACGACGGCGAGCGCGAGAAACTCACCCGCTGCTACCTCTACAAGGGCGCTGTCATGGGCGAACTGGGCCAGGTGGACAGCGCGATGTTCCACTACAAGACCGCGGAGGCCACCGCCGCCCCCGACGACTACTTCAACCTGGGTTACGCCAAACTCAGGATAGCGTCGTTATATAAGGATCAAGTGTCTCAAGACAGCGTTGCCATAAATAAATATAAAGAGGCCATCAGTTATTTCACGGCGCTTAACGACACCATTTATCTCATATCCTGCTATGGTGGCTTGGGAGCCGTATGTGGCGTGAAACATCCCGACTCCACCGAGTACTATTTGACTTATGCCATCAAGTTGGCCCAGCAGTTCAAGCCCTCAATGCAATACACCTACAAGTCCAAACTGGCCGGATTATATTATTATGGCTATCATAATCATAAAAGAGCCAATGAGTTGGCCATGGATGTTTTCCGTCATGGTCGCGGTTACTGCTGTGAAAACCAGTACTTTTATTATGCGGCTTGGACTTATATCAGAATGGGAATGCTGGATTCGGCAAAGTATGTATTTAAAAATACCCCCTTGCCCAAGGATGCCGTGGATAGCATGAACAGGCTCCAACTTGAAGCCGAAATTTCTCAGGCTGAGAACGATGCATTGGCCTATCATTCAAACTTGCTGAAATCGCGAGAGAAAGAGATCCAAATCAGATCTAGCAGCCAAATCGGACGCTTGAAAGACACCGAATCTGATTTCCAAAGACTCAAAGCCAAGCAACAACAGTCTGTTGTCAATCGTAGAAACCATCTTTTGATATTGGTTTTGTCTGTCGTGTTGGCCTTGTCATTTATCCTGGTTTGGCTTATCGTTCGTCAGAAGCAAGCAGTCAAGAGTAGTATTGAAGAAAGAAAAGAGATGGAGCGAATCTTGGCTGCAACTGTTGCTGAATTAAAAGAAAAGGAGCAATTACAAGGATCTGTTTCTGAACTATTTGGACATAGGATTGATGCCTTAATGGAATTGTATGATAACCTCAAGTTCAAGTCAAAAGACCAAGCGAACAAGAGAAAGAGAACTATTATCCCCTTGTCCAGTGTCATTATGGGACTTAGTGAGGATTATCAGGCGATGGATATTAAATTGTCCGATGATTTTTGGGAAAAGATAAAACTCTCGGTAAACGGAGAATATGATGGTATCATTTCTTTCATCGAGAAAAAGTATCCCGATCTTACAATAAAGGAGCGGGAATTGTTCTGTTTACTATGTGCAAATGTGCCCCCTCAAATCATTAAGTTGTGCATGAATTACACAAATGTAAAAACTGTATATAACAGGATTAATATTGTTATTAGGAAAAAGATGGGGCTTGAGATGTCTTTAAAGGAATTCCTTGAAGCGTACATGAGAGGCGAATTTTGAGACCTCAAAATGGGGCGTTTTTCCCAAAAGTGAAAATTATTTTTTACAATATATTGTATATCAGTTTATTAACTAGTCAAAAAGTGACTAGTTATTTTTGGCCTTATTGGGTTAATAGTCGTAATTTTGCAGGAAATGAAAAAGTGAAATAACAATTATTCTAAACTGCATGAAACGATTATTTTCAATTTTATTTTGTTTTTCTTGTTTCCTGATATCGTTTGCTGATGACGATAGTAAGGCGCCAATCAATTTACAACACAATGGACCTGTCGATCATTCGGGCATCCCGATTCCGGCTGATGAGCCTGAGGTGTATTATGACAGTGAAACCCAGGAGATCATCATTGACGGCATGGGGTTTGTGAGTTACTATGATGTGGAGATCACGTCCATGAGCACGTCGGCAACGGTGCTGACGACGCAGGTGGGCGGCTCCTATGACACCATCGACATCTCGTCGCTTGCGGCCGATGACTACCTCATCACCATCGACACGCCCCTGGGCAATACCTACGAGGGCTACTTCGACACATACTAAAATGTCTAAAAATCCGTTATTACCACAACTATAATATCAATTATTTAAAAAACTAAATCTCATGGCATCACACTGGAATAATAATATTGATCTATATCATGCTCTACCCACATTCCTCGAGAATGATGCGCAAGGCTTTAATCCATACGGTTTTAGTATTGATGACAAAGAAATCGTCATTGAACTGAACGAGACAACCGACGATAATCCGTATGTACTCGACTGGAATTTCTTGCAGATCTTTTATACAGGGAAAACGAATTCCACAAGTAATATCCAATCGATGAGATTTGTTTGCTGTGGTAATATTTTTGATAATCTGTTGTACTCCTCTTCCATGTTCAATAACTTCCAGATTGTTGATAATATACGTGCCATTCATAGTAACAATATATTTGCAGACTATTATGACGAATAATGCAGGAATGCATCTTGCAATCAGGCAATTGGTAATTGTGCTGATGTGCTGCCTGACCATGCCGATGTCGGGGCAGGATGGCTTGCGTCCGCGCGGGGATGTGAACTGCGATTGGGACGTGAACATCGCCGATGTCAATGTGCTGGTCGATGCAGTGATCAAGGGGACAAAGTATCACAGTTTTTACACCTATTGCCTTGACGTGAACGGCGACCAGGAAATCAACATCGCCGACATCAACATGATGGTTGACGGCATCCTGAGGGGTCAGTTGGCCCCGATGCCGTGCTACTCGGGCACGCTGCCCGTGCTATTTATCAACACCGCCGGTCACCGCGACATCGTCAGCAAGGAGGAATACCTGCAAGCGCAGTGGTGGCTAGACCCGATGGGGCAGGATGTGGAAGCGTTTGGGTCAAAGTCCAATCCACTGAGTATGCTGATCAAGGGCCGCGGCAACTATACCTGGGATTATTGTGACAAGAAGTCTTTCAGGCTGAAACTCGATGATAAATGCGGCCTCATGGGGTTGCCTGCCAGTCGCCACTGGGTCATCAAGGCGAATGCCTATAACTGGAAGGGTAATATTGAGGATCCTCTGCCATTTGAGATGGGCCGGAGGATGGGCATGTCATGGAATCCCCACATCAAGCCGATTGAAGTCGTCATGAACGGTGAATACATCGGGTTGTATTTTCTCTATGAGAAAATAAGAGTAGAGAAGCATCGCGTGGATATTCAAGAACAGCGAGACGGCGAGACCGACCCCGACAAGGTCACAGGTGGCTGGTTGCTGGAAATCAACAACTATAATGAGCCAGACAATATCGTTTTTACCGAGGGAAACGGCAAGCCATTCTATGTCATGCCCCATTCACCAGAAGCGCTGAGCGGTGAGCAGAAGTCGTACATCACCCAATTGCTTCAAGAGGCCGACAGAGCCATATATCAGGTCGACAAGCAGAGCCTTGACTGGGAGCACTACATTGATATCGATTCTCTGGCCATCTACTACCTGGTTCAGGAAGTAGCCGATAACCTGGAGGCCTTTTCCGGCAGTTGCTATATGCACAAGGACCGGGGTCAAGGCTCCAAACTGATCTTTGGCCCCTTGTGGGACTGTGACCACACGTTTTGGCGTTGTTATCTGGATACCGGTTACGAGAAGTTCATCTATGAGGATGTGCCTTCTAACTGGTATTCTAGATGGATAGGCGAAATCGCCAAATACCCGCGGTTCCAGGAACGTGTCCGTCATTATTGGCATCAGTTCTATGACGAGGTTTTTCCTGATATGGACCGATTCATGGAGGATTTTGCCGCCGAGATCGAGATAGCCGGCAACTGTGACTTCAAGCGCTGGCCACAATACAACAGCAAAGGCATCACCGCGCGCGTTCGAGCCTATGCCATACCCAGTTTCCACAGGAAGGTGGACTGGCTGCAATCGCAATGGGGCGAGTGATGATGAGGCAATGATATAGACGATGGGCCGCGTGTCGATGCCGATGATGACACACGGCCATTGTTGTATCTCTCAGTAAGGAAAAATGGGGGTCACTTGAGGGCTGTGGTGGCAGCGTTGATGGCACTGTCGATGCTGGGCCCGCTATAGGTCACCATGCCGGTGCTGTCGGTCACGGCATACCAGGGCAGCGACGTGATGCCCATCAACTGCACGCCCGGCTCTAGAGGCCCGCCAGGTGCCCAATAGTGCTGCCAGCGCGTGGGGTCGGCGGCAATGGTCTTGTCCCAGCGCAGGGTGTCGCTCTCGGCGAGCACGTCAAGGACGCGGATGCCCTCGTCCAGGTTGTCGAGTGTGGCCAGGAGTGCGCTGCGGTTTTTCTGTGGGTTGGCCCAGAAGTTGATCAACGTGATGCGGTGAGTGAGGTCGATTTCCTCAAATGCGCCATTGTGCTTCATGAGCGTGACCGACATCAAGCGCGGCAAGGGGGTTTGGTGCCCTTTCTGGCTCAGGATGGATGGAACAAGGGACTGGGGGCGCGCCGTGATATTGATGCCGTTGAGGAGCCGCTGCACCTTCTGGCGGTTGCTGTAATCGCTGTAATCCACCATGAGCAGGACCGTTGAGAGCATGTCATCGGGGTGCTCGCGCACATATTTCTCGATGGCGGCATCCAGTCGGCTGCGGTTAGCGTCGGCATAGAAGTCGGCATGCTCGTCGCGGAAGAGTTGCCAGGCCTCGTTGAGTTTGTTGCCCTTGACCTTGACAGTGCCTGCACTGGCCATGTCTGCCTTGACCTTCAAGTGGTCGCCATTGACGGCCACCACGTTGACCAGGGGGGTGCCCGAGGTGCCATATAGCGTCACGACAACGGGCTGTGCCGCCTGCCCCTTGAAGGAGAAATGCCCCTTCTTGTCCACGCCTGTCCAGCCGTCCACGACGCCCGAGTCGCCGCGGAAGACAACCCTCACCTGGGTCGCCTTGAGGTTCACGAGATTGCCCTCGATCTTGAAATCACTATTGCTGCACGAGGCAAGCGCCGCCAGCAACATGAGGCAATAGAGGAGATGGAACTTTTTCATCACGTCAATCTGTTATGGTTTCTTTCTCGTTTACTTTCCCGCGAGGAATGTCCTGTTACCGCCCGTCAGGGCTCACGCCAGTCGCCATTCTGCTTGATCAGGTCGATCAGGCGGTCGATGGCCTCTTGTTCGGGGATGTTCATCTCGATGCACTGCTTGCCCTTGTAGAGGCTGATGCGGCCTGCAGCGGCGCCCACATATCCATAGTCGGCGTCGGCCATCTCGCCAGGGCCGTTGACGATGCACCCCATGACGCCTATCTTGAGGTGAGACAGGTGGGCCGTCGCCTGCTGGACCTGCTTGACGGTCGTCTGCAGGTCAAACATCGTCCTGCCGCATCCAGGGCAGGAAATGAACTCGGTCTTGCTCATGCGCTGGCGCGCCGCCTGCATGATGGCAAAGGCGTAACGCACCACCTCGCCGCCGCTGTGGCAGTTGGGGGCCTCGAGCCAGATGCCGTTGGCGCGGCCATTGAGCATCACGGCGCCCATGTCGGCTCCCGCCTTGACCTGCAGCCACTCGTTGGAACTGTCGGTGTAGGTGTTGCGCAGGATCACGGGACAGTTGATACCCGCCCTGTCGAGCGCATGGATCAGGGCCTGCTCCTCGCCCGGGATATTCACTCCCACCGGTGTGATTACCAGCACGGTGTCGCTGCGGCCACGCAGGAACTCCAGGCGATGGGCCGGTGTGGTTGCGGGCAATTGCAGGAAACGCAGGCGTGACGTGGGGCAGCGGTCCCACTCGCCAAGGGTGATGAGCGGGAACACATTGCGCTCGCCGCTCCAGCAGTCCAGGGGCACCAGGAACTGGTGCATGCCGTCGATGAGGCCATCGGCGCTATAGTAGTAGTCGGGCTGCAACTCGGCGCCGTCAATCTCGTCGGGCCGGTAACTGGCGATGACCACAGGGGGCAGTGTGCCGCCGATGCGGCCAGCCACCTCGACTGTGGGCCGCGGGGTGGGGCACAAGGGGTCATAACCCTCACAATATTCGCCCATGATGGGCTCGTGGCCGTCGCGCTGCGAGATGTAATCCACCAACTTGCGGGCGACGGGCACCTCCATCTCGGGTTCCTCGCTGAGCGAGACACGGATGGTGTCGCCCAGCCCCTCGGCCATGAGGGCGCCGATGCCCACGGCACTCTTGATGCGGCCATCCTCGCCAAATCCGGCCTCGGTCACGCCCAGGTGCAGGGGGAAATGCATGTCCTCGCGGTCCATGGCGTCCACCAGGCGGCGCACAGCCTCGACCATGACAACGACATTGGATGCCTTCATCGAGATGACCACATCCAGGAACTGTTCCTTGACAAACACGCGCAGGAACTCCATCACGCTCTCGACCATGCCGGCGGCAGTGTTGCCATACCGGCTCATGATGCGGTCGCTCAACGAGCCGTGATTCACGCCCAGGCGCACCGCCGTCTTGTGCTCGCGGCACACGGCGATGAAGGGCAACAGGGCCTCGTGGATGCGGTCCAACTCGGCCTGGTACTGCTCGTCGGTATATTCCAGTTGCTTGAAGGTGCGGGCTGGATCGACAAAGTTTCCCGGATTGATGCGCACACCCTCGCACACAGCCGCCGCCGCGATGGCCGCTGCGGGGTTGAAATGGATGTCGGCGATGACAGGGATATTGCAGCCGTTGGCCTTCAACAAGCGGGCGATTTCGCCGATGCTCTGGGCCTGCTTCACACCCTGAGCCGTGAGGCGTACGTAGTCGGAGCCGGCATAGGCGACCCGCTGGCACTGCGCCACGCTAGCCTCCACGTCGTCGGTAGCCGTGTTGGTCATCGTCTGCACACGGATGGGCCACTCGCTGCCCATCGCAATTTCTCCCACGTTAACGCTCACTGTGGGACGGCGTTTATAGTTGAATGTATTCATTAGTATTATAACTGATAGTCCTAGTAGTGAATGATGGTAGTCTCGTGCCTATGTCCGCCATTAACCGAAAAATCTCATGGTCAGTGACACGCATGTGAAGCCCAGTACCGCCCCGGCAAGCACCTGCCAGAGGTCGTGGCGCTTGCGCACCAGCCGGGCCGTACCCAGAAAGCCCGCCACCAGGATGGAGGCGCACATCAGCCAGAAGAGGTCAAACGCGCTCAGTCCCATCACGTGGATCTGGTAAATGAGGCCTATCACACCGCCAATGCCTGCCATGTGGGCGCTGATCTTCCACTTGAGGTTGATGGCCGCCACGATGGCCACCGTCACCGCCGAGCCCACCAGGAACATGGTGAGCCACTGGGGCGAATGCCTGTAATACAGGTAATAGGCGGCCACAATATAGCACAGGGCCGTGAACAGGTAGGGGATGAGGCGCTGCTCGCGCTCCTCGACGTGCAGGCTACTGATCATCTTGAAGTGCCTCAAGACGCTCAGGAAAATGAGCGGCAAGATGCAGGTGATGCCCATGCACACCAGCAGCAGCGAGATGCGGGTTCCATAGGTGAGCAGGCACAATACCGAGACCCAGAAGGCAAAGAAAATGCCATAGGTGGGCATCAACAGCGGGCTCAACGCTGTGGACAGGAAATTGGCCACTCCGGCTATGAACTTGTTGATGAAGAATCTATTGACGGGCATGTATGTTGTAGTGTGGGCTTAATTAAAAAAAACACGTTATCTCATTTGGCCATCTTGCGGCGCACGGTGCTGCTGGGTATCTTGAGGGCCTCGCGGTACTTGGCCACGGTGCGGCGCTCCAGTTTGTAACCCATCTGCTTGAGTCGTTCACACAGCGCGTCGTCGCTCAGGGGATGGGCCTTGTCCTCGGCCTCGACGATTTTCTTGAGGTCGTCATAGACCTCATGCCTGGACGCGCCGTTGATGTCCTCCGAGAAGAAAGACTTCAGGCTCTTGACACCCCACGGCAGTTGCACATACTTGTTGTTCACCGCCCTGGAAACGACCGACACATCCTTGCCTATCATGTCGGCAATCTGTTGCTGGCCCAGGGGCTTGAGGTCCCTCTCGTCACCGCTCGTGAAATAGTCATGCTGGCACTTGACGATGGCGCTCATCGTGTTGAACAACGTCTCCTGCCGCTGCTTGAGCACCTCGATGAACATGCTGGCACGCTGGTAGGCATCCTGAATCTGCTTCTTCTGCTTGGCCTCCTGCACCGACACGGCATCGGCACTCTTGTAGCGCTCATTCATCATGGCATAACTCTCACTGATCTGCAATGCGGGGATATTGTTGCGCAGCGTGACCGTCAAGCGGCCATCCTCCTCATCGATCTCGACGTCAAAATCGGGGGTCACCTGCTGGCTGCCGTCAGCGCGTGAGCCATAGGCATTGCCGGGGAAGGGGTTCAATCCGCGCCTGATCTGGTGCTTGAAGACTTCCTCAAGGCGTTCCTTGCCGACGCCCATCTTGCGACCGATCGCATCAAAGTGCATTGCCGCAAACTCGTCAAAGTACTTGTCCACCATCGTGATGGCAAGGTTGACGTCGTCGCTGGCGGGCTTGTGCTTGAGTTGGATCAAGATGCACTCGCGCAGGTTGCGTGCCGCAATGCCCGGCGGGTCGAGTGACTGGACGGTGGCAAGCATCTCCTCAACCTCGTTGACATCGACGACATATCCGTCGTTGAAGGTCACGTCATCGGCAATTTCGGCCGTGCTGTGCCTCAAGTAGCCGTCATCGTCGAGGTTTCCCACAATCGTGCTGGCAATCACCTGTTGGGTCTCGTTGAGTTCCAACTCGCCTAACTGTTCCATGAGGTATTCCTGCAGGGTTTTCTCGCTCACCGCCGTCGGGGCATAGTACTCGTCGTCACGGCTGCGGTTGTTGGCAAAGTAGCGGTACCACGCGACGGTGTCGTCATCGCCGCTGTTGTCCACAGTCGCGTCGTCACCGTTGGGGCGGTCGTTGGCCTCGTTGCGGTCGTTGCCCGAGCCCTCGCCGGCGTCATACTCATCATCGTTGTCCGATTTCTTCTCGAGGGCCTGAATCTCATTCACCTTATTGTCAATGAATTCGGCCATCTCGGCATCGTTCTTTTCCAGCACGAGTCCCAGCATGCGTTGCTGCTCCAGTGCCAGACGTTGTGTCTGCTTCTGCTCCAGTGTGAGTCCCTGTTTTGCCATCGTCGTTAGAGGTTTTATTCTTGTAACCTACAAAGGTAGTACAAAGTTTTTAATTATCCAAAAAGCCACCAGGGTCAAAATTACCCCAGTGGCTCTATCGGTATGAATAAGGCTTGTATCGCCAGCGGCTGTCGCCGTCAGGCCGTCAATCGGCGGGCGTTGCGGTCCTCCTTGAGCCATGCGGCAAACCACACGACAGCGACAACAATAACTGCGAGCACAACCCACGGCGTCAATTCGTCATGGCCTATGGCTTGAGGAGATGCCACGAGGAAGGTGGTGCACACCACCGTCATGAGCAGGGCCGGAATCAGCGTGATGATATAGGGCTTGCCGTTGCGGGCCAGATAGACGGTAATCATCCACAGGGTGAATACCGACAGGGCCTGGTTGAACCAGCCGAAGTACTGCCACAGGACATTAAAGCCGTTGGGGTTTGCCATCTGCCAGATGAGCAGCAGCAGTGAGGCGATGAACAGGGGCACGCTGATTATCAGACGGCGGGCCATGCTCTTCTGCTCAAAGTGCAGCCACTCGGCGATGATGAGGCGCGCGCTGCGGAAGGCCGTGTCACCGCTCGTGATCGGGGCGGCCACAACACCCAGCACGGCCAGCGTGCCGCCAAAGATGCCCAGCCAACTACTGCAGACGAGGTTAACCACCTGCGGGGCCGTGAAATACTGGACGAGCGTCTTGCCATCGGCCAGTTGCACCTGTGCCATGAAGTCGTTGACCACCTCAGGGCTGACAACCTCTTTCCAGCCGCCATAGTAGAAGAAATAGGACGAGACGGTGGCCCAGATGAGCGCCACGATACCCTCGGTAATCATCGCGCCATAGAACACGGGCCGTGCCAGGCGCTCGCTCTTCAGGCAGCGGGCCATCAGGGGGCTCTGGGTGGCGTGGAAACCGCTGATGGCGCCACAGGCGATGGTGATGAACAGGCAGGGGAAGGTGGGATTCTTCTGCAAGTAGGCCGCGATGCCCAGGGTGTCCTTGCCGTTCACAATCTGACTCTGGGTCCACTGTGACATGTCACCCATGTTCCACAACTCGGGCAGGTGGGGCATCTTGATGAACAAGCCCACCAGCAGGCCGGCCGCCATCACCAGCAGGGCAATGGCAAACAGCGGGTAAATCCTGCCGATGATCTTATCGATGGGCAGCAGGGTGGCGATGATATAGTAGCAGAATATCACAATGATCCAGACAATGGGCTTGCCCCACATGCCAGACAGGATGAGCGCGGGACTATAGACAAACACGGCACCCACCATCAGCAGCAGCATGACGGTGAAGACGAGCATCACGTTGCGCGCGCTGCCACCCAGGTACTTGCCGATGAGCGTGGGCAGGTTGGCGCCATCGTGGCGCAGCGAGAGCATGCCGCTCATGAAGTCGTGCACCGCACCGGCAAAAATGCAGCCCAGCACAATCCACAGGTAGGATGCAGGACCAAACCACATGCCCATAATGGCACCGAAGATCGGCCCCGTACCTGCAATGTTCAGGAACTGGATCATAAACACTTTCCACGTGGGCAGGACCACATAGTCCACGCCGTCGGCAAGGCGCGCAGCGGGCGTCTCACGGTCGTCGGGGCGCATCACGCGATCCATGACGGCACCATATACCAGATAACCCAACACCAAGGCCACAAGGCTAATAATAAAAGTGATCATAGTTTATTGAATGATTTGGTTGATTGATCAATTAATACTTGGCAAAGTTACAATTTTTCCGCTAGACTATGGTTCCAGCGGCGACATTAATTTAGGCTTGGCCAGCGCGGCGTTGCGGCGCAGGGTCTTGAGCCGCAGGCGGGAGATGGCACTGTGGGCAAAGGTGCGCTTGAAGTCGCCGCCTGTCATCGCTGCGATACGTGCGGGCGTCAAGGTCAGCACGGCATCGGTGGGCGCAAAGTCGGCCTCCTGTGTGGCCACTGCATGGCTGTTGTGAGGGCAACACAACTGGCATTCATCACAGCCCACAACCCGATCCCCGGCCACGTCATGCACCCACTCGGGCAACTCGTCATCGTGATTCTCGATGAGCAGGCACGAGAGGCAGCGCGAAGCATCGGCGGCACCCTCCACATTGAGCGCTCCCGACGGACAGGCATCGACACACTTGCCGCAGTCGCCACAGGTCGCAGTACAGGGCGCGTCGGGCGGCAACTGGGCCGTGGTGACGATTTCCCCCAGGAAGAAGAAGGAGCCCTTGCCAGGAATAATCAGACAGTTGTTGCGGCCGATAAATCCAAGTCCGGCCCGTTGGGCCCAATAGCGCTCGCGGATGGGCGCCGAGTCGACACATGGACGGGTCGTGCATCGGGTGATTTGCTCGATGAAACGGGCCAATCCGGTCAATTTTTCCCTTAACACCTCGTGATAGTCGCGTCCGTAGGCGTAATAGGCGACACGCAAGGCGCCAGCGGGCTGAAATTGGGCTGGATAATAGTTCATTGCCAGCGAGATGACCGTCCTGGCCCCCTCGAGCAGCATCGACGGGTCGTGGCGCAGGTCGCGGTGTCCCGCAGCCCACTTCATGCAGCCGTGGTGTCCCTGCTCCAGCCAGTGCTCATAGCGTGCCTCGGCCTCATCATCGACGGGCACTGCTGCGGCAAAGCCACAAGCATCAAATCCCAGGCTCATGGCCTGGGATTTGATCAGTGATGATATGTCATGACTCGGGGATGGCATCAAACTTGTAACCCTTGCTCTGGAGCCACTCGATGGCGCGCGGCAGGGCATATTTCATGTTTTTCTCGGCCTTGAGCGAGTCGTGGAAGACGATGATCGAGCCGTTGCGGGCATATCGCTTGACATTGTTGAGCACCTGCTCGCCGGTGAGTTTGCGGCTATAATCACGCGTTACCAGGTCATACATGATGATCGTGAAGCGCGAGCGCAGCACCCGGGACTGGCCCCAGCGCAGCAGGCCGTGGGGCGGACGGAAGAGCGTGCTGCCGATGAGTTCGTTGGCACGGAAGACGTTGTGCAGGTAGTGCTTGGTGCCCACGTGAGCCCCTTGCAGGTGACTCATCGTGTGGTTACCCACCGAGTGCCCCCGGCGGCGCACCTCCTCCAGTAATTCGGGATGCCGCTGCACATTTTCCCCGACCATGAAGAACGTGGCCTTGACGCCATAGCGGTCGAGCGTGTTGAGCACCCATGGAGTGACCTCGGGAATGGGCCCGTCGTCAAAGGTCAAATAGACCGTGTGGTCGCGCTTGTGGATGCGCCACACGGTCTCGGGAAATATCATTCGGTAGATGAGCGGTGGACGTTCAACTAACATGGTGAAACATGTCTAGCCTGAATCGTGGAGTCAATCACTCGGCAGATTCCTGCTTCTCCTGTTGGGCCTGTTGGGCCTGCTGGTAGGCTTGTTGAGCGACCGCCTGCTGGTAGGCCTGCTGATAGGACTTCAACCGCTCCATATTCACGCCAGCGGCCGACAATTTGCCCATGATTTCGTTACCCTTATCCTCACCGAATTGCTGCGCATAATCGCTGATCATGTACATCATGTACTGCTGGTCGATAAACTTGTCGCTAGCGGTCAGCCTCTCATACTGCGACGCATCCAGTGACTGGTAGAAGCGCAGGTAGCCGGCATAGCGCATGATCTCGCTTTCCAGGATCTGCTTGCTCTTCTGGGCACACTCCTGGTCACCGCTTGCCAGGCCCAGGGTGTAGTAGATGCGGGCCACCTGCTCACCCATCTGGACGGTGAACGGGCAATTGGCAACGGGGAGTTTCTCCATCATCAGGTCGAGGATGGTGCGGGCCTTCTTGTAGCGGTCGGCGACATAGGCCTCCTGGGTCATGCCGGCGGGTATGGCCTGCTGGCCCTGCTTGGCAAGGGTGCCCTCGTCGGACAGGCTGCTGGCCAGGTCGATCATGGCGCTGCGCATGGTGGTCACCATGCGGCTGACGGTCTCGTCGAGATAGATGGTGCCGGGCTTGGCGGTATCCAGGCCGCCCCACTTGAACTTGTTGACCACGTTGTCATACATGACATCGGTCGAGACGCTGTAATCACTGCGGGAACTGTTGCCCAGCAGCGGGGTCACCTGATAGGCCAGACCGGTCAGGCGCAGGTAGGGATTCAGACCCAGATAATAACTGTCGGGCACCGTCATGGCAAAGTAGCAAGGACGGTTCCAGCCCTGGGCGATGCTGTTGGCAATCACGTCAAACGACATGATCTGGCTGGCAGTCATGCCGCCGCCCATGCGCTGCAGGTCAACATTGATGGTCTCATGGATCAAGTCACGCTGCTCCTCGCGCACGACACCGGCCTTGATGGCCTGGTCGGCATTGACGGGGATATATACCTTGGGGTAGCGGATCTCGTTCAGCCCGTAGGCGTTCTTGCCGCTCTCCTCGCTATAGATGTGAGCCAGGGAAGTATAGGCGTCAACAGGCGTGTCATCGGGCTGCATGAAGTAGCAGAACTGGCGCTTGTCATAGGCAAAGGTCTCCTTGCCGGCCTGCATGGGCAGCGGTGCCGACTCATAGGCAGCACGCTGCATCTGGCTGATGTACCAGTCGGTGGCCAGGTAACTCAGGTTGACGGCGCGCACGTCGGTGCGGTAGCCCTCCACCTCCTGCAGGTACCACAGGGGGAAGGTGTCGTTGTCACCGTTACAGAAGATGATGCCGTTGGGGGCCACGCTCGACAGGTAGTTGCGGCCGAAGTCACGCGCCGCGGTGCGTCCGCTGCGGTCATGGTCGTCCCACGTCTGGCTCACCATCTGCAGGGGCACGATAAGGCCCACGACGGCGGCACAGGCAGCAACTGCGGTGGCGATAGCGCCACGGTTGCTGTTGTCGGTAGCCGGGGCAGTCTCGCCCTTGGCCTGCTTCGTGCCCTTCTTCCTGAGGGCCCACATTACAAGGCTCCACAAGCCGGCAACACCCATTCCGATCCAGATGCTGAAGGCATAGAACGAACCGGCGTAGGCATAGTCACGCTCACGCGGCTGGTTGGGGGTCTGGTTCAGGTACAGCACGATGGCGATACCCGTCATGAAGAACAGGAAGAACACTACCCAGAACTGCTCGATGCCGCGGCGGCCGCGATAGGCTTGCCACAGCAGGCCGATGATACCCATCAGCAGCGGCAGCAGGTAGAACACGTTGTGGCCCTTGTTGCCCTTGCCCAGGTCGTCGGGCAGCAGGCTCTGGTCACCCAGTCGGGGATTATCGATGAACGAGAAGCCCGAGATCCAGTTGCCATGGGTGATCTCACCCATGCCCTGCATGTCGTTCTGACGGCCGGCGAAGTTCCACATGAAGTAGCGCCAGTACATGTAATTGAGTTGGTAGTCCATGAAGAAGCGCAGGTTCTCCATCATGGTGGGCTTCATCTTGGTCTCCTTGATGGCATTGCCGCTGCCGTCGAGTTGGGTGGTCGCCTCGACCGTGGTGCCTTGCAGGCCCAGCCACTCGACATATTCGCGCTCATGCTTGTCGTCATGGATGCGCGGGAATACCATGTTCTGCTCGGGACTATACTGATAAATCTTCTTGTAACCCAGTTCCTTGTAGCGGTCGGGCTGGTCGGGCGAGGTCTTCACCTCGGGGGCATACTGCATGGGACCGTCCTTGGTGACGGGCTGCATGGTGCCGTTGCTGCTGGGCTGGTACATGATGTCGCTATAGAGCGTGCGGCCATAGAGCAGCGGGGTCTCGCCATATTGCTCACGGCTCAAGTACTTGGCCAGGGCAAAGGTGTTGTTGGGCGAGTTCTCGTCAAGCGGGGTGTTCTGGGAACTGCGGATGAGAATCAGCGCGTAGCAACTGAAGCCGATGAAGATCACCAGCACACTGGTCACGATGTTGGTGAACAAGCGCACGGGCACCTTCTTGCAGAACTTGAACAGATAGACGCACAGGGCGATGAGCAGCACCAGGGGAATCAACATGCTGTCGCCGATGAACATCACGCCCGACAGCAGCAAGGCCAGGGCAAACGACAACTTCATGCGCAGGGCGCTCTTGTTGCTGTAGAGTTCCCACAGCGCCCAGCCGATGACGGCCAGCAGCAAGATGGCATAGACCAGCACGCCCGTGTTGAAGGACATGCCCAGCGTGTTGACAAAGAAGAGGTCAAACTTCTGTCCCCACTCCACAAAACCAGGCTCCAGGCCATAGAGGATCAGGCCCACGATGACAAACGACACGAGCAGCGTCAGGCATGAGCCCTTCAATGTCGAGTCCTTGCCGTTGAGGCGGCACTGGCGGTAGTAGAACACCAGCGAGATGGCGGGAATGCACAGCAGGTTCAACAGGTGCACGCCCAGCGACACGCCAAAGACGTAGGCAATCAAGATGATCCAGCGGTCACTGCCTTCCAGGTGGGCGCGGTTCTCCCACTTGAGGATGAGCCAGAACACCAGTGCGGTGCAGAACGATGAGAAGGCATACACCTCGGCCTCGACGGCGCTGTACCAGAAGGTGTCGCTCCACGTGTAAGCCAGGGCGCCACAGATGCCGCTGCCCATCACCACCAGGTACTGGGCCAGCGTCATGCTGTCCTCCTCGCCATCCTTGACGACGAGTTTCTTCACCAGATGGGTGATAGACCAGAAGAGCAGCAGGATGGTCAGCGCGCTGAAGATGGCCGACATCGCGTTGACGCACTTGGCCACGGCCATCACGTCACCACCGGCAAACTTGCTCGCGAAGTTGGCGGCAAGGATAAAGATCGGGTTGCCAGGCGGGTGGCCGATTTCTGTCTTAAAACCTTGAGCGATAAATTCCGGGCAATCCCAGAAACTGGCGGTGGGCTCGATGGTCAGCAGATAGGTCGCCGATGCCACAATAAAGATGAGCCATCCCAGCGTGTTGTTGATGAGTTTGTACTTCTTCATCGTTTCTCTTGTAAAAAATATGGTTTTATTTCGTTTTTTGTTGGTTTAACGCATACTAAACGGCAAAGTTACTCATAATCTTTTAAAACAAGGTGCCCTTTTCCCCGAAATTGACCAAATTTAACGGCATTTTAAGAATGTTGTCAGTGTGGAGACGCAAAAACGATGCAAGTCGTTGGCTATGAAAAACCGCTTTCTAATTACTGAGTGCAGCCAGGTTTATCCAAATCTTGCGTCTCATGGCACGATAACCATCCCCATAAATCAAGCCATTCATGACCCATATATGCCTTCATATCAAAACAATCGCCTTCTTAATCAATTTCCATGTCCGTCCTGTTAGGGGCAATCAGGCGGTTCAAAGTGGTGGCATGCTCACAGGCGTGTGTGCCCATCCCATGAAATTAACCTTATTTGGAGCCGAAATCAATTAATTATTAGTATATTTGCAGTGTTGAATTATGAACCTTTAAAACTATAATTGTTATGAAAAAAATCAGTTCATTCTTAGTTGTATTACTGCTGATGTTGACGTCGTTCACGGTAGGAACCCAGTATCCGCGCGGTGATGTGAATTTGGATAGTAATGTGAATATCAGCGATGTGACCTGCTTGATAGATTACTTGTTGAATGGAACTTGGGATGACGAACCGGTTACTCCTCCCCAAGATCACGAGTGGGTTGACCTGGGTTTGTCCAGCGGCACGCTGTGGGCGACCTGCAACGTGGGTGCTAACAGCCCCGAGGAAGGCGGCGACTTCTTCGCCTGGGGCGAGACTGAGCCCAAGGAAGTGTATGATTGGAGCACCTACAAGTGGTGCGAAAGTGACGAATTCTCGTTCATGAAGTACTGCACCAAAAGCGATTACGGTTTCAACGGCTTTACCGACGGTAAGACCGAGTTGGATCCTGAGGATGATGCAGCCTATGTCAACTGGGGCGCGTCGTGGCGCATGCCGACCATCAGGCAGTTTGACGAACTTTGTCAAGAGTGCACCTGGACTATGACCCAACTGAACGGCGTGAAAGGACAATTGGTCACTGGTCCCAATGGTAACACTCTCTTCTTGCCCGTTAAGGGCGGTTCGCTCAACGATGGCAAGCCTGGGGGTCTCTTTTGGTCACGCACACTCACTGCAAACTTTCCCTTCTACGCCTTGTTCTTTGGTTTCTATGATGAGAATCTGTACAGTGGGAGCAATGGCGAACGCTACAGCGGGCTCGCCGTCCGTGCTGTGCGCGTCACTCAAGATTAGTACCCTTTCCCCAACACGGTCATTGGCGGTACGCTGCCCCTACCAGGCCGGCAGTGCACCGCCAATGAGCATGTGGTACCATCACCCATCTCCGATGAGGGGATTGACAAGGGTAACGTTTTTCCTGCTAATATAGATAGAAAGGGCTAATAAAAATGCCCTGTGGTGAAGTGTGGGTATTTGGTTATTTTGGAAAATGTTTTTAACTTTGTGGCTCATTGTGAGTCTAAGGGTTACAAGAAATGACTTTATTGAAGTTTACAAGGAGGAGACAACTATGAAACGGATTAGATTATACATGGCGGTTGCGGTGCTGGCACTGGCTGGCATCATGGCGACCGGGGCGAGCGCACAGGTGCTGCGTGACGCCGACTTCAACAGCATCGGCCGCATCAACGGCAACGGTGTGGTCAGGGACCAGAACATGCGCTCGATCGGCACGTTTGAGGCCGACGGCACCGTGCGCGACAAGGCCGACAAGGCCGTGGGCACGATCAAGCAACTGGAAATCTTTGACACCAACGGGGACCGCATCGGCTATATCAACACCGACGGCACCGTGCGCGACGGTGAGAGCAACGTGGTGGGCTACATCAACATCACCGACGGCAAGGTGACCGACGCCGCCAAGAAGACCATCGGCTTTGCCCGTGGCGTTCGCGTCGATTGGATTGCCTGCTATTATTTCTTCCACTTCTTTGACAAACAATAAAAGGAAAACAATTAATACAATTAATGCAAACTGGTCACTGACAATAGATTATTTTGTTTTGATTGTATTTATTGTCTTCCTTTTTTTGATGATGCGACTATGAAGCGTATATTATTGACACTGGCTGCCTTGCTGATGACGGCGGGTAGCATTTTTGCGCAACTGCCGCCCGACTCGGTCATCCGCCGCTATGCCGCCGGGATGCTCATGGTGGGCTTCAAGGGCGACAGTGTGACCGGGGACTGTGACGCGGCGCGATATGTGCGCGACCTGAAGGTGGGCGCCATCGTGCTGTTTGACATCGACATGACGGGCGCCGCCACGCTGGGGTCACGCAACATCACCAGCAAGGAACGCCTCACACGCATGACCGCCCAACTGCAGGCCTGGGCCGACTATCCCCTGCTCATCGCCACCGACCAGGAAGGCGGCAAGGTGGCCCGCCTCAAGCCCCAATATGGTTTCCTGCCCACGGTGACGGCCGAGTACCTGGGCACCATCGATAACGAGGACACGACGCGCTACTATGCCTCACGCCTGTCCCGCGAGATGCGCGAGGCAGGGGTGAACGTCAATCTGGCCCCAGTGGTGGATGTGCTCAACCACGACTGTGCTGCGGTGGGCCACTTCCTGCGCTGCTTCTCGACCGACACTCAGGCGATTGCCCGTCATGCAGGCTGGTTTATCGATGAGAGCCACAAGCAGGGCGTCCTGTGCACGTTGAAGCACTTCCCCGGCCACGGCAACGCCATCGATGACTCGCACTACGGCTTTGTGGATGTGACCAATGCCTGGACGCGGGCCGAACTCGAGCCCTTCAAGGCGCTGATTGATGCCGGGCAGGTTGACCTGGTCATGACCGCCCACCTGTTTAACCGCCAGATCGACGAGGATTATCCCGCAACGCTGTCGGCCAAGACCATCAACGGCCTGCTGCGCGGCGAGTTGGGCTATGATGGCGTGGTGGTGACCGATGACCTGTACATGAAGGCCATCCGCGACCAGTACAGCATTCCCACGGCCCTCGAACTGGCCATCAATGCGGGTGCCGACCTCATCTGCGTGGGCAACAACATCAACACGGGCTTTGAGGCCGACCGCCCCTTCAAACTGGTGGAGATGATTGTCAACTCGGTGAAAGAGGGACGCATCCCCTGGCAGCGCATGCAGGAGTCGCATGAGAGACTGATGAAGTTAGGAGTTAAATTATAATTAGAAGTTAGGAGTTTTTTTAGTGATATGAAACGTATTGTTTTTTTGGCTTTTCTCACGTTGTTGTTTTCCATGACTACACTGGCTGCCGATAGGGCGCCGCGTCGCCACTCCAAGCCCAGACCGCATCATACCGCCGCCTTGAAGATGCCCGCTCCGCTCAAGGCCGGCGACAAGATTGCCATCATCTCACCCGCCAGCACGCCTGGCAACGACAATCCCGAGAAGGCCGCGGCCACGCTGCGCGCATGGGGCTTTGAGCCCGTCATTGCCGAGCATGTGCTGGCCAAGTGCCACATGTATGCCGGCACCATCGAGGAGCGCGTGGCCGACCTGCGCTGGGCGCTCAACGACCCCGACATCAAGGCCATCGTGTGCACGCGCGGCGGCTATGGCTCGGCCATGCTGCTCGACCCGATGACCCACGAGGACTTCAGGCGCAATCCCAAGTGGATTGTGGGCTATAGTGACATCACCGCGCTGCACAGCGCCATGGTGTGCAGCGGCGTGATGAGCCTGCATGCCAACATGGGCGGCGCCCTGGGCAGCCGCGGCGCTAACGACAGTATCAACCTGATGCTGCGAGACGTGCTCCTAGGCAACTTGCCCAGTTACAGCGTTCCTGCCCACCCGCTTAACAAGATGGGCACGGCACGGGGTATCGTCATCGGCGGCAATATGGCCGTGTTTACCAATATCGGCGGCAGCCGCGGCTGGGACTTCCTGGACCGCGACAACATCCGCGGCAGGGACATCATCCTGTTCTTTGAGGACGTGAGTGAGAGTATGGCCCGCGTCAACAGCATGCTGCAGGCCTTGCGTCTCAAGGGTGTGCTCAAGCATGTGAAGGGCATCATCGTGGGCCGATTCACCGAGTATGAGCCCAGCCATGACTACACCGACATGAACGAGATGCTGGCCGAGACACTGAACGGCTACAACATCCCGGTGTGCTATGACTTCCCCGCCAGCCATGACGAGGACTGGAATTATCCCATGATCGAAGGCTGTCCCGCCATGCTCACCGTCGCCCCCGAGGGTGTGACCTTGACATTTGAGAAACAATGACACGCAACGATAAACTGCTACTGGTGGCCATTATCGCGGTGCTGGCCCTTGTCGGCGTTCATGCGGTGGTGTCGGGCAACGTCGTTCGAGGCGGCAAGAAGGTCATTTCTAGGGTCGAACTCAAGAACCTGGACCCCGCCAACAATGGCATCAACATCGAGGTGACACAGCCGTGGTACAACCCCAGGAAGGAACTGTCCTTTAACGTGGGCGAGGCCGATGAGCGCAACTTTGACCGCTTTGACGTCACCCGTTGCCTGCTGCAGTGTGCCCAGGAACTGGAAAATCGCGATTTCTCGCGCATCTATCTGTGTAACAAGGGTGACCGCCTGTACTACATCAATGCCGAGGACTTCAAGCAACTGGGTCAGCAGTACCAGTCGGGCCAGACGCTGAACACGCTGGGACTGTATGTCAAAATCCCGCAGGTGACCTACACGCTCAACGACAGCCTGGCCTTCCCTGTCCACCAGGGCATGCTGGGCAGCATCTCGGATGCCCAGGACTGGAACACCATGATGACCAACCTGCTGAGGGAGAATTAACAGTTTGACACTTATTGATACGACACCGCCGCCCGACATGATATCGGACGGCGGTGTTGCCCATAGGATAAAGATTTTTATATATCGTTTTTTTCTTTAGAACTTGAAGTCGATACCGGCACCGAATACCTTGTTGGTGCGGCTGTAGGTGTCCTTGCCGGGCAGCGTGGTGCCGAAGTAGTCGGTCTCGCTGCGGTCATAGTCCTTGTAGGTTGTCCAGAAGTAGCCCACGTTGAGTTTCACCTTCTCGCTCAGGTTGACAGCGCCACCCAGGCCGATCGAGTAACTGTCGCAGGAGAACGAGGTGTGGGTCTGGTAAGCGTCGCTCAGGCCGTAGTCGGTGTTCTGGGCACCGGCGCTCACGGTGAACGTCTTGTTGATGTCCCACTCCACGCCGGCGAGCACCTCGTGGGTGCCGTGGCGCAGGTGTTTCTGCTTGTCATGGGCCATCTCGGCGTGCTTGTCGTCATAGTAGTGATACTCGACAGTGGCGCGCAACTTGTTGGGGATGAACTCATAGCCCAGAGCGGCATAGAACACTGCGGGCAGGTCGCTGGGCGTGTTCACACCGTGCTTGTAGTCGGCCATCTTCTCCTTGAACGCATCAGGTACATCGGTCTCAAACGTCTTGTTATCGTTCTCGATGTTCAAGTTGGTCTTGAACTCATACTTGGCAGCCAGGGTAAAGCCTTTCCATACCAGATCTACACCGATGATGGGTGTCACTCCCCAACCGGTCTGGGAGCAGTCGAGTGCGACCTTGGCCAATCCGCCTTCACCTGACATACTTGAGAGCACGGGCACATACTCGGGTGCATACTGTTGCACCAGGGGCATTATCTGACCGACCGCGCTCTTCAATTTGTCATTGGCACTTGCTGTGATGTGGCCGGAATAGTTGCCGTTAAAATAGTTCATGCGGAAACCGGCATAGGCACTCATCCAGTCAAGGATCTTGTAGGTACCACCCAATTGCAGTCCGAAGATATACTGACGGCCTTTCATTGCCGACTCGATGTCATAGAATGACGGATCCACATAGCCCTGGGGGAACAAGGGGGCTGCCTGGGGGAACTTGGCGATGAGCGGCTTGGTCTGTGCGGCTACACCGGCCATCACAGCGGCGTCAAACATGGGCAGGCCGCTGTCAAAGTCACACTTGCCGCCGCCACCAGTGATGCCAAAGAAACCAGAGAACGTCCAGCGGTTCTTCTTGTAGGCACCGTAGAGTGACGGGAGAACCGGAGCCTCGGCCTTGCCCTTGTACAGGCGGGTGTGGTCGGCCTCGGGGAAGAGGGCAAACGTGGTGAGCACGTCACGACGTTGAGAAGCGCTCTGGATATTGAGCGACAGGGTCCAGCCGTCATGGTCCATAAAGGCCAGACCAGCGGGGTTGGTATAGACGGCATCGATCTCATGGCTGGCACCACGGGCCATCATGCGCATGAATGCGATGTGCTGATTGGTGTTGTGGAGGAGACCACCTGCCAGGGCGGTCATGCTGACGATGGTCAGCAAGAGGGCTAATGTTGTAATTCTTTTCATTGCTATCACATTAATTAGTAGTAACCAAACCTGAAGTGGAGATTTTTTCGTTCGACAAAATTACAACCATGACGATAATTAAATGGGCAAAAAGTCACAAAAAATGGACATTTTGCCCCATATCACCACTTTGTTACACTTTTTAACAGTCCCAAACTGTTAAAATCGCTGGTTTTCAAGCCAAATTATTAGTAATTTTGTCATTCATGAACTTAATCTCCTTAAAAGACTTGTCAGATGATTACCGCCACGGGATATGAAGAACTGAAGGACGTGATGGCCTACCTGGAGCAGGCCCCATTTGACGTGACCCGCAAGTCGCTGTATTCGTCGGCCGAACTCTACGAGGGCTACTGCCCCGACGATGAGAGCAGTTATGACTCCTGCTATGACCACAAGGTGTATCAGCGCTATCGCTCACTGGGGCAGCATGCCCGCAACGTGAAGGAACTGCTGGCACGCACCCTGCACGACCACTGCATCCATGCGGCACTCGCCCGATTCTTTAAGGAGTATGACCATCGTCGTTGCGTGGGCATCCTGGGCGGCCATGCCCTGCTCAGGACCGACAAGATGTTTAGCGAGGTAGCGCTATTGTGCCAGCGGCTCACCCGGGAAGGCTTTGTCATGCTGAGCGGTGGCGGTCCCGGGGCCATGGAGGCGGCCCACCTGGGAGCCTGGATGGCCGGTCGCACCCCCAGTGAACTGGATGATGCCATCCAGGCGATGACGATTGCGCCATCCTATCGGGATGACGGCTGGTTGCGCACCGCATTCCAGGTAATGAAGCAATATCCGCAGGGCGAATACGTGAGCCTGGGCATCCCCACGTGGCTATATGGGCACGAGCCTTCAACGCCGTTTGCCACTCACATTGCCAAATTCTTTGAGAACAGCATCCGCGAGGACAACATTCTCACTCTAGCCTTTGGCGGCACCATCTACGCTCCTGGCAGCGCGGGCACCCTGCAAGAGATATTCCAGGAAGCGGTACAGGACCACTACCTGTCCTACGGCTATGCCAGCCCCATGATTTTCCTGGGCAAGCGCTTCTGGACCGAGGAGATACCGGTCTATCCCCTGCTACAGCACCTCATGGCAACAGGCAAATACAAGAACCTGCTGCTCACCCTCACCGACGACATCGACGAAGCCGTCGACATCCTGCAACAGTTCAGCCGTCAGCAAGACCAATAAGACCCTCCCCACCAATTGGCACAGTTGTTGCTGGAGAGTTCTTTATTGAAGCCAATGACAAGGTATTATGCTACGATACATCTATTACCGGTGTTGCAAGCATCACGAGAAAGGCAAGCGAGAGAACAAGATTGACCTGCAGTGGAGCAGATTCTATTACGGGTTGATCATGTTTCTCTTCACGCCCGTAGGAATACTGATCATGTCAATCCTCGATTATAATACTTTCACCTTGATTATAGCAGGTGTGATTTACTTTGCCCTGACACTGGCTGTTGAGCATCACATCAAGCAGACCTCAAAGCATTATCGCCCGCCACAACGTTATAAGGCACTCAACAAGATGTCCATGACCACACTGGCATGGGCTATCATTCTGCCGCTGGAAATCATCTACGTGATCTGCTCGATGATACTGACAATCAAGTTCCTTGTCGTACCACTGCACCTCGACGGGCTGCTGGCCCGATGGCTATCAGGACTCTTCTAGAAAACATCGTCAACGAGAAAAGGAAAACAATAAGTACAACAAATACAATTGCCTGTTGATTAAGACTTTGTATTTATTGTACTTATTGTTGTTGTTTTGTGTCCTTGACGGCTTGTGGGTACTCGGTACGTCGGTTACAAGGTAACGACGGTGCCGATGGGCTCGCCGCTCATCACCTTCTTGAGGTTGCCGTACACATCCATGTTGAACACGTGGATGGGCAACTTGTTGTCACGGGCCATGACGGTGGCAGTCATGTCCATGACCTTGAGGCCGCGGTTGTAGATCTCGTCATAGGTGATGCGGTCAAACCGGGTGGCCGTGGGATCCTTCTCGGGGTCGGCGGTGTAGATGCCGTCCACGCGGGTGCCCTTGAGCATGACGTCGGCCTCGACCTCGATGGCACGCAGCGTGCTGCCCGTGTCGGTGGTGAAGAAGGGACTGCCCGTGCCGCAGGAGCAGATGGCGACCTTGCCGGCCTGCATGGCCTCGATGGCGCGCCACTTGCTGTAGTGCTCACCGATGGGGAACATGCCGATGGCGGTGAACACCTGGGCAGGTTGGCCGATGGCCTCGAGTGCCGATGAGAGCGCCAGCGCGTTGATCACGGTGGCGAGCATACCCATCTGGTCACCCTTGACGCGGTCAAAGCCCTGGGCGGCGCCCTTGAGGCCGCGGAAGATGTTACCGCCGCCCACGACGATGGCGACCTGCACGCCGGCATCGACGATTTCCTTGATCTGGGTGGCATAGTCGGCCACGCGCTGCGGGTCGATGCCACTACTCTGCTCGGCAGCCAGTGACTCGCCGCTGAGTTTGAGCAATATGCGATGATAGATTGGTTTCATAATTTAAAGATTGTATTGTGGTTAATGTTAAAAAAAGAGTTGGTACAAAACTAAGTTTTGTCCAACCCTCTATCTTGTATCAAGTCATGATTTACTTGCCAGCAAGTGCGTTAGCACGCTCGAGATACTTGTCGATATTGATACCGTTGCTCTGGCCGAACACGGGATAGTTATCCTTGATGGTCTGGAAGATGGCGGCCTCGTCGGCATACTTCTTCTGCGCGTGGAGCACGGTAGCCTTCTTCATCATGAAGACAGGAGCATAGGCCTCGTTGTCGCCAGCCATGCTGATAGCCTTGTCAAAGGCAGCGATGGCCTGGTCATACTTCTTGAGGTTCACATAGCAGTCACCCAGCAGCGACTGGCTAGCGGGACCGATGAGGTTACCGGCGGGAGAATAATCCTCGAGATGCTTGGCAGCCTTCTCATACTCACCCTTCTGGTAGAGAATGATGGCGGCGTTGAGGTGGGCGCGCTCGGCGGGCTTGTTGCCAAACTCACTGGCCACCTTCTCGTAGTCCTTCAATGCTTCATCCTGATTGCCCTGCATCAACTCGAGGTCGGCCTTGCCGATCTGATCCTTAGCCTTCTGGAGATTCGGGTTGCGGATTCCATAGATGTAGCCCACTGCCAGCAGTACAAGGACTGCGATAGCGATGAGGGCCCAATTGATGTACTTCTTGTTGTCTTCAATGCGTTGTGCTGCACTCGAGAGGGAGTCATTCACCTCTTCCAGGGTCGTGCGGGCACCTTGATCTTGTTTTTTTGCCATTTCTATTGCGTTAATTTTAGTGATTTCGACAGTTTAGCGGGTGCAAAAGTAATAGTTATTCTTAAAATGTAAAAGCAAAAAGGCAACAATTTTTGTTTTTTGGCCTTTTTGGCTCCCAAAAACGGGTAGCATGGCCCACTTTTGTTAAAAATTTAATTTGCAACATTGACACTAAAGCAGTACCTTTGTGGCCACGTGACGACATTAATGAACTAGAAATTATGGAACTAAAGTGCCCACAGTGCGGAAAATGGATGGAGGTGTCACAAGAGGAACTTGTGATACATGACTGCCAGGTGGTGTGTCCACAGTGCTTGGCGGTGTGCCAGTATGAGAATGGTGCCCTGGTAGTCGGCGGCATCGATTCAGAGACCACGTCGCGCCGCACGGCCAATGTGGGTGCCCCAAGCCATCACACCCAGGCAAAGTTCTGCCACAGTTGTGGCAAGCAACTGCCCAGTGGCATCAGTTTCTGCCCCTATTGCGGCGCAGACCTGAAAGTGTCGCTCGACGGCCCCAAGCCCGACGACAACCCCAAGCCCATTGTGGAAAAGCCGGTTGAAAAGAAAAAGCAGCCCGAGCCCGTCGTCCCCCGGGAACCCAAGCCCGCAGTCAGCAGGCAGGAGCAGGCCAACCTCATGGAGGACAAACTGCGCACGATGAACCGCCCCTACACCAGCATGCACCCGCGCCTGCATCAGCACGGTACCATGCCGAGTCCCCGGTTCAAGTTGATCGCCTATGCCGCAATCTTCATCTTGCTGGCCATTCTCGTGTGGATTATCATCGCAGGCTTGAACATCGAGCCCGCCGTGTAGTCCCGGTGTTTCCCGCTACGGCACCGAGCCGCAAAACTAAGCCATTCTTTTTATAGTTGATTTAAACGCTAAATTCGCTCTTGACGCCAAAGTCGTTAAATTGGCGTCAAGAGCGAAATTTGCTGTTAACACGGCAGGAGTTAGGGCCGCCTGATGGTGGCGCCTGTCGATCACTGCCGCGAGATCAAATCAATAGATGACCTCGACCAGGCGGGCGTCGCTGTTGTTGATCGACGTGTAGCCGCTGGCAATGGTAAGCGTTCCGTCCACGTCAAGGGCCTTGCCGTTGGGGGCGCAACTGTAGAACGAGCCGCCGCCGATGTTGCAATCGGTGTCACATTTCACTCCCTTGGGGGCGACCGTCGTCTGATTGCCCGTGACGACCACGTTGAGCGTGCCGCCGCCGAACAGGAACGGCTGGGCTACGTTGATGCCCTTGGCGTCATTGCCCGTACACTTGATGTTGAGCGTTCCGCCGGTCATCGTCATGTTATAGTCGGCCTTGACGCCTGCAGCGCCCGTCGAAATGGCCAAGCCGTCGGCATCGGTCTCCACCTTGGAGGTGCCGTTGTTGATGATGGTGGTGCGCCCACCGGTGATATACACGAGGCTGTCACAGTTGATGCCCTTAGAGCCGTCGCTATTGATTTCCATGTTGATTACACCGCCCTTGATGTGGACATAGTCCTTGGCCTTGATGCCGTGGCCGCTGCTGCTGTTGAGGTACAGTTGGCAACCGGGGCGCACAAACACGTAGTCATCACTGGCCATGCAGTGACGGCCCGTGCTGTAGATGCTCAGTTGGCCCTTGCCGCTCACCAGAATCTGTCCCTCGCTGAAGAGGGCCGCTTTCTGGTCCTCGCCATCGACCATGGTATAGTCGGTGCCGTCGCGCAGTGTGTTGCTGGTCCCCTCGTTCAGGACAAGATACAACGACTTGCCGCACTGGTTGTTGATGGCGGCGCCGTGGGGATTGGTGATGTCAGCGCCATTGAGTTGCAGTTGGAACTTCTTGTCGCTGTAGAACTTGATCGAACCGTCGGTGGTGGTGCCGCTGACGATGTAACGCACGCGCTTGGCCGCGCTGCTGACTGTCACGTGGGCTCCATCGATGCTCACAGCGACCGAACTGGGCTGGCCTGTCACCGTGGCCGTCTCGCCGTCAAAGTTGATTCTCACTGTCGTGGACCAGGTGGTGTTCTCGACATAGTCACCATAGTCCACAGCGTCCTCATCCTGCTGGATCCTCTCGGTGCCCTCGTCCAGGGTGCTGAAGTCCAGTTCGATTTCCTTGGGCGTGATCTTGTCATCGGTGCCGCCTCCCAGGATGATGTTGATGATGACATTGATGTCGCTGATGTTCAACTCACCATCGCCATTGACGTCGATGCTGCCGTCATCGCTACCGCCCAGAATGGCGTTGATGGCCACGCTCACATCGCTGATGTTCACCTCGCCATCATGGTTGACGTCACCCGTCGTTGCGCTGGCGGTCAGGCACAGTAACATCGTGAATAAAGCAAGCAATAATTTCTTCATGTTGTGATATCTTCGAGATTAATATTCTATCGTGATGACCTTGGGCGTCAATTCATAGGTCTTGTAGCCCGTGGCAACCGATGTCTGTCCCGAGACGTCCATCGGGTCGCTGCGGCGGCTGTAACTGTAGAAGTAGCCCCCCGAGATGGCAAAGTTGCCGTCAATCTTCACGCCCTTGGGCTTCTTGATCTTACGCGTGCCGGTGGCCACAGCCTGGAACCTGCCGCCCGCCACCTTCACGTCCTGCTTGGCGTTCACTCCCTTGCCGCCGTCGCCGGTGGCCTTGAGCCTGATCACGCCAGCATTGACCGTGAGCAAGGTGTCGCAGTGCAAGGCGGCACAGGCGGTCGTGTCGGCGATGCCGTCGGTGGTGGTGATGCGGGTGTCACCGTCGCTGATGGCCACTAGGCGCCCTCCGTTGACGGTCATGGGGCCCTCGCTGCGCACACCCTTGGCGCCGCTTCCCGTGGTCTGGATATTGATGCGTCCGCCATCCAGGATGATGCCGTCGTTGGACCGCAGCCCGTCCTGGGCATTGCTCTGGATATAAATGTCCGCTCCCGGGCGGATGCGGATGTAGTCATCACTGCGGATGCCGCCGCGTCCGTTGGCCGTGACGTTGAGCCGTCCCTTGCCGCTGAAGATGATCTGTCCCTCGCTGAATAGGGCCGCCTTCTGGTCCTCCTCGTCAACCATCGTGTATTCGGGGCCATCCTTCAGGCTGTTGGTCGTGCCATCGGCCACAACGACATACATCGACTTGCCGCCCTGGTTGTTGATGGCTGCGCCGTGGGGATTGGTCATGTCAACGTTATTGAGCAGCACCTGGATGCGCTTGTCTCCATAGAACTTCAATGACCCGTCGGCTGTCGATCCGTTGAGGACAAACTTGACGGGCCCCGACGACATGTTCAACACTGTGACATGTGCGCCATCGGTCGATACAGTGACCCCGGGGACAGTTCCCGTCACCGTGGCGCCATCATTGCTGTACTCAATCTCGATCACCCTTGTCCAGGCGGTGTTCTCGACATAGTCGTTATAGGCCGAGTCGTTCTCGTCGGTAACGGGGACATCGGCCGCCTCGGCGAGGTCCGAGAAGTCCAACTCGATGCTGGCCGGCTCAATCTGGTACTGGGCGATGATGTCGTCCATGTCGGTGTCGTCGTTCACACAGGACGCCAGTCCGCCTCCCATTGCAGCAATCAGCAATCCAAACAATATTTTTCTCATCTTGTTGCTCTCCATCATCTTTTAGAACTTGTAAGTGTATCCCATGCCCAGCATGTGGATGTTGGGCTCATCGCTGGCATGTCTGTTGGTCAACTGGAAGCGGTAATAGAGTTTGAACTCATGTGTCTTCTTGATGCTGTGTGCCACACCGGCGATGAAGCGCGTCTTCTCGAGCATGTCGGTCGTGTGGAACTCCACGCTGGCAAACGGGTCAAACTTGCACTTGGGGATGTCCCACTCGGCCTGCAGGCGGCTGCGCAGCACGTTCTTGCCCTTGCCGCGGACGTTGTGGTCTTCCCACACGCCCTCGTCAAAGTCGAAGTTGTCGATAACCCTTGTGCGGCGATAAGTGTATTGCCAACGCTCGCGCAGGCTCACCTCCACGCGCTGGATCTTGTAACTGCCCGTGAGCGACACGTTGAAGCGGTGCCTCACGCCCCAGTAACTGGGACGCCAGTTATTGTAGGACACGCCATCATCCTGGTAGGTGAGGTCCTCGCGGTTGTTGTCGATGAGCAGGCAGTAGCCGCCGCTGGCCTTGAGCCACGGCAGCACCTTGTAACTCACGTCGGCTCCCAGGCTGACACGGTCGGCGGTGCGGAAGTTGTTGCGGGAGCGGAATTCGGCCTCGATGCCCATACTCAGTTTCTTGTTAAACTTGTGTGAAGCCTCGGCACTAAGCACAAGCCCGGCATCGTCGGCATGGGACGGTGTCGGGATGAATGCGGCGCACAATGCCAGCAGCGCGATGGCTAGTTGTTTTCTTTTACGTCTTGCCATTCGTATTTCGGTATTTTTAATGTGTCATTGATGTGACTGCGATCGCCGCCATCGTGTTCATATTCAATCTTGAGTATAGCGGTATCCTTGAGAAAATCGACCGACCCCACGTTGACCTTGGTTATATTCAGGCCCGTGCGCTTGCGCAGGTCTTCGAGCAGTTCCTCGCGGCGGTCGGGGGTGATGAGTTCGATGCGGTCATAGAGCACCAACTTGCTCGACAGGTTGGCTCGCAGGACAAACCGCTCAAACAACCAGATGAGAGCGGCTATCGCCACATTGGGCAGCAGCAACTCGACAAAACTCAGCGAGTCGGCCAGCGCGTTGATGACCGAAAGGCTGATCACGCCAAACATATATGACATCTCGCGCACGGGTATCGTCTCGGTGCGATAACGCAGCACGCCGAAGATGGCAAACAGTCCCAGTGCAAAGCCGATCTTGACCTTAACGCTTCCCAGCAGGTAGATCAGGAAAAAGATGCTCACACTGAGCAGTACGAGAGTGAAAAAGTAGTCGCGGCGGTGGGTCTTGCGGTAGTAGAGGAAATACACGATAAACCACACTACCAGCAAGAAAAAGCCGAAGCGCGCCAGCATCTCGGTGACGCCGGCGGGATCAATCCACCTGAAGTTCATGCCACTCTTGGCAATCTCTTGAACAGCATCAACGCCGTTCTCTAGTCCTAGGTCTTGAAGTAGTAGCATCATCATGATTATATCTGATTAAATAAGCCGTGTATGTGTTTAATTATTATTGTTGTATTGTGCCATTAAGCGGTCTATCATGTGAAGACGTTCCTTGAAGTTGTTGCGCTTGAGTGTGGGATTGGTCAGGGCTGTCCCCATGCAGTACTTGCTGAAGCCGCTGGGCTTGATGCGCAGGTCGCGCAGCATGTGCAGGATGGGTGACGGCTGCAGGCCATCGCGCTTCAACTCGATGATGACCAGCCCAGTGAGGTCGGCGCGGTTATCGGTCTTGAGGTTGTGGAACTTCAGGTTCATGTCGATGGTCAGCCGCTCGGTCTTGGCCTTGTTGACCAGGGTAATGCGGTTGAAGTTGTTCTCAAGATGCTCGGTGAGCACCGTGGGGTCATAGCGCAAGTGCTTGCGCAGGAACTCGTCATAGCGCCTGTACTGCTCGTCCTGGCGCAGGAAGCGGATGCCGTGGTCGGGCCGGGCGGGGTCAAAACCGACCATGTCGACCCGTTTCTTCTTGGTGCGTCCATGGTTGTTCTTGGTCTTGACTTCCAGGAAATTCAGCCCTGAATCCACATAGGAGCGGATGCGCAGTTTCTGACGTCCGGCGTGCCCGTTCTGGTGCACGATGTACATGTTGTTGTCCGGCGTGTCAAAGTAGGCCGTGTAATAGGATGCAATTCGCTGTCCGTCAATATCTTGGGCGCGGTAAGCGTCGTGGGCAAGCGTTAAAAGCAGGCGCAACCGGTCAACCGTCGTGACAAACTTGGTGTCGGTACGGTTCATCAACTTGATGCCACTCATCTCGTCGAGGGTGATAGGGTCATATGTCCTGATTATGCTGTCCATCAAAGCGCAAATATATAATATTTAACGCAAATTGGATATGTGAATTGTGTTTTTTAAACCAAAAATCAACCAATTATTATTATTGTTCAACCAAAATGATAATGCCGATGTCATTGTAACAGAATAGTAACCGCTTTGTAATGATATCGCAAACGGTAGGCCGACATGTAGTTTGTAACTTTGCAGTATTCTTGAAATGGTTAATTAACATTATTAATGAACATGACACATGATTATCTGAATATTACACTCAAGATATTGGGTACACTGGGGTTACTGATCTTTGGTATGCGCATGATGAGTACCGCGTTGCAGAAGATGGCTGGTCCCCAACTGCGCCACGTGTTGGGGCGCATGACCACCAACCGCTTCACCGGCATGCTCACTGGTGCCGGGGTGACCTGTGCCGTGCAGTCGTCATCGGCAACGACGGTAATGACCGTATCGTTTGTCTCGGCAGGACTGCTGACCCTCGGACAAGCCATCAGCGTCATCATGGGTGCCAACATCGGCACCACGCTCACGGCATGGATCATGTCGCTGGGTTACAATGTGGACTTGACCAACTTTGTGTTTCCGGCCTTCCTGGTGGGCATCCTGCTCATCTATCACAAGCGCCACCGCTACAAGGGCGACTTCCTGTTTGGCATCGCCTTCATGTTCTTCTCGCTGGTGTTGCTCAGCAGCGCTGGCAAGGAACTGGACCTGGAGCACAACGAGGCGGTGATGAGGTTCTTCTCGTCCTTTGACACAAGCAGCCACTTGTCCATCCTCGCTTTTCTGGCCATCGGCACCGTCATCACCTGCATCGTGCAGTCGTCGGCAGCCGTGATGGCGATAACGATATTGCTATGCTCAACAGGTGTGTTGCCCATCTATCTGGGCATCGCCCTGGTGATGGGAGAGAACATAGGCACGACCGCTACAGCCAATCTTGCTGCATTGGGGGCCAACACTGAAGCGCGTCGTGCCGCTCTCGCCCATCTGTTGTTCAACGTCTTCGGCGTGATATGGGTGCTGTGCGTCTTCTATCCGTTTGTCGACATGGTGTGCGGTTTTGTCGGGTATGACCCCGAGGTTGGCGGACAGCGTGAGCGCCTGCCGGTAGTGCTGGCCATGTTCCACACTTGCTTCAATGTGGCCAACACCGCCCTGCTCATCGGTTTTATCCCCCAGATGGAGAAAGTCGTGCGCTGGATATTGCCAGGCAAGGAGAGTGATAGCAACGAGGAATTCAAGTTGCTGTACATCAAGTCCAACCTGATACAGACGCCCGAGATTGCCGTCATGCAGGCCCAGAAGGAGATTGCCCACTATGGCAAGCGCGTGCAGGACATGTTTGCCAAGGTGCAGGACATGATCAACGAGCGGGATGCCGATCGCATCGAACAGTTGCACCAGGACCTCGAGCGTGAGGAGGACGTCACCGACCAGGCCGAGATTTCCATCGCCCGCTTTCTCGAGCAGGTGAGCGACGGCCACTTGAGCGATGACTCCAAGATGAAGGTCAGGCAGATGCTGCGTGAGATAGGTGAAATCGAGAGCATCGGCGACTCGTGCTACCGCATGGCACGCACGATACAGCGGCGCGAGCAGCAGGGCAGGCAATTTGACGAGGAGCAGCAGCGGCACCTGGGCGAGATGGTCGGCATGTGCAACAATGCCTTGACCCAGATGAACCTCGTGCTGGGCGAGCCTCTTGACTCTCACGACCTGGGACAGTCCTACTACTACGAGAACAACATCAACAGCATGCGTGACCAGTTGAAGAGCGACAACACCCGGGCCGTCAATGAGCGCAAGTATGACTACGCCCTGGGCACCGCCTACAGTGACCTGGTCGGTGAACTGGAAAAACTCGGCGACTATGTCATCAACGTGGTCGAGGCCCGTTTTGGACAGATGTAATCAGGTTTGTGATTGCCAATTAGTGAATCTTTTGTATATTTGCACCTGTTATGATGAAGCAAAGGATATTAGTAGTAGATGACGAGCGCGACCTGTGCGAGATCCTGCAGTTCAACCTCTCGGCGGCTGGTTATCAGGCCGATGTCGCCTATTCGGGCCAGGAAGCCCTCGAGAAGGGCGTGTCACGCTATGACCTGCTCCTGCTCGACGTGATGATGCCTGGCATGTCGGGCTTTGAACTCGCCGACCGCCTCAGGAACAGTGACGACACGGCCTCCATCCCCATCATTTTTCTCACCGCCCTGGGCGACGAGAAGGACAAGTTGCATGGCTTTGACCTGGGAGCCGATGATTACATCTCCAAGCCCTTCTCGGTGCGCGAGGTGATGGCCAGGGTCAAGGCGGTGCTGGCCCGCACTAGCCCTGATGCCGGCAACGAGGCCACGCGATTGAGTTATGAGGGACTGGTGATGGACCTGAGCAAGATGACGGTGACCGTCGATGGCGAACCCGTGTCGCTGACCAGGACCGAGTTTGACCTGCTGCACCTGTTGCTGGGCAACCGCGGGCAGGTGTTCTCACGCCAGGATGTGCTCGACAGGGTGTGGCCGCGTGAGGTCGTTGTCACCGACCGCACGGTGGACGTGAACATCACCCGCATGCGCAAGAAGATCGGGCGCTACTCGTCCTGTATCGTCACCCGTCATGGGTTTGGCTACTTGTTTGTCGTGTGATGAGAAAATTGTCCGAAGGCAACAAGATGTTTATCAGCGTGATGGTGATTTTCATCATCTACGCTGGTATCTTTGTCCTGTTTGAGGACTATGACCGCTATTTCATCCGCCCGCTGGAGGAAACCAGCGACTGGCACCTGCTGCTGTTCTCTGCCGTGATGATGGCCGTCCTGGGAGTGATGCTCCACCGCTATGCCCGGCGCATGGACGACCGCATCAGCCGCGAGCAGGCCGATAAGGAAAACCAGATGCGCCGTGAACTCACCCAGAACATCGCCCACGAACTCAAGACTCCCGTGGCCAGCATCCTGGGCTACACCGACACAATGCTCGAGCACCCCGACATGGACTCCGGCGTGCAGCGGCAGTTCCTGGAACGGGCACAGTCCCAGGCCCGGCGCCTCACGGCCCTGCTGCAAGACCTCTCGACACTGAACCGCATGGACTATGCCGCCGACATGATAACGATGGAGCGCGTGGATGTGTCACGCATCGTGGCCGACATCGTCCAGGAGACAGCCCTGTCGGCTGAGCGCAGGCACATGACGGTGTATAATCATCTGCCCCAAGGTATTATCGTCGATGGAAACAAGTCGTTGATATATAGTGTCTTCCGCAACCTGATGGATAATGCGATCAACTATGCCGGAATGCACAAATCCATCGAGATCAGGGCTCAAGAAGGTGTTGACGAGTGGCATTTCACGTTTGCCGACAACGGCAATGGGGTGGGGGAAGAACACCTCTCCCGCATCTTTGAGCGCTTTTACCGGCTCGACAAGGGTCGCAGCCGTTCCCTGGGCGGGACTGGACTGGGACTTGCCATCGTCAAGAACGCCATTGTCCTGCATGGCGGAACAATCAAGGCGCAACCCGCCGAGGGGGGCGGACTGCGCTTCGATTTCTCCATTAAGAAATAATGTTACAGTTCGGCAGCGGACGCCAATCAGGGCAATCAAGATTGATTAGTTGTTAGAAAAACCTGCGTGTCCTGGCGCCGTGGCGTGAGGCTGGGCGGTGTTACTCTGCTCAGTTGGCCCGGGCAATGTCAAAGCCGAGGCGCACGCCGTCATACTGCTTGCTCAGGTCACCCACCGTCTGGAGCGTGCTGTTGCCGCTCATGGCAGCAGCCACTTGAAGCACCTTCAAGAGGTTCTTGCTCTCGAAGGTGAGTCCCAGCCCGTGGGTCGTGCGGGTGACGTAGGCATTGGTCGAGAAGAGCATGGTCTTGAGCCTGAGGGTGCCTGTCGAGGCGTCATAGGTGTAGGTGCCGCTCAGGGGGATACCCTTGACCTTGCCGGCAAACTGGTGATCCTGGGTAAACTGGAATTGGGTGTTCTGGGAACTGATGCCCACGGCGTTATAGACGGGCTGCAGTTTTTCCTTGCAGTTCTCGGCGGCGATGGCGCCGCCAGCCTTGGCCAGCAGGTTCTCGCTGGTGAAGGCACAGGTGGGCTGGGTGTAATACCAGGTGCCGTAGAGTTCGCTCTCCTGGATCTTGATACTGCCGATGACGAGTCCCAGCAGGCCGTCAACCGTGTTCTGCGAGCCCAGCGTGCCGAGTACACCTCCCAGGACGCCTCCCAGGATGTCTCCCAGTCCGCCCCCGCTGCTCACACCCCCGTTGCCAGTATTCTCTCCGCCCAGTCCGCCCAGCAGACCGGTCGTGCAACCTGAACACAACAGCATCACCGCTGTCAACATCATGCATAGTAGTTTTTTCATCATTTCTTCAGTTTTTATTGATAAGAATTCGTTGCTGTTTGCCGCAAATATATAATAAAAGTGTGGCATTTGGGCCAAATAATTGTTTTTTTTACTCATCGCCTGATGAAAAAGGTGAATAAAAAGAGACTGTGGTGTAGTTTTTTGCCATTGTGGTGCGTCTATATGTTAAAGAAGGATTACCTTTGCAATGGACCGCTTCATGCGGTAACCGATTGCAGGAATTGACTAACAAAATTATTTGTTTATGGCATTTTTGGATATAAATAATGTAGTGAAACGGTATGAGGGCCATACCGCCCTGGCTGGCGTTTCCATGCAGGTGCCCCAAGGGTGCATCTATGGCCTGCTGGGGCCCAACGGTGCCGGCAAGAGCACGCTCATACGCATCATAAACCGCATTATCGCTGCCGACGAGGGCACTGTCACCCTCAATGGCAAGGCGATGACCGATGATGACATTGTCCACATCGGCTATCTGCCCGAGGAACGGGGACTGTACAAGAAGATGAAGGTGGGCGACCACATCGTCTATCTGGGTCGCCTCAAGGGCATGACCAAGGCCGATGCAGTGGCCTCGATGCACTGGTGGCTCGACCGCTTTGACCTCAAGGAGTGGGAAAACAAGAAGGTGGAGGCCCTGTCCAAGGGCATGCAGCAGAAGGTTCAGTTCATCGCGACCGTCATCCACCGCCCGCCGTTGCTCATCTTTGATGAGCCGTTCTCGGGATTTGACCCCGTGAATGCCGAGCAGTTGAAGGTCGAGATCCTGGCCCTGCGCGACCAGGGCAGCACCATCCTGTTCTCGACCCACAACATGGCGTCGGTCGAGGAGGTCTGCCAGCAGATTACCCTGCTCAACCACTCCCATGTGGTCCTCACCGGCAGCGTGGACGAGGTGAAGCAGCAGCACAAGAAGAACATCATTGCCGTGCAGTCGCCCGACACAATCGAGCCCAACGCCGCCCTGTTCACCTTGTTGCCCCCCGATCCCGTCAAGCATGACACCCGCATCAAACTCGCCCAGGGCGTGCAGGTGCGCGACGCCATCTCATGGCTCAATGAGCACTACAGGCTGACCGGCTTCACCGAGGTGTTGCCCAGCATGAATGAAATATTTATCGAGACTGTCAAATCTAAAAACAACGAGAACAATGGATAAACTTCGCCTCATCATCGCCCGTGAATACATGTCGATTGTCGGGCGCAAGTCATTCATCATCCTGACCTTGTTGCTGCCGTTCCTCATCGTCTTTATCGGTGCGATTCCCATCCTGATGGAGTATCTGAACAACAGCGGCAACCAGACGCAGCAGATCGCCGTTATCGACGAGACGGGGAAGTATGCCTCGGCCCTGCAGAGCGATAACCTGTACAATTTTGTCGCCATCAAGGGCGACACGGTGACCGACGCGCGTGAGTTCTATGACAAGGCCAACGGCAGCATCACAGCCATCATCGTCATCCCGCGGGATGTGGAGACGAGTGCCCAGGTCAACATCTATAGCGAGGGCACCATTCCGCCGGCGCTGGTCATGAGCGTGGACAACGCCTTGACCGACACGATCCAGAAGGCGCGCCTCGCCGCTGCAGGCATCCCTAACCTGCAGCAGATCATCGACGAGACCCACATCAACCTGAATGTGCGCAATGTCACGTGGCAGCAGGACGGCAACGAGCAGGAAGCCTCGACCGATGCCGCGATGGCCCTGGGCATGATACTGGCCTTTATCATCTACATGTTTGTCATCTTCTATGGCCAGATGATCATGAACAACGTGATTGAGGAGAAGACCAACCGCATTGTCGAGGTGGTCGTGAGCAGTTGCCGCCCGTTCCACCTGATGCTGGGCAAGATCATTGGCGTGGGCCTTGCCGGATTGACCCAGATGGCCATCTGGATTGTGCTCCTCTCTGTTGTGGGCACGGTGGCTGGCAGTGCCCTGGGACTCTCGGGTGCCGCCATGACGCCCGATGTGGCCGCCGCAGGGGTGGATCCCGAGATGGTTGATGGCGCCATGTCCCAGGTGGTGCGCCAGGCGCTGTCCATCAACTACACCCCCATCGTCATCAACTTTGTGCTCTACTTCATCGGTGGATACTTGCTCTACAGCGCCATCTTTGCCGCGCTAGGCTCGGCTGTGGACCAGGCGAGCGACGCATCCCAACTGTTGTGGCCCGTGATGATTCTCGTCATCATCGCCATCTATGCCGCGATGGGCTGTATGACCAACCCCAATGGTCCCATGGCCTTCTGGTGCTCGATCATACCGTTCACGTCACCCATTGTGATGATGATTAGGTTGCCCTATGACATTCCGCTGTGGCAGATGGTGTTGAGCCATGTGCTGCTGTTTGGCACAGCCCTGGCCATCGTGTGGGTCGCCGCACGCATCTACCGCCGTGGCATTCTCCACTATGGCAAGAAGGTCTCTTTCCTCGACCTGTTCAAGTGGATCAAGTAACCGCAATAAATAATGGCAATGATATAGATGTTGGCCCGAACCCTGCGGGGCTAATCCTGATTTCACGAATTAATTGTATTAATCACGAATAGTTTTAAATAAATATTTAGTGAAATACGTTTTCTTAGCGAAATTAGAGCATTAAAATAACTTTTAGGGCCAACTGCCATATCAATCCCTAAAAAATTGTTGATAACATGAGAATTGTAATACAACGGGTGACCCAAGCGTCGGTCACCATCGATGGCAAAATGCACAGTGCCATCGGTCACGGCATGATGGTGCTGGTGGGCGTGCGCGAGGGCGATACCCTCGACGACATGCGCTGGCTGGCCCAGAAGACTGTCAACCTGCGCATCTTTGACGACGAGCAGGGTGTGATGAACCGCAGTATCCTCGATGTCGGCGGCGAGGTGCTGGCCGTCAGCCAGTTCACCCTCAACGCCTCGACCAAGAAGGGTAACCGCCCGAGTTATATCCATGCGGCAGGGCATGATCTGGCAGTGCCCCTCTATGATGCCTACTGCGACGAACTGGCTCAACTGCTGGGCAAGCCCACGCAACGCGGCGTCTTCGGTGCTGAAATGCAGGTGGCGCTCGTCAACGACGGTCCGGTAACCATCATCATCGACAGCCGCCTCAAGGAATAAGGGGACCCACCCGATCGCGTCCTGATGTCCCCACGCCAGCGAGTAGTGCAAACCCCCTCCTCGGGGTTTGCACTACTTTGCCGTTCATGGCATTTCTTGCCGATTATCACAAAAAAAAGTCGTTGAATTCGCCACTTTTTGGCCCATCGCCGCCGTTATAACCATCATTACCGATTACCAGATCTATGGCCCCAACACATTATTAAATTATAAATGACAGAATGATTAAAAAAATGTGAATGAATACAAGTATTAAAAAAAAATATTATCTTTGCAATTCGGATGATTAAAAAACTGACGTTTATAGGGCTCATTATCAGTGTGCTGGCGATGGTTTTCGCTGGTTGCAACGATTCTGTCAGTCATGATGAGCGTCTGATGGAGGCCGACAGCCTGTTGCGCGATAGCGGGACACGCCCCGTGGCCCTGGATTCCTTGACCGCCATCACTGCTCAGACCTTGACCAGTGATGCCGACAAGGCTTATCATTCACTGCTCGTCACTCAGGCCCGGTACTTGAATTATATCCGTTTTACTGCCGCCGACGACAGCGTCATCAATATAGCGGTAGATTTCTTCAAGCACCGTAGCGGTGATACAGAGAAACTTACCCGCTCCTATCTCTATAAGGGCACCGTCATGGAGGACCTGGGCAGGCCCGACTCGGCAATCTATTATTACAAGAGTGCCGAGGCATCGGCTGGACAGGACGACCCGTTTAACCGGGGCTACGCGCAGTACCGGATGGGCAAACTCTATACCAATAATCAAGCCTACGACGGACGCGAGATTGAGAAACTGGAAGCGGCAGTGGCAAGTTTCCGCGAGGCCGGGGATAACCATTACCTCATGATGAGCCTCAAGGACCTGGGCGCGCAATACCGTTACAGGAAGGCCGAGTTGGCCGAAGAGACGTTGAATGAGGCCATTGCGCTGGCCGAGAAGGAGGAGTCGCCCTCCAATCTCATTTCGTGCCTCAACACGCTGGCCTATCTCTACTTCATGCAAGGCGAGAAGGATAAATCCTATAATTACAAGGCCTACGAGCAGTTGCAGCGCATCAAGGCGTTGAAACTCGATGGCTTAAACGTGGGGGTATATACGACATTCGCCTCGGTGTATGCCAACCTGGGCAAGCCCGACTCGGCCGAGTGGTTTCTCCAACTGGCACGCCAACAGCAGAATAATGACTCGGCACTGCGTCATTCCAATGTCTATCTTGAATCGTTGAGCCAGGTGGCTAAGGCTAGGGGTAACCTGCTGGACTACTTCAGGCTGAGCCACGAGTGTGACAGCAATTCCTTCTCGGCAATCAGGAATTCTGACATTGTCAACATCATGTACTCTGAACTCAGTTTTGACCAGAAGCATCAGAGTGAGTTGGAACATGCCCGCCGCGTGCGCAATTACATCCTCTTCAGCATCGTGGCATTCGTTATCCTGTCGTTGCTCCTGCTGGCCTTCCTGCTCTACAGGCGTTCCCACCGCTACGACCAGTTGGTCATCGAACTCAAGGACCAGTCCCAGAACCAGATGAACAACTTGACCGACCTGCAGAACAACATCAGCGAGATGAAAATCAACGACGAACGTCTCAAGGGATTCATCTTGTCCCACACCAGCATGATGCGCGACATGATTGAGGCCTGCTACCATGAGCCCAACAACCGCATTACCGAGAATGTGAAGCGCATCGTCAAGTTCCAGGATAGCAACCGCGAGAATTGGGAGAAACTCTACGACTACATCGACCTTGAGCACAACAACATCATGACGCTCACCCGTGAGAATTATCCCCAACTCAACGACCGCGACCTGCTGTTGCTCGCCCTCACCTGCATGGGGTACTCCTACATCCAGACGGCGATCGTCATGGGCTACTCCAATGCCACCAGCGTGAGCGTCCTCAAGCAGCGACTGGCCCGGAAGATGAATCTCGATTGCTCGCTCAATGAGTATATCGACCGGTACAGCACCCAGAAATGATAGCATAACCGCAAGAAATCCCCTTTTTCGGGGGGTAAAAACGTGACCTGAAAAAGTGTATTATAAATATTTTGATACATCGTTGATATTCAAGTAATTAAAATTGCATTGTATTACGAAAAAATTTGGTCAATTCGACTTTTGACTGTAACTTTGCAACAGAAAATCTAAACATATTTTGTCAAAATCTAAACATTGCATCAATTATGAAACGGATTTACATCATACTGACACTATCCATCGTCTGCTGTATGGCAGCGATGGCTCAAAATAGACCAGACATTGCTCACCAGACTACGGGAGAGGATCGTTATAAAAAGCAATTTGGTTACAGTGAAAGACCAGTTGTGTACTACGATTCCGATAGGAAGGTGATTGAAATATCAGGCTCTGCGGAGTATTACAACGTGTTTTTTAACTCCCAAACGACCGATTTCGTTTGGGTTGTCACGGCCTACGGGCCCAACGATGAGATAAGCGTAATGGGCTTGCTGGACGGCGTTTATACGATGACAGTGTCAACACCTGTCGGCACGTCCTTTGTATGGACCTTCAGGAAAGGCACCGAATCTGACCTGCAACCCAGTGGCCTGGGGCCCATCATTCAACCCAAATCGGTTGTGGGCAACAGCGCATTGGACCGATTGTTCGAAACTATGTAGAGAAAAATGTTTAGATTTTATAATAATTAGTAATCCTTAGATTTAAGGAAAAACACACATCATCATCCAAATAACTACCTGCCACCATCCATGGCGGGCAGTTATTTTTTTACCCCGGCCTATCGGGGCGAAATTTTTCAAAAAAGTCCCATTTCAACGACTTTTTTTTTGATTTTTACTATGGATTCCGGTAGCATTCCAGGGCGGGTGATGTTTCCGCTATTAACCGTGTGGTTCCAGCCTCATGGCGCGGTAACTGTTCACCCAAAACGCATAATCACAAATTCTCGCCCTAAGTCGCGTGACCGCTAAGTCTTTCATATTAAGGATTTATCATTTGCTGTCAACCGGGATCGGAGAATTGCCTATCAGAATCACGAAATAAATGAATATCAGGAGAACGCAATGTAAACACCTTATAAATAATGTCTTAGCGCTTCGCGACATTGTGTGACTTGAGGTCGCTGAATAGTTACACGGCGAGGACGCCTTGTTAATAGTTTTTTTGAAAGAATCACATTCCTTATCACGCCTATGTGAAAAATAATAGTTACTTTTGCAACTTGTGTAGTAAGCGGTACTACCTAAACTTTATTTTGAATCTATGATTAACCTAAGTGTAAATGTGAATAAGATTGCCACACTGCGCAATGCGCGTGGCGGTAACATACCCAATGTGTTGCAGGTAGCGATGGATTGTGAGCGCTTTGGCGCTGACGGCATCACTGTGCACCCCCGTCCTGATGAGCGTCACATCCGCCGCAGCGACGTGTTTGACTTGCGCCCCGCGGTGCGCACCGAGTTTAATATCGAGGGCTATCCCAGCGAGCAGTTCATGGAACTGGTCCTCTCGGTAAAGCCCACCCAGGCGACGCTCGTTCCCGACGCCCCCAACGTGCTCACCTCGTCGGCAGGCTGGGATGTGGCCCCCAACATGGAGTTTCTCACCGGCATCGTTGACAGGCTCAAGGAGGCAGGCATCCGCACCAGCATCTTTGTGGGCACCGACCTGGACAACATCCGCGCCGCGGCAAGCACTGGCGCCGACCGTGTCGAGTTATTCACTGGCCCCTTTGCCGAGGAGTTTGACAACGACCCCGAGGGCGCTGTCGCCCCGTTTGCCGCTGCTGCCGTTGCGGCCCACAGTGTCGGCATGGGCCTGAACGCCGGTCATGACCTGAATCTGCACAACCTCAAGTTCTTCCAGCAGCACGTTCCGCACCTCATGGAAGTCTCGATCGGTCATGCCCTCATCAGCGATGCCCTGTACCTGGGTCTTGAGGCGACAATCAAGGCTTACAAGGACTGTTTAAAATAAAACCCGTGTTTTCACGTTGTTAATTATAAAGAAATAACCAAATAACCAACTAACGAATCGACATGTCAATTCTCAACATGATTCTCGCCCAAGTTACGCCTGCCGACACGATGATTCAGCAGGCCGCCGACACCCTGCAGCAGGCCATGGACAGCGCCGCTCAGGTTGTTACCGATAGCGCTGCTGCTGTTGCAGCCGCTACAGCCCCCGTTGCTGCCGAACCCGTTGTCAAGGAACTCTCGGTTTGGGATCTGACCATGGCAGGCGGATGGCTCATGATTCCGCTGGCACTGCTGGCCATCGTGAGCATCTACATCTTCTTTGAGCGCCTGTTTGCCATCAACCGCGCCAACCGTCAGGATAAATCCTTCATGGAACGCATCAAGGAGTACATCCACCGCGGTGACGTGGACCAGGCCCTGAAACTGTGTCAGGACACCAACACCCCCTACTCGCGCATGATTGAGAAGGGCGTGACCCGCATCGGCCGCCCGATGAACGACGTGCTCGTCTCTATCGAGAACGTGGGCAATATGGAGATTGCCAAACTCGAGAAGGGCTTCAACTGGCTGGCCACCACGGCTGCCGGTGCCCCGATGATCGGTTTCTTGGGTACGGTGTTAGGTATGGTACAGGCCTTCTTCCAGTTGGCCAGTGCCGGCAATAACAGCAATGTGACCATCCTGGCCAGCGGCATCTATCAGGCCCTGGTGACCACGGTTGCGGGTCTGATTGTCGGCATTATCGCCCTGTTTGCCTACAACTACCTCACCTCGCGTGTCAACAAGGTGATGAACAAACTCGAGGGCAAGACGATGGAATTCATGGACCTGCTCAACGAGCCGGCTAAGTAATCACCACATCACACTATCTGCGCTTTATGGCACTCAAGAGGCAACACAAAACCCTGTCGATGTTCAGCATGGCATCGATGACCGACGTCATCTTCCTGCTGCTCATCTTTTTCATGGTCACTTCGACGTTTGTATTCCCATCGGCGTTGGAAGTGAATCTGCCGCAGAGCAGCGAGCAGACGGCCATCAAGCCCTCGACACGCATCTATGTTGACAAGAACCTGAACATGTATGCGACCCAGACGAGTGATACCGGCGAGAGCGACCTCTTGCCCATCGCTCCCGAGCAACTCGAAGGCTTCATGCAGGCCCTGAAGGCCGGCAACCCCAATGAGTTTGTAGCCGTCTATGCCGACGAGGAAGTCAATTACGGCAAGATCGTCGAGATCCTGGACAAGGGGTCCAAGCAAGGCGTGAAAATCGTCCTGGCCACCAAGCCCAGCGAGGCGACTTTCGGCCCGCAAAACGCCGCCCCCGCCGCCCAACCGTCGCCAGCCGAAATCAGCAACCAGTAACGCATCACTACGATGGAAGAAGATCGCCGCAAATATAGCCTATGGGCTCTCTTGCTCACCTTGCTCATCACGGTGGGCACGCTGGCGTTGTTGCTGCGCTTCACCTTGCGGTATGAGCAGGATCCCAACATGCTCGACGTCACGCAACTGGCGCAGGACTCCATCTTGTTTGGCGGTGACTATGTGATGCTGGGTAACACCATGGACAATATCCAGAACGACCTCATGGACCAGGAGACAGCCGACCCCAGCGCTTCGCCCGAGGAAGGTGACGACCCCGACATTGAGGCCGATGACATGGAAGATGCCGGTGAGGTGAACCACAAGACCCCGCCGCTCATTACCCAGAAGACCGAGTCGCCACACAAGGTGAAAGAGCAACCCAAGGAGGCCGAACCCAAGAAGTCCGGCCCCACCAAGCAGAATGACAAGGTGGTCGAGAAACCCAAGGCCAAGAACAAGAACGCCGAGGCCCAGGAGACCAAGGCCAAGAATACCAGCGAGCAAAAGACCACAGCCAGCAATGCCACCAACAACAGGGTGAAGAACGCCTTCGGTAACGGCGGCGGCAATGGCGGTGGCCATCAGGGCTCGGCAAGCGGTAACTCCAATCAGGGAGTCCTTGCCGGCAAGCCTGGCATCGGCGGACTGGTGGGTTATACCCTCGACTACTGGGCCAAACCGGTGCCCAACAGCAAGTGGTCGGGCCGTGTGGTCGTCCGCGTCACGGTCAATCCCCGCGGACAGGTTACCAAGGCCAGTGCCGTGAGCGCTACCGGCGACCTTGCGTCGCATCCCGAGGTGCGCCGTGCCTGTGAGCAGGCGGCCCTCAAGTCGCGTTTCTCGGTACCCAAGAACACCATGACCGAGGGCATCGGCACGGTTACCTACATCTGGCATTGATCGTCATGAATCATGCCGCACTTGTAACGATGGACGTTCCGCAACGGGGCGTCCATTGGCATTTTCATCAGGACCATAATCGGCTTTTCGTGCCCCTTCATTGAATTGTCGAGGCATATTGTTGAAAAAATTTTGGAATCTAGCAGATTGCCATTACCTTTGTTAAAGCATTATTCCGAGGAGACGATATGACTATTTTCAGCAAGCAGACCAAGCAGGAGACCATCATCTACACCACGGTGTGGATTATCCTCTTTCTGGCCCCTGTCGTCATGTTGATATTTAACTATGACTCGGCCCACCCTATCTGGGTGAAGTGGGGTCTGATGGAGTCTTTCAACAGTCTGCTGCTATTTCTGGTCGTCTTTCTTATCCACAATCACGTGCTGGCACCCATGCTATTGAACCACCGCAAGGTGTATCATTACCTTGCAGGGGTTGTTGTCGTTGTCTCCCTGTTCCAGATGGTGCATTGTGTCCATCACCCTGATGGCCCGCGCCCGCTCGACAAGGCCGACAAGCCCACGAGCATGATGCCTCCGCCTCCAGACCAGCCCACTCATGGGCGCCCGCCCATCAACAGGCACGACTTGACGATGTTCACCATCGTCATCATGATGATTGGCGCCAACCTGGGTGTGAAGATTTACTACCGCAGCGAGGAGGAGAAGAAAAACCTGGCCAAACTCAAGGAACAGAGCCTCAAGCAGGAACTGGACTACCTGCGCTATCAGATCAATCCTCACTTTATCATGAACACCCTCAATAATATCCATGCCCTGGTGGATATTGACCCCGAGCAGGCTAAGGACAGCATCGTGGACATGTCCCGCATGATGCGCTACCTGCTCTATGACAGCGACAGCAGTTATGTCACCCTCAACAATGCCCTGACGTTTCTCAAGAAGTATCTCAACCTGATGAAACTGCGCTACACCGATCAGGTGAACGTCAATCTGGATGTGCCCGATAACGGCCCCGATGATATCGTGATAGCGCCGCTGGTGTTTATCCCCTTTGTGGAGAACGCCTTCAAGCATGGCGTGTCCTATGACAAGCCTTCGAGCATTGATGTGGATATCGAGAAAAAGGATGGCCGTCTGCTCTTCCATTGCCACAACACCAAGAGCAACGCCAAGCATGAATATGGGGGCGTGGGCTTGAACAACGTGACCAAGCGTCTGGAACTCATCTACGGCAACGACTATTCCCTGGATATCAATGACATGGATGATTCCTATGACGTGTTGCTCAACTTGCCTGTTCGCCGGGCCGATGACTTTAAGGCCAGGCAGGAGACGCCCTAGCAATGAACCTGCAAGAAAGCATTAATAATTAAAAAAACAGAGAAAGGCTATGAGTGTAAAGTGTATTGCAATCGATGATGAGCCCCTAGCGCTCAAGAAACTTGTTACCTATATCAACAAGATTCCTTATCTGGAACTTGTCGCGCAGTGCCACAGTGCCATCGAGGCCCAGAAGGTTGTCAGTGAAGTTGAGGTAGATGCCCTCTTCCTGGACATCAACATGCCTGACCTCAACGGCCTTGATTTCGCCAAATCCTTGAATCCACATGGGAGCAAGGGGCCAGTCATGGTGTTCACAACCGCCTATAGCGAGTATGCCATCGAGGGCTATAAGGCCAATGCCGTCGGCTATCTGCTCAAGCCCTACGGCTTCGATGAGTTTGAGGCCGTGGCCATGAAGGTGCGCGACGTGTGTGAAATCAGACAGCAGGCCATGACCGATGTCACCACCCAGGTCAATGATGACGGCATCATCTTTGTCAAGAGTGACTACAAGATTGTGCGCATCGGCATCAGCCACATCCGCTATATCGAGGCCATGAGCGAGTACTTGAGGATATCATGTGACGACAAGGAGAAACCGGTAATCATCCTCTTCAGCATGAAGAAAATTGAGGAGCATCTGCCGTCTAATCTGTTTATGCGCATTCATCGGTCATTCATCATCAACCTGGACAAGATCAGTGAGGTGAAGAAAAACCATATCGTTCTTGAGGATGGAGTCTCCCTGCCCATCGGTGACAACTACAAGGACACCTTCATGAACTACCTGAGCAAGAAGATGCTCTCCAAGTGACGACGATTATCTGCAAAAAGTAATTATATTTTTTCTCATAGCTTTTCCAGGGTGGCTAACGCGTGATGCGCACAGCCACCCCTTTTTTTGCCGTCAATGGCAAGCCGAAAACCATGCCCGAATCTCGCCGAAACCGCGGGGAGGCAATATTTATTGTCATGTCGTTGTCAGATAGAGAGATTTTTTGTAATTTTGCACGTTTTTAAGCGATTATAATTTCTTATTCAAGACTATGAATATTTCCTATAAATGGCTCAAACGCTATATTGATACCGACCTGACACCTGATCAGGTGGCCGAGGCGCTGACCTCGCTGGGTCTGGAAGTGGGAGCAGTGGAACAAGTGGAAACCATCAAGGGCGGCCTGCGTGGACTGGTTGTTGGTCAGGTAGTTACCTGTATCGACCATCCCAACAGCGACCACCTGCACATCACTACCGTCAACCTGGGTGACGGTGGCGAACCCGTGCAGATCGTCTGCGGCGCGCCCAATGTGGCCGCCGGCCAGAAGGTCATTGTGGCCACCATCGGCACCAAACTCTATGACGGCGACAAGGAATTCACCATCAAGCGTTCCAAGATGCGCGGCGAGGAGTCCCTGGGCATGATCTGTGCCGAGGACGAGATCGGCGTGGGCACCAGCCACGACGGTATTATCGTCCTGCCCGAGGACGCTGTCGTGGGTACCCCTGCTGCCGAGTATTATGGCATCGAGGATGATTACCTCATCGAGGTTGACCTAACCCCCAACCGCATCGACGGCGGCTCGCACTATGGTGTGGCACGCGACCTGGCAGCCTGGATGAAGCGTCACGGCATGGACGGCAATCTGCATCGCCCCAGCGTCGAGGAGTTTGCCATCGACCGCAAGGATGGCGGTATCCCCGTCACTGTCGAGAATGCCGAGGCCTGCCCGCGCTATGCGGGTCTGACGGTGCGCGGCGTGAAGGTGCAGGAGAGCCCCAAGTGGCTGCGTGACCTGTTGCTGGCTGTGGGACAGCGTCCCATCAACAACATCGTGGATATCACCAACTATATACTGCTGGGCACTGGACAACCCATGCACTGCTTTGACCTGAACAAGGTCAAGGGAGACCGCATCGTGGTAAGGACCGTGGAGCCGGGCACCAAGTTTGTCACGCTGGATGGCGTGGAGCGCACGCTCACCGACCGCGACCTGATGATCTGCAACGGCGAGGAGCCGATGTGCATCGGTGGCGTGTTCGGCGGTCTTGACTCGGGTGTGACCGAGGCCACGACCGACGTCTTCCTGGAGTCGGCCTATTTCCATCCCACGTGGATACGCAAGACGGCTCGCCGCTTTGGCCTGAACACCGATGCGTCGTTCCGCTTTGAGCGTGGCATTGACCCCAATAGTGTCATCTATAACCTGAAACTGGCCGCCATGCTCGTCAAGGAGTTGGCCGGTGGAGAGATCTGTGGCGACATCATCGATGTCAAGGAGCACGATTTCCCCGGTTTCCCCGTTGAGTTGCACTATGACTATGTGAAGCGCCTCATCGGCAAGGAAATCCCCCATAACGAGATCCGCAACATCGTCAAGAGCCTGGAGATGGAAATCACGGCCGAGGACGAGGAGAAGATGCAACTTGTAGTGCCCCCCTATCGCGTGGACGTGCAGCGCCCCTGTGACGTCGTGGAGGACATCCTGCGCGTGTATGGCTACAACAATGTCGAGTTCACCAGCGAGGTGCACAGCAGCCTGTCGAACAAGACCGACGTGGACTTCCGTGACGACAAGCAGGAAATTGTGAGCAACCAGTTGACCAGTGTGGGCTATCACGAGATCATGAACAACTCGCTCACGGTGGGGGCCTACTATGAGGGCTTGACGACCTATCCTGCCGACCTTTGCGTCAAGATCATGAACCCGCTGAGCAGCGACTTGAACGTCATGCGCCAGACGCTGCTGTTTGGCGGTCTGGAGAGCATCGCTCGTAATATCAACCACAAGAATCCCAACCTGCGGCTCTATGAGTTTGGCAACGTCTATAGCCATGACGGCAGCATCAGCCAGGAGGAGAAGGCCCTTGCACCCTACAGCGAGAGCACCCAGATGGCCATGTGGCTCACCGGTAACAATCATGACGAGTCCTGGGCCGACAAGGTGAGGGCACTCAACGTCTATGACTTGAAGGCCGACTTGGAGAACATGCTCGTGAACCTGGGCGTGAACCTGGCCGACTTGACGGTGGAGCAGTATGAGGACGACACGGTGAACCCGGCCCTGCGCTACAGCAACCGTGGCGGCAAGACCGTGGCTGTGATGGGCGTTGTGGACGAGGCGCTGGCCAAGCGCTTTGATGTGGATCAACCGGTCTATTACGCTCAGGTGAACTGGAACCTCGCTTGCAAGATGGCCATGAAGAAGGACATCAAGTACAGCGACCTGCCCAAGACGCTGCCCCTGCGCCGCGACCTGGCGTTGCTGGTTGACCGCGAGGTGACCTATGACGACATCCGCCGCGTGGTCGAGGCCAGCGAGAAGAAACTCTTGAAGTCGATGACGCTGTTCGACGTCTATGAGAGCAACAAACTGGAGGCTGGCAAGAAGTCCTATGCCATCAGCATGATTCTGCAGGACAACGAGAAGACCCTCAACGACAAGCAGATCGATGCCATCATGAACAAGATCATCAAGAATCTCGAGACCCAGTTGGGCGCAAAACTCAGGTGATCAATCCTGACAGGCGACGGTAATAAAAAACTTAAAACTCACAACTTAAAACTTAATAATACAAAACAATGGGAAGAGCATTTGAATACCGCAAAGCAAGAAAGATGAAACGCTGGGGCAGCATGTCCCGCACCTTTACCAGAATCGGCAAGGAAATCACCATCGCTGTCAAGGCTGGTGGCCCCGACCCCGAAGGTAACTCCCGCCTGCGCGCGTTGATCGCCAATGCCAAGGCCGCCAATATGCCCAAGGAGAACATCGAGCGCGCCATCAAGCGTGCCAGCGAGAAGGATGCTGGCGACTACAAGGAGGTGATCTATGAGGGATTTGCCCCTCATGGCATTGCTGTGCTGGTCGAGACCGCAACCGACAATACAACCCGCACCGTTGCCAACCTGCGCAACTACTTCAACAAGAAGGGCGGCAGCCTGGGCAACTCGGGCAGTGTAGCCTTTATGTTCAGCCACAAGTGCTACTTCCATGTGGCACCCAAGGACGGCGTTGACCCCGATGAACTCGAGTTGGAACTCATCGACTGCGGCGCCGAGGAGTTTGCCATCGACGAGGAGGAAATGCTCGTTTCGGGCGACTTCGCTGCTAATGGCGACATCATGAAGTACCTTGAGGACAACGGCTTTGAAATCAAGAGCAGTGAGTTCGTCTATGAGCCTGCCGACTACAAGGACCTCAACGAGGCCCAGCGTGCCGAGGTAGAGGCCCTGATCGAGGTGCTCGAGGAGGATGACGACGTGCAGAACGTCTTCACCACCATGGCCGAGGGTGAGGGCGGCGAGGAGGAGTAATCCCCCAGCCCCATCATTCTGAATCATCATCACGATGGCGGTTTCAAGTTGATCTTGAGGCCGCCGTCGTGTTATATGCCTTTGCACCCTGTTCTGGCGTGCCTCCACGGGCATTGGTGGCCCTGAGGCCGATTTACTGCGATTTGCACAGGCCGGAATAATTCTGTATCTTTGCCCAAAACTAATAAAATGGCAAGGTTATGTTAGCGAGAACGATTGCAGCAGCGGTTCATGGCATTGATGCCATCAAGGTGGAGGTCGAAGTCACGGTCGATTGGGGTTCAGGCTTCATGATTATCGGCCTGCCCGACACGGCCGTCAAGGAGAGTGCCGAGCGTGTGAGATGCGCCATTCAGCAGGCTGGATTTGACTTCCCGGGCAAGAAGGTGATGATCAATATGACGCCTGCCGACATCAAGAAGGAAGGCTCTGCCTATGACCTGCCGCTCGCCATCGGCATCCTGGCTGGCGACGAGAAAATAGCCCCCAACCGGCTCGACCGATTCATGCTCATGGGCGAACTCTCGCTTGATGGCACCCTGAGGCCCATTAAGGGTGCCTTGCCCATGGCGATACTGGCGCGTGAACTCCACCTGGACGGTTTCATCGTGCCGCGGGCCAATGCCCTCGAAGCGGCCGTGGTCAACAAACTCAACATCTACGGTGTGGACAACCTCATCGAGGTCGTGCAGTTCCTCAATGGCGAAATCGAGTTGCAGCCCACCGTCGTGGACACCCGCGCCGAGTTCGCCAAGGCCCAGGGCATCTTCCCCTATGACTTTGCCGACGTCAAGGGCCAGGAAAACGTCAAGCGCGCCTTTGAGGTAGCCTGCGCTGGAGGACACAACATCCTGCTCGTGGGTAGTCCTGGCTCTGGCAAATCGATGATGGCCAAGCGCTTGCCGTCCATCATGCCGCCGCTCACGCTCAGTGAGGCCCTCGAGACGACCAAGATACACAGCGTGGCGGGAAAACTCCCGCAGGGCACCACGTTGATGACCGTGCGTCCCTTCCGCAGTCCGCACCACACCATCTCGCCAGTCGCCCTCGTCGGTGGCGGCAGTTACCCCATGCCTGGTGAAATAAGCCTCGCCCACAATGGTATCCTCTTTCTCGATGAACTGCCTGAATTTAATCGCTCCGTTTTGGAGGTGATGAGGCAGCCGTTGGAGGACAGGATTATCAGTATTAGTAGGGCAAAATATTCTACAGAGTACCCGGCGTCGTTCATGCTCGTGGCGTCGATGAATCCGTGCCCGTGCGGGTACTATGGGCACCCCAAGAAGAAGTGCGTCTGCAACGAGTACCAGCGCACGCACTACATGAGTAAGATTTCGGGGCCGCTACTCGACCGCATCGACCTGCAAATCGAGGTCCAACCTGTTGATTTCGAGCAGATGTCAAGCAAGGCCCCAGGCGAACCCAGCGCTGCCATCCGCCAGCGCGTCATCGCCGCCAGGATGCTGCAGGAGCGCCGCTTCAAGGACGAACCCGGCATCCACTGCAACGCCCAGATGACCCCGTCCCTGCTCCACAAATACGCCGAGCCCAACGCCGCCGGCCTGGAAAAGCTTCGCGACGCCATGGAGCGCATGAACATGTCCGCCCGCGCCTACGACCGCATCCTCAAAGTCGCCCGCACCATCGCCGACCTCGAAGGCACCGCCGACGTCCTCGACCACCACATCATGGAAGCCATCGCCTACCGCAACCTCGACCGCTCCACCTACCTCGGCAGTGCATTGTAGTTTTTTGCCACCTTATCGTAATAAAGCCAAACGGGGAAGCACAATTCGTTGATAACTAATGTACTGATAAAATGCTAAGTTGTTAAGTATTTCTTAACAACTGCATACAAAATTTCATCAAACGAACCGTCCCTATTTTCCTGAGGCCCCATTTTTTCAAAAATCAGAGACCGTGGAAAACGGATGAATCTCATTCCACATGTAGTTAAGCATCTGGCATCGGTTCCTCTTGTCGATATTGAAAAAATACTCCTGTTCAGAACATGGACAGATTGAGCCATCGGTTTCCCAGATCACTGAGTCCGTCTGGTTTGTCTTCTTGAATAGTCGTTGTGCCGTTTGGAGCTCGATGATGTAGCATAGTTTGTCATTAAGTTTGCATGCTCCCACTGCCCTCTTAGGCTTATAATCCCAGCCATAGTATTCATAATTGTAACTTTGTATGCTCAGATTGGACATGAAGGGCTCATCACAATACAGAAGGGTTTCAGGCATCTCACTGAACACAGGCCAATTTTGATGATAGAAAACCGTATCAGGGATATCGGTATATCTAATAAGATAGGCATTGCAGTCTATCATTCCAGAATCAGGCATATTTGCAACTATACTGTCCAACGACATCGCTAAATTGCTGTCGACAAACTCATACAAATCAACGTCAAACGAACCTTTTGCCAATTCAGTCTTCTCAGAATGGCATCCGGTCAAGCAAACTGCTATGGCAATCAGATATAATAGATGTTTCATGATGAATCGAGTTAAGTTTCCTTGTTTTTATATGACTAAAGAAGGAAAATAGGGACGGCTTTTTTGATGTAAAATCCGCCACCATCCGTAGGCTGGCTTCTGTCAAAGAACAACTGCAAATATAGTCATTATTTCACAATCGCGTCCCATATTGCTTGTGTTTTTTTACTTGAGCGGCATGGGAAATACATTTTTGTTGTGTATCTTTGCGGTTATGGAAAACAAGATTTCAGACCATCAAGCTGGCATGACGATTGACCGGCTCTCACAGCAGATTGTACAGGTGCAGGACGTGATGCAGGTGCAGGCTGCGCATGCGGTCAACCTATCGCTCACGGCACGCAACTGGCTCATTGGGCACTATATCGTCGAATATGAGCAGCATGGCGAGGATCGTGCCCAGTATGGCGCTCAACTGCTCAACAAACTTGCAGCCAAAATTAATCGACGTGGCCTCAATGCTCGTCGATTGAGGGAATGCAGGCTGTTTTATTGTTGCTATCCGCAATTGGGAACCGAAGTCATTACCTTTGTCGGCAAATTACTGAGAGAAAACCAGATTACATCTGTTCCCGAGATTTGGCGGTCAGCGCCCGCCAAATTGCAAATCGCTGAAAATCAAAATGATGAAATTTGGCGGTCAGCGCCCGCCAAATTAGAACAATACCAAACTCCGCCCTCCAGATTGTTTCAACGGCTTAATTTCACAAGTCTGCTTTACCTCTCATCAATAGAAGATGACCTCAAGCGTGCCTTTTATGAGCAAGAAGCTATCGCAGGCTGCTGGACCACAAGGGAGCTCGACCGCCAGGTGTCATCGCTCTATTTTGAGCGCATGGGGCTGTCTAAGGATAAACTGGCGTTGAGGCAGTATGTTGAAGCGGGGGCCGATACATTGCAGCCCCAACATGCTATCCACGACCCCGTGACGTTGGAATTTCTCGGGTTGCAGCATCAGGACATTTTCACTGAGAGCAGACTGGAGAACGAGATACTGAACCACCTGCAACACTTCTTGCTCGAGATGGGCAAGGGGTTCTGCTTTGAAGCCCGGCAACGCCGCATCCTGGTGGATCAAGACTACTTCAAGGCAGACCTCATCTTTTATCACCGCATCTTGAAATGCCATGTCATCGTTGACCTGAAGATTGACCGCTTCCGCCACGAGTATGCGTCACAGTTGAATCTCTACCTCAACTATTACCGCCATGAGGTCATGCAGCCCGACGATAATCCCCCTATCGGCCTGCTGCTATGTACCGACTATGGTGAAACCACGGTCAAGTATGCCACCGAAGGGCTGTCCCAAAACCTGTTCGTGAGCAAATACCGCATGCAACTCCCCTCTGAGGACGAGATACGCAATTACCTGATGGAAAACATCGACCGCAACGATTTCCTGGACAAAGAGAAGTAGTTGAAATGGGGCAAGTCTTTCCACTTGGACGAACTACCCGAGTTCAATCGCTCCGTTTTAGAGGTGATGCGGCAGCCGTTGGAGGACCGGATTATCAGTATTAGTAGGGCAAAATATTCTACAGAGTACCCGGCGTCGTTCATGCTTGTGGCGTCGATGAATCCGTGTCCTTGCGGGTACTATGGGCACCCCAAGAAGAAGTGCGTCTGCAACGAATACCAATGCACCCACTACATTTTCGAGTGCCAAATCAGTGTGATTTCCTATACTTTTGGCACACGAATAGACAATAAACTATGGTTTTTCTAGTGTAATTATTTGATTTAAACGAAGGTGATTCAATCCCTTAAAACACCCAAATAAGCAGTAAAAACAAAGAGTCCCGTGCTGAAAAGGAAACACGGGACATGAGTACCTTAAAATTTGTGTTTTAGCAGAAGACTGACAGGGATGACAATTCTTGGCCAAAGCGGTGTAGGCCGGCTTCAATTCTGTCAGCTTGGGGGCGGCGGGGTTTGCTGCGGCCATGCATATAGGCCCACAACTGTTTTTGATGCACGCCCGTAATGCGTTCAAGTCCTGCAAGTGACATCAATGTGCCGTAGTGTAACAATAGGCTCTGGGTATCGTAGTGCCATTCTAATTCATATTCGCCCTTAATCTCTTCGGGCCAGCGATCTTCGGGTAGATTCTTTTTGATTAGTGCAATGGCGGCTTCTACATCGGCTTTAACCTCGTCGATGGTATCACCAGCTCCATAGATGCCCTCACAATTGACGCTATAGGCTCCAAAGTGGTCTTGGCTTGCGCAGATGTTAATAATGATTTTCTTTTTCATAGACATGGTTATTGGTTATTGTTAGTTGTTCTTTGTTTTGGCAGGTAGCGAAAGGGGGTTAAATTCCCATCTGTTTCGCTATTTTCTTTCTTAGTGGCTCAGGAATTTCCTTCGAGCCATGGTAGGGAACAGGTACTGATAATTGCCCGTCCTTGATGTAGAAATAGTGGCTGCCTTCGGCATGATCAAACTTCCATCCAGCAGCGACAATCTTGCGGTGAAATTCTTTATATTTCATAATTGTAGTCTTGTTTAAATCATGTTCACCCTGCAAAGATAGAAATTTTTCTATTATCTGCCAAATAAATCATAGAAAATTTTCAATTATTTCATTTGTTCAATTGCCATTGTATTATGAAAAACGAGTATCTTTGTGGTTGTAAATGGTTATATGGTACATAATTTGGTCGTTTTGGGGGCTTTGTGGTTGACCATGAGGCTGTTGCAATGGGGCAAGTCTTTCCACTTGGATGAACTGCCCGAGTTCAATCGCTCCGTTTTGGAGGTCATGCGGCAGCCGTTGGAGGACAGGGCTTACAGTACCAGTAAGGCGAAATACTCGATTGAGCATTCCGCCTTATTTCATGCTGGTGGCGCTGATGAATATGCGTCTATATCCTTGTGGACAGAGGATTTAGAATATCTTGTAGGCGACTTTCACCTGCAGGTTGGGCCAGGCATTGAGCCACGACAAGACTTGGGTGACGCCTGCCTCTTTGCCGGACGACTTGATTTCCTTGCCGTTGTTGAGCACAAACTTTGGGGCACCCCAGAAGATGAGTCCCAGGTCGAGGGCGAAACTGAGGCGGTGCTTCTGGGCGATGTGCTTGCCCACACCGACTCCCAGATAGGGCTTAAAAACGTTGGTCTTCATTCTCACGTCGATGTTACCATGCTCATCGGCGGTAAAGACGTAGTCGCCGAACTTGAGACCGATAGGGCTGAACCGGGTGTCGAAGGCGTTGTTGTAGTCTGAAATCTTGTTGTTGGCATCGTAGAGGAAATCGAGGGCTCCCTCGTTGGTGTTGCGGAAGTGAATGAAGTTCTTACTACCAACGTAGAAACCGGCAGTGAAGTGGAAACTGTCGTTGGTGAAGGGATGCACCTCGGCGAGCAGGAACACGTTCCAGAAGTTGGGCTTGGCGGCGAGTTCAATCTTGTCGGCCATCTGAGCCCTGCGCACGGCGTCGTCCTCGACCAGTGCATAACCTGCATAGTCCTCGGCCGTGTTGATGGCTTTGAACTTGATTTCACCAAAGTGGACTCCCGAGTAACCGGTGCGCACGGTAACGAGCCGGTGCACGGGCATGGTGACATCGATGCCCGAGCCCGCGAGCCCGGTGTGGATGCCGATGGACAGATGGTTGAACAATCCGTCGGGGGAGTAAAGTTTATTGTCTATATCGGTTTCGCTTTGAGCGGAGGCGTTCATCGCGCCAAGGAGGGCAGCGAGAATCGCGAGGGTGAATATCTTGATTTTCATGAGAGGGAGTCCTATTTGAAGAATTTTTTATTTGATTTAACGAGGAGGTTGGTGAGCGACTGGGTGAGGGGGCGGAAACCGTAGAGGTAGTCGCTCGTGTAGGGGGTGCCGCCGTTGACGATGGCGTGAACATAGTCATGGCAGGCCATGTCCATCGGCATGATACCGACGGTGCCCTCGTTGGCCAGCAGGTCGTCAATCACCAGCGGATGAACGTTGGTTGCATTGGTGACGTAGCCGCGGGGCGACACCTCGGTGTAGGCCGAGCAGTGGTTCACGATCCAGATGTTCTGGTCGCTTGCCGTTGCCTCGCGCGCACTGTGCATCATGTTGATGACAGTTTGCTTCTTGGTCTCCATGCGCTTCTCGGAGGTCGTCTTGTAGTAGTCCTGCTTGTAGAGCCTGGCCTTGATAGTGGTGTCTTCCATATTATAGATGGCGCAAGAGCGTTGAGCCACCGGGTCGATTTCCTCGTTGACATCGGGGTCCTCGTCGGGCCAGTCGCAGTAGGCGATGGGGTAGTGGAATGCCGCGTTGAGCGGGACAAGGTTGTACCGGCTGAGGATCAGCACCTTTCCGCGCATTTCACCCACGGTGATGTCGGGCCGCCAATTGTTGACAAAGAGGCCGTCATACTTGGGCTTGTCCAGGAGTTGATGCAGGAGTACCGTCCAGTTGTGCTGGCTTTCCATACCGTTATCGGCCTGGATCTTGATGATAAAGAACTCTGTGGGGTGCTTGACAAGGAATTCCTTCATCCAGTCGAGCGACTCCTCAAACTTCACATTGATCTCGGTAAATCCGTGTGCGAGTCTTAGGACTTGGCGCTCGGCGGGGGTGGTGGCGAGCGTGTCGATCGACACCACAGGGCGCAGGTCAAAGAACCGGATGCCGTTGTTCATCTGCTCGTCAAAGGTGCACAGTTGGCTGATTGCGGTCATGTTTGAGACGCTCTTCAGCCAGGGCTGGTAGAATCCCATTCCGGTCATCGAGTCATGCGTGCCAGGAATGCTGAGTTTGCACACCTTGGTGTTATCCTTAATCATTGATAGCCAATCGGATAACGGTGTGCTGAGGTCGTAGGGGTGCTGGATTGTGTCCTGATAACCCTCAGAGAAGAGGAACGGGATGTTGAGCGTCTCCTCGTTGAAGGCGGTTTCAGGGTCGTCACAACTGCTGATCATTGCCGCAGCCATGAGGGCCCAAACAATAACGGTAATGTTTCGTCTCATATATTTGTTGGTTTATTAGTGTGGTCTATATTGAAACTTGAATATTTAACGCGTGGCGCCACCCAGGGCGATGTAGAGTGCGATAATGCCTTGGGCACCATTGTACATGTTGATGGCCTCGTTGAGTTGCGCATTCAGGAGGGTTTCCTGGGCAGTGAGCACCTCCAGGTAGATTGCCTTGCCGTTGTCCATGAGTTCATGTGTTCCCCGGTAGGCATCTTTCAATACCTGCACTTGGCGATGATAGTAGTCATGCTTCTCGATAGCGGCTTGGCAGTCGGCCAGTGCTTCATTCACCTCATTGCCCGCATCGATGACCGTCTGCACATACTTGTTCATCATGTCCTCTTGTGCCAATTGGTTGATCTTCAGGTTAGCCTTCAACTTGCCCTGAGCATAGATGGGCTGGGTGAGCGATGCCATGGCATTGAGCAGAATCTTCCCGGGGTTGACAATTGCGCCGCCAGCGTCATTGGTCCATCCGGCTAGTCCTTGCAGACTGATAGAGGGATAGAATGCTGCTCGGGCGGCTTGGGTGTCGTAGTAGGCAGTGGCCATGGCATAGTCGGCCAACTTGATGTCGGGGCGGTATTGCAGCAGCATGGCCGGCACGCCCGTTTTGAACTGTTGCGGCAAGGTGTAGGTGCCCAGGTGGCTGCGTTCGATGTGTTGCGGCGTGATTGCCAGCAGGCTGCAGATGGCGTTCTCTACTTGACGGATATTGCGCCGCGTGTCCACGATCGACGTTTTCACGTTCAGGTATGACGCCTCCATCTGGTTAACAGCCGTGGAGTAAGACTTGCCGTTCTCCCACAGTGTCTTCTGGGTCTCGAGCGAGATGTTCCACAGGCTGTCGGTGGCCATGAGGATTTCCAGTTGCTGATCGAGAAGCAGCAATGTGCAGTACTGTTGTGCTACAGCCGATATGATGTTGGCCTTGACTGCCTGTTCGGCAGTCTTGGCTTGCAAGAGCATTACCTCGGACTTGCGCTTGTTGCTCTTGATTGAGCCGAAGGCGTCAATATCCCAGTTGACCTGCAGCGGCAGGTTGTAAGTCTTGGCCGCCGCGCTGCCACCGTATGACGAGATGGCGCCAGAGGGTGAGAAAAACACCGACGGGAAAAAGGCTTGCTTGGCAGCGGCGAGCGATGCTTCGGACTGCTGAATTGCGATACGCGCCGAGTTGATGTCGGTGTTGCGTATCAGGGCCGTGTCGATGAGCCGTTGCAGTAGCGGGTCGGTGAAAAATTCGCGCCAGGACAACTGAGCCATCGAGGTGCTGTCTCCCGTCAAGGTGACATTCTCACCGAACACGTCGGCAGGCACTGTCGCTTGGGACTTATACTCACTGTGCAAACTCTTGAGGGTGTTGCAGCCCGCGAGTGATAAGGCCGCAACACACAAGATGATGATATTATTGAATGATTTCTTCATATTCCAATTCTCATATTCTTATATATAATCATTCCTCATTTTTCACTTCTAACTCCTCAATTTTCCCGCCTTGATACTTCTCATGTAACCGCTGGAAGAATATGAAGAACACAGGTACCACATAGAGCAGTGCGAGCGTGCCCACTGCCATACCAGCGGTAACGCCCAGAGCGAGCACGCGGTTACCGTTGGCACCGGCGCCACCGGCTATGATGAGCGGAATCATACCCGCAATCATCGAGACGACGGTCATCAAGACGGGGCGCAGACGCTCCTCACAGGCGGCAAATGCCGCATCACGGATGCTCAGACCCTGAGCACGTCGCTCCGAGGCATACTCGGTAATCAGGATGGCCGTCTTGGCCAGCAGACCGATGAGCATGATGACACCCGTCTGCAAGTAGATGTTGTTCTCCATGCCAGGCAGTTGGAATCGCGATACCAGCCAAATGGCACCAAACGATCCCATCAAGCCGAAAGGCACGCTGAACAGGACAGCCCACGGAGTAAACCACGAGTTGTACAGTGAAGCCAGGATGAGGAAGATGAGAATGACGCAGATGACATAGATCAGGGCCGTGGCATTAGAGCCAGAGGTCTCCTCCACCTCACGGGACATGCCGCCGTACTCATAGGTGTATCCGCTGGGCATCTCATTCTTGAAGACCTCGGCAATGGCCTTGTGGGCGTCACCCTCCGAGAATCCACTGGCGGGCATCACGCCACAGGTGATGCTCTGGAACAGGTTGAAGTGCTCGACCGATGCCGAACCCACGACCTCGGTCAAGGTGACAAACTCGGATATTGGCGCCATCTTGCCTCCCTGAACGCGCACAAAGATGTTGTTGAGCGACGAGGGGTCGAGGCGGTACTCGGGTGCCGCGTTGGCCATGATGCGGTACACCTTACCAAACTGGTTGAAATTGCCCACATAGGCTCCGCCGCAGTAGGCTCCCAGTGTGTTAAGCACAGTGGCGGGTGTCACACCGGCGCGGTCGCACTGTGTCGCATCAATATTGACTTCATACTTGGGGAAGCGCTCGGAGTAGGCCGACATGGCCATCATGATTTCAGGCCGCTCATTGAGTTTGGCAAGGAACCTGGTGGCGTCGGCATTAAATTCCGACATCGGGCGGTCCTGAATGTCTTGCAGCACCAGATTCACACCGCTGTTAGAGCCGTAGCCTGGTACCTGAGGCATCTGGAAGGGGATGACAATCGCATTCTTGATATCGCTGCAGTCCATGGCGAAGCGCCCATAGACCAGCATGATGTTGTGGTTAATGCCTGGGCGGTCTCCCCAGTTCTTCAGGCGGATGATGAACGTGGCATAGCAACTGCTGGTGCGTCCGGCCATCATGCCGTAGCCACTGACCACGGCATAACTCTCGAGTTCGGGAATCTTCTTCACCTTCTCTTCCACCTTCTTGACAATCTCTTGGGTCTCGTGCAGGGTGCAGCCCTCGGGGGCACGCACCTCGGCAAAGAAGACGCCCTGGTCCTCTTCGGGCACAAGGCCCGACGGCAGGCCACGCATGAAGATGACAAGCAGCACGGCAGCGACGGCAAGCAGCGCCCAAGCCAGTTTGGGGCGCTTGATGAAGCCGCCCACGCTCTTCTTGTACTTCTTGAGGATGGCGTTATAACTGGCGTTATAGGCCATGGTGACGTAGTAGTTCAGGTTTTTCTTCTCCTTGTTGTCCTTGGAGTAGCGCATCATAATGGCGCACAAGGCAGGACACAGCGTCAAGGCCGACACGCATGACAGGCCCACAGACGATGCCAGCGTGACGCCAAACTGGGTGAAGAACGAACCTGATGTGCCTGGCATGAAGGCCACGGGGATGAACACCGCCATAAACACCAGGGTACACGAGATCACGGCAACGGACACGTCGCTCATGGCCTCGCGGGTGGCGCGGCGGGCATCGGTGATGCCTCCCTCCATTTTGGCCATGACCGCCTCGACGACCACGATGGCATCATCCACCACAGTACCGATAGCCAGCACCAGAGCGAATAGCGTGAGGATATTGAGAGAGAAACCTGCGAGTTTTACAATGGCAAACGTTCCCAGCAATGACACGATGATCGACAACGAGGGAATAACCGTCGCCTTGAAGTTCTGCAAGAAGAAATAGACCACGAGGATGACCAGGATGATGGCAATGACGAGCGTTTCCACCACATTGTGGATTGCGGCAAAGAGGAAGTCGTCGCTGGTTTCCAGAATCTCAAATTCCAGGCCGGCCGGCATCGTCGGCTTCAATTCCTCGTAGAGTTGATTGATGCGGGCATTTACCTCGGTGGCATTGGCACCCGGCGCCTGGAACACCATGTAGATGGTGCCTGGCTGGCCGTCAATGCTAGATGTGAAATTGTAACTCACGGCACCAATCTCGACATCGGCCACATCACTCAGGTGCAGCAGGTGACCGCCCTCGCTGGAGCGCAACACAATCCCGTTGAACTCCTCGACGGTCTTCAATGTGCCCTTGTACTCCATTGAGTACTGGTAGGCGTTCTCGGACTGCTCGCCCAGCGAACCCGTGGCGGCAACAAAACTCTGGCCACCGATGGCGGCAAACACGTCGTTAGGCTCCAATCCGTACTGCGCCATTACGTCGGGCTTGAGCCAGATGCGCAGGGCATAGGTGTTACCCAGCGACATCACGTCGCCCACGCCGGTGATGCGCATCAATCGGGGGCGCACGTTGATATCGATGTAGTTGGCGATGAAGTCAGCATCATACTTGCCGTCAACACTCTTCAATGAACCGATGTGCAGGATGTTATTCTGCTGTTTCATCACCTGCACACCCACCTGTGCTACCTCAGCGGGCAGCAGGGCGGTTGCGCGGCTCACACGGTTCTGGACGTTCACGGCAGCCAGGTCTGGGTCGGTACCCTGTTTGAAATAGACTTGAATTGTCACATCACCCGATGATGATGCCGAACTGGTGATATAGGTCATGCCCGGCACACCGTTGATGTTTTCTTCGAGGGGTTGGATCACCGACTTCATGATCGTGTTGGCGTCAGCACCAGTGTATGAAGTGGTGACCTGCACGGTCGGGGGTGCAATGTTGGGGTACTGTTCGATGGGCAGTGTGGCTATGCAGATGGCGCCCACGAGGGTGATGACAATCGATATCGCACATGCCATCACATAACGGTTGATGAAGATATTGTTCTTCATAATCCTTATTTCTCTTTTTTAGGTTCAGTGGGGAACAGGACGCGCTGGCCTTCCTGGACGTTGTTGGCCCCGACGGTCACGATGCGGTCTCCAACATGCAGGCCCTCGGTCACGATGACATCCTTGCCATTGCCGGTATCGGTTGTCGTGACGGTAACGGCTGTCACGGTGCTGTCGGCCTTCACTTTATATACCAGTGACTTGTCTTGCAGGCGCACCACTGCTACTTGGGGAATCACCATCACGTCCTGGACGCTATAGGGCAAGACCACTGTACCCTGGATGCCCGAGAACAGATGCCCCTCGGGGTTGGGGAAAGTGGCTTTACAAGCCAGGGAGCCCGTGGTGGCATTGACCATACCGGTCAAGGTGGACACGCGGCCCTTGTGCTGATACTCGGTGCCATTCTTCATGATAAAAGTCACATCAGGTATTTGGGCAATCAGTTTAGCCTTTTCACTTTGAGACACACCCGATGAAGCCATCTCCTCGATAATGGACTCAGGAACAGAGAATTCTGCCTCCATCTGCCTGTTGCCGCTGACGATAGTCAGTTGAGTCATCGGTGTCACCTGATCGCCGGCAGAGACCGAAATCTCGCCGATAACGCCAGACACGGGCGACGTGATCGTGCAGAAACCGAGGTTCACCTTGGCGTAATTTACAGCGGCCTTTGCCTGACTGACAGATGCCTTTGCCTGGCTGACGGTGGCCTGTGCTTGCTTGTAGGTGTTCAAGGAACTTTCCAGCATGTAACTGCTCACAATCTTTTTATCGTACAGATTCTTGTTGCTCTCATACTCCAGTTTGGCGCTGTTGGCCTGGGAGATGGCGGCCTGGAGATTAGCATTGGCGGCTTGTAGATTGGCTCTCGCCGATTCCAATTCATGCTGGGCATTGCGGGAGTCGATGACAAAGAGGGTCTGGCCCTTGCGTACTTGCTGGCCCTCGGTCACATAAATCTTCATCAATTGACCGCTCACCTGCGGCATGATGGTCACATCGGCCTGGCCTTTCATCTTGGCGCTGAATTTCACGGGCACCTCGATATTTGATTTCTTTACAGTCAGCGTTTCATAAGATGACTGCTTTTCCTTGGGCATATCGGCGCCACAAGAACTCACAAAAAATAATACCGCGATTAGACACGTCCATTTCCAGATAGTGTTCCTATTCATAATGATAATATCCTCATTGATAATTATTAACCAAAACCTATTAAAAAATAAATGCAAAGTAAATACATTTTTTATAATTTTTCTTGGTTTTTTTTGAAAAAACGCTGGAATGGCATTCTATTGGCGGCCTATTAGCGGAAAATAGACGTCTGATTGTCGTCTGTTCCCGTTATGGGCCTTTTGTCGGCAGGGTGCAATAAAGTGAGCCGGGGGCCCGATGGGGTTCCCGGCTCAAGTATTATCTAGGGGAGTGTGCGCGGCTTACTTCTCGGGACCCATGACGATCTCGATCTTGTTGCCGGCGCCGTAGAGTTGGCGGGCAAACTCGGCGATGGTGGCGGGCGTCTGTGCCTTGACGATCTGCTCATAGCCAGTCACGCCGTCATAACCATGCATCAGGTAGTCCTGGATGGCGCTCAGCCAGAACCAGTTCTCCTTGCTGTTGGTGGCATAGTCCTTTAGCATCTGCTCCATGGCCTCGTTCAGGGCGGTGGCATCGATGGTGGTGCAGGCATTCTTCATCTCGTCGTTGATGATGTTCAGCGCCAGTTCCTCAAACTCGGGATTGACGGGGCACACGGCGAGCACCATCGTCATGGGCTTGTCACCGGCCATGTCGGCCTGACCCATGGCCTGGGTGGAGTAGGCCGCTCCGGCATCCTCACGGATCTTCTGGAGATAGACGCGGCTCAGCGCCTGTCCCAGCATGTCGACCTTCACCTCGTTCTCGAGGGTGCGGGGCAGGTCGTTGTTGTGCCAGATGACTACCTCATACTCCTTGGGAGACTCCATCTTCTTGGTGAAGTGGCAGATCTTCTGTCCCTTGGGCATGTCGGTATCGTTGACCCAGTTGCTCTTCTTGCCCTTCTTGGCGGGCAGGCTGGCGATGTACTGCTCAATGAACGGGCGGATGGTGGCCTCGTCGATAGCGCCCACAAAGGTGAAGGTATAGTTGGCGGCATTGGCCGTGCGCTCCTTGGCAATGGCGAGGATGCGGTCCAGGTTCACCTGCTTGAGATCCTCGACGCTGAAGGGCTTGTTGCGCCAGTTGTAGTTGGTCATGATGTACTGCAGCGAGTCGCTCAGTGCGCTCTCGGGCATGAGGTCCTTGTTCTTGAGTTGGGTCTCCATCAGGCTCATGGTCTGGTTGAACTTCTTCTCATCCTTGTTCATGGCGGTGAACTTGAGGTAGATGAGTTGGAACATGGTCTCCAGGTCCTTGACGGTGCTGTTGCCGCTCAGTTCGTCGGTGTGTGTGCCGATGTTCAGATAGACGTTGGTCTGCTTGCCTGCGAGGGCCTTCTGCAGGTCAGAGTTGGAGAAGTTGCCCAGACCGGTGATCGAGTTGATCGAGGAGAGCATCTGCAGGTTGGCCCAGTCCTTCTCGCTATAGAGCGACTGGCCGCCGCGCTGGAAGGCGCTCATGCGGATCTCGTCCTGCTTGAAGTCGGTCTTCTTGAGCACGACGCGTGCGCCGTTGCTCAGTTCCAGCACCTTGTAGCCCAGGGTAGCGTTCTCGCTCTCCTTGACAATCTTGCCCTTCTTGGGCATCTTGGTCATCAGGGGCTCGGTGATAGCGTTGTCCACATAGGCCTCGATGGGGGTGTTGTTGGCAGCGTCAAGCGCGGCTTGCAGTGCCTCGACGGTGGGATAGACGGCGCCTTCCTTCTCCTGGTTGAAGTTGGTAATCACCAGGTTCTTGCCGTCGGTGCTGATGAGTTCGGGCAGCAGCATCTGGTTGATGATGTCAACGGGTACCTGCGGGGCGACCATTGCCATCATCTGGTAGAGTTGCTCGACCGAGGGGATGGGCTCACCGTCCAGGTAATTGCTGCAGTACTGGCGGCCATAGTTCTCGTTAGAGACCTTGTCACGCTCGTTGTAGCGCTTCTCCAGGCGGCTCAGGTACTCGTCGCGGGCGCGGTCATACTCGCTCTCGGTGAAGCCATACTTGGCGGCGCGCTGGGCCTCGACGAGCACGGCCTGGGTAGCGGCCTCGGCCTTGCCCTCCTTGGGCATGACATCGATGGTAAAGGCGTCCATGGTGTTGGCCAGGATGTAGGGACCATCATAACTGTAGGCCATGTCGAAGGGGCACTCGGGCTCCTGGGCAATGTCGCTCAGGCGCTGGTCAAACATGCTCACGACCATGTCCTTCATGTAGTCAAACATGAGGTAACTGATGTCCTGCTTCTCCTCGCGGGTCGCTGCCTCGTGCTTGAACATCACGCTCACCTCGCTATATTGCTGCTCCTTGTCCTTGTCAACGACGATGATGGGCTGCTCATTGTCGGGAACGGCCTCGGGGGTTACCTGGGCAGCGTTGGGATCGAGGGTGTAACCCTTGTACATCTCCTTGATCTGGGCCTCGATGTGGTCAACATCCACGTCACCCACGATGACCAGGGCCTGGTTGTCGGGGCGGTACCACTTGTGGTAGTAGTCGCGCAGCACCTGATAGGGGAAGTGGTCCACCACGCTCATCAGGCCGATGGGAAGACGCTTGCCGAACTTCGAGTCGGGGAACAGCGTCTCCAACTGGCGCTCCAGCATGCGCATCTGCGCACTCTGGCCCAGTCGCCACTCCTCGTGGATGACGCCGCGCTCCTTGTCGATCTCCTCGTCGGTGAGCAGCAGGCCGTTGCTCCAGTCCTTGAGGATGAGCAGACAGGAGTCGATAGCGCTCTGGCGGGTGCTGGGCACGTCGTTGATGTTATAGACGGTCTCGGCAATGCTGGTGTAGGCATTCAAGTCACCACCGAAGTTCACACCCAGCGAACGGGTGTAGTCGATAATGCTCTTGCCCTCGCCGTTGAAGTGCTCACTGCCGTTAAAGGCCATGTGCTCCAGGAAGTGGGCCAGGCCGCGCTGGCTCTCCTCCTCCTGGATGGAGCCCACGCGCTGGGCGATGTAGAAGTTCACACGGTGCTCGGGATAGTCGTTGTGGCGGATGTAGTAGGTCAATCCGCAGTCCAGTTTACCGATGCGCACGGCATCGTCCACGGGGATGGGCGGCATCTCCTGAGCCGTCAACACGTTGAAACTGAATGCTATCAGCATCAGTAACAAGAGTGAAAAGATTTTCTTCATGTTCATAATCTTCAAGATTTAATGGTGATAAAAAGTATATTGTATTGTTGTTTTATTGATTTCTATTCATTTGACGCATCCCATGTCGCAAAAACTACGCAAAAATACAATTTTTGCACAATTTCAAGGTGTTTTGACCGAAAAAACACATTTTTTCATCATGTAATGGTCCCATGTGAGAGAAAAAATAAGATAATGAAATAGATGTTGGCTTGAACCCTGCGGGGCTAATGCGAATTTCACCAATTAGTTTTAATATTTTTCGTGAAATACGTTTTCATTAGCGAAATGAGCATTAAAAAAACTTTTAGGGCCCATTTCGTCGCTATTCTCCCAAAACGCCTTGACTGCAAATCACGCAAAGTCGCAGAATAGATACCCAACTGCTATATCGTTCCCCATAAAACAATCGGGAGCGATAAGATTGCCAGTACTCTCGCTCCCGATGATGTCGTGGCCCCGGTTGCCGCGATCTATCGCTTGCCATCGATGACGTCCATCAGGTACATGGGGATGGTGTTGTCGTCAAAGTTGTAGCGCTTGTAGTCCTCATAGGTGGGCATCAGGTCGGGCGTGAAATCGTGGGCCCTTGGGTCATCCACCGGCAGGAACAACTGCAGCGAGTTGGAGATGGAGCCTTTCAGCCCAGTGCGTGGCAGTTCAAACGGTGTCATTTCCATGTATGTGTTGGGAGCCTGGCTGCAGGTGACGCCCACGATGGTGGCACCCATCTTGGACAGGTAGAACGCGTAATGGAAGGCTGCACTGAAGGTGCCTGGGTCGGTCAGCACATACACATGCTCGGGCGTATAGACGGGCTGGCCGTTCTGCGCCATGAGTTTGTCCTTGACGCTGCTCATCATCTGGCTGATGACCCTGTTGCGGTACTGCTCGGTAACCTCGGGCACTTCCTGTCGCTTGTTTGAGTACTGGTAGTCACCATAGAGGATGGGCACGGGAGACTCCCGGTTGATATCTTCCAGGCTTGCATTGTATTTCTTTGCCAGCAGCGGTGAGATCATCGTGTAGAACTCGGTCTCAAAACCGCCCATTTCCTTAATATACCTGTCACCCCACATCTGGTACAGCGTGGGCAGGGTGATGGGCGTGAAGCCACCGTCATTGCCGCGCAGGTCGATAATCAGGTTCTTGCTGCGGTTCTGCTTCATCAACTGGAGCATTTTCTCAAATTCCTCGCTGAAGGATGGTATCTGGGCGATGGCCTGCTTGGGGTCGGCGGGCATTTCTTCGCCCCGGGCATTATACATCCGCTGGAGTTGTTCCTGATAGTTCCATCCGTTGGACTGCATGTACTCAAAGCAGTCGCGGGCCATGATGCTCTGCAGTTTCAGGTACATTGTGTTCTTGCCCTTGCCCACGAAGTCATAGGTCAAGTCCTTGTCGGGGAAATTGGCCTTGGTCACCGTGTGCTGCTGGGCGGCATACCATTGGCGCGCTTGCTCGACCGGCATGAGCGGCAACTTCAGGTCCGTGCGCTTGCCCTTGGGAGTCTCCACCTGGTAGGTGATGTATTCATCCCCCACGCTGGGAATCACCTTGCGCAGTGTGACGGGCTGCATGCCGCGATAGCACACCAGGAGCATCTTGCCAATCTCGTTCTCGGCAGTGTAATGCTTGGCCAGACCGTCGCAGACCTCCTTGACAGGCACATTCTCGATGGCCAGCAGGCGACTGCCGATGTAGTCCTTGTATTCGTCGGGCAGGCGCGAGATGATAATGCCGTCATTGATGGCCTCAAACATGATGGGAGCCAGAAACTTGTGATCGGGGCCCTGCTGGCTGCGGACGCCCGTGTGTCCGTCCTGCAACGGGGCAAGGAATTCGCGGATGCGATTTGCCAGTTCATCGGCGGTCGTCACCGAGTCCATCGCGAGCCCGAAGCGGGTCTCCATGGCCGCCTTGCGGAAGAACGGCCTGCCCCCGTAGTTGGAGTAGGGATCGGGGTGCGTCTCCTCGAGCAGCCTGACAAACTCGTTAAAGTCGGCCACAATCGAGTCGTTGGGTATTTGGGCATTGGCACAATTGGCAGCAATCGCCAGTGCCAGTGTGAGAACCGACAAGTTCTTGGAAAAGATGGATTTAAGAGTTGTCATGACTAGGAAGTTATGATTAAATGGTTTTCATTGATTAGCGGGTGACGTCTTGCAGCCAGTTGACGATATCCTCCAGCACCTGGGGCGCCATTGTCTCGCGGATGACGGCATACTGTGTGCTGCCCACCCATCCGCTGCACGTCTGGAAGAAGTGGTTCAGTCCCTCATAGGGCTTGACCGTGGCGTGCGGCACGAGCCGCTTGATGGCGCCCAGGTTCTCCTCACAGGCCACTTGGGCATCCAGCGTGCCGTTGATGGCGAGCATGGGACACTTGACGCGCTTGAGGTTCTCGGTGGGGTCATACTGGAAGATGCAACTCGTGATGAGTGTCATGTCCACAAGTTGGTCGATGGTCATCTTGTCTCCTAATTCTTCCAGTTGTTCGGGATGGCTCTGATAAAAGGCAATCATCTTGTTGCGCAACGTGACAGAATCTTTCTCGGCAGCGATGATCTTGAACAGTTCCTCATTCAATCGCAGAACTGCTGAATCGGGATCCTTGCCCATGGCTTTATTCATCAGCCTGACTTGCTGCATGCCCAGTTCAACGCCATCAACGCCAGTTCCTGCCAGCGACACGATGAAGGGGACTTCGTCAGGGTGCTTGGCTGCGTTCATGATGGCGATCATGCCGCCCTCGCTGTGGCCCATCAGGCCCGCGCGTGTGGCATCCACCTCGGGACGGGTCTTGAGGTATCGCAGGGCAGCCATGGCGTCGGTAGCCAGCGGTTCGGTGGGAGCAAGCGGGTTGCCGCCGACCGTGGCACCCACGCCACGCTCGTCATAGCGCAGCACGGCAAATCCGTTGCGGCTCAACGCATCGGCCAGCAGCAGGAACGGCTTGTGGCCAAAGACTTCCTCATTGCGGTCATGTGGACCAGATCCGGCAATCAGCACCACAGCCGGGAAATGGTTGCCGCTGTTGGGCAAGGTCAGTGTGCCGGCAAAGGTGATGCCGTCGTTGGTGAAGGTCACCTCCTCGGCATGATAGGGCTTGTTGTTGTCGGCCTCGATGGCGGCTTCCTGGGGACGACGGTTGTTGTCGTCCTTGCCCACCTTGCGGGTCAAGCGCAGGGGAAAGTTGGTCCCCATTTGGGTGAATACACCGTCCAGCGTGTTGCCTTCCAACGTACCCTTGTACTTGGCATAGGCGTCTGGAATGTCCACATCCAGTTCGTTGCCTGTGATGGTGGCAGTTGCCGGCAAGTTGAATGCGTCCTGGTCGGGTGAATCCCACGTGAAGGTGACGCCTTGGTCGGTCTGCTCAATGTGGAACACCAGTGTCAGTGAATAAACGCCTGCCTCCACGGTGCCCTCCCACGTGCCGTTGAAGTCCTGGCCGTGAGTTACGTTGCTGAGGCTTGCCACCATCATGATGGCAAGGCCAATCATCGATTTAAAACTTGGTTTTTTCATTGCTATTAAGTTTTTATGGGTTATTTGATTGTCAAGAGTTGTTATTACTTGCTGATGACGATGCGAAATCGTCGGCTTGACCGATGATAAGGCCAATGAAGAAAAGTCCCGTTGCCAGCCAGAATAGCCAATTGAACGAGACTGCCAGGATGGCGATGGCCGACAGGATAGCGCCAAGTGCCATCAGCGCAGTGCTGATCATGCCACGACGGCGCGAGATGCCATTGCCGTGCACCCCCATCTTGTTCATGACGGTGCCAATTTCCCAGAGTGCCAGACCACAGATGCCGCAGGCCCTGGTCCACGCTACGTTTGAGACAAGGGTTGTTCCCAGCGCTTTGCCGGCAAATAGGCATATCCACGTGCCCACTGTGGCGGTCATCATGATTCCTCCCATGATTTTGAGGGCCAGGATCAATGTTTTGTTGTCTGTAATCATAATAGATAAATATTGGAGTTACTGGATGTCGTTATTGTCGAGCGGCTGTCTTCACAGGCTGCCATGCGTGATGATGATGTTCAGCAGGGTGAAGATGGCGACAGCAATCACGGTGGCCGAGGCGATAAATGCTTGAGGTTTCATAATCTTGCTTTTTTATTGTGGTTAATTTTTCCTTAATTAATTCTTCAAGAGGCCGATGGCCTCCTTGTTTCACTGCAAAAGTAGTCTGTCGCAAGTTTCCCTCCAATTATTTTTCATCCAATATGAGAAATTGTCTAAATTTTAGACAGAACACTGTCTATTTTTTAGACAACTTCTCACCCCACGACGGGCTGGGATCTCACTTGGCATTGTCGTTCCAGCGGGCTTTCTGGACCAGCAGGCCGCTGCCATAGGGATGCTTCCTGACGACAAAGCAAGTGTTGCTGACGTCATCGGCCACCTCGCGGCTGGTGGCCAGGCTGTCGTTATGGTTCTTGATGAAGTTGGCTAGGTTGCGGGGGGTGTTGCGGACCTTGGCATCCATCATGTTGTGGGATGTAAAGAAGATGTACTTGCTGTTGATGACTTTTTCACTGGGCAGGGGTGTTCTCTTCCTGACACCGATTTTTTCGGCAATGATGGTGCATAAGGCATGGAGCGTCGCGGTGGGCTGGCTGATAACCAGAGAGTCGGTCTTCGGTACAAGGTTGTAATCGAAGCCGATTTTTACAGGAATCTGGTGAGTCTCGACCACCGTGGTCCACGTCTGTACCTCGGTCGTGTCGCCGGGTGTGGCTGTGATGGTGTCGATGGCATTGGCGCCATCGTCGCCTTTATAGGTGACAACAAGGTCGCACAGGTTAAGCAGGTCCCTTGAGCAGTCCAGGGTGTAAGTGACCTTTAGGGGAACCTCAGTTTCGCTCTTGTCTTGCTGCTTGCTGCAAGATGACAACGTGATGGCGGCAACAAGCGTCATGATTGTGAGGTATAATGATTGCTTTTTCATTGTACCGGTTTTTTTAGAGGTTTCAATGAGAGATGATAATGCGGGTAATGAGCGAGACAATGGCGATGATGGCCACAGTCGCCGTTGCTACAAGTGCTTGCTGTTCCATAATCTTACATTTTTTAATGCCTACGAATTAACCGAATTCATCGAATTGGCATCCGCCCTCATGATTTTCAGAAATTCGTTTCATTCGATTAATTCGTAGGCTATTATAATCAGTTGGCTATTCGGCTTGAGGGCGGATGATTACTTGGCGAGGTAATCGCTGTAGATCTGATGGAGTTCGCTGGGGGTGATACCCACGGCCTTGAGTTGGCCCAGGTAGTAGTCCATCTCGCCCTGCATCAGTTGCTCGCGGCGGCGGCTGACGATGGTATCCCTGGCGTCAGGGCTGACGAAGTATCCAAGTCCTCGCTTGGTATAGATGACGCCGATGTGCTGCAGGTGGTCGTAGGTGCGCGCTACGGTGTTGGCGTTGACCTCAATCTCGGCGGCGAGTTCACGCACGCTGGGCACCTTGCCGTCGGGGGGCAGTGACCCCGCGAGAATCTGATCACCAATGCGGTCTGCAATCTGCAGATAAATCGCTTTATTATCCTTGAAATTCATGATTCTATTCTGTTTTATAATGTGTTACTTCCACCACTTGATTGAAATGACGTCTTTGCGCTTGAACAGGTACCAGGCGAGCGAGAAGTACAGTACCGCCTGGATGGCCGTGATGCAAATCATGCTGATTGAGAACTTGCCACCCGTGATGAAGCCGATAAACCACTCGGCCAAAGCCTCCCCGTCACCGAAGAAGTAGAACAGGGGCGCTGCGATGATGAACAGGGTGAACTCGATCGCATAGACAGCGGCAAATGTCTTGAGCAGTGACAGACGGGGCCAGATGACACTGCCCAGCAGATACAATCCTGCATTGGAAATCAAGCCTAGGAAAACACACCAACCGAATCTATTTTCAGCCCATTCAGGGTAATGGCTGTTCATATCCGAATAACAGGTCAGGAAATTGATGGGACCAGGAACAATGAAATCCTCGCTCCTGAAGAGCCACAATGCGGCGATGCGGGTAAGGTCGGCCAACTGGGCACAAACAAAGTACACCACAAAAACTCCCACTATATAGATCAGGATGTTGAGCAGGAACTTCTCCAGAGTCGACGAGGGCGAGGTCATCATGGTTGTGCGGCCAGCCTTTGTGGTCAGGTTCTTGAATGCCATTGATGCCGAAACACAAACTGCCAGCGAGAAGATGGAGCCAACGAATACTTGAGGCATTTTGCCGTCCAGTGCTGCGATGGCAGATTCGGGACTCAGGCCAGTCACCAGATTACCAAGAATCATCAACAGTGTGAGCACGCCATAGATGCAGATGACGGTGAACAGTAAAGCGCGCTTGTTCTCTATGACTTCTTTGCGCAAGGCGGCCGTGAAACGGCTCCAGTCGAATGTTTGATTAACTGAGGTATTCATAGTGGTGTTCATTTTTGGGTGGTGAATAATTGGTTGATAGCCTCGGGGTTCTGGAGTGCGGCGTTGAACAGCATCTCCAGGTCAACTTTGGTCTCTTCGCCTTCTTGGGCACGGATTGCGCCAAGCGGGCCGAAGGGGCTTTGTAGTACGAACAGCGGCTGGTCGCCTTCTTTCAGCGGACGGAAGGCAATCTTGCTCATCACATCGGCAAAACTGGTGTTGAGCAGCACACGGCTCTGGTCGATGATGGTCACATGATCCAGAATGTCACTGATATCGCGCACCTGATGGGTCGAGATGAGCATCAGTTTGTCATCGTTCATGCCGGTGGTGACGAGTTTGCGGAATTGGCTTTTGCTGGGAATGTCCAGGCCGTTGGTCGGCTCGTCCATGATCAGGGCGCGGGTGTTGGTGGCAAAGGCAAATGCCATGAACACTTTCTTCTTCTGGCCCATTGACAGTGAATGGAGTTTCAGATCCATGTCACTGCCCATCTCAAAGATGTCCAGGTAACGCTGCATGTCTTCCATGCTGAAGCGAGGGTAAAACGGGGAGTTGATGCTCACATACTGCTTGATGCTCAGGCGAGGCAACTCAAACTCCTCGGGAACCAGGAAGATGTCGCTCATCGTCTGGGGCAGGCGGCGGCGCACGTTCACGCCGTCCATGGTGACCTCACCCTCCTGAGGCGTGAGCAGGCCCGTCATCAGGTAGATGAGCGTGGACTTGCCGGCTCCGTTCTTGCCCAGCAGGCCATACACGTTACCGGCATTCAATTCAAGCGAGAAATCCTGAAATAGATTTCCAGTGCGCTTGTTGTAGCCAAAACTGATTTGATTGAAATTAAACATAATAGACAGATATTTTAGCGGGTTAATAAAATGCTTATCTAGTGTACTACTTAACTAGTACACTGCAAAGGTATAACAATAGATTTGAATCCACCAAATTATTTAACATATTTTAAGAATTTTTCTTCTGGCAGCATCTATTCAGCGACCTGAACTCACGCCAAGCCGCTAATATATTCAGGTGGGCATGAAAATGAGGGTGCGCCTCGGTTCTGGGCGCACCCTCATCATGAGAGAGAATGGGTAATAGGTGTACTTGCTGCTATGCGTTGCCGCTCAAGATCAGGTCGATGAGAGCGGTCACATCGCTGATGTTCACGAGGCCGTCGCCGTTGAGATTGGCGGCATCAGTGTTGATGCTGCTGGCATCGCCGCTCAGCAGGTAGTCGATCAAAGCAGTAACGTCGCTGATGTTCACATTGCCATCACCATTCACATCACCCACCTTGTAGGAGGGGGTAGTGCCAGCCTCGTTGCTGAAGTACATGTCCTGCACGTCGGCTAGGGCTATGGTTGTCGTGCCCTCATCGTTGGTGACAGTGATGTTGCTGTTGTCATAAGTAATCTTGATGCCCTCTACCGAGCAGGTCACGGTCGTGCCATTGGACTTGGTGAACTTCAAGTAACTATAGGTCTCGGCGCTGGCAACCATGGCCACCATGGCGATAAGCATCGTTATAATAGTCTTCTTCATAATCTGTAGAGTCTTTTTTAATAATGATGTCATTGATTATAACTACATGAGGAATTAGAAGCCAGGACCGTATCCACCGCCACCAGAGTAGTTGCTGAGTGAGACTGTCGATCCGCCCGTGGCGCTGGTTGCACCCATACCGTTCCAGATGGTGGTGCCGGCAAAGGTGACACCCGACTTGACTGCCGGTGACGACGGAGCCGAAACTACCATGGTCCTGGAGCCCGATGACGAACCTCCGCCGGGGCCCCAGCCGCCCTGGCCGCCTTGTGACGAGAAGGTGGGAGTGAGGACTGCCATCACGACGCTGTTGCTGCTGCTCAGCGAGTAGCGGGTGTTGGCACTGGCCGTGCAGGAGTAGCACGTCTGGCTCAAGGAGGCACCGCTCTCGATGGCACCCATGTTGCCACCGATGGCCATCAGGTTGGCCCCGTTCTGGATATAGACGGTGTAGCCTCCCTCGCTGTTGGCATCGAGACCTTCCTCGCTGCCGCAGCAGAAGACGTAACCGCCGCTCAGGTACATGTTGCCGTTGGAATCGATGGCATCGTTGCCGGTTGCCACGGCATAGGTGTAGCCGCCAGTGAAGTACATGTGCGAGGTGCTGTTCAATGCGTCATCATAACTGGTGACCTCGATGTAGCCGCCCTTGATGTACATGATGGACTTGGACTCAATGCCCTCGGCACCCTCACCACCCGTGGCGCTCACGGTGATGGTGCCGCCGTTGATGGTAATGTTACCCTCGGCACGGATGCCCTTGGGCGATGAACTGGTGTCGGCATTGCTGTCCTCTTGGCCTCCCCAGCCGCCACCGCCGGGACCAAAACCGCCGCCAGGATCCTGGCCGCCGCCACTGCTGGTGCCGTATTTGCTACCCGAGGTGCTCGCCTTGATGTTACCGTCGTTGATGGTCAGCGTGCCGTCAAAGTTCATGCCCTTGCCGCCGGCACCTGTCGCTTTGAGGTCTAACGTGCCGCCGTCGATCACTGCATTGGCTTTGCCCTTGATGCAGGCCGAGCCCGAAACGGTGTTGTCGTCATAGGTCTCGCCACCGCCGCTCACGGTGCCACTGATGTTACCGCCGGTGATGTGCAGGTTGCCGGTGGGCTTTATGGCCTTGCTGGCCGCACCGGTAATCGTGAAGTTGATGGTACCGCCAGTGATTTCCATGTCACCGTCGGTCTTGATGCCGTGGTCATAGGTGTTGAGCGTCAACGTGCCACCACTGATGAGGGCCTTGCCCTCGCTGTGGATGCCCTCGGCCTCATCCTTGACGGTGGTGCACTTCATGCTGGCGCCATTGAGGATAAAGGCATAGTCGGCCTTGGCGCACTTGACGTTGGTCGTGTCGGTTGTGCCGTAGGCCCAGGGCTCGCCCGAGCAGTTGATGTCGATGGTGCCGGCGGTGGCGGTCAAGGTGCTGTCACACTTGATGCCGCGCGTGCCGTTGCCCGTCATCTTGATGTTGACCACGGCGGCGTCACCATTGATGGTGATGTTGCGGTCGCTGCTGATGCCCGTGGCCTCCTTGATCTTGAGGTCGGTGGCATCCCAGGTGGCGGTGCCGCTGTGGTTGAGCGTCAATGTGCCGCCAGTGATGTTCACGTCACCCTCGGCCTTGATGCACTTGGTGGCATCGGCGCTGCCATTAATGGTGAGCGAGCCGCCCTGAATCAGGACGTGTCCGTCGAGCGTCGGGTCGGCAGTGTCCTCGGCATCCACCTGGATGCCGTCGTCACCGCAACTCTGGATGTTGACGGTACCACCGTTCATCTGGAAGTATTGCGACACGTTGATGGCGTCGGCAACGGCACTGGTGATGGTGATGTTGCCCACGGTCTTCTTGACCTCCATGTACTCGTTGCAGGCCAGGGCGTGCTTCTTGTTACCCGTGATGGTCAGCGAGCCGCCCTTGGCAAACTCGGCATGTCCCTTCACCAGGAAGGCGGCCTTCTTGGTGTTGTTAGCCCCGTCGGCAAGCGTGTTGGTCGTGCCGTCAACGAGTTGCACGGCGATGCGCTTGCTGTTCTGGATGTTGATGGCGGCGCTGTCGGGGTTAACCAGGTTGACGCCGTTCAGCGCAAGCGTCATCTTGTATTTGCCCGCGTGGTAGAAGCAGCCGCTGTTGCTGGAGCCCTGCAGGGTGTAGGTGTACTCGGTGGCTACCGCGTCGTCCTGCATCACGGCGACGCGTGCGCCGTTCACCTGGGCGGTAATGTGGTTGGCAATGTTGCCGGCCACATAGACGTCGGCGATCGTGTTGTTGTACTTGACAAGGATATTGTCGTCGGCAAATGTCTCACCAGTGACGGTCACACTGTCCACATCGGCCAGCGTGAACCCCTTCTCAAGCACGGTGAGCAGACTGGCCGAACTGTACGGCATCTGGCCCACCGCCTCGGTGTTGTAGGCCCAGTGCACATGACCCGTGTGGATCCACATGGTCTGCTGCGCATGAGCCAAAACACCCGCCATTGCAACCAAAGTTGCCAAAAGGAATCTTTTTTTCATAAATGTGATGAATTTTGTAGTGTTTTGAATAAATTAAACATGATTATATCTTGCAAAACTAAGCATCATTCCTTATAATTGCAAATGCCCATCGGCCCCTTTTCAACCAATCCCGTGATAAATTCGGTGAAATTGTGAATAATCGTTAGTAAATTTCTGAATCCGGCATCGCTCGGCCTGCAATCGGGCAAAAGGGCATCTATGGACGGTAATGATTGCCGAAACCAATGAAAAAAATTCCGAAATCAGTGAAATAACATCAAATCGGTGAGGCCGACTGTAAGATTGTCTAAAAAAATGTACTTTTGTCACAAAGTATAACTAAAATTCAAGTTTTATTATTAACCTCTAAAGAATTGCAGATGAAACAGACAGTACACTTGTTGGCCATACTCATGGCTATTTTTTACTGCACGCCATGCGTCGCGGCTGTTGATCCACTTGATGTGATGGAAATCACGCCTGCCGAGGGTACCGTGACGAGTTTGCAGAGTTTTACGATTACATTTGGCGACCCAGTCGGTTGAATATTATGACCTGCAGGGACGCAAACTCGACGACGTCACTTCGCACTCGGGTATCATCATTGTCAAGAACGCCAATGGCAGTGTGGCCAAGGTGTTGAAGAAGTAATCGCTTCAAGCAATTAAGAGACTCAGAGATGGGCACAATCATCGGTCATGATGGTTGTGCCCATTATAGTTGGTTATACCCGATATTGATTAGGTTAAATGCTGTCCAGGTGGGTGATGGTGCGCAGGACACTCAGGGCGGTGCTCACACTGGTGATGTTGCCGATGACGACGCTGCGCCGGCCATTCTTCTGCCGCAAGTCACACCGCTTGGGGTTGCTATAGACGTAGTTGATGATGCGCCCAAAGGCGGGTGACTGGTAATAGGCCTTGTTCTCCTCGCCGACGAGGAACAGGTGCATGCTGCGCTGGCGGATGACGAGTTTCTCAATGCCCAGGCGGCGCGCGGTGCGGCGCAGGGGCACGATGCGGATGAGTTCGCTGGCCATCTCGGGAATCTTGCCGAAGCGGTCCACCATGCGTTGCTCGAATGCCTCAACCTGCTCGTCGGTCTCCATGTTGTCAAGTTCGCGGTAGAGGGTGATGCGCTCGTTCTCCTGCGGCACATAACTGGCCGGGAACATCAGTTCCAAGTCGGTATCGACCACGCAGTCGGTGACAAACTCTGAACCTTGTTCCTGCATGTCATCATGGTCACCACCTGTGGCGGCGAACGTAGAGGCGAACTCCTCGGTTCTCAGTTCGGTGACGGCCTCCTTGAGGACGCGCTGGTAGGTTTCATAGCCCAGGTCGGCGATGAAGCCGCTCTGCTCGGCCCCCAGCAGGTTGCCCGCACCGCGGATGTCCAAGTCCTGCATGGCAATCTGGATGCCCGAGCCCAGGTCGCTGAAACTCTCGATGGCCTGCAACCTGCGGCGAGCATCGGTGGCCAGCGGTTTGCCGGGCGGCACGAGCAGGTAGCAGAAGGCCTTGCGGTTGCTGCGTCCCACGCGGCCGCGCAACTGGTGCAGGTCGCTCAGACCATAGCGGTCGGCGTTGTTGATGATAATGGTGTTGACGTTGGGCATGTCGATGCCATTCTCGATAATGGTTGTCGATAGCAGCACGTCATAGTCATGGTTGCCAAAGTCGATGATGATCTGCTCCAACTTCTCGGGCGGCATCTGTCCGTGACCCACCACCACGCGGGCATCGGGGACCACGCGGCGAATCATGTTCTCCAACTGCTCCAGTTGCTCGATGCGGTGGTTGACAAAGAAGACCTGCCCGTTGCGCGAGAGTTCAAAGTTGATGGCCTCGGCAACAATGTCGTCGTCCAGGGCGCCCACCGTGGTGAGAATGGGATAGCGGTTGGCCGGCGGCGTGGTCAGCGTGCTCAGGTCGCGGGCTCCCATGAGCGAGAACTGCAGCGTGCGCGGGATGGGTGTCGCGCTCATCGTCAGGGTGTCGACGTTGAGTTTCATCTGCTTGAGTTTGTCCTTGACGGCGACGCCAAACTTCTGCTCCTCGTCCACCACCAGCAGTCCCAGGTCGTGGAACTGCACGGTCTTGCCGATGAGTTTGTGCGTGCCGATCAGGATATCAATCTTGCCCTCCTTGAGGTCGGCCAGCAGTTGCTTGACTTCCTTGGGTTTGCGGGCGCGGCTCAGGTAATCAACCCTGACGGGGAAGTCCCGCAGACGCTCGCTGAAGGTGCGGTAGTGCTGGAAGGCCAGCACCGTCGTGGGCACCAGCACGGCTGTCTGCTTGCCGTCGGTAGCGGCCTTGAAGGCGGCGCGCACGGCAATCTCGGTCTTGCCGAAGCCCACGTCGCCGCAGATGAGGCGGTCCATCGGCTTGTCGCTCTCCATGTCGGCCTTGACGGCCTGGGTCGCGGTCAACTGGTCGGGGGTATCCTCATAGATGAACGACGCTTCCAGTTCCTGCTGCAGGTAGCCGTCGGGCGTGTAGGCAAATCCCTTCTGTTCGCGTCGGGCGGCATACAGGCGGATGAGTTCGCGGGCGATGTCCTTGAGGCGGCTCTTGGTGCGCGACTTGATCTTGGCCCAGGTGTTGGACCCCAGGCGGTTGAGCCTTGGCGCCTCGCCCTCCTTGCTGCGGTACTTGGAGAGTTTGTGCAGCGAGTGTATGGACACATAGGCCTCGTCGCCGTTCTGGTAGGTGAGTTTGATCATCTCCTGCGGGGTGCCGTTCATCGATGTGCGGATGAGGCCGCCAAACTTGCCCACACCCAGGTCCTCGTGGACGATGTAGTCACCCTTCTCGATCTGGTTCAGTTCCTTGATGGAAAGGGCCAGTTTGCCCGATCGGGCTCGGTCGCTCTTGAGGTTGTACTTGTGGAATCGGTCAAAAATCTGGTGGTCGGTAAAGACGCACAACTTGAGGTCATCATCTACAAATCCCTCGTGCAGCGTCCGCAGCACCGGTTCAAAGGTGATGTTGTCGCCACGGTCCTCAAAGATGTTGTGAAGTCTCTCGATCTGCTTGGCGCTGTCGCTCAGGATGAGAATCTTGTAGCCCTGCTTGAGAAATTCGGTGAATGACTGCCCGATGAGGTCAAAGTTCTTGTGGTAGATGCCCTGGGGCTTGCAGTGCAGCGTGAGGCGCTTGGTGCCTTTATCGGCAGCGGCCTCGCCATTGGCCAGGGTGATGAGCCGCAACATGTTCAACCGCTTGGCAAACAGGTCGGCATCGACCACCTTGTGAATGGCCTGGGTGTCACCCTCGTCGGCAATGATGGCGCTGGCCGACATGCCTTCCTGGGCAATCTCGCGGATGCGTGTCGATAGCCACTGCTGGCTGCGGCACAGCACGATGGTGTCGTCACCTATATAATCCAGCAGCGACACGTTGTCCTCACGTCCGCCGCCCGATGGGTCATTGTTCAAGATGCTCACCTGATCCAGCCGCTCCTCGCTCAACTGGGTCTCGACGTTGAAGGTGCGTATCGAGTCGATGTCATCGCCCCAGAAGTCGATGCGGTAGGGAAGTTCGTTGCTGTAGGAGAACACGTCAAGGATGGAACCGCGCACGCTGTACTGCCCCGGTTCATACACATAGTCGGTCGCCGTGAAGCCCAGTTCGCGCAGGCGTGCCGCCACCTGGGTCAGGTCGGCCGTGCCACCCGTGCGCAGTTGCACCGTGCTTGCCTCCACGTCCTCGCGGCGGCGCACCCGCTCGGCCAGCGCGTCGGGGTAGGTAACCACCCAGCGCACCTGCTTGTCGTCATACCAGCGGTTGAGCACCTCGGTGCGCAGGATCTGGTTGGGCGCATCCACCTGTCCGTACTTGATGTCCCGCTTGTAGCCCGACGGGAAAATCAGCACCTGCTTGTCATCGGTCAGTTGGCACAGGTCGTTGTACATGTAGCCCGCCTCGTCCAGGTCATTGACCACGATCAGGTAAGGGCAAGAGCGCTCAGGCAGTCCCGCCAGCAGCATGGCGGCGCTAGACCCCGCCAGACCGTCGATTACGGCATTACCCTTGCCGGCCAGCAGTTTCTTGACCGCCGCCAGCCTCGCCTTCCCGTTAAAAAGTGAACACAGTTCCCGTATCTCCATGGCTGCAAAGTTACTCAATTTTCCCAAAATACACCTCCAATGACGGCCGAAAGCCGACCACCACGCCTGATGGCCCTCCCGGTTGTCGGGTATTTCGTGGCATTGCCACGAAGCACAGAACACGAGAACACAAAGCAGGCGGGATGCGTTCGGTCACATCTCGCCTGATGGCTCTTGTTCTTCCTGTAGAAAGTTATTTCTTCTTCTTTTTGGAGGTGGATTTCTTGGCGGGCTTGGCCTTGAGGTTGAGCAGGCGGGTATATTCGCCGGGCTTGTCAAACATTTCCTTGGCTTTGTCCAAGAACTCGTCGACCTTGATCGAGTGCTCGACCTGTCCGCGCTGATAGTAGAGGCGGTCCATGATTTCCTGTCCGAGCAGGTAGGCGATGTCGCGTCGGTGCAGGTCCAGGTCGTGATCCAGGTCGTGCTTGAGCAGTGCCTCGAGGCGGTCAAACTGGGCCTTGGTCGAGTCGTTCATGTAGCCCTCGGCCGTGGCGGTCTTGCGCAATGTGGCGAGTTGCTGCTCGCACACCTTGTCATACTCAAACTTGTCAGGGTTGATAAAGGCCTTGAACTCGTTGAAGATGGTGTCGGTAATCTGGAAATCGGCCGGGGCGGGAATGTCGGTGTGCTGGGCGACATAGCGTGTGGCGAAGTCAAAGTCCCAGTGGTCGCGCATGATGTTATAGACAATGCGCTTTAACTCGCGGGGCTCAACCTTGAGGTCGGGGTCGATGCCGCCGCCCTCGCGCACCTCGCGGCCATGGGCCGTGTGGAAGACGCGCGCGGTACTGTCGGTGGTGGTCTTCTTGAAGGTGCCATCGGCATTGCGGTTGCCGTAATCGACTTCCTGGATGAGGCGCCCGCTGGGGATGTAATACTTGGCGATGGTGACCTTGAGGATGCCGTCGTAGGGCAGCGAGCGCGTGGACTGCACCAGTCCCTTGCCGAAGGAGCGTGAGCCGATGATCACGGCGCGGTCGAGGTCCTGCAGGGCCCCGGCAGTGATCTCGCTGGCACTGGCCGAGCCGCCGTCGATGAGCACGGCCAGGGGAATCTCGGTGTCAACGGGATCGACGGTCGTCTTGTAGGTGCGCTCGCTGGACTTGTCGCGCCCGCGCATCTGCAGCACCTGGGTGCCCTTGGGGACGAAGCAGCCGACGATCTGGATAGCGCCCTCGACGATGCCGCCACCGTTGCTGCGCAGGTCCAGGACGATATTCTTGACCCTGGGATCCTTCTTCAACTCGATGACGGCGTCGCGCACCTGCTGGGCCGACTTCTCGTTGAATGTCGTCAGGTCGATATAGCCGATATTGCCGCGTGTCACGCCATAGTAGGGGACAGGATTGACGCTGATGGTCTCGCGGTTGAACGAGAAGGTCTTGACACTGTCCTCATCATAGGGGCGCACGACGGTCACGGTCAAGTGGGTGTTGGCTTGCCCCTTGAGCCGCTTGCTCACTTGATCGCTGGCCCAGTCGGCTGTGCTGTCGCCGTCGATCATGATGATGCGGTCGCCCGACCGCAGTCCCGCGCGTGCGGCCGGACTGCCCTCATAGGGGCCGCTGATGTAAACGCCCTTCTGTCCGCCAGTGGTGCGTTCCATGAGGTAACTGCCGATGCCGCCATACTCGCCCGTGCTGATGGTGATGAACTCATCGGTCTCCTTGGCGGGAATGTATTCGGTATAGGGGTCGATGTCGTCGAGCATCGCGTTGATGGCGTTCTCGATGGACTTCTGGGCATCGATGGTATCGACATAGAACGTGTTCAACTCCTTGTAGAGGGTGTTGAAGATGTCGAGGCTGCGGGCCACTGCGGCGTCGTCGTTGACGGCCTTGTCGGTGTCGGCAATAGCGGCGGGTGCTGCAAGTGCGAGTACCAGGCCGGCGCCAGCGAGATATTTGAGCGTCTTTTTCATTATTTCAAGATGTTATTGGACTGCGAAAATACTATTATTCCATGAAATGATGCTCTTGTTGAGGCCTAAAAAACCTTTACAGGACGAAAAAAAACAAGATTTTTCATTTTTTTATTGCACAGTTCAAATTTTGGTACTATCTTTGCACCGCATTTTTCGGCAGGGTATGCCGCAAGGGTGCTGAAAACGCTTCTTTAGCTCAGTTGGTTAGAGCATCTGACTGTTAATCAGGGGGTCCT
>CAMKOE010000002.1 GCA_946414395.1 uncultured Porphyromonadaceae bacterium | reverse complement strand
TCACTCCGCAGAGTGAGGTGCTTGAGAAACTCGAGGAAGAAATGCCTTGGGAGACCACTGGCATGGTTGTGCTGCAGGCCGAGAGCGAGGTCGCTGCCATCAATATGGTGTATGGCGGTGCCATGACCGGTAAGGCTGTCTGCACATCGACTTCCAGCCCCGGCTTCAGCCTGATGCAGGAAGGTGTGTCCTATCTCGCCGCCAGCGAGGTTCCCGCTCTGTTGATCAACGTGCAGCGTGGTGGCCCCGGCCTGGGTACCATCCACGCATCACAGGCCGACTACTTCCAGGCCTGCAAGGGTGGCGGTCACGGTGACTATCACATGATCGTGCTTGCACCCAGCAGTGTCCAGGAGATGGCCGACATGGTTGCCCTGGGCTTTGACCTGGCATTCAAGTATCGTTGCGTGTCGATGATTCTCGCCGATGGTACCATCGGCCAGTTGATGGAGAAGGTCGTACTGCCCGAGCAGCGTCCGCGCCGCACCGAGGAGCAGATCCGCCAGCAGTGCCCGTGGGCCGTCAACGGCCGCAAGGGCATGCGCCCCAGCAATGTCGTTACCAGCCTCGAACTTGACGACGACAAGATGGAGGAGAACAACTGGCGCTTCCAGGCTTGCTACCGCGAGATCGAGAAGAACGAGACCCGTTGCGAACTCATCGACGTTGAGGACTGCGACTACCTGATCACCGCATTTGGCACCACCGCCCGCATCGCCATGAAGACGATGGAACTCGCCCGCCAGGAGGGTATCAAGGTGGGTATGTTCCGTCCCATCACCCTGTGGCCCTTCCCCGAGAAGCAACTGCGCGAGGCTGCCAAGAACGTCAAGGGCATCCTGTGCGTCGAACTGAACGCCGGCCAGATGGTCGAGGATGTGAAACTTGCCGTTGAATGCAAGATGCCGGTTGAGCACTATGGCCGCTTCGGTGGTAACGTGCCCACTCCCGACGAACTGTTGAACGTACTGAAAGAGAAACTCATTAATAAGTAATAACGCAATGGAACTGAACGATATCATTAAACCTGAGAATAAAGTTTATTCTGCACCTGCGCTGCTGAACCAAGTTCACATGCACTATTGCCCTGGTTGCAGCCATGGCGTTGTACACAAACTCGTTGCCCAGGTCATCGAGGAAATGGGTGTTGCTGAAAAGACCGTCGGCGTGTCGCCCGTGGGCTGCGCCGTGTTTGCCTACAACTACATCGACGTTGACTGGGAAGAGGCTCCCCACGGCCGTGCTACCGCACTGGCAACCGCTGTTAAGCGCCTCTGGCCCGAGAACCTGGTGTTCACCTACCAGGGCGACGGTGACTTCTCGGCAATCGGTACCTGCGAGTCGATTCACGCTTGCAACCGTGGCGAGAACATCGCTATTATCTTCATCAACAATGCTATCTACGGTATGACCGGTGGACAGATGGCTCCCACGACCCTGCTGGGCCAGAAGACCGCTACCTGCCCCTACGGCCGCCGTCCGGACCTCAATGGTTATCCCCTGGCCATCACTCCGCTGCTGGCTCAACTCGACGGTACCTGCTACGTGACCCGTCAGAGCGTTCACACTCCCGCCAACGTACGCAAGGCCAAAGCCGCCCTGCGCAAGGCATTTGAGAACAGCATCAACTGCAAGGGCACCTCGGTTGTCGAGATCGTCAGCGCCTGCAACACCGGTTGGAAACTCACTCCCGAGAAGGCCAACAAGTGGATGGAAGAGAATATGTTCGCCAAGTATCCCCTCGGAGACTTGAAGAACTTGGAAGATGGTATTCAACGCTAAAAAACAGAAGACACTATTATGATTAACGAAATAGTTATTGCCGGTTTCGGCGGACAGGGTGTATTGTCAATGGGTAAGATTCTTGCCTACTCTGGCCTGATGGAAGACAAGGAAGTGTGCTGGCTCCCCTCTTACGGTCCCGAACAGCGCGGTGGTACCGCCAACGTTACCGTTATCGTGAGCGATGAGCGCATCAGTTCGCCTGTCTTGAACACCTATGATGTAGTGGTTGTGCTCAACCAGCAGTCTCTCGACAAGTTTGAGAGCAAGGTAAAGCCCGGTGGCATCCTGATGTATGACACCTATGGCATCCACAAGAAACCCACCCGCACCGACATCAAGATTTATCCTATCGATGCAACCGAGAAGTCTATCGAGATGAAGAACTCCAAGACCTTCAACATGATCGTCCTGGGTTCGATGCTCAAGGTTCGCCCCATGGTGACCATCGATAGCGTCCTCAAGGCCTTGAAGAAGACCCTTCCCGAGCGTCACTGGCACCTCATCCCCCTCAACGAGGAGGCTCTGAAGGAAGGTGGAAACCTCATCAAGGAATAACCTTACAACAGGTTTCAATTGACTAAAGAACAAGCGGTTGACCATTCGGTCAGCCGCTTGTTTCAATTTCTTGATTATCTCGATCGAGTGTCACTGCACAGCCACCTTCCAGGCAGTGCGGCTGGTCGAGGTCTTCAGCAGATAGATGCCGCGCGGCAATGCCAGGAACATGTCGTCGGTCAGGTTGTCGATGTGGCGCACGATGCGTCCCGACAGGTCATAGACGTCGGCCCGGCCCACACTCTCGCTGCACTTGATGAGGATGCCGCCTTCCATGGTGAGTACCAGCAGGGGCTTGTCGGCCTCGATGCCCGTCAGGCCGCTGGCATCGACCGTGATGACGTTGGAGGGTTCACTCATGTAGCCCAGGCGATAGGACTGCACGCTATAGGTGTGGGTCTCGCCAGGCTGGCGGTCACCGAAGTGGTAACTTGTCGTGTTGCCATCGTCGGTGGTGAAGGTCTCGGTAACCACCTCGCCGTTATTGTTCTTGTTGTAGATGGTGCGCGTCAGCACATAGTAGTCCACCTGCTCGCTGGCCGGCTTCCAGTTGGCGATATAGCCGTCGCTGGTGACGTCGGTGGCTGCGAGGGCCTCCAGCGTGGATAATGTGGGCACTGCTACACAGCGCGCCTTGAGCATGACGCCCACGCTGCCGGTCAAGCCGCCGTCATGAATCAGCAGGCGTGACGTGTGTTCTCCCACTGCTGTCGGGGTGTAGGTGATGGTCAGCGGATAGCCCTCGGCACTGTTGGCCATGGTGCGGCTCACTGTCGAAACGGGGATGCTGAACATCTGCTCGTCATAGAGGTAGATCTGGACCGAGAGCGGATTGGTCAGGCCACGCCCCTTGATGTAGATGGTGTAATCCAGCGACTTGCCCAGTGCCACCTCGCCAAAGTCAAGCACCGTGTTCTGGGTGGGCGCGATCAGTTCGGGATCTCCGGTATAGGTCGTGGTGTCGGGGAGGATGCCAGCCTCGCTCAGGTAGAAGACCTGCCCCTGACGGTCACCCCAGATGTATTCAAACAACTGCGGGATGTCGATAAAGGGGTTGCGGTTGTTCTGGCACTTCTGCACGGCATCGTTACGATCCGTTTCCTTGTCACTGACGGCATCGTTGCGGGCCCAGCGGCACAGCAGTTCGATTGACCAGTTGTTGAATGACTTCCAGTTGTCGTTGTTGAGCATGTAGGTGTAGCGCCAGCGGTAGTGCTGGTAGGTGCATGCCATGTAGAAGTAGGTGCGGGCAAAGTCGCCCTTGTAACGGTCGTCGGGCTCAAAGACCTTGCTGGCGCCGCCGCCCTGTCCGGTCTTGGGATATCCCACCTTGGTGACTCCGTTGTCATACAGTACCGTTGACACCTCGCCCAGTGGCCAGTTAGACTTCTCGTAGTTGGCCTCGGCATCAGCAGGGTAGAGGTGCATGATGTCGGTATAACTGGGATAAAGCGCGGTGTTTGAGTTCTCGCCGGTGATGGCCCACCAACTCTTGGGCAGCGAGTGCTCCCTGTTCATGCTCCAGGTGTTGGTGAAATAGTAGTTGTTGTTACTGTACATGTCCCACACCTTGTTGTGATCGTCGGGATAGCGGTCGGTCTCGGGAAAATAGTTCCACAGGCTGTTGTAACTCAGCACCGTGTGGCGCATTGCCAACTCATGGATGGCTGTCTTGAGCGCCTCGCCGCTCTTGCCCTCGAGCGAGTCGTAGTAGCCGGCAGGAATTGTGGCCGTGGCTGCGGTCCATAGCGTGATGGTAACCATCATGGCCACCATGCGGCAGATACTCTTGTGATTCATAACTTATTGAATGTTGAATGATTGTGGGGGCAAAGGTAGTAAAAAAACTTCACTGGCACGCACTTGTGCCTCACTTTCTAGAAGAATTACGGTCAATTGTCACTGTCCACGACCCAGTTGATGAGATAAACGCGGTCTCTCGCGCGTGTCATGGCAGTGTAGAACCATCGGTAAAAGTCCATCGACTGCATCGCCTCGGGCATGATGCCACCCATGTCGATGAACACGTTGCGCCACTGCCCGCCCTGGGCCTTGTGACACGTCACGGCATAGGCATACTTGACCTGCAGCGCGTTGAAGTAGGGATGCTCCTTCAACTGCTTGTAGCGTTCCCGCTTGTCCCCGGCCAACTCGTTATAGACCTCGTTGAACAGGCGGTCACCCTGCTCGCGGTTGAGCGCCGGTGTTTCGCTCAACAGGCAATCGACTATGATCTTGCAATCCATCTCGATGTTGCCATGGTCGGGAAATTCGACGGTCACGTTGGCAAAGCGCAGGCCATACCGGTGCTCGATGTCGCCCCACACGCGCTTGACGCGGCACACGTCACCGTTGGCGATAAAGTCCATCTCGTCATATTCCTTGGCCCAGTAGTAATTGTTCTTGGCCACGAGCAGCATGTCGTCGTTCACGAGCAGGTCCTCGCGGTAAAGGATGCTGTTGCGCACTCCCATATTATATAATGTTGCGCGCTTGTTGCTGCGGGTCACGATAATGGTCTCGCCCATGCCGTCGCGGTCATAGCAGTCGCTGATGGTCTCCAGCAGAAACTCGCTCGATACCGTGCCGATGTCCTCCATGCCGTCGAGGTCCAGCCGCGGCCTGCCCAGCATGCCGTCCTCCATGGCTTGACGCAGCAGCGTGGCGTTGTGCAGGATGCCGCTCTCCTCGGCCTGGCGTGCAATCTGGCGCAGGAACACGCCATAGGTCGTCAATCCCAGCGACCGCAGGATCTCGTCATCCAGGGCAGGACTCACCAGTTGCCCCACGGGTGGCAACTGCGCGTTGTCGCCCATGAGCACCAGTTTGCAACCCAAGCCATTGTACACATATCCGATGAGATCCTCCAGCAGCCGTCCGCTGCCAAACATCGACCCGTCGCTGGCATTGCTGATCATCGACGCCTCATCGACGATAAACACCGTGTTGGTGTGCTTGTTGTCCGCCAGGCCAAAGGCGTCCACACCATAGCCCTGCTGGCGGTAAATCTTGCGGTGGATGGTATAGGCGGGATGGCCCGAGTAGTCGCTGAAGATGTGTGCCGCCCTGCCCGTCGGCGCCATGAGCACCGACTTGAGCCCCTGCTGGTTGAGTGCCTTGACGATGGCGCCCGTGAGCGACGTCTTGCCCGTGCCGGCATATCCGCCCAGGATAAATACCGACCGCTCCGGGGCATATAGCAGGAAATGGGCCAGCGCCACGATGACCATCATCTGGTCGTCGTTCGGGTCATAGGGGAGCCACCGCAGCACATCCACAGCCAGTTGCTTCACGCGTGGATCCTGACGGTCGGCACCACCGGTGTTATTGAAGTTTTGCAGTCGCCCATCGTTATTCATGGGGACAAAAATAACAAAAAAACCACAAAAAATTGCAAATATCCAGCAAATTGTATTACCTTTGCCCCGCATTTAGCGACAGGAGTGATGCTCGAGTGGCTGAAGAGGCACGCCTGGAAAGCGTGTATACGTCAAAAGCGTATCCCGAGTTCGAATCTCGGTCACTCCGCCAAAAAGGACGACAACCGTCGTCCTTTTTTATATAACGAAAACAAGAAATACAAGATACACAATCTTCATTTTGGTAGTCACTTAACAAAGACAACCAAGATAGTTGTAATAGTTATTTTATTGAATTACAGATGTTTGTGTAGTTATTATGTGTGATTCGTTAGCGGGGGTAACGGTGGCCGGCAATTCGATTTATTCACCCGGCTGGGTTTCAACACTATTGCGACTGGTTGCGATACCCGTTGGTAGCGTCGGCATCCCCCACAATCTTCTTGAACTTGCTCCAAACGGGGGCTTTATGATAAGCTGCTAATGACGCCGCTGGCACATGGAGTGTCGCGGAATAGTTGATATAACAAGAGTTCTCGCATCTAGGGGGAGTGGTTGCGTAGCAATAGACGTCTTTTAAAGAAGGACAATCCAGGAACTCCTCGTTGATGGAAGTGACGGATTTAGGGATGGTCGTGTTCATGCAACCAGCAATTAATGTATTGGTTGTCGTTTCGATAATAGCATTGCAGTTGTTGCGAGAATCGTACTTTGGATTATCGCTAACTACTGAGATGGAGGTTAGGCTGGAGCAGCCAGAGAACGCAGAAGAGCCGATGGAAGTGACGGAGTTGGGGATGCTGATGGTGGTTAGGCCGGAGCCACCGAACGCCATGTCACCAATGGAAGTGACGGAGTTAGGGATAGTCGTGTTTTTGCAACCAGCAATTAATGTATTGGTTGCCGTTTCGATAATGGCATTGCAGTTGTTGCGAGAATCGTACTTTGGATTATCGCTAACTACTGAGATGGAGGCTAGGCCAGAGCAGCCCAGGAACGCCCAGCCGTCGATGTTTGTGACAGAGTTGGGTATGTCGATGCTGGAGAGGGAAGTACATTCGGCGTATTTGTAACTTATTGTGTTCCAATTTATTTTTATTAAAACGGTAGAAAAGTGATTGCGTGGATTCTATTGAGCGTAAAAACGGTAAAGATTTAACGTTTTTAACTTTCCGTAACGTCAGGTAGATTCATCCGGCAATTACATGCTCTTACGGCTAAAATAAGAAATCAGCCACATCAAAATCCATATATCTTCTTTCTTTGTTCAAATGCAGACTCTCCTCCTTCCAATATTTGGCAACAAAGCTTAACGGTATCAATATTGTCTATTGATCCAGAAGACATAATCATTGATTTATTATTAGTGCTTTTAAGTGGTACTATCAATTCTGCATCTCCCAAAACGGCGATATTAGGGTTGTGTGTAACAATGATAACCTGCCTATGCTCTTTTATCTTCCGTAAAGTCGCAACAATTGTCTTATAAATAAATTCACTGTCAAGATTATCTTCTGGTTGGTCTATTAATAGCGGTCGGGTACTATCCGAAAGAAGCAGTATCCCTAGTAATACCGATTGCTGCTGACCTAAAGATAATTGCGATATCCTTTTTACCACAGGTGTTCTTATACCAGCTACTTCGATATGCTTGGTTACCGTTATCTGTGGTAAGTCATCATACACAACACTCTCAATTTCCTCATATTGATGGCTGTCGTTAAGTTTAAACAATATATTATCTATTTCTTCTTCATTCAACAATTGTGAACCATTAAATGCTATAGCACGTAATAAGCTCTTATTCTTTGTTTTAACAGCATTCACAAAATCATAGATGCTTATGTTTCTTGCAATGATTTTTGCTTTAGGCACTTGAGACGTTCTCCATCCCATTAGTTCTTTAAGTGTTGATTCGAATTCTGGTGAATACAAATCATCATAATACTTCACATTTATTGAGAAATCGTCAACCGAGTTTTTTAAGTCATTATTGATTTTAAGAGCAAATGACTTGTGTCGGCGCGTAATCTCCTTCTTGTTGTCTTGCCGTTGTAATATCAAAGTCCTCCTTGTATTTGTAAGTTCAAAAAGTCTCTTTTTGTCTTCTAATAGCTTTTTAACCTTTTTGTCATAGTCCAAAATATCTTTGGCAATCTGATTGATTTTCCCAAGATCAAAAGGAATGCCTTGCTGTGTTAGTTCATTTTTCTTTTGATCAATTTTTGTCTGAATTTCAGTTTCTTTTTGTTGCCATAAAGTCAGTTGCTCTTTCAGAGCATTTATTTTTTCATTCAAAGAGCTTTTTAATTCTATAGATTTTGTATTCACCAACCTACCGAAATCTTCTACAAGCCCTTTTACCGCGGAAAAGTAGTCTTTACCAATAATTATACTATCATCAGTCATTGCAGCTACTTTTTCAAATAACGACTTATCACTTAGTATGTCCCAGTATGTTTTAACAAGGTTATTTAAATCTTTAATTAATTCACTACGAAACTCTCTCTCTTTAAGTAACGCATTTTGATACTTAACAATATCTGCGGCTTTAGATTCTTCCTGAATCTTCATTTTCTTTCGTTCATTCTCCAAAGCTTTTTGAGCTTCAGGTAACGCTGCCAAATTAATTCTCAGTTTTCGCATCTCACTTTGGTTCTCACGTAATTGCTCACGAAAGGCTTCGTCTTGTTGTTTTAGTACGCCTAAAGACAAAAAGCCGTCCAAGAAGTCAGATATTACTTGAGGATTATCCTCGCTATGTTGTATGGTATTAGCAGTATCACCTTGTCCATAACTCTCAATAGGTATTTCTGTGATGCCATTTATTGAGTCTGTCCGGTTTATGACATTTCCGTTCTTTTCTCTTTGTAGTGTTATCTGCTGACCAACTTCATCAACATAATCAAGAGTGATAATTTGAGGCCACACCTCAGAATCACATAAGCGTGATGAAGTGTGGTTTCCTGTAACTTCTCTTATAGACTCCAGTAATGTGGACTTTCCTGCACCACGACTACCTATAATACAAGTTAGATTAGGACTAAGCTCTATATCAATGCCATTAAGGAGTTCTCCCTCAATTTTAATATGTTTAAGAACTGGTCTCTGTTTTGGAATCTCATCTTCCAACCGTACTCTTGATTCACTACTCAATAGCGCATTCCTAAACGATCTGAAAGACAACTCCGACATCTTGAAGCGAGTCAAACGGTTGTTCCCATCAGCGTTGCTTCCAAGTTTGGACAATTCATGAGAATCCGAAGACATTAATTTGGCAAAATCCCAATGTAATTTGTTATCATTGGTATCCCGCCAGATTGCAAGGAGATTCTTGTGGTCTTGATTTGAATCTGAATCTGTATAAAGATATGATTCCTCTTTTCTTGTTATTTCAAGCCCCATTAGATTCTTACATTTAAAAATCTGTTCCATTTGAGGCCCAAACCGCTGAATCGTTTTCTCAAAGCCAGAATCAAGTGTAATGTGAGCCAACACACCTATACCATCATAGGTTTCGGCTTTCTGAAGGCATTCCACAATTCCTTGGTTGCATATTGACTTTTCATCATTGAAAGTAAGATTGCCGTAGAATGAACGAAGTTTATCAATCGTTTCAAAATATAATAACAAATGTCCCTGCGTAGTACTAATCTCAATTCCAGGAATAACTAATATATCTTTCCCATTAGCATACTGAACAGCGACAATACTATTCACTATTTCATTATGGTCAGTAATGCTAATCATTTTTAATCCTTTTGCTATTGCTGTATCTACAATGGCATTAGGTGTATTACAAGTATCATTCACATCAAAAGAACCCATACCATTCCCGTAAGAATGGATATGAAGATCTGCTCTATAAAACAATGCTCCTTGACCCATCAATGTATATTTATTTAAAAGATTTTACTTGTATTTCTACTTAGAGAAGCTATATTCTTAAGGTCAATATACCTAATAAAAGCGCAATTGTCAAAGAAAGCAGAGTTCCTGTCAACACATACTCAGACTTTTCACTGCCAGATGATGCTTCATTAAATCGAAGAATAGACTTTGCGGCAATAAGGAAACCTATAGCCTCGTATTGGGACATAATTACAAATAACAACATGAGCCCACGCTCCAGCCATCCAATGAGTTCTCCTGAATGGAAATTGCCATGATCGTTATCCTTATTTGGGGTAATGCTTACTTTGCAAGCCCCAAGAATAAGTAATATCATGATGTTTGCTGGTTTTAAAACTAACATCATGGCTAAGAAGGCATTTGTGCGCAGTGGGTGACTAATAGCAAACTCTTGAAGCCATCCGAATTGCTGCCAATCATTATTTGCAATCAGCCATATATTGGTAAATATTACGATGAAAGATATGTGTAGAATTTGATCGATCAAGAACACCCACAAATCATGTCGTTTGTTTGTGCCATCAACTAATTTCATTTGTTCAGAATTCTCTATCTTGAAGATATTCCACTTTACTTGTATATATGATTTAGACCAGTCAATCAAGAAATGAAGTGCCATTATACAAGCGGCAAGCCACCATCCCCTTAAATCCCATATGGCAATCCATGAGAGTATTCCAATTACCAGGGAATGTAACCACAAATCCATCCCCTTTACAGAATACAAAACCTTTTTCTTGCAAGAAGAACTCCATTGCAAATAAAAATCGCCCAAAACATGAGCAACAATAAGATTGAGAAACAAATTATTTATCATAGTTTTGAAGTTACTTTTCGATAATATATAATTGCCTGTTCTATAGCACTCCATCCAAGATCCTTTAATGTTTGATTGACCCCAGATACTGAAATACCCATTTTTTCAGCTGTTTTACTTGTGTCTGATGAAAGAATCCTTTCACAAAGGGTCTCACATTTTCGAGCCGTTGCATTATTTAATAGTTGATTGACCAATGTTAATATAACTTGTAATGCTTGTTCATGTTCACTGTCAGCCATTGATATTACAAATGAATATTTTGCTCGTCCAACAAGTTTTTCCATAGTACGTCCAGAACGATAAATAGCATCACCATCCATCATGTCTAAGCCTCGGTCAATTGTCTTCATTTCACCAATGCCTATCGCTATTCTAAGACCGTACCTATTAAATCGTTTGTCTTCTTGTATATTGCTTGGTTCAAACGATTTAACCCATGTCTTCAGAATCAGGGCCACTTCAAAAGCATCTTCAGGTCTGTTCATGATACATTCGATAGAGTCGCCTCTAACAATACGCCCCCAGAAACCATGATAACGGCCTTCAAGAATAGATAGGCATTTTTTCAACTTTTCGTTAAGTTCAATCATCGACTCGCGAGAGAGAGACGTCGAAGACACTACATCAGCAGATATTGCAGCATACATATGTTCAACATTTTATTTACAAGCGCATAGACTTGTTTGTTTTAAATACAAGCTTAATTACTTGTTTTTTTTTAATACAAGCTTATTTGCTTGCAAAGATAGGAATTTATCTTCTTACGGAAGCAAAAGGATGGTGATTTTTACACTTTCTTAATGTGATTTGATGAAAATGGCATCGTTTAGTATATAATGTATGCAAATTTTGTCTAAAACAAGGCTGTAGCATAACAAAAAGAAACGATTTGTGTTGAAAAATGACTACCTTTGTACCCACGGATCAGGAAATTGGCGAATATGACAACAAAAAAGCACTTTGATTCCTACCATGAGGGGCTTACGGAAGTACTGTATGGAGCACGGGGAGAGGTGTGTAATGGAGAGGAGCTAGACACAAAAGGTGGCGGGCGATTCTGGGTGGGGGCGGTTGTCTTACACCATTCACAAATTGACAGCTTTGTTTGTAGCATTATATGCCAAGCAAAGAGAAGATTTGTATCCTCTCAAAGCTAAAAAACGAGATAATATAATTATAATTTATCAATTATATGTTATACCACTACACATCAATACAAGCTTTGGAAGGAATAATAAGAGAAGCTCCTTCTGACCGTGGTTTATGTTTTTGGGCATCTAGATATGATTGCTTTGGTGACCAAAAAGAATACAAGTTAGGAATTGAAGTCATCAAGAAACTTCTACCCAAAGTAGAAAGAAAATTACAACCCGATAGGCAAATAGCAACCGCTTTTGTGTGGGATGACATAAAAGTGAATAAGATGCTTCCATTGCCCTATGTAATATCATTCACAAAGCGATTTGACAATGATTATATGTGGGCTAATTATGCTGATAAAGGACGGGGCGTAGTGTTAGCTCTTGAAGATTCAGAAAATATTCCTATAAAAGATATGCCTAGTTTATCGATGAGACCTTGTTTATATATAGGAACCATGTCAGACGAGGATTTGCTGAGAGAGATAGAAACAGAGTATTATAATGGGGTGTGGAGTATGCTCACAGGTCCGAAGAAAGATTTAGCATTTGGATTATTAAAAGAAAGTCCACAACTTTTTGTAAGGTTTATTGCGATGTATTTACTTGCCTATGTCGCAACTAGGATAAAAACAGATCAGTATGATAGGGAAGAAGAAATCAGGGCAATAATTCCATCTCAACGTCCTATTCCTGAAATAATCACACTATTCAATCAAGCAAAAGATGATATTAATGCCCTTGGGATTGACGCAAATGCAATGATACAAATGATTGAAAATGAGAAATTACGTAATAGACCTAATGGAGAAAAAGTGTATTATAAAGAATTGTTCTTGCCTAGCAGAATCCTCACGAAAGTATATATTAAAGATCCATCCAAATATCATGAAGTGGATGACATTCTACGTCGCAATGGTTTTCATGCTATCGACATAGAGATACTTCCATAGCATGAATTATTAATCCTCGTATTCTTTTATAGTTCCCAATAAAGTAGAAGTGCCAAACATAGACAAAAAAGGGGTCAACCATTACCGAACAAACTGCTGGCATTCGGCAGTTGGTATACGACAAAAAAGCCCCAAAAGTATTCGATCTTGGGGCCAATTATTTATCTACAGTGGCAATAGCAAATGTGATTTGGGGGGCAATCGAGTATTTGTTTTTTGGGGTTATTCACTAAAATGGGCATTCTTTGAAGTCGGGCAGTGTTGCACTAGCTGACCTTACATAATTACTTACGAGACCTTGATACTTCTTGGGTAAGCACTCCACTATGACACTACAATATAAAGACCATAAATCTTGATTATACAAATGATAATCCCTTTCCCATTTCTCGCTTCTTTCCTTGTAAATTTTATTGACTTTTTTGTCCCATTTTTTATATGCTTGGATTTCTTCGACCAATCCAAGATTACCCATAAAATCAAGGATATACTCGATATAACTAAATAAGGATGTTGATATTCCACCTAATTCCATTTCGAGACTAAGATCTATATTATGTTTATATCGACACAATGGCGGAGTTTTATTCTCATTGACGAATTTAATAATGTGTTTGTAAAGGATTTGCGACGCTCTTCCTTTTTCAATTTTTGAGTTAGAATTTGCCAACACAAATAGATACTCAATATCTGGGCTACCATAATGCTCTGGAAGTCGATTAATATCCATTGTAAATAATGGATGATTCATAAGCCTCATACACAGGAAATCATAGTACTTATTGGGATACAATATCTCCATATTGTCAATTAGGTAGTCAATTGGGAAATGATCGATAACAACCCTTGCACATACTTTCTCTCTATATTTTTCCCAAAGGAACTTGATATCTTTCTCCAAAGAATCATCCCAATATCGCCCACAACAATTAAGATAAGCCCAATATCGATCCTCTTTTGAACCGTGTAAAAAAACTTTCAGAATTTTGATCTGGATTACTTTGGACTGTTCTCCGAAGCGATCTCTAAGTCTATATCTGGCATCTAATCTTGTGACTTGGTCTTTGCTTTCAAAATTATTCAGAAGTACTGATACTGATTCATTATTCCTTTTGAGAACTCTATCTGCCTGCTTATATAATTCATCAGAAAAATAATATCGGTATCGACCGCAAAGGATAATCTTTCGCTGAAGAGTTTTCAATTCTTCAGGACATTGCTGTCCACTAAAAATTGTGGACGGTTAATAAATAAAATTTTCAAATAAACTCGGTTCACTTGAACCATTGAGTTCTTTGACATTATTGAAATTCTGTTTGTCGAAAAGATCTCTTAACGGGGTCTTGTCAGTCAGTGAGATACTCACAATCTGGAGTACTTCATATATGCTGCGCTCAAGCTTCATGTCGTGTTGCACGATTGCAACGAGACAGTAAGTGATTATGGCACAGTATATTTGAATGCGGACTGCATTCTCCGAAGTTCCCCAGAACCGCTTAATCTTGAGATGTTGTTTGAGCCATTTGAAGAACAACTCGATGCTCCACCTGTATTTATAGAGCAGCGCGATGGTCAACGCATCAGACTCAAAATCGTTCGTGAGGAAGATGTACACCTTGCCCGTTTCCGGGTCACAATAGACGACTTTTCTTATCTCTTCTGGATAAACCCTCGCACTTTTATAAACGGTGAAGTGTCCGACGGCATCCGACAGCACGTTTTCAGGAAGTCTTCTTTTCCACCTCTCGGCCTTGAATTTGACATTGCGTTTTGCCCTGACAACGAAGAAGGCTTCTATCTGGTGAATCTTGTAGAGGTTCCCGAAATCGTTGTAGCCACGATCGAAGATATAGTGAGCATCCTTCTCGTACGGTATCTCCGGTATCACTTTGCTGTCATGCACTGACGCTGGCGTAATGTGCACGTATGCAGGTATTTGTGTTTCGATATCATACAGAGTGTGCATCTTGACACCGCCCTTATGCTTGCGAAATTTGGCCCACCAGAACACCTCAAGGCACAAGTCGATGGTCGTGGAATCGAAAGCATAAACCCTTCCATTCAAGTCAAAAATCTTGGTTGCTCGTTTCTTCCTGGCCACGTCGATCATGTAGAAAGCGAAGTTCTCGAAGATGCGGTAATCCCGGTTTTCGTTAGCTTTGGAAAGGTTGCTTCGCGTCACGCTTTTCCCCATGCCGAGGTGGTAAAGCTTGCCTTGATGAGCCTCAAGGGCAACGACCAAATCACGTAATCCCTCGCGGTTACACAGCTGACCGAACATCATCGAAAGTAGCTGATTCCAACAACTGAAGCTCTTTATGTATCTGTCTCCGCTGTACTTAGCTACGATACGATTGAACTTACTGCGGTCAAGAAAATCGGATAAAACGCTAAAAACGTATTTGTCTTTATTCATAACTGTCTGATTATGACCGCAAAGATAATTTCAAATCCGTTCGCGCCAAAAACCGACTTAACTAACTGATTTTCAATAATTTCAAAGAACTTTTATGATTTTTTAGTGGACACTAATGTCTTCAGGACTGAGAGCACGAAGCAATGCTATTAACACGAGGCCATCACCTTCATTTTCTGATTTTTGATAATGCTTCAGTATGTATTCTAATGCTTTCATTATCTTAAGTTGCTGGTAATTAAGTAACAAACTTATTTAAAGCGCTTTTTACCATCATCTTCAAGGTCAATTTTCCCCAGAATTTTTGGGCCTACAGGTTTTATTAGGTTAATCTTTTTTTCGGGCAGCGACTTGGCATATGTTTCAATCTCATCTATTACACCATAACCAGATCTAATGAACTCAACATATTGAGACAGCCCTCCCATAAATTTGAAATAACACAAAGACTTAATGGGCATAATACGGTCAAGCACCGCTTGCTCCCATTCATTTAGCGTATTCCCCCGATGGTTCATATTTCTGCATTGATAAATATCGTGCATCAATGAGGTGAACTCAACATAACTCTTATAATCACTACTGGTCAATGCTGATTTATATCCTATGAAGTAGACAAGAGACTTGATTTTATCCATAGCATATTGGGCCTGAAGGGCAACCCTGGATTTCTCTACATAATATGGCTGTTCGGTTTTTTTGTTGATTGCAGTAGTGAAGACGAGTTTCGCAATACAGTATTCTGATTCTGGCCTATCATTAATTTTACCGTCTTTGACATAAGCAGGGTATGCCCACATTCTTTCAGCAACATCTGAGATAGTCCCAGTTTCACATAATCGATTAGTGATATTCTCAATCTGCTGATAAAGCGCAAGACAAAAGTTTCCAAAATCATCTTTCCTTCTGAAGAACTCCATCTTTACGTAATCTTCTATCAGTTCTGGAGAAATTGACTCTATAGGAAATCCTTTGTAGAATTCCATCGCTTGTTTTCGGATTATTTTTTCGATGCAATATTCATATATCTGGTCGAGTTTCTCATCAGATATAGAAACAGAACTTGCGGAAGGCGTTATTTGCAAGGCCTTTCGCAGTTCCAAATCAAACTCTGGATTCTGTCTTGTGAGTTGAACTATCTTTTCTAATGTCGGTTTTAGTTTCTCGTCCATATTGTCACATATTTAAGAGTGAGTCGAGTTCATTGTTGAGTTCGTCAATGTCCACGGGTTTGGGAGGTGGAACAATGTCCTTATTGGAACGGTGGATCAGCCAAAAACGCTTTCCGACGGCATCCTTGCAATGGGAAATCGAAAGGAGATTCTTTTTCTTTAATTCTCCGTCTTTAATGCTTCGGTTGATGGATGCCGCGGTTTTCTTTTCGGCTAAATAGAACAGGGCATAGCGATGACTAGCCTGATCATTCTCAGTCTGTACGGTTTCTACTCCATGCTGAGGCATCACAAATTCAATAGTGGTGCCGAACTTGGTCTCAAATTCCATGACTGGCCATGTTTCAATGTAAGTGACATCCTGGCTAGTGGTTTTTGCTGAGTCAGTGACCTGCTTTGCCAGCAGCTGAAACTTATCGTACAACTTTCTATAAACAGCATCGGCATCGCCTTTGACCATTTTGAGATACATCAACTTACCGTCCAACACGTTTAGAAGCTCGGGGTTGCCTTTCTTCACATGGCCTTTTTCTGATTTATACTTTGGCCAAAATACCGACATTGCCGCAGTGTATCCGTGGCGCTCCCAGATATAGAGAAGATTTCGGATTTCATGAACATATTTCCTGGTGACATTCAGTTTGTCGCTTATGATTATGCCTGTCACTTCCTGCCTTGATCCTCTTTTCTGTAATCTGGTCTTTGCCTCGTTGATCGTGAAGCCTTGCTGTGTTATGATGCGTGAAAGTTCCATTCTGAATTCACCCTGCTCCTTATAAACATAGTGCATTGAACTGAACGTGATGTCATCCGCATAGCGAGAGTACCTCAGTCCAAAGCGTTTGGCAAGACCAGCCAGACGGCGATCGAGGTTGTCACAAATCATGTTTGTGATTATCGGTGACGTCGGGGAACCTTGTGGCAACACGTAATCGCTGCCGTCGTTATGCCCGCTGGAAACTTTCATTGAGCAAAGGCCGGCTATCATAATGGCTATGTCTTCTCTGAAACTGAAAGGCTTTGCCTGTAACCTGGCACGCACACGGACACGGTATATACTGGGGAAGAAATCCTTCAAGTCAATATTGAAGACATAATTCTGCCCCTTATGGATGTTAGCGTTGCTGACGACTGAACGACCCTCAGTAAAGCCCATGGCATAATCCGAAGGAGTATAGATGGACTTAAACAACTCGTTCAAGCACATCAACATAAGTTTAAATGTCCTATTGCGAGGTGCTGTGATTTGACGATAGCCTCCAGTCTTCTTCTTTATCCTGAATTGCCTGAATCTGTGAAAGGTGTGATTGGGATTGCTGTAGTAATTGAGCTGTCTCATTGTAAACGGATGGAACAAATCAGGCATGCCCAAATCCTCGTACCAAGACATCTTGATCCGATTGAGAAGAGACAAAAGATCCTGCTTGGACTCCAATCTGGCTGCCTGTTTTGCGATATAGTTCCGATCCATTGTGATAAATCAAAAAGCGGTCTTTGAGTTCCAGTCGCTGAAAAGTCTTTTCTTTAAGCATACATAGCAATGATAGATACCATAAATACTATCAATATCATTGATACTAAAAACAACGTACGCTAGTACGTAAGTGAAACGTAACGTGTCTAACGTTGTTATCCACAATATCCCAAAGGGAATTATGGACATCCAGCGAATACGCCGGACGAATTTCAAAATGCCTTCTCAGCTTCCAGACTTGTCAAAGACCGCTCGTTTTCTTTTATGCTACAAAGGTAATACCCTTTTACGAATTCTATGTTCAGGTTGAACTCTTTTTATTTACAAGCGTTTATTGCTGGTTAAGGTAGTACTTCAAAAACTCCTCACCTTTTTGCCGGTCATACATATATTTGTGAACTGCCCATAGGGCATTTGATAGATGGAATAATCTAGAATCATTTATATCAATATCCAGTTCTGCGAGTTTGACAAGGAAATGTTGGCATAGCGAAAGACATTTATGATGAAATGTTTCATCAGTAATCTGGGTATGTGGCAACTGGCTTAGGAGGTTTGTTATCTTACTAGCTGCATATACTAAAACAATATATTTTCCTTGCCATAGCCTGGTCCTTTCATCGTTGAATTGTCCATGAATGGAAATGCTTTCTTTTTCAAGAATGCTCCCAATACCATCAATGTATTCAATTGAAGATAATGGACATTGACCAGACAAAGACTCGTTATACCGCTGGATTATCTTTTGGAATAACCCATTCCAATCTCCGATATGTGCTGTGATTCTCTCAACGCCACCTCCATTGAGGATCTGTAATTTGGACTCATCGAAATCAAGTACAATGCTTTCTCCATTTCTTATAGTAGCGTAGAAAAACGAATTGTAACATGTTCCAATTTTAGTGCAGACTTGAATAATAGTATCAGTACCTGGAATCAACGCTTTAATCGTTCTTTTCCATTCTTCATTATGAGAACGGATCAGAACAACATCTTCACCTTCACTTTCACCTTCAGCTAGACGTCTTGTAAACAATCCTTTTTCTTCGGTGTAACACAGACAGATTGAATAATTGTTGTCCATAATTACATTGTTTAATTAGTTCTATGATATTGACCAGTGTTATTGGTTTTAATTGTTTGACGATGCAAATTTCAGCATATGTTACGAATTCTTTATTCGTAATTGCTGATAACCTTCTTGCATCGATTCTATTCGCTTATAGACTCTCTCCTGGATCTCAGTTGGCTCAAGGACAATGAGGTCATTTCCAAACGAAGTGAGCTCCCGAATCAACTCATAGTTTTCTTTGCAGTCAATGCGAAAGAACGCTCCACCTTCGAGCATTGGGAATCGTTTTCTCATTTCCGCTTCATTATCGCCTCTCAAACAGCGTTGAGAGTCGTGCAGGGGCTTTGTCGAGACATAACTATTTGAACGCTCACTGACCCAAAAGTATATCTTAAGTACTGGACTGTCCTCATAGAGTGTTACCCCTATTATATCTTCGAAGCGTTCCATCAAGTCATACTGCGGTTCAAAGAATTCATATCCACCCAATGGTTTCACTCCATCAATACGATCCAAGCTGAAGTTGAGCATCTTTTGATCGCAATCAGCCGCAGCTATCAGGAACCAGCGGCGATTATACTCTTTCAGCAGATAAGGATGGATGACCACATGAAGCTTTTCATCTGGTCTTGAGAATGTATGGTATTCCAATTCTATTACCTGCTTGTGGGATATGGCAGTGAACAGCTCGCCGAGCAGATTAGAATTCTCCAAAGGGTTTTTAGTAAATGATATGATGTGACGGTCTTCTTTCCCTCCCATATCTAAGCTTAATCTGAGTTTCTCAAGCGCATCAAGGTTCGGTAGCCCGTCAAACTGGCCAAGTAATGAAAACGCCTCTTTGAGAAGAAGCTTCTCGTCTAATGACAGCTCTTTCTTGAATAATGAAAAAGACGGATCCTTATAGCGTAAGCATTTTTTGCTTGTTGTCTTGCCGGTTTCTTTGTTGACACATGGTACCCACCTGCGTTCTATTTCAACCAAAAACGGGCCTTCGTACTCAAGGTAATTAATGTCTTTCTCTATGGTGCGACGTACCACACCCTTGGTGTCTGAATACATGTCAGATAGCCTACGGCTCACTTCCTCCGTTAAATCGTCGAGTGAGTAGTCGTGATACTGGTTGCTTAATAGTTCATCCAGTATCATATAACGAGTCATTGCATTCTTATTCGCTGGCATATCCTGTTAAATGTAGATTTCTAATGATTATACATCCATCTTTTCCGACCATCATAAGACGGCTATTGTCATTCGAGAATGAAACAGAGGCAATCGAGTTAGGATGCATAGCATCAGCAATACCCATTTCTGACAAATCATTGAAAGAAACAAGTTCCTGCTTGTGATTTTGAATGCTTCTGATACTAACGAGTGACGATGGCTGATGTCCCCAATTGGCCCGCACCTCTCCATCGGGTTTTCTATATGGTATATATCGCTGCTGAGAGCAGGCAAGATATTTTCCATCAGGACTGAAAGTCAGGAAACTATATTCATCAATACGCAGATCGTCTGAAGAGACGTTTTTATATTCTTTAGGTGAGGGCGCAAAGAACGACATAAGATCACTTGTATATGCGGCCACTGCGCCATCTGGGTTAAATGCGGCTGTCCACACAGCATAAGAATTTGTTGAATTGACAACTTCTTTCTTATTCTTTAAATCGTAGATCAAAAACAAACCACCTTTATTCGAGCCGTTAGGATATCTTCCTGCAATAGCTACATAGTCTGAATTTTTAGAGAATGCAACATAATTAAGGAACCAAAGCGGTTCTCCTAAATGGATTTTTGCGAATTCTGAATTATCTGAAACTCGCCTAATAATGGCTATCCCCCTAACATCAATAAATAAACTAGTAAACCACGTGCGGCCGCTCCCATAAGTTAACAAAGCATCTATTATGTCAGTCTTTGACCGATTCTCATATTTAGGTATTCGCTTCTTGAGCTCCAGCGTGAGAAAATCATAATGTCTAGTAACGAATCTTTGTCTATTCTCCTTGACTTTCTGTTTGATTTCCTCATTATCAGAATGAAACTCAAAGTCTCTAATACAGCGCATATACGATTCCGTTGTAATTAGTTTCCCGGTAATTCTGTCATAGTACTCAATATATTTATCTAAGGCCTTGTCTGCATATAATTGTTTATCTGGACTGATGAACTGATACTCAGTCAATAGGTCAAAATCTATCGGTTGACCATCGAGAGGATTAATCAAAATAGCTTGGCTAGTTTCTGAAAACCTAATGAGGGGACGAATCCCATTAATATGATTTATATATGAAAGGTTTTTGAACTCAACTGTTTGCCCTGTCTCAATATCGAGCATTGTGGATGTTTCGTTTTCCTTATAGAGAACTTGATGGCCGTTTTCGCTTAAGAGGACATTCACATACTGGTTCGTATCATACAAATCATTTAGTATTTGTTTAGAGTAATATACATAAAAACCATAATTCCCTAATAATATCTTTTCATTATCGATGAAAAGGCCATATTTTAGAGATGGAGAAACATAATCAGGGAAAATGTCTGAACGTATTAGTCTACCACCATCGTATACACGGGTGAGCTCTTCTATTGACACAAACTTATTAGAGTCGTTTCTTGTGTAGCGATACTTGCCCAATTTTGTGCCGTTATTATCATAGCACTGTTTGGTTTCTTTATCTATGAGCAAACCGAATAGTTCATATTTGGAGAAATCAAAACCTCCATTATAACAAGATGATTTTTCCCAAAAGCCATTAGAATTCAGGGCATACACATCATTATTATCTTGAAGTAAGAAAGACTGCTTAAACTTATGGATTTTTCCAGCTTTTCTATAGTCAGTACGATGCACGTAATGGCGCGGTATTACAATAGACTCTTGCGAATTATAGAACAAGAAATACCTATCCGAAACACTGATTTCTCCTTGTGAGTCAATAAGTTTGTATTCAATACTGGAATTAATCGTCTTCAAAAAGCAATGCACATCATAGTCTGTATATTTTCCTTTAGCAGAGGAAATCTCTGATATTCTCTCTAAATAGAATAACTTTATTCCTTTTTTGATTGATCCTTCATTTGTTTCTACCCAATTACAAGGATGAATATCATATTGTGAGTATGTGCAACTAATGGTTGCCTCGGGTAATTCGAAGTTATCAAAATTGAATTTCTTAAATTGATAATACTTTGTTGAAACATTTATAATCTCTTTGTTGTTGACTCTAGCCAACTTACCAACTACGGGTATTTTTCCAATCTCACCAAGGGCTAATAAATCGTATATTATTATACTCTTTTTATCAAGTCCGAGAAGAACAGCATAATGATCCTGTAGGAATGTTATGAACTCTTTTCCTGAGTCCAAAAGTTGATTTGTATCTGAGATCGAACAAAGATCCACTCGGTAAACGCCATTGGAGGAATGATAGTATAATAACTTTTTTTCTCCATCAATGACATAATCATCACAAGAGATACTATGAATAATCTTTTCAGCGTTAATCGAAAAAACTCTTATTTGATTATTGGCTACTTCACTTTGCTCTACCCAGCACAGCACATCTTTATTAAAGAACTCAATATTACTTACACAAAGGACAGGTTTTTGCTCATCCAGTGAATAAAGTGTAGCTTCGTCTTGGTTATTGTTAGTGAAGATAACAAAGTTATCTGCTACTTCAATGATACTGTCAGGTGAGATTGGTTCGAAGTATGATTCTTCTGTTTTACGGTTATAAAAGTATGTGCGGTCATGCATAACTATAAACGCCCAAGGGCATTCATCAAAAACAAATGCCCTCTTTAGTTTATTACCACCAAATTTATAACCATCTTCAACAATTATTTCAGCCTTTGTCCCATCATCAAATTCCACTAAATGATTGCCGCAAATAGGTATTCTTACTGTCTGAGGTATATATGGTTGAAGAATACCCACGATGTCAGAAGGACTATTACTAAGGTGAATACGAAACGAGGTAGGTTGACTATTCTTTGAATATAGCTGGAACTCCGTGTTCAGGTAACCTTTGTAGGGATGAATTGTTGCTTTCATAATAACATTCGATTCGCTTATTGTATCGCAAAAGTAGTTAAATTTTACGAATCCTATGTTCGTAGTGTTGGATAAAATTTATTTCATTATTGTTGTACTGTTAATTAATTGAGAATCTTGTACTTTGGGATGGATTGTGCCCAAATGCAAGAATTAGATGGATGGTTAGCGTATCGGTTTATGGGACCGACACCATCCTCTATTGGAACCAAAAAGAAAAACGGCTTTGGGGTTGCCGTCTTTCTTATCATAGTCCTCTTACTACTTGGATATCCCCATCGTCCAAGTCTTCGACAGATCTTTATGTTTTTCATTTTTTATTCATATACTTCGGCTAGTTCAAACTAGAGAACAGACATGGTCACGGTTATCGATGAGAATTTTTACCGCTTTTTATATGTTTGAAGCACTCCGAAAGGTAATCGGTCGGTAAAGCCCTAAATGAGGTAAGCCAGAAGCATAGCATCCTATCCTGCGGTTAGTCACTACAGCCCAACATTTCTCCAACGAAATAGATGGGAGTTTTTCAGAGGCTCTAACTCATCAGCAAAAGGATTGTGCAATTGCTTTGGCCGTCTGAGAGTCTTTATTGTTTTGTCTTGTCGATCAATCCATATATCCGAATAGATGCAAGATTCCAAGTGTCAGTTAGCAGGCCAAATAAGTTACATGCTACAGATGTCAAACATGCCATCATGAATGCAATCCTCTGCCGGCATTAACATTTTATAATCAAACTCCCCATCCATTGCGTTTCTTCGTGCCGTCCCAGTTGGTGAGGGCATTGTCGGTGTCTCCGCCACCATAGCTGATGCTGCCCTTGCCTCCAGCTGCCAGTAGAAGACCTTGCATCAGTTCCTTCGTGACGCTCATTTCGTCACAGAGTTGTCTGGTGCGTTTCATTGCAAGGTCACTCATATAATCAGTGGTGCCAGTCCAGGAAATATCGTCCAACAACAGACCCGTAGCCTTCATCCGCTGCTCCGCATTGGTCGCATCGAGCTTGTTCTGCAAGGCCTCGGCAATGATGCCCCAGCTGATGATGTTTCTGTCCTCCGCCAGGAAGTCATGTTGGTTATGGCTCTTGGCAAAATTGTATATGGCTTTCTTTGCATCGCCAATCCACCTGTCAACCTGTTGCCAGAAGTCTCTCCTGTTTTGCTGTATGGTGTTCCAAATCCCCTTGATTTCAGGGATGGATAGCAACTCATTGAGTCGGCTCTCGGCATTGTCTGCCCGTTGGCGTTCCCTGGATGCCATGTTGTTGGAATGGATTTCATTGGAGAAGGCCTTGTCCCGCTCTGCTTTGAGTCTGGCGATTTCCTCGTCTTTTTCCTTGCGTAGCTTGCTGATGGCCGTCTCGTCCATCGATGAGATTTTCTCCTTTAGCCGTGTGTTCTCGGCCGCCACTAACTCGTTAGCCTTTTGGAGTTGGCTGTTCTGCCTGATAATGGCTCTTGCATCCTTCATTGCTTTGTCGTAGAGCGACTGGCCTAAGTCGAGAATGTCTTTCTTCTGCGCTTCCTTGGCTTCAAACAGATGGTCCTGTAAATCAGTGAGAATCCGCTTTATTGCAGTCTTCCGTTCCTCCCGCCATGCCTTCTGTCCATTAAACGGAATCGGCTTGCTGAGCTCATCAATGATCGCCTTGTATGCCTCTATGACAAGGGGGCTCGTCTTCAGTGAAGGCACCAGCAGGTCTTCCCGTGTGACGTTGGTCGCCTTGATGTACGCCTCCAAATTGGCGAGTTCTCTCTCTGCCTTGTCTTTACGCTGTTCCGCTTCCAGAGTTTCGCCGGCAATTCTGTCCTTTTGCTGTTCGATTTCTTCCTTCTCAACTTTGGATTGCTCGATGGACTCCTTCGCCTGGCGCTCTGCTTCCAGCAATGCCTTGTCCTTGTGGATCCGCTCACGCTGTTCTTCATCAGACAGTGTGGCAAAATCATCACCACGTTCCAGCCCGTATTTATAGCCAACTTTGTCATGGTAGTCGGTGTGCATCTGATAGTATGTCCTTCCAACCTCGTATTTGTCTGCGCCCCAGACACGGGCGTATGATACACATTCTTTTTCCCTCCGTTCGACTTCAGTTTTTATGAAGTCGCAACGGTTTTCTTTAGGCAGTTTCTTCCATTCCTTATGAGAGAGCACCTTGGAAGAGTCATCCTTATTCACATACTTGACGGAAGCCCGACCTCTTGTTTTGGTCTTCGCCACAGGAATGGTCTGGATGTGAATGTGCGGGGTGGTCTCATCGCAATGGACATCAAAGCCAATGATATTCTCTGCTCCCCAACGCTCACATGCCCATAGGTAGGTGTCCATCGCCCAATCCTTGATGCCTTGCATCAATTGGACGTTTGCATTGCTTCTATGGAGTGTGAAATCCACATCTTGCTCTCCAAAAGCGAGACGTGTCAGTACATCATGGTCGCCGCTGACGATAATGCCGACGGTGCAGTTCGGACTGTTGTCGGCATTGCCCAGAGGATTGTCTTTGTCCTTGTACGGTTTGAAACCGAGTTCGTCAAGACGATGCTTCAGACGCTCGTGAAGAGGTATGGGATTGGAGCCAAGAGGGGCTATCTTTCCCTCGCTATTGATCTCAAAGTTGAGATGCTTGCGGGAGAAATCATAGTGGTTGTTCGTGTCACGGTTCTTCAGACGGTATGTTTTCTCATCCCATCCGCGACGTTCCGGCTCATAGCCTTCGGTTGCGGAGAAGGATTTGGCTGGAGCTCCAACGTGGATGGCAGCGCAAGCTTTTTGTTTTGTGGATTTGCTCATTCTTGGTCCTTTTGATGTTGTTGCCAGATATGATTCGGGTCTCGGGTGAAACCTGAGTGGAGGGTTGAGGGAGAGAGTCACTCCCTCGCGGATGCAGTCCCTTGCAGATGCAGTCCCTTGCAGATGACTTTTTACATCTATTCGTGCAGGACTGTTCCGTTTTTGGGGGATCGGTACACCTCTCGGAGAGCATAATGGGACTTTTTAAGGGAGTGAAGCGAATCTAAAAGTCCATATTATGTTATGGGATTTTTAGAAATCCCCCTCGGCGGACGCCTCCACTCAGGTTACCAGGGAATCAAGGATGTCACCTTGTGCATCCTCATTGGTTGACAGGTGAAGTAACTTTCGTCCATTCCTTGTCTCGCAGATAGACGTAGAGATAGGAGCGTGAGGAAAGGTCACCTTGCAATCGCTGAACGTGAGCGAATGCTGACGTTCGCTCGTCATCACTGAGTTGCTGCCATACAGCCAAGGCTTGCGATTCGTTGTCACCGATCTTCTTGTAACACTCCTTCATTTGTTCAAAGGATGAAGTGACATCGGCTGCGCTGAAATTGGTGGTGCATCCAATTGTGGCGGTGTCCTTGGGATGGTTGTCATTGCTTAATTCTCTGGATTCAACAGCAATGTCAACATCGGTAGATGCGTTAGTAGCTGATGATTCGGCGGACAGGTCTGCAACCGCTTTTGGCTTTGCCGTGGTAACGTTCGTTGCGTTTGCTGCATTTGCTTTTTTTGTAGAACCATTAGACGAACTGCCATACCTTGCAGTTCTGCACTTCGCACTCTCGCTACATTTGCGGCTTTTCTGCTCTGCAGCCATTCGCAGGGAATCAAGGTCTTGTGCAATCAAATCGAAGTAGGCTTCCAGACGGATGTCATCAAGGTCGGTTCGTTTACCATCGGTGGCATAGGTCACCAATGCCTTTACCAGTTTGCCGACTTCGGCATTCGGACGTGAACATGCAACGATGAGCACGTTCGCTAAAAACGGAATTCTGTCAAGTGACTTCATAATCGTTTCTGTTTAGATGTTGAACAATAAGGTTAATCATGCCAGTCCGCCTTGTTCGGCTTACGTTTGTGGGAAGAGAGGATGGCCTCGTTCTTCTCGTCGGCAGTAAGAGGCACTGCGTTCTTGCGGTTCGCTTCCAGCCACTTGTCAAGCTCATCCTGATAGAGGACGTAGCGTTTCCCTGGTTTCGTTGCCGGTATCGTCCCGTCACCGAGTTTCATGTACAGCGTTCCTATAGGGATGCGCGTGTACTCAGCCGCTTCCTCCACCGTCATAGGCTTGTGGCGGTTTTCACGTACTTGGTTATTCCTGTTCTCTTCCTGCTGCTTCAACAGCAGGGCTCTCAAGCCCATCACCTCATCCCGAAGCTGGGCGACGACCTGCGGGAGGTCGTTGAATGTAAGTTCTTGTTTTTCCATGTTTTTTCACGGTCTTTGGTTAGAGACCGGCGGCAAAGGACAGGAATGACGCACCCGTGCCGATGGAAACTCACGGTAACTTCTGAATCACCTCACTATAACTTGAAAAGTCGTGATTATCGATGATTATTGGAGTCAGAAGGCATTACAAATGGCATGATTATAGCTATCAAGGACAACAATGAATGGAAAAGGGACGACTATTTTTTCTTTGATTATGAAAATGGCTTGAAGCGCATTTGCTTATCCATAAATTAAGATAATATAGTAGATTTGTAGCTTTATATTTGCTCATTTTTCTAAAACATCATACTTTTGCACTGCAAAAACAGTCGAATTATTCGACCATTTTTGCAGTAGCATTATTCAAAACTATGATTATTAGAAGAGACCATTATGTAGAGGCATTGCTGAATAAGCGATGGAACGGGAAGGTGAAGATCATTACGGGCATACGTCGTTGCGGCAAGTCCTTTCTCCTATCGACCCTATACAAGGATTACCTTAAGGCAGAGGGCGTCCCAGAAGACTGTTTTGTGGAAATAGCCTTGGACAGGAAGGCCAATATGAAGTACAGAAATCCCAACGAACTGTACGAGTACGTCCTCAGTCAAGCTAAAGATGTGGAAAAACGATATTATGTTTTCATCGATGAAATTCAGATGTCATACAAAGTTAAAAACGAAGATGTGGACGAAAGCGTGGTTCCTGAAGAAGATCAAGACATGCTCTATACAACATTCTACGACATCTTGAACGACTTGATGGCACGAAATAATCTGGACATCTATGTTACAGGTTCCAACTCTAAGATGCTATCAAAGGATATTGTCACCAACTTCCGTGACCGAGGTGCGGAAATCAAAGTCTATCCGTTGTCGTTCAAAGAATTTTATGCCGTGTCAGGAAAGGAAAAAACGGATGCCATGGAAGAATATCTGATGTTTGGCGGTATGCCTTTGGCCGTTTTAGAAAAAGATGAGGCAGAAAAGCGCAAGTATTTAAAGGGACTTTATAAGAATGTGTATATAAAGGATATCTTGGAACGCTATAAACTGAAAGATGACGAGGTGCTGGATGCCTTGATTGACTCGCTGTCATCGTCAGTAGGCTCGTTGACCAATCCACATAAGCTTGCCAATACCGCAGGTTCATTGATGAGACGGAACACATCAGACCACACCATCAAGAATTATTTGGACTATCTGGAGGATGCCTATCTTTTTGTCAGTGCCAAGCGTTACGACATTAAAGGGAAACGGTATTTTGAGAACACACAAAAATACTATTCAATGGATTTGGGTCTGAGAAACGCCAAACTCAATTTCCGACAGCAGGAGAAGTCACACTTGATGGAAAACATGATTTTCATCGAGCTTGTCCGTAGAGGCTACAGTGTAGATGTAGGTGTTGTTGAACTAACCCGAATCAAGGACAAGAAGAAGCAACAGGTTCAATATGAGATAGACTTTGTTGTCAATACAGGACGTGAGAAGATTTATATTCAATCTGCATTGAATGTGGATACCGAAGACAAACGGTATCAGGAAACGTTCTCGTTGAAGAACTCTGGTGACTTTTTCCGCAAGTTTGTCATTCTTGACGGAAATGTAAAAGCTTGGACTGATGATGACGGAATCACGTATGTCGGTGTCATTCCATTCTTACTCAATGATTCAGAACTTGGTTTCTAAAGGAAACTGATTATCATATTTTCCGCAAATGTTTCTAAAACAAAAGTTCCACGAAAGAAACATAGAGTATCAAATAATACAATAGTGGTGGACAAGAAAAAACAATAATATGGCAACATTAAAAATTAAGTATCCAACGTTAATCACAAGTGTTTTAAGTTCTCATCATGAGCAATGCATATCATTGCGTCAAGATATCATCCGCGAAATTGAAGGCTATAACAATTTGGCTGCTGATCAAAAACTTCGTATCCCATTTCGAGGAAAGAGTAAATTTAAGGTAATAAAACATATTAATTACGATCTTTGCAATATTGGTCAGCAACAATCTATAATCATTTGTGTTGAAGAATATAGAGAGGGATTCGATGATTTATATTTACAGAAAGATCAAAACCCAGAAGTTTTTATCAATCCAAGTGATAGAATTGGAAGTTCCAAAAATTTCGCATTATTATATCCTGTTATTGAGCAGTGCAATAATAGTTGGACAAATAAGTGGATAATTGTAATCTACGATACTCCAAATAAAGATGATGCAGATATTATTAACACAATAAAGTATACAGTCAACAAAATATTTAAACTTCCATTTAAGTTTGCATTACCAAATGCTTTAAATGGTATTAACGTAATACCTGAAATTGAAGTTTCGTTTGCCACTTTAGAGAATGAAGAAAACGAACACATTGCAGTCCATGACAAAGTAGTTTGTGCAACAGTAAAGACAACTCATTCTATAAGATATGCAAATGTCACCACAGATGAAGCGCAGGAAATCATTAATGATAACGCAAGTCTAATTGAAGGAATTAAAAGGAAAATTAAAATCTTTAAAGATCCGAATAATAGGGCAACTACAGATACTATTACACAGGAATTAGATGATGATGGTAATTTGCAATCTACTTTTGTGTCTAAGTATGGCTATGCACATAATCTTGATGTACATGACCTCCCAGATATCAACAATATCACAACTATGGTAAGAAATTTTAATGAAGTAATAACAAACTATTTGACAAATGGAAATGTTTAATAATTTACCATCCGAGTTCTTTACTACTATAGATAATATTTGTATTTCTTTGTTGTTAGGGGTCCTAGGTATAGCCATCACAATTTTTACAGTTGTATATTCATTTATGGAAAACAACAAACGAATTATTAGAAATCTTACAGATGAAATAAAGAACTCTGAGATTCTTGACCCCGTAAAAAAAAGCGATTTGCATTTTGCAAATAAGTATATGGGCAGGATGAAGAATATGAACAATGCTCTCATTGCGATAATTATTTTTGATATTATTATATTCATCCTATTCTGCATTTACCTCTCTTTAAGGTCTTATACTTTACGATATGTTGCTTATGGTGCAACTTCATTATTAATGGTGGGGTGCATATTTACACTATATATCTACTTATCGCAATACATTTCAAGATATAAAAATGTGTAACTATCCATTTTCAATTTCTGTTCTCAGATAGCTGAATCTATTGCACAACACACTAATAACGAGTTGTTGCAGCTAGATGCCGTGAAACATTGTTGACAGCCAGAAAAGGATGCCGATAATAATTATCAATGCTGAACTAGGTTATTTAGTAGCGAGTAACTACCTTTGCTTTGTACCTCCTGACACAAAAACGATGGACTGAGACTGCGGCAATGGCGACAGTAGAATTGTACTCTTGGGGCTTTGACATTGATAATATATTCCAAATAATATTTTATGTGGGGGTAAGGAAGGAGTAAAGGCAAAGAATCCCGTATAGTTCGTAATTCATCATTGAATATGGAATGAGATGCCGTCATTGCCAGGTTCATCAATGTGGATCTTTTCAGTAGTGGATGTTACTCTTAGATTCTTCAATGTGGAAGAGTCAAGGTCTTCACACAGGTCAGGAAACATGGTGCGGATGAAATTGATGCAGGTTTCCACGCTATAGGGCTTGCCCTTGCCGAGTCCCAACCTTACGGCAATGTTCCATATCAGGTGACGGACATCGAAGCTGGTCAACGTGCCTTTTAGCCCCTTCCATGGCTTAGGCAGATAGTCTGGATTGATGGCGAAAGACATGACTTCGTTACAAAAGCAGTCCATTTCCTCCTGCTTGATGAAAGGAGCCATGATGTAGTGCAGATAGGCGGCGATGATGTCAAGTCGTTCCTTCTTTTGTGCAGCCACATTGTGGTAGTAATCATCACATCCTTTTTTGTAGAGGGCAAGATGATTGTTCTCCGTTTTGTTCACCTCGGTCTCCTCAACAATCTTCTCAATTGATTCTTGGGAATCCATCTCTGTGTCCGCCAATGTCGGCTTTATCGGCACATCAACGGTAGGACTATCTCGAAGCAAACCATCAGCCTTGGAGAATTTTAATGAATCATACACCACCGATGGTCCGTTGAGGAAACACCACACGACATATTCCAGCAGGGCAATAAAGCCAGTCAACGAGATAATGAATATGGTTGTGTCTTGTGAAAAGATGCCACTTACCATCCTGGCCGGGATGATAGCGATGAACAGAACTGCAATGCCAAGAAGAACATGCAGTGTCGCCTTAAAGGTCATTTTGAAGTGCATCTTTGCATTTGCGCTTTTTCGAATCAGAGTTGTTTTCATATAACTGGTCTTTTTCGTAATATTGTTGTCGAATGTCTATTTGTTACCGTATGCTTGCGATAGTTCCTCATCAATACACATACAGTTAAAACACATTGCGAAATTACTCTGATTCCTACCTATTATTGACGATTACCCCATTTATCCGCATCTTTTTCGCTTTATCTGGCAATTTGGTTCTATAATCCCACTCAAACAGAACCAACATCCTATCCTCCAAAAAAGACATGGATGACGAATAGAGGGAAAGAAAAAGGGAGAAGCAACGCCCCTCCCTGTAGTGTGTCCAGATAAATGGTATGTCATTCTCAGACCACTTTCAACTTTACCGCCTTGAACGGCTTTAGCGTGATGCGGTTGACTGACTCGCGCTTGGAATCGTCTGCCATGGTCGCATAGATCTGTGTAGTCGAGACATTCTTGTGTCCCAGCATGTGCTGGACGGTATAGACACTGGTGCCTGCATCCACCTGTAATGAGCCGAAAGTGTGACGGCTGCAATGGAACGAGATCTTTTTCGTGATGCCAGCCGCTTTCAGCCAGTTCTTCAGCGGTGTCTGCGTCATCTTGTCGGTGAAACCCTCAAAGACCTTGCCCGTTCCGCTGCCTCCAATCAGTTCCAAAGCCTCGTCACTGATGGGGTTGTTCACCAGCTCCTTGGTCTTCTGCATCCGTAGAGTGACATACATGCCGCCGTCACCGTAGGGCTGTATGTGTGTCCATTCAAGCTGTTTGATATCGCTTTTCCTCAGTCCAGTAAGACAGGCGAAAAGGAAGGCTGTCTTTAAAACCGAGTATTCGCATGGAGTGTTCGCCAACCTGACAAGTTCCTGTCGTGACAAGTGCTCCTTGACTGTTGGGATAGTGTCGATGCGCTCTAAAAAACCGTTAGGGTTCTCCATGATCTTATGTTCCCTGTAGGCGGTATGAAGGACTGCCCTGAATGTTGACCAATATCCTGCGATGGAATTGATGTGCAGCCTGTGTTCTGTGTGGATGGTCTGCGGTGCGGTCATCAGGTACTCACGGAATCTGTTGCAAAGATCGACGTTGATTTCCTCAAATGTGCATTTGCCGATGCAGAAGCGGTTGAAATGCTTATAGACATGCTGCCATTTGCAGTTCTTCTTGTCGGCCTTCATCTTGAAGTAAGCAAGAAAGTCTCCTTTCATCTTCTCCTTGTCAAAAAAGTCATAGCGTTCGTTGACGATGGACTCGAAGCGGCGGCAGCGCAAAGCCTCGGCTTTCTCGCGCATGCGGTCGTTATAATCCCTTTCTCTCTGATTCTTAGGCTTGGCGTAGATGTAGATGCCGAGGGATTCATGGCGCATGACCTTCATTGTGCTCTCGTCCCTGTAGCCAGGGTAATAGTCCAAATAGAAGGACAGCTGTTCTCCGCCTTTGATCTTCCGTGTGCGGAGGGTCACGGTCTTACAAATGTTGCTCATAGTACTTTACTTTATTATATGTTATACATTGATTCGTTATCAGTTGCCATGATTGATGATGGCTGTTGCCACTTTTCAGGCGCAAAGTAGTGGAATGATGCGCGAGTGACATTGATAACTTGCCGTAACTTGTGAATCATTGCGGAATAACTTGGTTATTGGCGAGTAATCGTGAAATGTGCCGGAATTAATGTGCTCATAGTATCCTGTAGGAACCGAATTGCGCCAGTCGGTCTGCCATCACTTTATCAAACTCCTCCTTGACAAGCAGATTGTTCCGTCCCACCTTGACCTTGGTGATATGGTGCTTCTTTACTATGACTCCTACGTTGGCTTTGGAAATGCCGTATTTCTCTGCCACTTCTCCCGATGTGCAGTAGCGGTCGTCGGAAACGAGGTCTGTGCTGCGAAGCTCGTCAAAATGGCTTTGGGAGTAGTAGGTGCGTCCGTGCTCACGCTTACTCGGTATCTTGTGATTATGGGCATATGAACGAACCGCATTGAGGTTCATGTCGTAACGTTCGGCTACCTCTTGGGATGAAAGCCAGTCAATGATTCCTTCAATGCCGGTGGGTGTGGCGAAAATGGCATCAACGTGTTTTTTGCTGTAATAGTTGCGTCCTGCGATACGGCATACGGGGATCTGGTGACGTTTGGCTGTGGTGTATAACCAAGACCGTTTGACCTTATAGGTCTCCATCACCTCTTCGCCGGAATAGTATTCAAGGACTTCATCTGTTGGCTGCACATTCTTGCTATCCTTCTTGGAAGATGTTCGTTGTACTTTGTCAGCAGCCCTCTTTGGCTTTGAACATGGTATGACACGATTGTAGGGATTGCTCTCAAACATCTTTTCGATGTCACTCCTGCGGACGAGAGACATTCGGCTGCTCAGCCGTGAGGCAGGAAGTTTCCCCTGCTCAACGAGTTTATAGACATACTGACGGGTACAACCTAACAGGATGGCTGCTTTGGAGAAGGTCAGATACTCCTGCTGCTGGAGTTCCATTATCGGTTCAACGGCTCGAAGGAAGTCACGTTGACGTTTCTTCCTGGCTTCCTTTGCCTGCTCGGCACATTCTTCCGAGCAGAACTTCTGCATTCCGCTTTTCGTGGTGAAAACCTTGCCACAATGTGCGCATTTTCTGGTCTTTGACATACTTGCGATATTTATTGGTTCAACATGTTCTTTGTTGTACCTCTACGCAAGGTCATCACAAGTAAACACTCGACTCTCTATGTCGTCTTTTGCCACGATGTTGCTATTCTCAAAACTGGTTTGGAACCTGTCATCTATTGTAATCCGTCAGCAACCTTTGTCAACTCCGTTCACGATGTGGCAAAAATAAAGCCCCGTAAATTCCCTGCGGTAGAAATACGTGGCAAAAATATAGGGAATTTCCGAAGCAACCAAAAACACGCCGCGAAGTGTTAAAATCTAAAAGTGACTATATTTCAGTGTTTTACATTTGGTTGTTTAGTGCTGTTAATGGTTAGTTAGAGACCTCTAAATACAGCCAGAGAACGCAATCCACTGGATCGAAGTGACGGAGTTTGGGATGTTGATGGCGGTTAGGCTGGAGCGGCCCAGGAACGCCCCGGCGCCGATGGAAGTGACGGAGTTAGGGATAGTCGTGTTTTTGCAACCAGCAATTAATGTATTGGTTGCCGTTTCGATAATGGCATTGCAGTTGTTGCGAGAATCGTACTTTGTGTTATTACTAGCAACTGAGATGTTTTCAAGGCTAGAGCAGCATGAGAATGCAGAGTTAGTGATGTCTGTGACGGAGTTGGGTATGTTGATGCTGGTTAGGCTGGAGCAGCCATCGAACGCCTCGTCGCCGATGGAAGTGACGGAGTTGGGGATGTTGATGTTGGTTAGGCTGGAGCAGCCTCGGAACGCATAGCGGTCGATGTTTGTAACGGATTTGGGTATATTGATGTTGGTAAGACCGTAGCAGTGATCGAACGCGCCGTAGCCGATGGAAGTGACGGAGTAGGTCGTGCCGTGGTAGGTGACGGTAGCGGGAATGGTCACCGAGCCAGAGTAATCATTGGAATACGGGGAATATGATGTTATTTTGTTGGTGACTTCAACTTTATTGCTATCGATTTTGTTGTAGTTGATGCCGTTGACCTCGAACGTGGAGTCTGAATTTGGCACACTCTGATTGCCAGAGCATGATATCATGGTCAGCAATAGTAGGGCCAGCAGTAGGAGGGTGGCTTTGATGAGATGTTTCATGATGAGGTATTGTTTAGTTGTTCTTTTCCAGGTCTTGTTACACGATGTTGCGGATCGCTTGCAATCCAATGGCAAAGGTAGGGTTTTCCCATGTAAAGTGCAAATAATAAGGGCCAGCCATTTTTATAATAAAAAACAACTGGAACAACTTGGACAACTATCTTTTTGATTGACAGTTGTTTGAGTTGTTCCAGTTGTCTTTGTTGTTTTCTTGTGATGCCGTGGTTTAGTTGTCTTTCTTGGCGCGCAGGCAGGAGATGGCCAGGAAGAGGATGAGGGCGATGTACATCACGATGGCGAGCCAGTTGCTGGTCGACTCGCTCAAGGGGCTGACGTACTTGAAACCGAAGAAGATCATCGCTGCGCTGACAACACCCATCAGGGCACCACCGGCAATGAAGCCGCTGGCCAGCAGGGTGCCGCGCTCCTTGCGGGCATTGTTGACCTTCTCATCCTTGCTGCGGCTACCGACAAACCAACTGATGATGGCGCCGACGAGCAGCGGTGCATTCAACTGCAGGGGGATGAACATACCCAGCGAGAAAGGCAGGGCAGGCACCTTGAGCCAGTTGAGCAGCAGGGCCAGGATAGCACCCACGCCGTAGAGCAGCCAGGGCGTCTCACCACCCATCATGAGCGGCTTGATGACGGCTGCCATGGCGTTGGCCTGGGGGGCTACCAGGGCGTTCTCGCCCGTGAAGCCATAGGCCTTGTTCAGGATGATCATCACACCACCCACAGTGGCTGCCGACACGAGCGTGCCGACAAACTTCCACGTCTGCTGCTTGGCGGGAGTGGTGCCAATCCAGTAACCGATCTTCATGTCGGTCACCATACCGCCGGCCATCGACAAGGCGGTGCAAACCACACCACCGATGACCATAGCGGCAACGATACCCTTGGAGCCGTTCAGGCCGATAGCGACAAAGATGACGCTGGCCACGATGAGGGTCATCAGCGTCATACCCGACACGGGGTTGCTGCCCACGATGGCGATGGCGTTAGCGGCCACGGTTGTGAACAGGAAGGCGATGACGAGCACGACGATAAAGGCGACAATCGTCTGCATCAGGTTATGGATCACACCGATGTAGAAGAACATGAAGGTCACCACCAAGGCTGCCAGCAGGGCAAACACGAGGACCTTCATCGAGATGTCGCGCTGGTGGCGCTCCACCTGCACGTTCTGGTCCTGGCCCTTGAAGGCCTGTCCGGCAAGGCCGGCGGCATTCTTGATAACGCCCCACGACTTGACGATGCCGATGATACCGCTCATGGCGATACCGCCGATGCCGATGTAACGGGCACCGCCGGCAAAGATTTCGTCGGGGCTCATCTGGGCAAAGTCGGGATTCATGCCCAGCAGGGGCACGATCACCCACCAGATGAAGGCGCTACCGGCAAAGATGATGAACGCATAGGGCAGGCCGATGATGTAACCCAGGCCGAGCACTGCGGCACCGGTGTTGATCTTGAAGATCATCTTAACATGGTCGGTGAAATTCTGCATGGCAGGGATGGCTGCCGTGGTGAGCACCTCTTTCCACCAGCCGAAGGTCGAGAGCAGGAAGTCATACAGACCACCCACCAGACCGGCGATGAGCAACGGACGTGCCTGGTCGCCGCCCTTCTGGCCACTGACGAGCACCTGGGTGGTCGCGGTAGCCTCGGGGAACGGGAACTTGCCGTGCATGTCGCTCACAAAGTACTTGCGGAACGGGATGAAGAACAAAATGCCCAGGATGCCACCCAGCAGTGAACTGAGGAAGACTTCCAGGAAGTTGACGGTAATCTCGGGATACTCGGCCTGCAGGATGTACAAGGCCGGCAAGGTGAAGATGGCACCTGCAACGATGATGCCCGAGGCGGCACCAATCGACTGGATGATGACATTCTCACCCAGCGAATTCTTGCGCTTGGTCACCGCGCCGATGCCGGCGGCGATGATGGCAATGGGAATGGCGGCCTCAAACACTTGGCCCACCTTGAGGCCCAGATAGGCTGCTGCGGCACTGAAGATGACCGCCATGATCAGACCGAGCGAGACCGAGTAGGGCGTGATCTCGGGATACGTCCTGTCGGGCTTCAGGATGGGGACATACTTCTCCCCAGGCTTCAGTTCGCGAGCGGCGTTCTCGGGAAGCGCGATCTCGTCTTGCTCTTGTTGAACAATGATTTCTTCGTCTTTCATAAAAATAGAATAATTGTTGTTATTGATATAATGTTTAGGTTATTGCTGGGTGGTTAACAAACTGCGAAGTTAAGCAAAAAACGACAAACTCTCGCAATCGAGTGTGAGAAATATCCTATTTTTTGTGAGATTGAAGTTTTTAGTTATCTTTGCAGGTCAAACATTAAATGAAATAATACCGTTATGATGAAGCGATTCTTATTGTCGGCGTTCACGGTCATGATGACGGCTGGAGCCCTGCTGGGACAGGAGCCCGCCAGCCATGTCACTGATATCACCCCCTACTGCAGCGAGGATGTTTCCCTCGAGACGTTGACAACCTATATGGACACCATGCGCACGATTGACCCGCGTGTGAAGGTCTTCTATGGCAACTTGGTGAACAACCCCACCCACAGTTACCGCATTGAGCACTTTGATGTGGGCTTCAACGGTTGCTGCGGCCGTGTGGACGAGCAGGTCGTCATGGCCAACGGCAGCAAGCGGGAAAATGTCTTCCTGTTCAACAATCAAGGGCTATTGACACAATCCACAATCCAGGGCAGCAAAGGCGGCAAGACGGTAGTCAACTACAGTTATTCCTTTGACTGCCAGCATGGTTTCTCGCTCAAGCAGAGCAAGAGCAAGAACAGGGCTATCAACTATGCTCCACTGTTCGACGAGCACAGTCGCCGCGTCATTATCAAGGGGGACAACGGCAGCCGTCAGGACTATACCTACAACGACAATGGCCACCTGGCCAAACTCGTCACCACATCGGCCCAGGGCGAGAAGCGCACGTTGATCTATCAGGACGGCTATGTCATCCGTGAGGAGGCAGGCGGCAAGGTCTTCCGCTACCATTACGACTTTGACACCGCCACGGGCAAGAAGTTCCTCATTGCCATCAAGGAACTCAAGGGCAACGACGTGGTGCATGAGCGCACGTTTGACTACGACATTGATACCCATGGCCGCTACACGCGCGTGGTCATCGCCCTCGACGGCAAGCCCCAGATGACCATTACCCGCTCCTATTCGCCCAACTAGGTCGGTGGCCGGTAATGACCGGTTTTTCAGGCTCAATCGTGTCCCTTTCAGCACGCTGTACAATAAAGGGGGGCTTTTTCCCGTTTTTAATGTTAAAGCAATTGCTACACAGTTTTCATGAAACGGATTCTATATATCACAGTGGCCCTGATGATGGCCTCGGTTGTGCTATCGTTGACATCCTGCAAGGGGCCAAAACTCAAGGATGCCGATGAGGCCTATGACCGCGGCGAGTACTTTGACGCTGCTGCCATCTATCGTAAACTTTATAACCGCTATAACCGCAAGCAGGATGCCTGGTTGAGGGGCGAACTGGCATTCCAGTTGGGAATGTGTCACCTCAAACTCAATCAGGGTAACCGCGCCACTGCGGCTTTCCAGAATGCGATTCGCTATGAGTATGAGGACACGACCGTGTTGCTGCGTCTGGCCCAGGCTCAGCAGCGCGAGGGACAGTATGCTGCCGCCATCGTCAGTTACAATCAGTTTCTTGAAATCGCTCCCGACAGTTGGGAGGCCAGGGTTGGCATCCGCGGTTGTGAATTAGCCCCCAAGTGGAAAGAGGAGGGCTCAAGATACATCGTCAAGCAGGACAAGTTATTCAACTCGCGCCGTGCCGACTATTGCCCGATGTACCTCGACAAGAACATGGAATACATCTACTTCACCTCGACCAACGAGAAGTCAACCGGAGCGAACCGCAGCGAGATCACCGGCACCAAGAAGGGTGATATCTATTTCTCCAAGAAGGATGACAAGGGCAAGTGGACCCGCCCCGAGGTCGTTGACGGTGGATTGAATACCGAGCATGACGAGGGCGCCGCGGCATTTTCGCCCGATGGGTCGATGATGTATCTGGCACGAGCCGTACGTCAGGACTGGCCAACGACTGTTGAAATCTACACCAGCACTCGCAGCGAGGCCAAGTGGGGGGCGCCCCAAAAGTTTGAAATCACCGCCGACACGCTGAGCAATTACAGCGACCCCTTTGTCAGCCCTGATGGCAACTGGCTTTATTTCTCTAGCGACATGCCTGGAGGGCAGGGCGGTACCGACATCTGGCGCATTAACCTCAAGGACAAGCACGGCACGCTGGAAAACCTGGGTCCCCAGATCAATACCAAGGGTAACGAGCGATTCCCCAACCTGCGCACCGACAGCCTGTTGTATTTCTCCAGTGACGGCCATCCCGGCATGGGAGGTCTGGACCTCTTTGTGGCCACCCTGCAGCCGCGTGACGAGGACGACAAGTTCTCGCTCGACCGCTGGGTCATCGAGAACATGGGTGTTCCCATGAACTCGTCGGCCGACGAGTTCGGCCTCACCTTCGGGGAGGGCGAGAGCGGCTTTTTCTCCAGCAACCGCGGTGACGCGCGTGGCTATGATCACATCTTCAGTTTTGTCAAGCCCGATTTGCAGATCTGGATTTCGGGCTATGTGGTCGATAAGGACGATGAACCCGTGCCCAATGCGGTCATCCGCATCGTGGGCGACGACGGCAGTAACCAGAAGACCGCTGCCAAGCCCGACGGCTCTTTCCGCTTTGACCTGCAACGCGGTGTGAAATACGTCATGATGGCCGGCGCCGATGGGTACCTGAATGCCCGTCAGGAATTTGTGAGCGATGATGCCGAGGAGGACGCCGAGTATAATGTGGACTTCATCCTGGCTGCGACCTTCAAGGCCCAGATCATTGAGAATATTTTCTATGACTTTGACAAGGCCGTCCTGCGCGACGAGTCCAAACTGGCCCTCGACAGCATGGTGATGCTGCTCAACGAGCATCCCAACATCGTCATCGAGATGGCCTCGCACACCGACCGCATCGGCAGCGAAAAGTATAATCAAGGCTTATCGCAGCGCCGTGCCCAGAGCGTTGTGGACTACTTGATTGAGAACGGCATTCCCCGCGAACGCCTCAAGCCCGCAGGCTATGGCGAGTCGCGCCCCAAGACCGTGACCAAGCGCATCCACAGCCAGTATCCCCAGTTTGAGGAAGGCGTGACGCTCACCGAGGAGTTCATCAAGACCTTGAGCAAGGAGGACCGTGAAGCGGCCGACCAGATCAACCGAAGAACCGAATTCACAGTCCTGGACACTACCTACGAGTACTGACCCCTCCCCCCTGATGGGAGATCACGATACAGCGAGGCCGTTTCCCTGCTTTCTTGAGGGGAAAGGGCCTCTTTCCTTGCCTGTCCTCAATCGAGGCGGGTAAGGGGGGCTCCGTGAAGTGGAAAAATGTGCCAGCCATTATGGCGTTATGAGGAAAAAGGTATACCTTTGCCTTGCATTATGAACAGGGAGAAGGAAATATATAAGGTGACACTGGTGGGTAGTGCTGTGAATGTGGCGCTATTGACCTTCAAGTTCATCGCCGGTGTGCTGGGTCACAGTTCGGCCATGATTGCCGATGCCGTTCACTCGTTGTCCGATTTCGTCACCGACATCATTGTGCTGGCATTTGTCCACGTGAGCGCCAAGCCTCAGGACGAGAGCCACGATTACGGTCATGGCAAGTATGAGACCTTGGGCACCTTGGTCATTGGCCTGGCAATCCTGGCTGCCGCAACCGGCATTATTATCTCGGGCGTGCTCAAACTCATTGATTGGGCTGGTGGCAAGCAACTTGCAGCGCCTGGCTGGTTGGCCCTGGTCGCCGCCTTGGTTTCAATCATTTTCAAGGAAATCCTCTATCGGTACACCGTTGCCAGGGGTAAGCGCTTGGACTCCCAGGCCTTGATTGCCAACGCCTGGCATCATCGCAGCGATGCCCTGTCATCGGTTGGGGCCGCTGTGGGCATCGGTGGCGCCATCCTGCTCGGCCGGCGTTGGACTGTACTCGACCCTGTGGCCTCGGTTGTCGTGGGGTGCATGTTGCTCAAGGTGTCAATTGACCTGCTGCGCTCCAGCATCGGAGAACTCACCGAGTCGTCGCTTCCCGGCGATGTGGAAAAAGAAATTATCGATATTATCACTTCTTTCCCCGACGTGTGTGAGCCACACAACCTGCGCACACGCCGCATCGGGCACCACTTCGCCATCGAGGCCCACGTGCGCATGGACGGCAACTCGACACTCACTGCTGCCCATGACCTCGCCACGGCCATTGAGCGTAGCATCAAGCAACGCTATGGTGACCAGACCCACGTCACCATCCACATGGAGCCCACCAAGTGAGCCCCCATCAAGTAGAAAAACGAGGGGATGTGTCATAAATGGCGACTGAAACTATTCATCGCGCTACGCGCGAGAAATCAAGCAAAATTATAAATAAAATTGAAATAAAAATTTATTTTGTTTGATATTATACAAATTTTTATTTGATTTCTCGGCCGTAAGGCCGATTTAAAACAAGCGAGTGAATTATGACACACCCTCTTGGTATTCTGTTTTCACACCGTTCCAGCCTTAGCGGCCGATGCAGTGATAGGTGAATCCCATCTCCTCGAGTTCATCGCCGTCATACACGTTGCGGCCGTCAATGATGAGCGGGGTGTTCATCAGGCTCTTCACGGTTTGCCAGGCCGGAATGCGGAACTGCCGCCACTCGGTGAGCAGCAGCAGGGCGTCGGCGCCCTTGACGGCGTCATACATGTCCAGACCGCAATACACGTTGCTCCAGCGGCGCTTGGTGGCATTCATGGCAACGGGGTCATACACGCGCACGTTGCATCCGGCGTCCATCAGCAGGTTGATGGTGTCGATGGCCGGCGCGGCGGTCATGTCGTCGGTTTCGGGCTTGAAACTCAGTCCCCACAGGGCAACCGTCTTGCCAGCCAACTCGCCCTTGAAGTGGTTATACAGTTTCTTGAAGAGGATGCGCTTCTGCCGGGTATTCACATTCTCGACCGCCTTGAGGACTTCCATGTTGAAGTTGTGCTCATTGCCGATCTTGATCAAGTCCTTGATGTCCTGGGGGAACAGTGTGCCTCCATAGCCGCAGCCCGGGAAGATGTACTTGGGGCCGATGCGGCTGTCGGTGCCCACGCCATGCCGCACGATGTTGATGTCGGCACCCACAATCTCGCACAGGTTGGCGATCTCGTTCATGAAACTCACGCGTGTGGCGAGCATGGAGGTGGCGGCATACTTGATCATCTCGGCCGTGCGGGTGTCGGTGTAGATGACGGTGCGGTTGTTGTGCATCAGGATGGTGCGGTACAGGCGCTCCATGGCCTGATGGGCGCTGGCGGTCTCGGTGCCGATAACGATGCGGTCGGGCTTCATGAAGTCCTTGATGCCGTTGCCCTCGGTGAGGAAGTCGGGATTGCTGGCCACGTCAAACTTGATGTCGGCGCCGCGGGCCTCAAGGGCTTCGCCGATGATCTTGGTCACATGCTGTGCCGTTCCCACGGGAACGGTCGACTTGATGACAAACACGCTGTAGCGGTTGATGTTTTCGCCGAAGGTCTTAGCGATTTCAAGAATGGGGCTCAAGTCGGTCGAGCCGTCCTCACTCGCGGTCGTGTCGATGGCGCAAAATACAAAATCCTGGTCAACAAACCCTTTCTGGTAGTCACTCGAGAAGGTGAGCCGCTTGTCGTTGACGTTGCGGTTGATCATGTTGTCAAGGCCAGGCTCGTAGATGGGAATGGCACCATACACGAGTCGGTTAATCTTCTGACTATCACGGTCCACACAGGTCACGTTCACACCCAGGTCGGCAAAGCATGTACCACTCACCAGACCCACATATCCTGTTCCTACTATTGATACATTCATTGTATTCAATTATCTATAAAGTTCATGTGATATCAATTCGCAAAAATACAAAGTTTTTATCAAAAATTCTTGCGTTTTTCATTAAAAATTGCTAAGTTTGCACATTCCAAAGTATTAATCTTATCATTCATCCGAGAAATCACTTGTTTAACCAAAATAAAATCACATTACACTATGAAAAAGTATTTAGCAGAAATGGTTGGCACTATGGTCCTCGTGTTGATGGGCTGTGGCGTTGCCGTGAGTCTGGGTTGTGACCCCGTGAACAACATCCCCGCTGTTGTGGGAACGGCATTGGCTTTTGGTCTGGCAGTGGTTGCCATGGCCTATACCATCGGCGGCATCAGCGGTTGCCACATCAACCCCGCCATCACGCTGGGCTGCTTCCTGAGCGGCCGCATGACGGCCAAGGATTGTGGCATGTATATCCTGTTCCAGGTTATCGGTGCCTTCATCGGCTCGGCATTGCTCTACCTGCTCACCACCAATGTGATGGGCATGGATGGCACGGGCGCTAACGACCTGCAGGAGGGTGTGTCTGTCCTGGGTGGTCTGTTGGCCGAGATCATCTTCACCTGCGTGTTTGTGCTTGTAGTCCTCGGTGCTACCGCCAAGACCAACGGCGCTACCAACAATTTTGCCGGCCTGGCCATCGGTCTGTCGCTGGTTCTCGTTCACCTGGTTTGCATCCGTTACACCGGCACCTCGGTAAATCCCGCCCGCTCCATTGCTCCCGCCATCTTCCAGGGTGGTACCGCACTGGCCAACCTGTGGATCTTCATCGTCGGCCCGCTGGTGGGTGGTGCGCTGGCAGCCTGCATCTGGAAGATCATCGACTGCAACTGCGACAAGAAAGTAGAGGAGTAATTGAAAAATAGAGGTATTATTTAAACATTATAAAAACTGAATAGAGTTATGGATTACAAGATTATTGATATCGAGGGCATTGGCGATGCTTATGCTCCCAAGTTGCAAGCCGAGGGCATCACGTCCGTATCACAACTGCTTGACCGCTGCGCTGCTCCTGCAGGCCGCAAGGAACTGGCCGAGAAGACCGGCATCAGTGAGAAATTGATCCTCAAGTGGACCAACCATGCCGACTTGTTCCGCATCAATGGCATCGGCCCGCAGTTCGCCGAGTTGCTCGAGGCTGCAGGCGTCGACACCGTCAAGGAACTGCGTCACCGCGTGGCTGCCAACCTCGCCGCCAAGGTGGCCGAGGTCAACGAGGAGAAGCACCTGTGCGGCCGCGTTCCCGTCGAGAGCGAGATCCAGAAGATGATCGACCAGGCCAAGGAACTCGAGCCCCGCATGACCTACTGATTGTTGATCGACGACATGACAAATCAAGCCGCCTTGGAGCACATGCTCGAGGCGGCTTGACGTTATTTCTTGAGAATCCATTTTAATGGATTAATCCCACCAGAAGTACCAGTACCGTGATTGTCTCAACATCTGTTCCTGGGTGTTGATGTTCCCGACTCCCTGTGTGACAATATCTTCGTCATAGGCAAATTGCTCCTCGGCGAGGGTCGCGGCGCGGTCGTCGTCAACGGGCTCGGGGACTCGGTAAATGATGAAATCGGAGCCGATCACCATGGGGACGGCCTCATACTCCTCATGCCAGTATCTGGCGACGGCAAGGTGGGTGTCGGCATCGGGACAGGCGTTCCAGTCGCCGTAGGGGCACCAGGCGAACACTTGCCAGGGGTGTTGCACCGGAATTTCGGCCAAAATGAGGTCGTGCTCGGTTTTTCCGCTTTCGTCCCACAGGATTCCGGTAAAGCAGTCGTTGGAGACGTTCTTGTAGGCTGGTTCCGACCTGAACTGCTGCCAGCCCGGATTGCCGTCCTGGTCATAGTCCTTGATATACTGCTGGAGTAACTTCGCAAGCATTTCCTGACCTGACTTGCCTTCCTCGGTGAGCAACCTTTTCCTCAGACCTTTCAACATTTCGTCAAAGGGCAAATCCCCGTCCACCATGTCCTCCCTGTCAAATCCCATGTTGGACATCAGGCACTCAAAGAGGTTCACATCGATGGTGAAGAAAACCGGAATAAATCCCTTAGCCGTGTCACAGGCCTGCTGGTAGGCCTCGATGATATAATGTTTGTCGATGCCCCTTGAATAGAGCGAGTATGGACAATCCATTAATGCGATCATGTCGTCAATCAGTTTCTCCTGGTTGGGCGGGATGAAGTCGGTCGTTGCTTGGGCTTTTGCGTGGCTATTGCGGCTTGCAAAATAAGCAGCGAGTAGGAGCACTGCAACGGCAAGGATGAGATAATATTTGTCCATACTTCAGGCTTGAGGAAGGTTTAAGGGAGGGTAAGTTCGCCACACAGGTCGCTCACCATGTATTTCTTGACCATGCTGGAAGAGTACCGCATGCCGAAGAGGAACATCATCTTGGTGATAGCGGCCTCGCTGGTCATGTCCGCACCACTGATGACGCCGGCGTCGAGCAGGGTCTTGCCCGTCTCATAGAGCGTGCAGTTCACGCCGCCGTTGACACACTGGGTCACGTTCACAATGACCACTCCGCGCTCCACGGCCTCCTTGATGCACTTGATGAACCAGGGATGGCTGGGCGTGTTGCCGGCGCCGTAGGTCTTGAGGACGATGCCCTTGATGCCCGGCGTGTGCAGCAGGTAGTCGAGCGTCTGCTCGGTCATGCCGGGGTTGAGTTCCAGGAACATGACATTGGTGTCCATGTCGGTGCACACCCGCAGCGGGCGAGGCGGCATCTTCCTGAGGCTGGCCTCGTTATACTCGATGTCGAGGCCGATTTCGGCCAGTTCGGGATAGTTGAAACTCTTGAAGGCGTTGAAGTTGTCGGCGCTCATCTTGGTGGCACGGTTGCCGCGCCACAGGTAGTTCTCAAACAGGATGGCGACTTCCTGCACGCGGGGACGTCCCTTCTCGTCGATGGCCGCGGCCACCTGCAGGGCGGTGATGAGGTTCTCCTCGCCGTCGGTGCGCACCTCACCGATGGGCAGTTGCGAGCCGGTGATGATGACAGGTTTGCTCAGGTTCTCGAGCATGAAACTCAGCGCCGAGGCCGTGAAGGCCATCGTGTCGGTGCCGTGCAGCACGACAAAGCCGTCATAGCGGTCGTAGTGTTCCTCGATGGCCAGCGCGATGTCACGCCAGTGGGTCGGGTCCATGTTGCTGCTGTCGATGGGCGGGTTGAACTGCAGGTTATCGATGTCATAGTCGAGTTTCTTGACCTTGGGCACATTGTCCATGAGGTGATCAAAGTCAAACGGCTGCAGGGCATGGGTCTCGGGATTCTCGATCATGCCGATGGTGCCGCCGGTATAGATAATCAGTATCTTGGGTCGTTTCATTGTGGTTAGGGTATTATCGGGTTAGGTGCTTTGTCGGTAGTTTATTTCTCCATCAGTTCGCGGCCGCGGTTGAAGGCCTTGTCAAAGAACATCATGTGGTAGTCGAGCGAGTTGACCCAGTAGGTCCAACTGTGGCGACCGGGACGCACGGTGAAGTCGTGGTCAATGCCCATTTCCACCATCTTGTCGTGGATGGCGATGTTGTTCTTGATGAAGATGTCGTTCAGGCCGTCGTCGATGATGATGTTCTGGGCGGGCTTGAGGGGACAGTTCTTCACCTTGTCCAACTGGTTGACCACGGCATGGTCATGCCAGCGCTGCGGGTTGTTCTCGTAGTCTCCCAGGCGGGCCCTGATGTGCCAACGGTCGGTGAACTGGGTGATGTCCATGTTGCCGCTCATGCTGCCGCAAGACCAGAACACGTCGGGGTGACGAAAGGCCAGGAACAGCGCGCCGTGACCGCCCATGCTCAGGCCCGTGATGGCACGCATGTAGCGGTTGGCGTGGGTGCGGTAGTGGCTGTCAATATACTCGACCAGTTCCTTGCTGACGTAGGTCTCGAACTGCATCTTGGGATCGATGGGTGAGTCAAAATACCAACTGTCCTGACCGTCGGGACACACGATGATGACGTTGTACTGATCGGCTAGACGGTGCAGGTCGGCCTTGCGGGACCAGTCGTTGTAGCAGCCATCGGCACCATGCAGTAGGTACAGCACGGGGTATTTGTTGTCCTCCACGTCATCAAAGTATTGTTGGGGCATTACGACCACATTCTTGATGGTGCGGCCCATGGCCTGGCTCATTACCTCGATGGTATCGGCAGGAAAGGTGGCTTCCTCTTCGGGGGCAGCCATCTCGATGGCATCTTGCTTGTTGGTTGTCGTGTGGGCACATGCCACCGTTGCCATGAACATCATGGCTGCCATCAATGTCAGCGGTAATAATAACGTCTTTTTCATCACTTTAATTCTTCTGGTTAATGAGTGGATATCTATAAATTACATCAAAAGAACCGTCCCTATTTTACCCTTTTTTTCTTGAAGAAGTCGGTCATGAGGCGGGCGCACTCGTCGGCGAGGATGCCGCCGGTGACGACCGTCTTGGGGTGGAAGGGGGCGGCGCACATCGTGTGGTAGCCCCGCTTGTCGTCGCTGGCGCCATAGACGATGCGCGGTATCTGGCTCCAGGCCAGCGCTCCAGCGCACATCAGGCACGGTTCGACGGTGACATACAGGGTGCAGTCGGTCAGGTACTTGCCGCCCAGGGTCGAGGCCGCGGCGGTAATGGCCTGCATCTCGGCATGGGCGGTGACGTCGGTCAGCGCCTCGGTCAGGTTGTGCCCGCGGCCGATGATGCGCCCCTTGCACACGATGACGGCCCCGATGGGTACTTCATCGCGCTCGAGCGCCTTGTGGGCCTCGTCGAGGGCCAGGCGCATGTACTTGATGTCGATATCGTTGTTGTTGTTTGTCATCAGTTTAGGAATACTTTACGTACCACATCGCCTACCTTGACAATGTAAACACGCTGTCCCGGCAGGTTGATCCAGTTGCGCCCCGAGGGACGCTCATACCACAGGTTGCCATACACGTCATAGATGAATGTCCACATCCCGTGGGTATCTCCCTCGATGTGGATGGTGCCGTCCAGGCCCAGAATGGTGATGTCGCCGTTGGGCTTGGATTCTACTATCTCCTCGATGGCTGCCGGCTCACTGGTTGCCACCAGTTGCTGGTCTTCCTCGTCGTGCGTCAGGGTGGTGGGCACCACCAGATAGTCGGTGCTCTGTGCGCCGATGGGCAGGAAGTAGCGGTCGGCAGCGGTGATGGCTTGCAGGTAACCGTCAGGGCCGTAGATCTTGTAGGCAAGGCTGTTGCCCAGGGTCAACGCTGTCCAGTTCTCGCCCAGGTGCTCCTGTCGCATCTCGGGCGGCACGGCCAGACCCTTGTCAACCCACAACGAGAACACTTCCTCATCACCCCACACGGCATCGTTCTGGTAGCGGCGTGCCATGCCGCCGTCGGCCACCATCACGTGGATGCCGCTGCAGCCCTCAAAGGCCTCGTCGCCCAGTGTGAGGGGTGGGGTAGAGGCGTCACTATAGACATCGGCGAGGTTATAGCAGTACCTGAAGGCCCTGTCACCGATGTGACGTACCGATGCGGGCAGGTACACCGTCACCAGGCTGGCGCAGTCCTCAAAGGCGCCTTGCCCGATTGTCGTGACGCCCTCGGGCAGGACGATGTTGGCGATGGACGTGCCGGCCAGCATATACCGGCTCACGGCGGTCAGGCCGAGCGGAAGGGTGATGCTGGTCAGGTTTTCGGCATCGGCAAAAGCGGCGTCGCCGATCATCGTCACGCTGTTGGGAATCTGCACCTCGGTAACTCCTGACTGCCAGAAGGCTCGGGCGCCGATGGCAGCGACATCATAGTTGACGCCGTCGCAGTACACCCGCTCGGGCAGGATGATGCAGCCATGGTAGTGGTTGATACCCCCATGGATGGCAGGTGCTACAGCCACCTGGGTGTCGCTGATGATATTGTAGTAGATGCCGTTAGCCTCGATGTCCTGGGCGAGAGCGCTTGTGGCGCAACCCAGCAGCAAGGCCATGAGCAGTGATATGTCAAGTAGGGTCAGTTTCATCATTATTCGCGGTAATAAACTCGTTTGACGCGTGGCGAGACGCTGGTCAGTATCTCGTAGGGGATTGTGTCGCGGGCTTCGCTCAGTTGCTCGATGGGCACGTGCTCGCCGAAAATCTCGACCGTGTCACCCACCTTGCAGGGCGCATCGGTCACATCGATCATCACGGCATCCATGCACACGGTGCCCACCGTGGGACACAACTTGCCGTTGACCCACATGTTCACGGCCCCGTTGCCAAAGTGGCGGTCAAAGCCGTCGGCATAGCCGATGGTCACGGTAGCGATGCGGCTGTCGCGCTCGAGCACACCGCGACGGCCATAGCCGATGGTCGTGCCCGCTGGCCATTGCTTGATGCTGATGATGATGGAGCGCAGGGCCGATACGGGCTTGAGGGTGTCCTCGGTGCCGTCAAAGAGCGTGCGGATGCCATACAGCCCGATGCCGATGCGCACCATGTCGTACTGGCGCTCGGGAAAGCGCACGATGCCGCTCGTGTTGAGCGCGTGGCGCATGATAGGATGGTCAAAGGATTGCTGCAGCAGGTCGCTGCAGGCATCGAAGTAGTCAAACTGGCCCTGGGTATAGTCATCCTGATCTGGTTCATCGGCGACACACAGGTGGGTGAAGACCGAGGCTGGCTTGATGACATCCTGGGACTTGAGCACTTCGATCAGTTCGGGCAACTGTTCGCGGGTGAACCCCAGGCGGTGCATGCCGCTGTCAATCTTGATGTGCACGGGGAAGCCCTGAACGCCATAGCGCCGGCCCTCCTTGATGAGGTCGTGGGTCATGTCCAGACTGTAGAGTTCGGGTTCCAGTTGGTACTGGAACATTGCCTTGTAGTTCACACCATTGGGGTTGAGCACGATGACCGGCATGGTGATACTGGCCTTGCGCAGTTCCACACCCTCGTCGTGAACGGCGACAGCCAGGTAGTCGCAGCCGCAGTCCTGCAGCGTCTTGGCAATCTCATAACTGCCGGCCCCATAGCCGCTGGCCTTGACCATGCCGATGGTCTTGGTTCCGGGCTTGATGAGCGACTTGAAGAACTTGAAGTTGTGGGCCAGCGCGTTCAGGTCCACTTCCATGACCGTCATGTGCTGCTTGGCCTCGAGCAGGTCGATGATCTGGCTGAAGCCGAAGCGCGGGTCGCCCTTGATGAGAATGGTCTCGTCGTCAAAGTCGCCCTTGGCAAAGTCACTCATGAACTCCTGTGTGTCGTTATAGAATCGGGCGTGTGGCAACTCGTCAAAGTACTGGCTGTAGCGGCACATCTCCTTGCCGATGCCCATGAGGCGGTTCACGCGCTTGGTCTTGAGCAACTCGCTCACGCGGATGTATAATTCGGCGCCGCTGTAGGTCTCGGTGGCCAGGTCGCTCAGGATGACGGTGCACGGGCGGTTGCCGGCACGCCGTGTCATGAAGTTGAGGGCTGGCGTGAGGGAGTTGTAGTCGCTGGTGTAACTGTCCACGATGACGGTGCAGTTGTTGACGCCCTCGATGACGTTGAGACGCGTCCCCACGGGTGTGAGGGTTGCCATGCGGCTGGCAATGACATCGCGGTCGATGCCCAGTTGCAGCAGCACTGCCAGGCAGATGATGGCATTGTCCAGGTCGCGGTCGGCCGTGAAGGGGATCGTGACCTCGCTGGCATCGCCGTCATAGGTGTAATGCACGGTGGTGCATTTCTCGTTGCGCTCGGTCTTCTCGACCTGCAGCGGCGCCTCGCAGTGGTTGCGGGACCATGACATGGCCATGGCCACATCGCTCTCGACAAGCGGAGCGATGGTGTGGGTTACCAGCGGGTCGTCGGCACAATAGACGATGCTCTCGCAGTTGAAGAGAATCTTGGCTTTTTCCTGGGCCTTCTGCTGCATCGACGCGAAGCCGTCATTGTGCTCACTGCCCAGGTTGGTGATGATGCCGATGGTGGGCCTGATCATGGCCTGCAGGTTGTCCATCTCGCCAGTGGTCGAGATGCCGGCCTCGATGATGGCCAGGTCGGTGTTGTTGTCGATGTCCCACAGCGAGAGCGGCACACCTATCTGGGAATTGTAACTGCGTGGTGAGCGCACGATGCGGTAATCGTCCTTGAGCAGTTGGTACAGCCACTCCTTGACGGTGGTCTTGCCGCGGCTGCCGGTGATGCCGATGACGGGCAACTCGCGGAAGCGCCTGCGGTGGAAGGTGGCCAGTGCCTGCAACGCGTCGAGCGGTGATTCGACGGCAATGTAATTGGCGCCGGAGCATTCGGGCAGTGCATAGTAGTCACTGGCGACGACAAAGTTGCGCACCCCCTTGTCAAACAGGTCGGGGATATAGTTGTGCCCGTCGCCACCCTCGGTGCGCAGGGCAAAGAAGATGGTCTCCTCGGGCAACGTGAGGGAGCGCGAGTCGGTGAGCAACTGGCTCACGATAGCGTCTTCATCGACGATTTGTCCGCCGGTGACTTCCAGTACATTGGATATTTCGGTAATCGAGTATTTCATGATCGTTCAAGTGCTTTTAGAAGTTCAGTATTCTTTTCCAGGTAGGGATATTCCTTGATGAGGTTGCGCACCACGCTGGCCGTGTCGGCATTGAAGCGGTCCACCGTCTCGCGGTTGGTGCTCATCGGGCGATGCTGCAGCCGCTTGTGGATGCGTTCGCAGCGGGCCACTGCCAGGGCACTGTGGTCATCGAGGTAGGTCGCCTGGAACGCCTGCCAGATGTATTCCACCGCCACCTCGCTGGGATGAACCATGTCGCTGGTGTAGAAGCGGTAGTCGCGCAGGTCGTCGAGCATGATCTCGTAGGCGGGGAAGTACTCGCAATACTCGTGATGCCTGGTCAAGACCTCGTGGATGGCTACACGCAAGGCCGCCTTGCTCAGTGAGTTGACGTCAAGGCCGTCGGCAATGTGGCGGATGGGGCTCACCGTGAGGATTACCCTAAGACCTGGGTTGAAATCGTGCAGGCGCGTGAGCATCGTGTCAAGCACCTGGACCATGTCGCCGACGCTGGCCATCTTGCGCTCAAACTCATGTTGTGGCACCTTGTGGCAATTGGCGACGACCTCGCCTGTCGCCTTGAGGCGATAGACGATGGCGGTGCCCATCGTGATGGTGAGCAATTGGGCGGTCTTCAATGCCTGATGGCCCATCTCGATGCGGCTGTTCATGCGGTCGATGGTCACCTGCTTGTTGGGCATGGAATGGCGGGAGTGGAAGTCATAACTGTTCCACACGCCGCCCTGCATGAACAGTTCCTGTCCTGCCATGGGACGGCAATCGATGAGCCTGTCCACTGCCCGGGCGATACTCATGGGGTTGTAGAGCGTCCCCATGGGATTGACCGTTGCGTCAATGAACGCACCGTGCATCTTGGTGCCGATGTTGTCACTGAAGCACGATCCCAGCAGCATCACCCTGTCGCTGTGATGCAGCCAGCCGCGGTTCTCTCCCGTCTTCATTGTCGTCCTGAACTCCATGATAAATCTTAAAATGGTTGGTTTAACCAGCAAAGATAATGGTTTTTGCCCAATCTTTCCCCACTTTTGCCACATTATTTAGAGCAAATGGGCGAAAAAGTTCGGTCGGATATTTCTTAATGCGTTTAGATTGAGTGGTTTGTGTTGCTGGGCGGACTGATTGTCCCTGCGGCCGTTTTTCTTGTTTTTTGTCGCTCATTCCCTAGTTGTTTTTGGTTTCAATTTGGTGGGTTGAGAAAAAAAGTGTAATTTCGCACGTTTTTTAGAAAGATATAATTCATAACAGCATGAAAAAGATATTATTGATGATGGTTGCCGTCGCCGCGCTCACGGCTTGTAACGGCAATAAGTTCCAGGTTGACGGCGTCGTTGAGGATGCCACCGACTCGACAACGCTCGTGCTCGAGCAATCAAGCAATGGTGAGTGGCTGATTATCGACAGCGTCAAGGTGGGCAAGGATGGCAAGTTCAGTGTCAGTGCCCCGGCTCCCGAGGTGCCTAATATCTATCAACTGCGACTGGCTGGACAATCTATCTGCTTCCCTATTGACAGCCTGGACCACCTCACGATCAAGACCCGACTGGGCGCCTTTGGCACCGATTACTCCATCTCGGGCAGCGAGCATGCCGAGCAGGTGATGAAGATTGACAAGGAGGCGATGCAGTTTGCAGGCAACAAGGGCAGCGAGGCCCAGTTAAAGGCTTGGAAAGACAAGTTGGCCCGGCAGATTGTCGCCGATCCCAGCGGCATTGTGGCCTATTACACCATCAACAAGTATATCAACGGTAAGCCGCTGTTTGACCCCCTCGATGACGATGATCTGCGCATCATCGGCGCGGTGGCCAACTCGTTCAACTCCTTCCGCCCCGACGATCCCAGGACCGACTATCTGGTGAACCTGCTGCTTGACGGTCAACGCCGCCGCCGTGCGCAGGCCGCCCCGACCGATACCGTGTATGCCGACGTGGCTTCGCTCATCGACATCAAGTTGCAGGACTACCACGGCAAGGAATACAGCCTGTCGAAGGTCGCTGCCGAGAACCGCGTCGTGCTGCTCGACTTCACCGCCTACACGACCGAGATCTCGCCTCAACTCAACAAGTTGCTCAACGACATCTATCAGAATTACCATTCCCGTGGCTTGGCAATTTACCAAATCAGTCTGGACCAGGACAATGTGGCTTGGCGCCAGTCGGCCCAGAATCTTCCGTGGATCACCGTCTTTGATCCCCGCAGTGTCAACTCTCAGAACGTGGGCAACTACAATGTCACTGGCATCCCCACCACGTTTATCATCAAGGGTGGTGAGATCGTGGAGCGCGTCGAGGATCCTACTCGCCTCAAGGCCGCTGTTGCCAAGTACATGTGATCCCTCTCAACACCAGGGACTTAAATAATACAAGAAGGGGTGGCTGGCTCCCATCGGGAGTTGACCGCCCCTTCTCTCTTGCCCCCCCCTTGAGGCTGTGTCATAATTCAGTCGCTTGTTTTAAATCGGCCTTATGGCCGAGAAATCAAGCGAAAATTTGTATAGAAATTGAAATATAATAAATTTTTTGTTTCAGTTTTATTTATAATTTTGATTTCTCACGCGTAGCGCGATGAATAGTTCCAGTCGCCATTGATGACACAGCGTGGGTTTTATGGTATCGCTTGTCGGTACACGACTGCCTTGATGGTGGCGACGGCACGCTCGACGTCATCGTGAGTCATCGAGGATGAGGTCATTAATCGCAAGGGGACCGGAGGCATGCCCGGACCGTATGGCGGCTGGACATATTCCACGTCTTCCCTCAGTGTCAGCCCCAACCGCTGGTAGAACTTGACGCGGTTGACGGTCACGTCGTCAACAGGTGGCTCGGCCTCGAGCAGCAGGGGAGCCCCCAGCGATGCCACATGGCGCACCAGGCTTGCCCCATATCCCATGCGGCGCCATCTCCCCTCCACGGCCAGGTGCTCGATGTAGTTGAACCCGTCGAGGGTCCAGTAGGAGATAAAGCCCACGTCAAGGCCGTCATGGTCGGCAATGGTGACATGGAAACGGGCGTCGGTGCTCATCAATCTGATGACAGATGACCATTCCCGACGTTCACATTCGGGGAAATTCGCAAGATATAAATTGTGAAAATATGCCAAATGTGAAGATTTTGTAGAAATTTTCTTATAATTTATCAAAATATTAAGAAATATGTTGTATCTTTGTAGCGCTCAAGCAGCACTTGTTCTGGAAACTGCTTGAATTTAAATTAGTAAACGTGCTCTATCAAATATTTATTTTAAGGCATACACAATAAAAATTATAATTTTATGGCAACAAAACTTGATTCACTAGACTACAAAATTTTAAAGATGCTTTCGCTCAATGCACGCAAGCCCTACTTGGAGATTGCAAGGGCATGCAATGTGTCGGGAGCCGCCATTCATCAGCGCATACAGAAGTTGTACAACATGGGCGTCATCAAGGGATCCATCTCATTGATTAATCCGGCTTCGGTGGGTTATCAGACCTGTGCCTACATCGGTTTCTTCTTGAATGACCCATCCAAGTTTGATGAGGTAGTGGCCAGGTTGAAAACTGTCCCCGAGGTTGTTGAGTGCTATTTCACAACAGGCAAGTATGACCTGTTCATCAAGTTGTATGCTCAGAACAATGACCACCTGTTGCAGGTGATCCACGACCGTTTCATGAAGATGGGTTTGGGCCGCAGCGAGACGTTGATCACTTTCAAGGAAGTGTTTAAGCGCCAGATACCCATTGAGCCTGAGAACGGAAATGAGTAGTTTTCACAGGGGGGGCGTGGTAATCGCCCCCTTTTTTTGGCAGATTGTTTCAAGGTTTCATTAAAATGATAAGGAGGTAAAACGATGATGAAAAACATGTTTAGAGAGCCGTTGACCAGCCAGGAAAAGGATTGGCTGGAGTGTGCACGGGAGATGGGCCATGAGGCGGGCGAGGTATTGAGAGCCTACTTCCGCCGCCGTGACTTGAATATCGAGGATAAGGGTAGCGCCTATGATATTGTGACCGAGGCCGACAAGGGCAGCGAATGCGTCATTATCGACATGCTGCACTCCCGATACCCCGATCATGCGATCCTGAGCGAGGAGAGCGGCGACGACCACCGCCAGGCCCGTTATCAGTGGGTCATCGATCCGCTGGACGGGACGGTCAATTACAGTGCAGGCTTGGCCTGCTACTGCATCTCCATCGGGCTCAAGGTCGATGGCGTTACACACATGGGATATGTCTATGCCCCCACACTCGGTGAGGAATTTTGTGCCGTCAAGGGCAAGGGCGCAGTAGGCCCCTACGGGCGGCTGGAGGCGAAATCCACGACCGAGTTGCAGCGCTCTGTCATCTCGACAGGTTTCCCCTATGACAAGGCCACCAATCCCGACAACAACCTGGACCGTTTTGCCCAGGTCATGCCGCGCGTGAGGGGAATCCGCCGCCTCGGCTCGGCAGCGATGGACCTGTGCTATGTCGCCGCCGGATGGCTGGATGGTTACTGGGAGTTGAATCTCAAGGAGTGGGATGCCTGTGCGGGCGAACTCATTGCCCTTGAGGCCGGGGCCATCGTCAAGCGCTACCGCAACGACCACGGCATCTGCATCCTGGCAGCCTGCCCCGGCATTGCCGGCGACTTGCTCGCCATGGTCGAGTGAGAGGGGTGAATTATGTTTCTTTGATTTTCCTTAGGGCCGACAGGCCGTGACGGCGCCCGATGATGTAGATGGGGCGTCGCTCATCGCCGTGAATGTGGTTGGTCCCCATGACCGGCTGTCCAAGGCACAGGACAAGCGTCTCGAACGTGTCACCTACTTGCAGGTGCTTGCTGCCCCTCACATCAATCACTTCAAACCGGTTATTACCCACGAATCTGACATGGCAATAACGGTCGGGCAGCCATTCCATTTCCAACTCATCACCGACAGCCAGACTGCTGGACTGAATGATATCCTCACTGAGTGACCCCGATGTCGTGTCATCAAGATGAAGTTGCAGGGTTTGCCAGTTCTTGAAACCCACATATCGTGACAGCAGATTCAATGTCGTGACGCTGGGCCTGTGCTCATCGTTGACATAGCCCACCAGTCGCTTGATGGTTGATATGCTGATTGTCTCGTTAAGCGTCTTTTCTATCTCGAGTGACAGGAGACTAAAATCCACAGGCGCTGCAAGTGGCCTGCCCAGTTTAGTCTCCACCATCTTTATCAAATCTTTTATTTCGTGGTCGGTAATATTCATTGGGCGCAAATTTACAACATTATTTAAATTCTTTTATTATTCTTGCATTCCGTGAACCAACTTGAACCAACACAATGCCATATTTTACCATGTCAAACGTCTATATTTGCAACCAAATATTCTTAAAGCCTTATACAATTAAATTATTACTGACTATGCCAAGATTTATCATCACAACCAAGCAAATGAAGAATGCCAACGGCATACGCATCGAGCCCGGCATGTCTGTCGAAGTGGTTACCCAATCGATGAGCAACCCTGTGTTAACTAACGGTGGCCAACCCGTTGCCGACGCCTTCATGCGCATCTACGGTATCGACATCCGCCGCGCCGGCGCCCTCAACATGGCTTACCTCGACGTGGAACGAATCAACTGAAATCATTAATTATGAATATAGATCACGAATTACTCCACGTCGCCAAGGAAGTTGTGGAGCAACTTGATAAACAGGCCGACAACCTGCTGCCCAAGGAGATAGTCGATGTGGTCAAGACTCATAGCAAACTTGCCGTGGCCTCGTCGTGGATACCAGTTCCAGGGGCCGATCTTGCAGCAGGAGCGGCAAGCATCTGGGGAATGTATATCCGCATCAATAACAAGATCAATCTCCCCTTTGCCGAGAATATCATCAAGTCGATCGGCTCTGGTGTAGCGACCAATCTCGCGGGGTATATTGCCATCTCGGGTGTGGCTAGCGCACTGAAATTCATTCCCGTCATCGGCTCAATAGGTGGCGCTGTTGTCATGAGTGCCGCCCAATATGCTTTGACATTGGCTTCAGGATATGTTTACCTGAAAGCGCTGTCTTTTGCCGCAGGTCGCAGTGGCGGGACAAGCATCACGGGCTCTGACCTCAAGGCCGCAATAGACCAAGTGCTGGGTGATAAAGGATTCATCAAGCGCTTCATTGATCAGGCCAAAAAGGACTACTAATCATCTATATAATACTCTTTAATTATTAACATCTTTAAAATCTTATAATTATGGCAACTTGTCCAAAATGTGGTTCCTCTGATGTAGATTCATCAAGGTTATTTTCATCAAAAGGTGGTTCCCACAAGGCCCATGGCGCTTGGGGTGGTGCGGCAGCAGGAATGGCCCTAGGCGGGCCAATTGGTGCTGCAATCGGTGCTGGCATTGGCGCTTTGCTAGGCTCTGCTGGAGAAGAACCTGAATATCATTGCAATAAATGTGGGCACACATGGTAGTGCGACTTTTTTCCCAACACTACTGATCTTAAACACAACAGTGTTCGGAGTTCTCGGTGGTGGAATGTTCAATATCACACTCCACCACCGATTAGACTGTGTTCTACCTTCATGGAAAAATGTTTTAAAATCGATCAATTGTAAAAACTGACACAGAATGCAACTATTTGAAAATATAGCATACGAGATCGGTGATTTGCTCTATAAGAAAAATCATCCGGTTCTCAAGAAATCAAGAGGGTATGTAGATGATCAAGCATCTAATTTCCTGGCACAGGAAATTATCGACAAGGTCAAGAGCCATGCCACGGTGGTTAGTTGGGCTGGCGTGGCCAGCGCTATCCCGGGTGGTGAACTGGCATCGGGTGGAGCCATCATAGCATCGACCTGGAAGATGTATTATGACATCAACAAGGTGATAGGTGTGTCATTCTCTGATAATTTCTTGAAGAGTGTGGCTAGTGGAATTGTCGGGAACTTGGCCTCTAATGGACTTGCATTTGCCGCAACTGCTGTTGTGAATAAAATACCTGTCATTGGTCAAGTCGCTGGTGCCGTTGCAGGTCCCGCCATTAACAGAACTGCACTTTATACAGCAGCCTATAGTTATCTCTCTATATTGAAGCAAGTCTTGGATTATGGCGACGTTACCGAGGATGGCTTCAAAGCGGTTATGTCGGGCGGCTCTCCCAGTCGCACTCTGAGCGGTTCTTCATCCGGCAGTAGCAGTAATGCTGAAGTAGCCAGACGTATTATTGCTGATACATTGGGTGTTAGCATCAGTAATGTGAGGCCTGAGAAAAGATTTATTGAAGACTTGGGCGCTGATAGCCTTGACTTGGTTGAATTGGTAATGCGGTTTGAGAGCCATTTTGGCATAGAGATTCCTGACGACGTTGCTGAAAGTATCTCTACCGTTCAAGAAGCCATTAGGTTAGTTGACGTCTATACATCCTAAGCGGGATTGTTAGCGATAATCAAGTCAATGGCTTGATTTTTTGGGGCGTTAATCGAACCATTCGGTTTTGTTGAAGGTGAAGGGTGGGATGTCCAGATCGGGGTAAAGTTGATGTAGCCTGTCTTGAGCATACTCAAAGGCCACCTTGCGCCCTGCGCTCAACATGCGGTGCCCCTCGGGTGTGAGCAGGAACTCACGCATGGCCTTGTTATGTCCCAGATCATTGATGAACATGTTGTTAGCCTCATAAACGAGTTCGCCCTCGATTCTTTCTTTCAAAAACTCGGTAATATAGCGGTCAAAGGCTTCCTTACCTTGAAGTCTGAGAGTCTCGTCAAGACTCCCCTTGGCGTTAATGGCCCCGAGCATCCCCACGCTGGCGGCCTTGGCAAGGAATTTCTGGCGCACTAAGGGCGGCAACTTGTCGGGGGATTCTTCTTGGGCAGGCGGTTGGGCTGATTGGGCCGGCGGGGCCGTCTGAGGTGGCTGGACAGACTGAGGTTGAGCGACAGTTCCTGCTGCGTCGTTGGTGGCATCGGTTGTGCTGACATCTGCATCAGCACGGGTGGTATTGGCCACAGTGGTGTCAACTGTGGCGGTTGCCACCCGTGCTGTGGTGTCGTTGGCGGGCACTTCGGCAGGAACCTGTTGCCAAGGTAGGCCAAACTTGATGACCATCGCTATGGCTGTGGCTATCAGCAAGGTGGCTAATGTGGCGGTGGCAATGAAAAGATAGCGGACCGACTTAGTGGGGCGCTGGAGTGCGTCCAGCACCTTGCTGGCATCTGCTGGGCGCTGGTCTCGATTGGCTTGACTGCACCATTGGGCAATCTTGGATAACTGCCGATCAACACGAGGCAAGGCGTTGTTCATCAGGTTGATGATGATGCCCAGGGAGTAGAGGTCGGCACGCGAGTCGGCCGCTTCGCCAGCCAGCAATTCGGGCGCGGTATAGTCCAGAGTGCCGGCAGGCCCCTTAAAGATGGCGTGGCTGGCGGTGTCGCTCACGCCGAAGTCAATCACCTTTACCCTGTTGCCGTCGGCCGTGATGAGGATGTTGCTGGGCTTGAGGTCGCGGTGAGTCACCTGACGGGTGTGGATGTATTTCAACACTTCGCACAATTGCTTGATAATGTCTCGCGCCTTGGCGGCGGTGAAATCGTCACGAGCGATCAACTCGTCCAGCCTCACGCCGTCCACCCATTCCTCGATAATGCATTCACCCAGGGAATCGACATGCTCCAGCCCCAGCGTGCTGGCGATGCCAGGATGAGACAACTGGAAACCGATGTCAAACTCCTTGTGCAGCATGGCCTGGCAGGCGGGAGTGTCGCGGTATTGCGGCTTCAAGGCCTTCAGGACATGCCACTTGCCGTAACGGCGGGCACGGTACACATCGCAGTAGCCATGCTGGTGCCCACCCAGCGGTGTGATGTCGGTAAAGTTGTAACCCACATCAACCGTTTTCATCTCGTTGTCCCATCCCGAGTCGGTTGTCATTGTCGCAATGGTATAGTTTTTAACACAATGCAAAGATACACTTTTTCCTGATTTAAAAAAAATGATTACCTTTGCAATTCGGTAAAATAAAATTGCAAGAATCAGAATATGGATAACAAGAAGATTGTTTTGAGCGGAATACGCCCCACCGGGCAATTGCATCTGGGTAACTACCTGGGCGCCTTGAGTAACTTTGTGAAGATGCAGAACGAAGGCCAGTACGACAGTTACTACTTCATTGCCGACCTGCATGCCCTCACGACCAACCCCGACCCCAAAGAGTTGCACACCAACGTGCGCCACATTCTGGCCGAATACCTGGCCGCGGGCCTGGATCCCGAGAAATCGACCATCTTTGTACAGAGTGACGTGCCCGAGGTGAGCGAGATGTACCTGTTGCTCAACATGCACGTGGGCATCGGCGAACTGATGCGCACGGCCGCCTTCAAGGACAAGGCCCGTAAGGCCCTGGGCATCACCGCCCCCAATCAGGGCGATGACGACGAGGACGTGGCCAAGGAGATCATCGGCGCCAGCACCAACAAGCGCGTGAATGCCGGCCTGTTGACCTATCCCACCCTGATGGCCGTCGATATCCTCATCCAGCGTGCCGACTTCGTGCCCGTTGGCAAGGACCAGGAGCAGCACCTGGAGTTGACGCGCCGCTTTGCACGCCGCTTCAACTCGTTCTACAAGACCGACTACTTCAAGGAGCCGCAGAACTTCAACTTTGGCAGCGCGCCTGTCAAGGTGCCCGGCCTGGACGGCAGCGGCAAGATGGGCAAGAGCGAGGGCAACTGCATCTATCTGGTCGATGAGGAGAAGGTCATCCGCAAGAAGGTGATGCGCGCCGTGACCGATGGTGGCCCCACCGAGCCCAATCAGCCCATGGCCGAAGCCGTGCAGAACCTCTTCACCATCCTCAAACTCGTCGGCACCCCCGACAAGGTGGAGTATTTCACCGAGGCCTATAACAACTGCTCAATCCGCTACGGCGACCTCAAGAAGGAGATTGCCGAGGACATTGTGGCCCTCACCACCCCCATCCGCGAGCGCATCATCGACATCGAGAACGACGATGCCTACCTGCACCGCGTCCTGGAGATGGGTGCCGAGCGTGCCCGCGCCCGCGCCAGCAAGACCCTGGCCGACGTGCGTGAAATCATGGGCATCACCCGGTTCTGACACTCCGTCAAACAACCTGAACAACAAGAAACAGTATTAACAACTTAAATGATTAAATAATGGCAATGATATGGATGTTGGCCCGAACCCTGCGGGGCTAATGCTATTTTCACGAATTAATAGTATTAATCACGAATAGTTTTAAATATATTTTTAGTGAAATACGTTTCCTTAGCGAAATTAGCATTAAGAAACTTTTAGGGCCAACTGCGATATCAATCCCTAAATTTGTTTTGTTGTTTGAGTTGTTCAATATTGTTCAAGTTGTTTGACATGAAAAAGCCATGAAGGGGTATATCGAGGACCGTGAGTTCGGGAAGATATATGTGGAACTGCGCCGGGGCATGACCTCGGTGCGGTTCACTTATCATACCGATGGGCATCTGCTCATGCGTGCGCCGCTGGGCATCAGCGTGGCCGAGTTGCAGCGGGTGGTGAACCTTGACCGGGAACGGCTGCGCCAGTTGCCGCGCCCCCAGTCAGTCACATTCCACGTGGGCCAGACCATCGAGTGCTACAAGTGCCGCGTCGTCATCGGGTCCCAGAGCCGCATGCCGGGTTACATCCTCAACCACTGGGAGGGCGACACCCTGCACTTGCAGGTTCACGAGAGTGCCGACCTGACCGACGATGGCGTCAAACGCACGATTTCGAGCGTCATCGGCCGTGCGATGGACGTTCAGGCCCGTGCCGTGCTGTTGCCGCTGGCCCGTCAGGTGGCCAGTGAGTTAGGATTGCAGCCTGCAGGCTTTGAGATAGGCCGCGGCATGCGCAAACTGGGACATTGCACCAGTAAAAAGGTCATCCAACTCTCCCGCAACCTCATGTTCATGCCCGAAGGGCTCATCCGCTATATCATCTGCCACGAGTTGGCCCACCTCACCCACATGAACCACTCGCCCGAGTTCCATGCCCTGGTCAACCGCTACACCGGCGGCCACGAGCGCGATCTGGAACGCCAGTTGCGCCAGTTCCGCTTCCCCGTCATGAAATAGAGACACACAGAATGGCTCGACGACAGGATTGGAATCTATAGATGCCTGTCAACTAGGATGGTAGGTGCCTGTCATCAGTGATTAATAGGAAAAAATATAACAATACTATTGTTTTTTATACATTCTTTCTGTATCTTTGCGAGTGAAAAAACCAAATGTTCAATCACTATAATCTTATCTATTATGAAAAATCTCTTGTACTCCCTTGCTCTCGCCATGATGGCGATTCTCTCACCAGCGCTGGCCCAGGCTCACGATTTTGCCGTGGGTGGTGTGTACTACAATATCACCAGTAGCAACGAGGTGGCTGTCACCTATAAGGGTGATAGTCCTTACTCGGGCGGTTATTCGGGCAACGTCACCATCCCGCGCATGGTCTCCTACAATGGGACAAGTTATAACGTCACCAGCATCGGCGAGATGGCGTTTGTCTTCTGCGAATACCTGCAGAAGGTGACTGTCGGGTCCATGGTCACCAGCATTGGGGAATCTGCCTTCTTGATGTGCTCCAACCTGTATAGTGTGTCACTTCCCAGTTCGCTCACCAGCATCGGCGTTTTTGCGTTCGGTGAATGCAGTAATCTGATGAGCATAACGCTCCCCAACTCGCTCATCACCATTGGCAGCAATGCCTTCCGCGGCAGCGGCCTGATGAGTGTGAGCATTCCACAGTCGGTCACCACCATCGGCTCGTACGCCTTTGGTGACTGCTATGAACTGTCAAGTGTCACCATCCCCAGCACGGTCACCCACCTGGGTAAGAATCCATTCATTTACTGCTCTAACTTGAGGTCTATCAAGGTTCAGAGCGGCAATCCCAATTTTGATTCCCGCGGGGGCTGCAATGCGATTATCGAGACGGCAACCAGCACGTTGATATCAGGTTGCATGACTACCATCATTCCCAGCACTGTGACGAGCCTGGGTGAAGGATCCTTTGGCGGCTGTACAGGATTGACGGCATTCTCCGTCCCCAGCACGTTGACCACGATCGGGTCCTACGCGTATGAAGGCTGCTCCGGCTTGTCGAGCGTCACCATCCCCAGCACGGTCACCACCATGGGGGCAAATCCGTTCTATGGTTGTGAGAAACTCAAGAACATCAAGGTCGAGAGCGGCAATCCCAATTACGATTCCCGCGGGGGCTGCAATGCGATTATCGAGACAGCAGCCAACAGGTTGATAACAGGTTGCATGACCACCACCATACCCCGCAGCGTGACTGCCCTGGGCAACGAGTCGTTTGGCAGTTGTACAGGATTGACCACAATCGACATCCCCAATTCCATCACCGACATGGGAGAGTGGACATTCTTTTGGTGCACTGGTCTCGAGAGCATCGTCATCCCCAACTCGGTCAAGGTGATTAAGGACCGTGTGTTCGATAGTTGCTATAAGTTGGCCAGTGTCACGCTGCCCAATAGCCTCACCTCCATCGGTGAAAGTGCGTTCTACTACTGCGAGGAATTGCCCACCATCACCATTCCCGCCACAGTTTCTTTCATTGGGGAGTCGGCGTTTGAGGGATGCGACAACTTGCGGGACGTTTATACTTACATCAAGTCTCCTGCCGACATGACGGTAGAAGATGATGCTTTTTCCCTCATTACCAGTAATTACTGGGGACGCCGACTGAATGTGCCTGCAGGCACTCAAGCGGCCTATAAGGCCGACAAGAGGTGGAGCAACTACTTCCGCATCATCGAGGAAATGCCCGCCGTGACCCCTGGTGACGTGGATGGCAACGGCGAGGTGAACATCAGCGACGTGAGTCAGGTTATCAGTGCCATACTGGGCGGGGGCAACGTTGATGCGTCTGCCGACGTGGATGGTAACGGCGAAGTCAACATCAGCGATGTGAACGCCATCATCGCCATCATCCTGCAGTAACCCCTCTTTTCTTCAAACAACCCATTTTCTTCAAACAACTCATTTTCTTCAAACAACTGGGACCACATTGAACAACCCAAACAACTTTTCTTAAATGATGGTTGTTTGGGTTGTTGATTTGTAGTTCAAGTAGTTTGAAAGTATGTCATCAAACAACAGGAAACAGAAAACTTAGCGACTTAGCGCCTTTGCGTGAGATTTGGCAGCAGACGTTTCGGTGAAGAGTCAACGTTGAACAACTTATTTAAATAATTGTTGTTCAACGTTGTTCCATGTTGTTCAAGTTGTTTGAAAAGTGATGGGCGTCGTCAGTGGATGGTGACCTGGGTGGCGCCGAAGCCGTACTCGCGGAAACTGGCGTCCTGGGCCGTGCAGCGGGGGTAGCGGCGCTTGAGTTCGCTCAGCAGGTGCTGGCGCAGTTTTCCCTCACCCTTGCCGTGGATGAAGACGATGCGCTGTCCGTGCTTGCTCAGGTTGGTGTCCATCACCTCGCGGAACTTGTCCATCTGGTACTCCAGGATGGCGCCTGGCGTCATGCCGTTCAGGTTGTCGAGCAGCGAGGTGATGTGCAGGTCCTGGACGATGATGCCGTTGGGGTCGGTCTTTTTCTGTACCGGCTTGCGCTGGGGGCGGTCAAGGCGTTTCTTCTCCTTCATGGCGCGCTCGAGTTCGCCGCTGTCGATGCGCATCTGGCGCGCGGGGCGGTCCTTGGTGACGATTTCCACAGCGATGACCGGCACGTCAAAGTAGGGATTCTCGTGGAAGCAATGCACCTTGTAGAACTTGGTCACATCCAGGCGCTGCTCGATGAGGGCGGGATTCTTCAATTTGAAGCCCTTGCCCTGCTTGAAGGCCACATACTGCACGGCCACGTGGGTCATGTCGTTGAGGTCATCGTGGCCAAATTCCTCCAGTTCCACCTGGATGTTGGGCTCGACGATGCCATGGTAGCGGGTCTGCCACTCGCCGTCGCCGTCGCCGCGGGTCATATAGGTGAAATAGAGGAAATAGTTGCTGTCGTTGACCAGCGTGGCATAGAAAGTGGTCGTGTTCAGGTGCTTGATCTCGCGCGCCTCATAGCCCAGCACGACGTTGAGCACCTCGCCCTCGGGGGTCTCCTCGATGGGCAGGGTGGGCTCGGGAGCGGCTTGGGGCCTGGGAGCGGGCTTGTCGGGCTCCACCTGGCGGGTGCGGATGTCGAGCGGGCGCTCATAGGCCGACGCCTTGGTTCCCGCTTGTCCCACCACGACCAGTTCCTTCTCGAGCGCCGGGCGCTCAAAACCGTCCTGATCTTCCACATAGACGGTCTTGCCGTCAATTCTGGACACTCTACCGCCTCCCACATCGTTGAGGAAGCGCACGATATCGTTAATCTTTACATTCATGATGTTGTAATGTCGTATTATTGTTTTTAGGCTGCGAAGTTACAAAAAATACAGCACATGATAAAATAAGGAATGCTTTCCTTGCGTTTCAAGTGAATATCGAAACCATAAACACTTATTAAAATGAAGAAGATCTTTTTATCATTGGCATTGATGATGTCATCAATGGCCATTATCGCTCAGGACGTGATTCAAGTACCACCAGCGCAAGTGAGTGAAATTGAGGGCTTTAATCCTGCATCCAAGCGGGTCTATGCCTTGCTGTACGGGTCACCCCAACTCTTCAGCAGCAAGGTCAAGGTGGCCATCGACTTTGGCCAGAGCACCTCATGGCTGGGAGCGATGAGTGAATCGATGATTGTGGATGAAAACGGCAAGGAAATCAAGTTCAACTCGATGATTGACGCAATGAACTACTTGGGCCAGTTCGGCTGGAAGTTTGCGCAGGCCTATGTGGTGCCACATGGCGATGAAGGTGATGTCAACGGCATTGTTTACTGGATTCTCTACAAGGACGTTGACGATTACAGCCAGATAACCGAGGGCTTCACTACCAAGCGTCAGCAACGTGAGCACTAACAAGACAACTTGAACAACAAAAAGGTTGTCAAGGTTGACATCAATGTTGTTCAAGTTGTCTGAAAAACCGTCGTCTATCGGGACTAATGAGACAGTCTAGTACTTGTGGTCGGTGTTGTCGAGTTCGTCGCTGGTGAGTTTCTTGTGGTCCATCTTGTACCAGCAGTAGGCGATATAGGCCACGACAAAGGGCACCAGGATGCTCACCACGCTCATCACGGTGAGGGTGAACTCGCTGGACGAACTGTTGCGCAGCGTGAGCGAACTCTGCACGTCGAGCAGCGAGGGCAGATAGGCCGTGTTGTTGTAGCCCACGACCCAGAAGAGGGTCAGCACAACCAGCACGGTGCCGATGCCCGCGGGCCAGATGCCGCCGCGATAATCGGCCTTGAGCAAGGTCTTGCCGATGCCCAGCAATACCATCACCACACCCAGCAGCAGGATAATCAGGGCCCACCACATGGTCAGGTAATTGTTCAAGTACTTCAAGGGCACCCACTGGGCGTTGCCGCTGTCGTCATAGCCCACGCCGGGAGAGGTGAGGATGACGGCTACCGTGGCCAGGAACAGCACGACAAAGGCCGTGGCATTGACCAGTAGTAACTTGTGCTGGCTGCGGTTGACCTCGTCATCGTCGATGTTGTTGATGAAGTAGAGTGACGCCAGCGTGCGGGCCAGGAAGAAGACCATCACGCCAAACAGCAGGCACTTCCAGCAGGCGATAGCCTCCAGACCGTGCCGCGGCCCCCATTGCGAGATGGTTGCGGCCTGCACGTTGAGGATGTTGCTCTTGGTCACCGTGAACTCGGCGCCAAAGAACATCGTCGCCACTGCCACGCCCAGCAGCACGGGACCAACGATGCCGTTGATCAACAGCAGCGTGTCGTAGAATCGTGAACCGTAGATGTTGCCCGGCTTGGAGCGGTACTCGTAACTGATGGCCTGGATCACAAAACTGAACAGGATCAACATCCACAGCCAATAGGCACCGCCGAAACTCGTGCTGTAGAACAGCGGGAACGAGGCAAAGAACGCGCCGCCAAAGGTCACCAGCGTCGTGTAGGTCAACTCCCACTTGCGGCCCATCGAGTTGATGAGCAACGCGCGCTTGTCGGGCTTGGTGTAGTGAATGAGCATCGACTGGCCGCCCTGCACCATGAGCAGGAACACGAGCAACGCGCCCAGCACCGACATGATGAGCCACCAGTAATTCTGTAACAAATTGTATGTAGTCATGACTTGGTTCCTCCTTCCCTTGATTAATCGTTAACGGTCTCTAAGTCGGTCTGCGACTTCTTGGAAATCTGCTTGCAGATGATGCCGATGTCGGCAATCAGCAGCGCGGTGAACACCACGGCAAAGATCCAGAAGGTCGTCTGCACATAGCCGGCGCTCAGGTCGCTGATGGCCACCTTGTTGGGCATCAGGTCCTGGATGGTCCACGGTTGGCGGCCCACCTCGGCGACAATCCAGCCACTGGCGCTGCACAGGTAGGTCAGCGGCACGGTGATGATGGCCAGGATGTGCCACCAGCGGGCCCACTTGGCCTTGTTGAGCACGTTGGGCCTGTAAACAAAGAACAGGGCCAGCAGCATGAACAGCATCAGGTAACCGCCCACGGTGACCATGAAGTGGAAGGTGTAGAACGTCAACGGCACGTTGGGGATGGCCTCCTCGGGCTTGTCCAGATAGGCATAGCCGAAGTTCTTGAAGTCGGCGTTGATGGCGGCCTTGAGGCTATCGGTGGCGACCTTGTTGCACGAACGGTTGGCCTGGTCATACTGCGCCATCATCTCCTGCAGCCGTCGGCCGCGCTCCATGCGCTCGGAATAGGAGATGGTGTTGATCTTGTTGCCCTCGTTGTCATAGGATACCCCGTTGATGATGTCCTCGATGCCGGGGACAAACGCCTTGTAATCGTGGGTGGCGAGGAACGACAGGCCGTAGGGGATGCTGACGTTGAACAAGTAAGGGTCTTGACCGTCAAAGGCTTGCTTGGACGGGTTCAAGATGCCAAATGCCACGATGCTCTGTTCGTGGTCGCCCTTGTACAGGCCCTCCATCGCAGCCAGTTTCATGGGCTGGTACTTGGCCACTGCCACAGCACTCGAGTCGCCCGTGGCCGAGGTCAGCACGATACCGATCAGGCCCACCCAGGCGCCCACCTTGAGGCTGCGCTGGCAGTGATCATAGTTGCGCTTCTTGAGCAACATCCAGCCGCACACGCCGCACACAAAGGCACCGCCCAGTGTCCAGGCGCTCAGCACGGTGTGGAAAAACTTGCTCACGGCCATCGGGGAGAGGGCCACCGCGGCAAAACTCGTCATCTCGTTGCGCATCGTGGCGGGGTTGAACTCGCAGCCCGTGGGATATTGCATCCACGCGTTGGCAACGAGAATCCAGAGCGCCGACAGGCTGGCGCCGATGGCGGTGAGCCACGTGGAAGCCAGGTGGAACTTGGGACTCACCTTTTTCCACCCGAAGAACATCACGGCGATGAACGTCGATTCCATGAAGAAGGCCAGGATGCCCTCCACGGCCAGTGGGGCTCCGAAGATGTCTCCCACAAACCAACTGTAATTGGACCAGTTGGTGCCGAACTCAAACTCTAGGATGATGCCGGTGGCGACGCCGATGGCGAAGTTCACGCCGAAGATTGTCATCCAGAACTTGGTTGTCGCCAGCCACTTCTCGCTCTTGGTGCGGTAATAGATGGTTTCCATCACCGCGATGATGATGCCAAGGCCCAGAGTCAACGGCACGAACAACCAGTGGTAGATAGCCGTGAGGGCAAATTGCGCTCGCGACCAGTCAACGACATTAGTTAATTCTTCCATAATCCAGTGTTGTTTTGTTATTAGTTGATAGTGTTTGATGCTTAGTTAGCGGTCCACGAGTTGGTGGCGCACATATTCGGTCTTTTCCTGATCGGTGTCACACTTGGTGTTCAGGAAATTGGGAAAGAAAAGCAATCTAATGACGACAAAGAATATAAATAACTTGATGCCGATAATCAGCCACAACGTCTTTCCCACAGTCATGGAGCGGAATCCATCATAATACAGATGGAAAACGCGGGACCAGAATCCCTGTCTGGCTATTTGATTGTCGCTCATGGTGATAAAAATGAATTATAGAGGTTAAAGAAATTACAAAATTAGTGAAAATAATTAAAAATCCAAAACAAATGCGCGTTTTTTTACCGATAGCGGGAAAACGTGTGTACCTTTGCCCAAAAGGAGGAAATGATTATGATACTCAAGCAAGCCATCGAACAACTCAAGAGCGGACTGGCTGGTGTGGCCGAGCCGCAGGAAGTGCAGGCAATGATTCGCGTCATCTGTGAGGATGTGTTCAACTATGACCCGGTGGATGTCGCCCTGCGTCAGGAAAGTGAGTTGCCAGAATTCGCCCCGCAGCGCATTGCCGAAATCATCGCACGGTTGCGCCGGCACGAGCCGTTGCAGTACATCGTGGGCCATGCCCGGTTCCACGGCCATCGGTTCAAGGTGTCGCCCGCGGTGCTCATTCCGCGTCCCGAGACCGAGCAACTCGTCGATATGATTATCGACGAGAACCCGGGCAGTGACCTGCGCGTGCTGGACATGGGCACCGGCAGCGGCTGCATTGCCGTCTCGCTGGCCCGTGCGTTGAAGTTTGCCCAGGTCGACGCCCTCGATGTCTCGCGCGACGCCCTCCAGGTGGCCAGGGAAAACGCCGCTGCCCTAAAGGTCAAGGTGCGCTTCTTCGAGAGCGACATGCTGTCGCCGCAACCTGCCGCTCGCTATGATATCATCGTGAGCAATCCGCCCTACATCTGCTGGAGCGAGCGCGACGCGATGGAGCGCAATGTCAAGGACTATGAGCCCGGGCAGGCACTGTTTGTCCCCGACAACGATCCCTTGCTTTTCTACAAGGCGATAGCCCCCTATGCCGCCGACTCGCTTGAGCGTGGCGGGCGCCTCTATCTCGAGATCAACCAGCGGTTTGGCAGTGAGGTGAAGCATCTGCTCGAAGAAAACGGCCTGGACGAGGTGCGCGTCATCGAGGACAGTTACGGCAAGGTCCGTTTTGCCACTGCCGTGAAGAAGTAACCACCGTCTGTCACAGGGTCTATTCATCATTCACGCAAAGCCGCAAAGTGTTATATTATAACTTCGCGTCTTTGCCTCTTGGCGTGAGTTCCGTGGAGCGGCTTCGCGACTTGGATTGAGCCCGAGATGGCACGCCGAACTGTTACGCGGCCAGGGAAGTTCGTTAAAAAGGTGTAAAAAATGCATTTTACCGTTTATTATATTTAAAGACTGTGGCCCGTATGGCCCCGATATAGTAACTTTACCCCCGAAAATGACGGTCACTTACATTATTATAGGGAAAAATCCAGTGTGTGACCGAATTTTTTTGTAATTTTGCCGTTTGTAAAAAAGAACGATAAGAACAATAATGATAAAAAAGAACCCGCTATATCTTGTGCTGGCGATGGCTATGATGGTCTCATCGCTCCCTGCACTCGTGTCGTGCAACAAGGATAAAGACGACGAAGAAACCTATTCCTACAGCACCAGCACCCAGACCACACTGGTAACCGGTTTTGCCTTGCAGGCCAACAATGATGTGCTGATCAATCTGGACTCGGTGCATTTCACGGTGGACTATGACAGAGGCTTGATTTACAATGCCGATTCATTGCCCGTCGGGACCGACATCTCGGCCCTGAAGGTGACTGTCCACCTCCTGAATGCGGTGTCATCGGCGGTGTTCAACATCACTGATGCCACCAAGCAGGCCGATACCACCATCAACTATTCCTCCTCGATGAACACCAGCATCGACTTTACTGGAAAGACGATACTCACGGTGACGTCTCAAGACGAGTCTCGGGTTAAGGATTATGAGGTCAAGGTGCTTGTCCACAAGGTGAACCCTGATTCACTGGTGTGGCCGCAGTCGTGGCGCAGAGATCTTCCCGGCTACAAGAGCGGCATCCAGCACAAGGCCGTCGTGCTCGACGGCGCTTACCGCATCATGACCCATGACGGCGCGGAATGCCGCCTGTTGACGGCCCTGACGCCCAATCAGGCCATTTGGGACAGCGAGGTGGTGGAGTTACCCTTCACCCCCGATGTGTCCTCACTCGTCTCGACCGGAGAGACACTCTACATGCTGGATATCGACGGCGTGCTGTATTCATCGGATGACGGCCGGACGTGGACCTCGTGTGGCGTCACGTGGCACACCCTGCTGGGCTGCTACGAGGATTGCGCCATGGGCATCATCCGCGGCTCGGATGGCGGCTACTATCATGACGAGTTCCCCCACGGCGATGATTTCACCGTGACGGCCGTTGAGGAAGGCTTCCCCGTGAGCAACGCTTCGGGCATGGTCGAGGTGAGCAACGACTGGACGCAGGCCTCCCAGGCTATGATTGTCGGCGGCAAGGACAGCAACGGCAATGTGCTGAACGCCGTCTGGGGGTATGACGGCACCCGGTGGGGCAAGATCAGCAACAACCATGGTCAGGAATTGCCTGGGCTGTGTGACGCGACCCTGTTCCGTTATTATACCTACACGCAATTGAAGGGCGTTCGCCGCTATGGCCTCCAGAACACCTGGTTCATCATGGGCGGCCAGTTGGCCGACGGCAGTCTCAACGACGCGATTTACCTGTCCAACAGCCAGGGTGTCACTTGGGCATCGGGCGATACCACCTATTTCCAGCCCAGCCACATGCCCAAGTTCTATGGCGCTCAGGCCTTTGTCCACAGCGAGACGATGACGGCCAGTGGCGCGAATTATCTCCCGCGGCGCGTCCAGTCACTGTCGGCCACATGGGACTGCCCCTATCTGTACCTGTTTGGCGGATATGGCGAAGATGATGCCCTGTTGCCCAATGTGTGGCGTGGAGTATATATCCGTTTGACCAATAGCCCCATTGATTGATCCCGATGAAGAAATCACTGCTCGTCATATCACTTCTACTGCTGCTTGTTGTGCTGGATGCCCCGGCACAGCAGTACAAGTATGAGGTGGGCCCCTCGCTAGGCATGACGGGATATCTGGGCGATGTGAACAACAGCAACCTGTTCAAGCATCCGGGCATCACCGGTGGAGCCATGTTCCGCTATGTCCACAACAGCCGTTGGGCTTTCAAGGCCAACCTGAACTATGCGAGCATCAGCGGCAACAGCAAGGACATCGACATGAAGTTCCCCGAGGGGCAAGAGTATGATTTCTCGTCAAGTCTCATCGACCTGGGATTCACTGCCGAGTTCAATTTCCTGAACTATGGCCGTGGCCCGACGTACAAGAAGTACAAGCCCATCTCCCCCTATATGGTGGCCGGTGTGGGCTTTGTGTTTGCCATCAGCAACGGACACAACCAGGCATCATTCACGATACCCGTCGGTATCGGTGTGAAATATAAGTTCAAGGACCGGCTTAACCTGGGCTTTGAGTTTACCATGCGCAAGGAGTTCAGTGACCGCATCGACCACTTGAGCGACTTGTTCGGCATCAAGCATTCGTTTGCCAAGAATTCTGAATGGTACTCGTTTGCCATGTTCACGGTGACCTATGAGTTCGGCAAGCGTTGTGTAAAGTGTAATTATATTGAATAATATTCGCTATGACATCACTCAGCGATAAGATACAGCAGTTAGACGCCACGCGCATTCCACGCCATGTGGCCGTCATCATGGATGGCAACGGGCGATGGGCCAAGGAGCATGGCCAGGCGCGCAGTTTCGGCCATGAGAATGGTGTGACAACCGTGCGCCAGATAACTGAGATTGCCAGTGAGGTGGGTGTGAAGTATCTCACCCTGTACACATTCTCGACCGAGAACTGGAACCGGCCGCAGGACGAAGTGGACACCCTCATGAACTTGATTGTCTACAGCATCGAGCAGCAGACTCCAGACCTGATCAAGAACAACGTGCGCCTGACCACCATCGGCGACATGTCGCGTCTGCCCGAGTTTGCCGCCTCGCGCCTGGACAAGTGCATGATGGATACCTCCCGCTGCACCGGGCTGGTGCTGTGTCTGGCACTGAGTTATTCCTCACGATGGGAGATTGTGCAGGCTTGCCGCAAGATGGCCAGTGAGGCCGTCGCAGGCACCCTGGCGCCCGACAGCATCGACGACCAAGTGCTGTCGGCCCACTTGGCCACAAGCGACATGCCCGACCCGGACCTGCTCATCCGCACCGGCGGCGACCTGCGTGTGAGCAACTACCTGCTGTGGCAGATTGCGTATAGCGAACTTTATTTCACTTCAAAATATTGGCCCGATTTTACCAAGGAGGATTTTGTCGATGCCATCATCGACTATCAGGCACGTGAGCGCCGTTACGGTAAGACGAGCGAACAGGTAAATCAAGTAAACGAAGAGTAAATCATCAATGAAAGATATCAAGCGCACCATATTGTTGACTATCATGGCATGGGCACTGCTGGCACCGGCGGTATCACTTGCCCAGGAGACCTACACCGTCAACGATACTGTATATAATCCCAAGGTCGTTTTCACGGGCTCGCCCAACCAGTATGAGATCAAGGGCATCCGCGTCGAGGGCGTGGAGAATTATGATGACAACATCATCATCGGTTACTCGGGACTGGCTGTCGGCCAGCGCATCGATATTCCCGGCGATGAACTCAAGACGGCGGCCAAGCGCTTCTGGCGTCAAGGCCTGTTCTCCAAGGTGCAGATCCTGGTCGAGAAGATTTATCATGACCAGGCCTGGCTGGTGTTCAGCCTGCGCCAGCAACCCCGCGTGTCCCAGATTAATTACAACGGCATGAAGAGCGGCGAGAAGAAGGACATCATCGAGCGCCTGAGTTTCCAGCCCGGCAGCCAGATGACGCCCAACATCGCCGACCGCATCAAGATCATTGTTGAGAAATACTATGCCAACAAGGGCTTCGGCCAGGCAACCTGCGAGGTCGTGCAGGAACCCGACCTGAGCAAGCAGAACGAGGTCATCGTCAACATCAACGTCGATAAGCACGAGAAAATCAAGGTCCACAAGATTTACATCGACGGCAACAAGGTGCTGAGCGACACCAAACTCAAGCGCACCATGAAGAAGACCAACGAGAAAAAGAGCCTGTGGAAGATTTTCTCGCAGAAGAAGTTCGTCCGCGAGGATTATGAAGCCGACAAGCAACTCATCATCGACAAGTATAACGAGAAGGGCTACCGTGACGCCGTCATCGTCAAGGACAGCGTGGTACCCTACGACGAGAAGAGCGTGGACGTTTACCTCACCATTGACGAGGGTAAGCGTTACTACATCTCGGATATCACTTGGGTGGGTAACACGGTATATCCCTCGGTCATCCTGGATGACGTGTTGGGTATCAAGAAGGGCGACGTCTATAACCAGAAGTTGCTCACCAAGCGCACCCAGGAGGACGATGACGCCGTGTCCAACCTCTACTTGAACAACGGTTACCTGTTCTATCAACTTATCCCCATCGAGAGCAAGATCGAGGGTGACAGCATCCAACTCGAGATGCGCATGTTTGAGGGCAAGCAGGCCCGCATCAACAAGGTGGTCATCAACGGCAATGACCGCTTGTATGAGAAGGTGGTGCGCCGCGAGTTGCGCGTGCGCCCCGGTGACCTGTTCTCCAAGGATGACCTCATGCGCTCGGCTCGCGAGATTGCCCAGACCGGTCACTTCGACCCCGAGAAGATGGACATCCGCCCCGAGCCCAATCCCGACAACGGTACTGTCGATATCATCCTCAACCTCGAGAGCAAGGCCAACGACCAGGTGGAGTTGAGTGCCGGTTGGGGACAGACGGGCGTCATCCTCAAGGCCTCGTTGAAGTTCACCAACTTCTCGATGCAGAACCTCTTGCACCCGTCGTCCTACAAGGGTCTCATCCCGCAGGGTGAGGGACAGACGTTCACCATCAGCGCCCAGACCAATGCCAAGTACTATCAGGCCTACAGCGTGTCGTTCCTCGACCCGTGGTTTGGCGGCAAGCGTCCCAACTCGTTGTCGGTATCGGCATTCTACAGCCGCCAGACGGGTATCAACTCGTCGTTCTATAACCAGATGTACCAGAATGCGATCTACAACTCGATGTATGGTATGTATCCCGGTTATGGCTACGGCGGTTACGGCTACGGCTATGGCTACGGTGGCTATGGTGGTTACAACTACTACGAGAACGCCTACGACCCCAACAAGTACCTGCAGATGGCCGGTGTGACGGTGGGCTTCGGTAAGCGATTGAAGTGGCCCGATGACTACTTCACCTTCATGGCATCGTTGAGTTACCAGTGGTACAGCCTCAAGAACTGGGAGTACCTTTATTACATGAAGAACGGTGTGTCCAACTCGATTGTGCTGGGATTGACCCTGTCGCGCAGCAGTATTGACAACCCGCTCTATACCCGCAAGGGTAGCACCTTCACCCTCTCGTTCAACGCCACGCCTCCCGCCAGCCTGTTTGGCAAGAAGAACTGGCGCGCCCTGAGTGAGAGCAATACCGAGCAGGCCAAGAAGGACCTCTACCGCTGGATCGAGTACTGGAAACTCAAGTTCCAGGCACGCACCTACACGCCGCTCACCGATCCCGACGGCCGATGGACCCTCGTGCTGATGACTCGTGCCGACTTTGGTTTGCTGGGTAGTTGGAACAAGTGGCTCAAGTCGCCGTTCGAGACCTTCTACGTCGGTGGTGACGGCATGTCGGGTTCCTATACCTATGCAACCGAGACCATTGCCCTGCGTGGCTATGAGAACGGTGCCTTCACCCCCTACGGTTCTGAGGGCTATGCCTATGACCGCTTTGCCATCGAGTTGCACTTCCCGTTGATGCTGTCCCAGAGCGCGACCATCTACCCGCTCGTGTTTATCGAGGGTGGTAACGCATGGACCAGTGTCAAGGACTTCAACCCCTTCAACATCAAGCGATCGGCTGGTGTGGGTGCTCGCATCTTCCTGCCCATGATCGGTATGATGGGTATCGACTGGGGCTACGGTTTCGACACGGTATTTGGCCAGAAGGGAGGCAGCAACTTCCACTTCGTGCTGGGTCAGGAGTTCTAATGCAATTAACCCAATTAAGTTAATTTTTTAACAGTCATAATAAACGATTTTATTTCACCGCAGTCTAAACGTTGAAAATATAACAATTAAAAAATATACAAAGTAAGGATATGAAACGTATAGCATTAATCGCAGTTGCGCTGGTTGCCGGATTCATGGCATCGCACGCGCAGAAGTTTGCTCTCGTGGATATGGAGTATGTGTTGAAGAACATCCCTGCCTATGAGATGGCCAACGAACAGTTGAACCAGGTGTCGCAGCGCTGGCAGCGTGAGGTGGACGAACTCAAGAAAGAGGCCGACACCATGTACAAGAACTACCAGGCCGACATGGTATTCCTCACCGACGACCAGAAGAAGAAGAAAGAGGCCGAAATCACCGAGAAAGAGAAGGAGGCCCAGCAATTGCAATACAAGTACTTCGGTCCCCAGGGTGAACTGTTCAAGAAGCGCCAGTCGTTGATCAAGCCCATCCAGGACGATGTGTATGAGGCTTGCAAGAAGGTGTGTGACGAGCGTGGATTCCAGGTGATCTTTGACCGCGCCAGCAGCCAGAGCATCATCTTTGCCTCACCCCGCATCGACGTGAGCAACGAGGTGCTCGAGAAGATGGGTTACAAGTAATCCTTGCTCCCGCCACCAACAGTGAATATCAAGAAAACTAGTAATAACAAGAAAATTATTTTTTAGACATGTTTAAAAGATTTATGCTCTTAGCCGTTACGGCTACCATGATGTGCTTTGCAGCACAGGCTCAAAAGTTCGGTTACGTCAATACCAGTGAGATATTCAACGTGATGCCCGACAAGGCAACCGCCGAGAGTACACTCAAGTCGGTGAGCGACAAGTATGAGACCGAATTCAAGAACTTGCAGGATGCTTTCCAGAAGAAGATGGCCGACTATGAGGCCGCCGACAAGGACGCATCCACTCCCCAGGCCATCAAGGACCGTCACAACCAGGAACTGCAGGACGACTACATGAAGATTCAGAACTTCCAGCAGACCGCATCCCAGGATCTCCAGCGTCAGCAGGAGACACTGCTTGCCCCCATCACCCAGAAGTTGCAGAATGCCATTCAGGCTGTTGGTGCCGAGGGCGGTTACACCTTTATCTTTGACCAGGCTGCCGGCGCCATTATCTACACCGGTACCAATGCCGAGGACGTGAGTGCCAAGGTGAAAGCCAAGTTGGGTATCAAGTGAAAAAGGTTCAAAGCACACACTATATATACACGATTAATTTTTTAAGATGCGAGTCCCCATGCCGGCGTTAGTTGGCATGGGGCTTTTCTTGTACATCAATGTTGTTCAGGCTGTCCGGTTATGAACTTCACGCCTCGGCGCTATAGCGTGAGTATGGAAGGCGCGTTCTCCTGTTGCGGGATTGAAAAAAAGTGATTACCTTTGTCCATAATTAATAATGTGTATAATAAATAACCGCACGGAACGATGAAAAGAATTCTCATGATTGCCCTGGCCATGCTCCCGCTCATGCTCATGGCCCAAGCCAGGATTGGCATTGTCAACTCACAACAGATATTTGACCTCATGCCCGAGAAAGCCATGGCCGAGGCTCAACTCAAGGCGTTGAGCGACCAGTATAAGGCTGAGTATGAGATGTTGAAGGGTGAGTTTGACAAGAAATATGCCGACTATCAAACTGTGGCTGCCGATGCATCGATGCCCGAGACCATCAAGGAGCGCCGCGTGCATGAACTGCAGGAGAGCGACAAGAAGATACGCGAGTTTGAGAAAAAGGCTGCCGATGATATTGCTGCCCGCCGCGTGGCACTCACCAAGCCCTTGACCGAGAAGATTCAGGCTGCCATTCGCACTGCTGGCGAACAGGGCTCATTTGACCTGGTGCTTGACACCGCTGTCACTCCCGTGGCCTATACTGGCCCCGCCACCATCGACATCACCCCCATCGTCAAGTCTCTGCTGGGCATCAAGTGAACTTGAGCCACGGCCTTGAGTCCTGCCCCCCTGGGGGCGGCAACACACTGAATAGAGTGACGACAAAATAATAAAGGCCTGCATCAAGCGATGCAAGCCTTTTAATTGATGGTGGGGTGGAAGATGGGGCTCGAACCCACGACCTTCGGAACCACAATCCGACGCTCTAACCAGCTGAGCTACGTCCACCATATAAAGCGTTTTCTCTCAAACGCGGGTGCAAAGATAATACCATTTTTGTTCCCGTGCAAGAGTTAGGCCAAAAATTTCTTTGATTTTTTTCCTGCGAGGGACCGCACGCTGTCGGTGAGTCGCCGTTTAGCGTTCTACAATCTCGGCAGGAGCGATGTGGTCGCTACCCTTGACAAACTCTCCCATCGAGAACACACTGCGCAGGTTGATGTCGTTGTCCAGCAGCAATATGTCGGCGTCCTTGCCTCGTTGCAATGATCCCTTGCGGTCATAGATGCCCATGATTCTTGCCGGGGTCTCGCTGGCCATGCGGACGGCGTCCTGCAAGGGCACGTCCACCACGCGCACCATGGTCTTGATCAAGCGGTCCATTGTGGCGATGCTGCCGGCAAGGGCGCTGCGGTCCGACAACTTGCACACTCCGTCCTCGATGATCACGCGCGGGTCAAAGGCGTGCTCGCTGTCGCTGTCGGTCACGGCAAGGGCATCGGTGCACAGGGCTGTGCGCTCCACGCCCTTCATGTGATAGACCAGGTTGAGCAGGGTAGAGGGCACATGGATGCCGTCGGCAATCACCTCGACAGCCATGTCCTCGAGAAGGTAAACGCTCTCGACCGTACCGGCATGCTTGAACTCGCGCACGTTGTGGAAGCCCGGCATGGCGTTATAGAAGTGGGTCGCCAGGGTGTATCCGGCATCCCAGGCGGCCTTCACGTGGGGATACTCGGCTGCGGTGTGGCCGATGGCGGCCACAATGCCCTTGCCGGTGATGTACTTGCCCATCTCGACGGCTCCCGGCAACTCGGGTGCGGTGTCCCAGCGGCGCATGCAGTCAAAGTCCTCAACGATGTGCTTGTACTCGTTGGGGTCGGGGATGCGTATCACCTCGGGCATCTGCGCGCCGGCCTTGCTGGGGTTGAAGTAGGGCCCTTCCATGTGCATTCCCATGATGGTGGAATGAGGGGCTTGCATCAGTTCGTCACACGTCTGGCATGCTCGCTCCATCATGTCGATGGGGGATGAGGATAATGTGGCATAGATGGCTGTCGTGCCGTGGCGCAGGTGTGTCTGCGCTGCTGTCTCAAAGGCCTCGCGCGTGCACTCCTGGAAGTCACAGCCGCCACCGCCATGGCAATGCAGGTCAATACCACCGGGCACCACGTGCATGCCGTGGGCATCGATGGTCTTGTCCATGCCTTCCACCTGGCGGCTGCTCTTGCTCACCTCCTTGATGCGGCAGTCCTCGATGATAACCGAGCCGCCGTTGATCCATCCCTCGGGTGTGAGCACATGGCCGTTATAAATCTGAGTCAACATTGCCAATCTTTTTTATCCTTACTTGAAGTGCAAATTTACATTGTTTTTTGTTTGGTTGTATGCAGCGATTACATTTTTTTTACTTTCTTGACGATAATTTAGATTAAAACTTGGGCGTGTCGCGCAGCACGCTTGTCTATCCTAGCGGTTAAGTATTGGCGGTCGGCTGAAGAATATGGGCTGTTTGTCTTGATTTTTATGCCGTTTGTCAACAAGATTGGCCCATTGGTCACGAAGTCAAACTTCGGCCCTTTCATGATTGGGATTTTTGTTTTTACTTTGTGATAAATAATTCAGTTACACCATGCCGTTGCATGAGTATAGCAGCGGATTAGTAACCAAGATCGTGTGTGTGTTTTGAAAGTTGGGGGGCGGTTCCTGTTGAAGGAAGAGCCCTCCTGATTTATCGGGTGAGCCACAATCTATCGCTGAGTCGCGACGCCACGAAGTATTATTTATATTAAATCTTCGCGTCTTTGCGCCTTAGCGTGAGTTCAGGGGAACGGCTTTGCGACTTCGCGTGGAATTTGGTAACAGACGTTACGGTGAATAGTCTCTAAATGATTACAAGATGTTAAAAAGGCCATTTTTTTGCTTAAAAATAACTGATATAGGCCACTGGAGTGGGGCAAAAATGAAAAAAAATTGCTACCTTTGCATTCAATCTACAACAGAAAGCAACATGGATGTAAAAAAAGTCTTATTTATATCACAGGAGATAGCACCTTATGTGCCGGAACGCCGTTTGTCACAGATTGGCAGAATCTTCCCAAAGGGCATTAAGGAGCATGGCATTGAGGAACGCACTTTCATGCCCAAGTATGGTATGATTGCCGAGCGCAGCAATCAGTTGCATGAGATGATCAGACTGTCGGGGATGAATGTGATCATCGATGATACTGACCATCCCTTGATTATCAAGGTGGCCACGCTGCAACAGGCTCATTTCCAGGTGTATTTCATCTATAATGAAGACTACTTTGCCAGTAACCGCATCGATGATATGGAGATGAACTGCTCTCCCGCCGACAATGATGAGCGCAGCATGTTCTTTGTCCGCGCGGTCATCGAGTCTATACGCAAGATGCGCTGGGCCCCCGACATCATCCAGTGCACCGGTTGGATTTCAGCCCTTGCGCCGGTTTATATCCGCGCCCTCTATGGTGATGACCCGTCATTCCGTGATGCCAAAATCGTTACCGCCTTGTTCAACGAGTCGATTCCTGCCCCCCTGGACGCGCGCTTGAGTGAGAAGATGCACCAGGACGGCATCCCCAAGAATGCGCTCAAGCCCATTGCTGGCAAGGAACTCACGTATGACCAATTGATGGCCTACTCGCTCAAGTATACCGATGCCGTTATCCGGTGTGAGGATGGTGTGAGCGATGCCGTGCTGGAGGCAGCGGCCGGCTTGCCGAGCCTTGACTTCATCGGCGATGAGGACGTCAACAAGGTGAAGGAATTCTATGGCTCGTTATAACCCGCGGTGTGAGGTTAAACCTGTCTTTTTTCTATATTCTTAAATCGTTTTTTATCATTTCGAGAATATGAAACAATTCTTCAATGTGATACTGGCAGCGGCTGCGCTGCTCGGCCTGTACGCATGCACCGACGAGACCATCGGCGTGTCCATCACCGACAGCGTCTCGTCGATAATTGAGGATTCGTCATTTGTCATCACCGGACACTCGGTGAGAAATGACCGCGTGCAGATGCGCACCAGCACCAAGATGCTGGGCTCCCTGCAGGCCGATGGTTATGGCTCGCTGACGGCCGAGGCCGTTACCATGTGGATGCCTGTCATGAACATCGACACGACCGGTATCACGGCCGAATCTATCGATTCTTGCCGATTGAGGCTCAGGATTCCCTACACCAAGGGCTACACCGGTGATTCACTGGCTCCGATGCGCCTCAATGTCTATCGCCTGAACCGCTCGTTGCCCAATCCCATCTACAGCGACTTTGACCCGGCTGGATACTATGACGAGGCCGACTTGCTGGCATCCGAGTCCTATTCCCCCAGGTCGGGCTGGGTTGAAACATCGACATCCTATGTGACAGGAACCCTGCAGTATGATACCGTCAGGGTCGTGTCTGTCCCCATGCCCGTCGAACTGGCCAAGGAACTTTTCAATGCCTATGTGGAGAATCCCAGCCGGTTCTCGACGCCCAGGTCGTTTGCCGACATATTCCCCGGCATCTACATCACCAACACCTACGGCAGCGGACACGTCATCAACATCCAGGCAACCGACCTCAATGTGTATTACCACAAGCATGTGGTCCTGAATGATACCACCGAGGTGGATTCGGCCCGTTGCCAGACCTACCTGGCCTCGACTCCCGAGGTCGTGTCCAACAACATCATCCACTTTGACATCGATGACGCTATCGATGATATGGTTAACAACGGGGATGCAATGATCGTCGCCCCGGCAGGCTATGAGGTGCGGTTGCACTTCCCGATACAGGATATCATCGACACGTATCACGCCAACATCGGCAATAACCAGTCCGTCATCAACAACCTGACACTGGAATTGCCCGTCAGCGTGCCCTACACCGAGTATAATATCCAGCCGCCCACCTATCTGCTCATGGTGAGGACCTCCGACAAGGACCAGTTCATCAACGACGACGAACTGACCGACAACGAGAGTTCGTTCTATGCCGTGTATGATGCGGTCAATAAGAAATATGTCTTCTCGGGCCTGCGCAACTACATCTTGGACATCATTAATAACCAGGGAGGCATTGCCACCGATGAGGATTTTGACTTCACAATCACGCCAGTTGACGTGACGACCTATACCTACTCGGCAGGATATTCCTACTATGGATCCTCGTCCACGACCGCAGTGACCAAGATTTCGCCGATGGTTTCGCGCCCTGCAATAGCACGGCTGTTGCTCGACAAGGCCAAGGTCAAGATCACATATAGCAAACAAATTGTCGATTAAAGTTTGCTAATTTAGAAAAATAGTGCTACCTTTGCACCCGCATTGCAAATCATCGCAGTGCACCAAGCCGCAATAGCTCAGTCGGTAGAGCATTTCATTCGTAACGAAAAGGTCGCGGGTTCGAGTCCCGCTCGCGGCTCCAGCATGACGGGAAGACGATGATGTTTTCCCGTTTTTTTTAATTTAAAAGGAGAAAGGAAATGGAAATCACGGTCAAAGACTTCATGGAACGTCAGCCCAACAGCCCCAAAGTGGAGCCGACTGACCAGTTCTACTTGTGGATAGCCCTCAGGCTTGCCAGGCTCTGGGACGAGTCGCCATGGCTGCGCGGCCTGGATGATGAAGTGCGCCGGGACGTGGTTCTTGCCGTTACAGGCTACTACCAGGATGTGGTAGCCGATGCGGGCTTGTGGCGTTCATTCTCCCGCTTGCACAATCACCATCATGGCAGCCCCGTGCCCCACTATGGCCGCAGCGACGACTACATTGATTATGAACTCAATGCCGATGATGTGAAATATGTCATCTGGTGGACGGTCGCTGGAGAGCGGGGAGGCGATGTCCTCGACCCGCATGACAGTGAACTGGAAGCCCTCTCCATGGCATTTCACATGCTTCTCGACGAGGAATATGAGGAAGCGCCCGTGCCGCGGCAATTCTGTATTGCCACCGAGGTTGACCTGGACAATCCGCTTGATGCCCAGCGCATCTATGACTACGCCTACTGGCTCTACTGGCGCAGTTTCCTGCTGCGTCCCTCTTCCCTTGCTGTCATGGAGCAAGCCATGCCCGAGGCGCATGCCATCATTGCCCGTGCCGGCGAGCGCGATGCACGTCCCCTGCTGCAGGATCTCAATGAGCGGCTCATGTCCACCCAGCCGGCAGGCCCTATTCCCTTGACCACAGCCCAGTGGCTGCGTCTCATCATCAACGACGAGATGCCCGTCTGAGAGATTGCGGATTTTCCAGAGTATCTTGTTGGATAACTGACTAAAACGAGTTCACGCCAGCCTCATCGACTGGCGTGAACTCGTTCTTCAATCAACTGCTACAGGGCGTTAGGCAAGGCCGCGGCCGTGGCAGTTCTTGTACTTCTTGCCGCTGCCGCACGGGCAGGGATCGTTGCGGCCGATCTTGGGACCCTCGTTGCGGATGGGACCGACGGGACCCTGGGGACGCGGACCGACGGGCGCGGCGTTAGGACGGCTGGGGTCGGGCTCGCCGCCGCGGTTCTCGCTGTAGCGCTGGCGGCGCTGCGGCATTTCGCGCTCTTGCACGTTCTGTTGGGGCGGTGCCTCGGGAATCTGGCCACGCATGAGCACGGCAATCGACTTGCCATTCATGATACCGACCATCTGCTTGAACATGTTGAAGGCCTCGGTCTTGTAAATCACCAGAGGATCCTTCTGCTCGTAACTGGCGTTCTGCACACTCTGGCGCAACTGGTCCATCTCGCGCAGGTGCTCCTTCCAGTTCTCGTCGATGGTGAGCAGCATGACGGCCTTTTGCCAAGCCTTGGTCAGATTCTTGCAGTGGGTCTCGGCTGCCTCCTTGATGTCGATGACGATACCGAAGGTGCGCTTGCCGTCGGTGATGGGAACACGGATGAGGCCCTGGGGCTCCATGCCGTTGGCAATCTGGTCGGCGACAATCTGTTGGATGATGGGATCTGCGACCTCACCCAGGCGGTCCATCTTGCGGTTGAAGGCCTTGAGAACGGCGTCATACAGGATTTCCTGCTTCTTGCCGTCGTCCATGCGGCGGTATTCTTCTTCCTCATACGGGCTCTCGATGGCATAGGTCTTGAGAACCTGCATCTTGAAGTCCTCAAAGTCGTCGGGACCGTGCTTCTCGACAACGTCCTCCACGCTGTCATAGAGGGTGTTGATCAAGTCCAGACCGATGCGCTCACCGATCAAGGCATGGTGGCGGCGGGTGTAAATCACCTTGCGCTGGGCGTTCATCACGTCATCATACTCGAGCAGGTGCTTACGGATGCCGAAGTTGTTCTCCTCGACGCGCTTCTGGGCATTCTCGATGCTCCTGGTCACCATGTTGCTCTCGATGGCCTCACCATCCTTGAGTCCCAGGCGGTCGAGCGTCTTGACAACGCTCTCGCTGGCGAACAGTCGCATCAGTTTGTCCTCAAAGGAAACAAAGAACACTGATGAACCCGGGTCTCCCTGACGTCCGGCACGACCGCGCAACTGGCGGTCAACGCGGCGTGACTCGTGGCGCTCGGTGCCGATGATGGCAAGACCACCGGCCTCCTTGACGGCGGGCGACAACTTGATATCGGTACCACGACCGGCCATGTTGGTGGCGATGGTCACCACACCCTTGCCGTCAATTGACTGACCGGCCTGGGCGACGATGTCGGCCTCCTTCTGGTGTAACTTGGCGTTCAAGACGTTGTGCGGGATGTGGCGCAGGTTCAACATGCGGCTCAGCATCTCACTGATCTCGACGCTGGTGGTACCCACCAGGGTGGGACGGCCCTGATTGCGCATGGCCTCGATCTCGGCGATAACGGCATTGAATTTCTCCTTCTGTGTCTTGTAAACGCGGTCGGGCATATCGTTGCGGATAACGGGCTTGTTGGTGGGAATGGTGACAACATCCAGTTTGTAGATGTCCCAGAACTCACCAGCCTCGGTCTCGGCAGTACCGGTCATACCGGCCAACTTGTGGTACATGCGGAAGTAGTTCTGCAGCGTGATGGTGGCAAACGTCTGGGTTGCGGCCTCGACGTTCACGCCCTCCTTGGCCTCGATGGCCTGGTGCAGACCGTCGCTGTAGCGGCGACCTTCCATCACACGGCCCGTCTGCTCATCGACAATCTTCACCTTGCCCTCGGCGTCAACGATATACTCATCGTCGCGGTTGAACAGGGTATAGGCCTTCAACAACTGGGTGACGGTGTGCACGCGCTCGGCCTTGACCGAGTAGTTGGCGAGCAGTTCGTCCTTCTTGTTGGTCTTCTCCTCGTCGGTCAGCGGCTCGTTGGTAACGGCCGACAGTTGGGCGGCGATATCGGGCAGGATGAAGAACTCGGGGTCGTCGGTGCCCTTGGTGAGCACGTCGATACCCTTGTCGGTCATCTCGACGGTATTGTTTTTCTCGTCGATGATGAAGTACAGGGGGTCGGTGACGATGGGCATCTCGCGGTTGTTGTCCTGCATGTAGTAGGCCTCGGTCTTGAGCATGGCGTTCTTGACGCCCTCCTCGCTCAGGTACTTGATCAGGGGCTTGTACTTGGGCAGGCCCTTGAAGGCGCGGTAGAGCCTCAGGGTGCCTTCCTTGACGGTCTCCTGGTCATCGCTGGCCATCATCTTCTTGGCGTCGGCAAGCAGGCCGGTCACCAGTTGACGCTGTGCGTTATAGACGCGCTCCACGTTGGGCTTGTAGTCGTTAAACATCTGGTCCTCGCCCTTGGGCACAGGGCCAGAGATGATCAACGGGGTGCGGGCATCATCGATCAAGACGCTATCGACCTCATCGACAATGGCATAGTTGTGCGGGCGCTGCACCATGTCCTCGGGGCGCATCGCCATGTTATCGCGCAGGTAGTCAAAACCGAACTCACTGTTGGTACCGAAGGTGATGTCGCAGTTGTAGGCGGCACGGCGTTGAGGCGAGTTGGGCTCGGTCTTGTCAATACAGGCGACGGTCATGCCGTGGAACATGTACAACGGGCCCATCCACTCGCTATCGCGCTTGGCCAGATAGTCGTTGACGGTAACCACGTGGACGCCGTTGCCCGTCAAGCCGTTCAGGAACACGGGCAGTGTTGCCACCAGGGTTTTACCTTCACCGGTGGCCATCTCGGCGATTTTGCCTTGATGCAGGACGATACCACCGATCAACTGCACGTCATAGTGGATCATGTCCCACTTCATGTCGTTGCCGCCGGCAATCCAGTGATTCTGCCAGATGGCCTTGTCGCCCTCGATGGTGACAAAGTCCTTGCCCTCGGCAGCCAGGTCGCGGTCGAGTTGGGTGGCGGTAACGGTGATGGTCTCGTTCTCGGCAAAGCGGCGTGCGGTCGATTTCACGATGGCAAACACGGTGGGCAGCACCTCGTTGAGTTTGTCCTCGAGCACGTCAAGAATCTCCTTCTGGATATCATCGACCTTCTTCCACAGCGGTTCGCGCTCCTCATAGTCGAGGGTCTCGATCTCGGCCTTGATGCGGTCGATCTCGTCGCGCTTGTCCTGTACCGAATCGTTGAGCAACTGGCGGATGTCGGCAGTGCGCTGGCGCAGGCTGTCGGTATCCAGGGCGTCAATTTCGGGATAAATTGCTTTGATCTGATTGACAATAGGGGTGATCTTCTTCAGGTCACGGGTTGACTTATTGCCAAACATGGATTTCAAAATGTCACTAAGTCCCATTTGATTTCGTTTAGTTGTATGTTATGATTTGTTTTTTCTAGTTCTGATTATTTAATCTAAACCGCAAAGATACAATTTTTTGGCAGATAAACACCTTTAATATAAGGATAAATGACCTGCCAAGGCTAAAAAATGGCGGTTTCGGTTGATGTGATTCAAGCAAGATGCAGACTTTTGCTGGCCAGAGACACTGGCTGCCTGCGCTTGATTACTTGGAGGTGGGGCCGCGGGTCGTTTGGGAACCCACGAGCACATTGATGGCCGAGCGCATCACCAGCGATGCCATCAGCGGGAAGAATGCCCATTCTCCCGACTGCGGCTGTTCGGGCCACAACAGCATGAGCAACAGCACGACAAGCGCGTTGGCGGCATGCAGCCAGCACGACAGCCGACGGCACTTCTTGAACCAGGGCAACACGGCAAGCAGCAGCAACAGCGGGTTGAGCCACACAATGTTGATGTTGGGTGATGTGGCCTCGTGTGTCGAGAAGAATATCAGGAAAAACAGGATACAGCCCGCGAGACCTCCCACGGTGAACAGCAGCGAGTCATACCATCGCCAGATGTCGCGCCGTTTCCAGTCGCGTGCGGTGATGCTCAACGAGAGCAACAGCACGAGCAGGGCAAAGGCTTGAGGCGATAGGTACCAGGGCGTCGGTGGCTTCACCAGGCCGGCGGTCGAGGCGTCGATGGGTACGGTGGTCGCTTTGACCAGGGGCATCTCGACACTGTCGGTCTTGATGGTGGCGCCAGCAACGGCGTCCATCAACTTCATGGGGATGAACATGGCCGCCCGGTTGGTGATAGTCGTGTCGGCATCCCATCCCAGCACCAGGTTGATGCCAAACCGCTCCCAGGCATAGTTCTGGCAGTAATGTGACAAAATGGCACGATAGGTCGTGCCCTCGCGGTACAGTTGCGGGTATTCCAATCCCTCACCAGCGGCCATCTCGATGATGTCACGCGGGCGGGTAGAGCAGTTGTCGCTCAGGAATTTATAGCGGTAAACACAGTTCTCGGGCTGGGCGTTGTTCCACAGGAAATTCTTGACCATGATGGCCTTGTCCTGTGGCAGATTCAGTTCCTGCTCAATCATGCGGCGGCCCTCCATACCCATGGTGGCGTAAGCCCGCGGAACGGGCTGGCAGATGTAGTCGGTCTTGCCTAGCATGAAGCGCCACATGAACGCAGGAGCCTGGAAATCAAACACTCCGTAATTGAAATATAGATCAACAGGGCCTTGCTGGACGCGGATCTCGCTATGTCCCCAGATGTTGTGCGGCTCGCTACCAGGATAGAACGTGACAAGGCTCACGCGCACCGAGTCCTCTTCCCGCTCCTGGACCTGTATGGGTCTGTCGGGCAACGGCAGCTCGGGCGCGGCATCAAGTGTACCCGTCGCACACAGGGCACACAACACTGTCAGATATGTCTTCAACAGTCGTTGCATCTATACGTTTAACACTGTGGCAAAAATGATGCCAACTGACAATTTAATAACGGGAAACCCGCGCCCGATAGTATATTTACGCCTATATCCCCTGCCATTATTTGGCCGCTCTGGATTAAATGTGTAATTTCGCAATGAATATTTTGAGGATTTTTTATTTCATGGCGACAGGCAATAGACACGACTGGGCAAGGGTGGGGAAGGGTGCCTTCTCGATCACGGTGGGCTCGCTGTTGTCGGTGGCGCTCTTCGGGTTGCTGTATAGGGCGGTCGGCCTGGGCAACATCCGCTTCTCGATAAGGGTGCTTGTGGCAATCGCTTGGGTCGCCACCACTGTCATCCTGATGAGGAAATCGGCCCAAGTGGTGCGCAATCAGCCTGTGCTCTCACTCATCTACTTCGTTTGGGCTGTTGGTCTGATCGCGGGACTCGCGAGTGTCGGTGATTGGGCTCATCGCAGCATGTCGTCCTTCTACCAGTGTGATAGCCTCACCAAGGGCGCCATTGCCGGTCACGAGTATATCCAGACACGGCAGCCAGTGGAGGTGGACACCGGCAAGGTGGGCTATTTTTATTACTATGATACCCGTTCGAGTACCAGGAATCCTAAGGAATACATCACCTTCAAGGCCTGTGTCGCCGCGCCTGTCAAGGGCAGCAAGGGCGTCTATACGGTCTATCAAGTCAAGGACAAGGAGCACTCTTTCTTCTATGGCCAGCAGGACATGGTGGCGCAGTTTCATCATGACTTCTGCGTCGCCTTGCGTGACACGTTACAGCACCATCGCTATGATGCCCAGTGCAGGACATTCCGCATTATCACTCCCCAGAACAGTGACGATTACGAGCGTTACATGCGGGCCGTCGAGGACGCGTCCATCATGAGCAACGACACGGCCTTCTCTGTCCAGAGCAACCCCGTCATTATCAAACCCGTTGATGATGTCCAACTCGGTTCACAGGCACGTGTCGAGAAGGGGAATGTGATCCTGTTTCTCATCAGCCAGTTGCTTGTGTGGTTGGCCTTGTTTTTATCCCATGCTCTGTCTAGAAAGGGGAAAGGTGTGGCAGAACGGGATCTTGACCTGATTGACGATGTCATCAAGTTTGTCAAGACTCCCGCCAACTGGTCTGGCGTGCTGATTGTCGTCCTGCTTGTGGCCTATTATGTGACAGCAACGGCTATGGGCTATACTCATTCATCGATGCTTCTCGACTATGGAGCCATCACGGGCTATCACTTGATAACGCTGGGTGAGTGGTGGCGGTTGCTCACGTCAATGCTCATGCACGCCGACTTCATGCACCTGGCCCTGAACCTGATTGCCTTGGGCGTTGCGCTGGCCTTGTTCGGCAAGTTGCTGCAAGGGTGGCGTGGCCTGCTGGTGTTCTTCGGGACGGGCATTGTGGGAGCCCTGTGCAGTGCCATCTACAGCGACGGCATTGTCACTGGCGCTTCGGGGGCCATAATGGGTATGTACGGATACTGCATCAGTGCCATCTTCTTTGATAAGACCCGTGCGTGGCGCATGACCTATGGAGTGTCGTTCACGGTGGCCATTGTCTTTGTCGGTTTCACAATGGTGTCGAGTGTGCTGCCCGGCGTGAGCCTGTCGGCTCATCTTGCCGGATTCCTGAGCGGAGGTGTCGCTGGAGCGGCCTATGTCCGCTGGATGCAGAGGGATATTCCCGGCGATGAAGATGAATAGTGGCGAATGAGAACCCTCAAGTTACCTCTGTGAAAACAATCTTCTTCACAATTTGAAGGAAAATCCGAGCATCATGAGACTATTATTTTCGGTAAATTCGCCCACCTAAAGCGGTAAAATATGCAGTTTTTTCACCATAATGCAGAATTTTTGGCCTGCTTGATGTTTGCCAAATCAAAAAAAAGTCCGTTCTTTGCAGTGCTTTTAAATAGATATTGCACTTTTCTATACAGATTCTATTCATAAAATTTAAAGTCCCACTCGTGAGAGCCGGACTTTTTCTTTTTTAAGTGAATGAAGTGAAACTCCTATGGAAAATTGCGTATCGGTATCAAGAAATAAATGAAGATCAAGAGAACGCAATGTGAACCCCTTGTAATTAATATCTTGGCGACTTCGCGTGAATATGAATTGCCCGTGGGGCGTTACCACGTGCCGTAGTTGCCGCGGTCGGCATCGATGCGCAGCAGGATGAACAGCAGGAAGGTGAATCCCCACAGTGACGAGCCGCCGTAACTGAAGAAAGGCAGCGGGATGCCGATGACCGGACACAACCCGATGACCATGCCGATGTTGATGCACAGGTGGAATATCAGGATAGACGCGACACAGTAGGCATAGACACGGGCAAACGTCGAGTGGTTGCGCTCGGCAAGCGTGATGATGCGCAATATCAACGCCAGGAACAGCAGCAGCACCGCCACACTGCCCACAAAACCCTGTTCCTCACCGATGGTGCAGAAGATGAAATCGGTGTGCTGCTCGGGTACATACTTCAACTTGGTCTGAGTGCCACCCAGGAATCCCTTGCCCGTGATGCCGCCGCTACCGATGGCGATCTTGCTCTGGTTGACGTTGTAGCCGGCACCGCGCAGGTCCTCCTCGATGCCCAGGGTGACCTTGATGCGCGTCTGCTGGTGCGGCTCCAGCACATGGTTGAACGCGAGACTCACGGTGAACAGGAACACGAGCGACGCCGCGGCAAAGCAGATGGTGATCAACACCTTCTTCAGGTCATCATGCAGCATGCCCCACAGCAGGTAGAGCAGCGACAGGATGATGACAGGCAGGAAGAAGGCATAGCCGTTGACGTGCACACCCGCCAGCGTCAGTCCCCCTGCCAACAGTCCAGCCGCGATGTAGCCCAGCAGCACGTTGCGTCCCAGTATCCACGAGCGGCAATAGATGAGCAGCATGGCCACGATGAGCACCATCACCATGATGAAGGCGATGGCCATGCCCAGCGGGATGCCCATGAAGGTGATAGCGGCAAACTTGAGCACCACGACAAAATAGACGACAGCCATCAGTGCCGCAAACAGTACAAATCCCGACATGCCCTCACGGTAGAGGACAAAGATGAGCGATGTATAGACCAGGGCCGAACCTGTCTCCTTCTCTAGGATGATGCACAGGATGGGCAGCAGGATGATAGCGATGGCGATGGCATAGTTGCGCCAGCCATTGAGCGAGAAGCCGTAGGTGCTGAACAGTTTAGCCAGCGCCAGGGCAGTGGCCGTCTTGGCAAACTCGGCCGGTTGCAGGCTCACGGGGCCGAACACCAGCCATGACCTGGAGCCCTTGATGTCGGGCGCTATAAAGATGGTGACAATCAGCAGTAGTATCATGAACCCGTAGAGCGGGTAGGCATAAGCCTCATAGATGCGCCTGTCAATCAGCAGCAACGAGAAGCCGATGAGGAACGATAGCCCGGCCCACAGGAATTGCTTGCCCGAGTACTCGCTCAGGTCAAACATGCTCGCCTTGTCATAGTCGTAGGTGGCAGCATAGATGCTCACTGCTCCGGCAACGACCATGATGAGGTAGAGGATGATCGTGAACCAGTCCACCGACCTCAATAGGTTGGTATTCTCATCTTCATTCCTTACTTCCATCGCCGATAGATGTCGATTTTGAGGTGGTTTGTTTCTTATTCTTGTCTATCCTGGTGCCGGTCGTCTTCTTGGGCTTGGGATAGGAAATCGTGTGGCGGCTGGCCATTGCACGGCCCCGCGCCTGCAGGCCTGGTGAATTGCCGCGCAGGTAGCGCTGAATCATCAGTGCTCCGATGGGCACACCATAGGCCGCGCCAAAGCCGGCATTCTCGACATACACACACACGGCGATCTTGGGGTCGTTCATCGGAGCGAAGCCCATAAACACCGAGTGGTCGCGTCCATGAGGATTCTGGGCCGTTCCCGTCTTGCCGCACACGTCCAGGCCGGGAATATTGGCCCCGGTGCAGGTGCCGCCCAGCACGGCCATGCGCATGCCCTCGACGATGTCGGTGTAATAGCGCTTGTCAATGTCGGTGTCATGACGCTCGAAGCTCTTCTTGAGCACGCCGACGCCCTCAATGTTCTTCACCACGTGGGGAGTGATGTAGTAGCCCCGGTTGGCAATAGTGGCGCTCAAGTTAGCGATCTGCAACGGGGTGGCGAGGATTTCGCCCTGGCCGATGGCGTCGCTGATGATGGTCTGGCCCACCCAGCGGCCCTCGCCGTAGATTTTGTCATAGAAAGCCGTGTTCGGGATAAAGCCACGGCTCTCACCGGGCATGTCGATGCCCAACTTGTAGCCATATCCCATCGACACCATGTGATTTTTCCACACCTCAAACGCCTTGCCTGTCGAGCCATACTTGCTGCGCTTGTCCATCATGTACTTGAATCCCCAGCAGAAGTAGGCGTTACACGACGTCTGCAGGGCAGGCTTGAGGGGAATGGGGGAGCCGTGACCGTGGCAGCCCACGCGCAGGCCCGCATTCACATAGCCGCGGCGGCACGGGAACACGGTGCTCGTGGTGATGATGCCCTCTTGCAGGAAAATCAGGCCCTGGGTGGGCTTGAAGGTGGAGCCGGGAGGGTAGGCGGCCATGATTGATCGGTCATACAGGGGCTTCAACCTGTTGTTGACCAGGTTGCGGTAGTTCTTGCCCCTGTCCCTGCCCATGAGCAGCGAGGGGTCGTAGGTGGGACTGGAGACCAGGGCGAGAATCTCGCCTGTCTTGGGCTCGATGCACACGATGGCGCCCACCTTGCCTTGCATGAGCATCTCGCCATAGGCTTGCAGGCCGATGTCGATGCTCAGCCTCAGGTTGTTACCCGCAATGGGAGCGACATCGTCGGCACCGTCGTTGTAGCGGCCCTTGATCTTGCCCGTGGCGTCGCGGATGAGGATTTCCTTGCCCTTGACGCCGCGCAGCCATGTCTCGTAACTCTTCTCGATACCCAGGTCGCCCGTGTAGTCGCCCGGGCGGTAATAGGCGTCATTCTCGATATCCTTGGCATTGACCTCGCGGATGTCGCCCAGCACATTGGCCGCCACGGGGTAATTGTACTGGCGCAGGATGCGCTGCACGACAAAGAAGCCGGGGAAACGGTACAGTTTCTCCTGCAAGCGCCCGTAATCTTCTGGGGTGAGGTGGTTCATGAGCACTTGCTGGGTAAAGGCCGAGTAACTGCGGCTTTTCTTCATCTCCTGCAGGCGAGTCTCGAGTTCCTCGCGGCTGATCTGCAGCGTGTTGCAGAAGTCGATGGTGTCAAACTGGGCCACATCCTTGGGAATCATCACCAGGTCATACTCGGGCACGTTATACACCACCAGCGAGTCGTTGCGGTCATAGATGAGTCCGCGCGAGGGATACAGGACTTTCTCCATGAAGGCATTGCTGTCGGCATTGGCCTTGTAGGTGCTGTCAAGCACCTGCAACTGGACTAGCCTGGCGATGTAGATGAGCACAATCGCCACGACAAAGCCGCCGATGACCAGCCTGCGTTTCTCGAGGTTATAGTCTTTTCTCACGGCGTGTGCTGACTAGCGTGTCCAACCCAAAGATGATGATGACCGACAGGACGCTGCTCGCGGCGATGCGCGCCAGCGTGAGCAGGATGTTGTGCAGCGAGAAGGCCTGGATCAGGAAGATGAGCGTGCAATAGACGCTCACCAGAGTGGCCATGTACTTGAAGTAGTCGCCGATGCCCATCGAGTCGACCGACGGGATGGGAACGTTCATGTCGTTCTCTCGAGAGACAAACGCGTTGAATACCGGGCGCCTGATGGCAGCCAGAATGGTACATGCCAGCGCGTTCATGCCCGGCGTGTTGTTAAAGATGTCGATGATCAGGCCGCTGAAGAATGCAATCGTCAGCACCCATCCGCCATGCAGGTTGACCGGTAACCTCAGGATGAGGTAGATGAACACCACGGGCATGGCGACATTGAAGAGCACAATCCTGTTGCACACCAGTTGCAGCACGACGAGCGCCAGGAAGAGCGTGATGAATTGTACGATGGTCTTGGTCATGGCTGTTCTACTGGTGTTTCGGGTTCAACGGACTGGACGGGTTGAACAGGCTCTGGCACGGGTTCCTTAACGGGTTCCTTAACGGGTTCCTTGGCCGGACGCTTGGGCTTGTCCTGCGTCTCGCCAGGGACAACGTCAACGATCTCGGGCTTGATTTCGGGACGAGTCTCGATGTTGGCGGCGGTGTCGATTCCTTGCTCGGCACGGCGCAGGGCGTCAATCTGTGAACTCATGTTGTTGGTAATCACGCGCACGCTGCTCAACTGGCTGAAGTTGGTGGTCAGCCTGATGCGCAGCGACACAAAACTGTCGCTCATGCCGCGTGCCAGTCCCACGATGGTGCCCACGATGATGCCCTCGGGGAACACGGCCGAGTAGCCACTGGTGACGATGGTGTCTCCCTTGTGAAAGGTGACGTGCTTGGGCAATTCTTCCAGCACGGCATGCTGCGGACTCTTGCCGTCCCACACCAGACTGCCAAAGAAGCCGCTCCCCTTGAGTTTACACGAGAGCCTCATGTGGGGATTGAGCAGCGAGATGACCCTGGCGGCGTGGTGGCCCACGACGTTGACGATGCCCACGACGCCGTTCTGGTCGATGACGCCCATCTCGGGTTTCACGCCCTCGTCATAGCCGCGGTTGATGGTGATGTAGTTGTTGGGCTGCGAGATACTGTTGCTGATCACGTTGGCCATGACAAACGTGTACTGGCTCAACGCGGGCTGGTGCAGGAAGTCGGGCGAGAGCAAGGCCAGGTCGTTCACCTGGTTGCGCAACTCAATCAGTTCCATCTCCAGCGCGGCGTTACGCTCCTGCAGGCTCTCGTTGATGTCCCGCAGGTGGAAGTAGGACGTGACGCTGTTGAACGCCTTGTACACGGCGGCACTCAGCGAGTTGGCCGACGTCAAGTAGACGCTCTGCTGGTAAGGGTTATCCTTAAACAACAGCACGAGGCTCAATATCACATAGATTGCGAAAATGAACCACGCACTGTGTTTGACAAAAAAGTTGAGCAGATTATTCATCTCGCCTTTATCAGTTGTAGGTCGTAAGTCTTAATTCATCAGTACAAAGACTCTTGGCTGTGTACTGGAATCTGTAAACTCACAACCGGAAACTAGAATCAGCGCATCAGGAACTTGAAGTGCTTGATGTTCTTCAATGCAATGCCGGTACCCTTGGCAACAGCGTGCAAGGGATCCTCGGCAACGTGGAACTCGATGCCGATCTTGTCGGTCAAGCGACGGTCCAGACCGCGCAGCAGCGCACCGCCACCGGTCAGGAAGATACCGTTGTGCACGATATCCTGGTACAACTCGGGAGGAGTCTGCTCCAGGGCACTCAGCACAGCGGCCTCAATCTTGGAAATCGACTTCTCGATGCAGTGGCACACCTCCTGATAGGTCACGGGAACCTCCAGCGGCAGCGAGTTGACCTGGTTGGGGCCGTGGATGATGAAGTCCTCGGGGGCGTCGGGACCCAGGTCGGTCAATGCCGAGCCGACGTTGATCTTGATGGCCTCGGCAGTGCGCTCACCCACGCGCACGTTGTGGGCGCGGCGCATGTGCTCCTGGATGTCCTCGGTCAGGTCGTCACCAGCGGTGCGGATGCTCTTGTTGCTCACGATGCCACCCAGCGAGATGACGGCGATCTCGGTCGTACCGCCACCGATGTCAACAATCATGTTGCCCTCGGGTGCCAGCACGTCAAGGCCGATACCCAGGGCGGCTGCCATGGGCTCGTAGATCATATAGACGTCGCGGCCACCGGCGTGCTCACTCGAGTCGCGCACGGCGCGGATCTCGACCTCGGTCGAGCCCGAGGGGACACACACGACCATGCGCAGCGAGGGGGAGAACCAGTGGTTCTTGGCGCTCACCTTCTTGATCATGCCGCGTATCATGTGCTCGGCGGCATTGAAGTCGGCAATCACACCGTCGCTCAGGGGCCTCACGGTGCGGATGCCCTCGTGCACCTTGCCGTGCATCTCGCGGGCGCGCTCACCCACGGCGATGGGCTTGTTGGTCTTGGAATCCAGGGCCACGACCGACGGCTCGTCGATGACGATGCGGTCATTATGGATGATAATGGTGTTGGCTGTTCCTAAATCGACAGCGATTTCTTGAGTGAATGAAAACCATCCCATGATTAGTATCTATATGTTTGATAGTTAGTTATAAATGTCTACTGAAAATATCTCTCGTTTATTGGACTGCAAAATTACTGAAATTTCGCCAATCTACCGCTATGTTTTAGTGTAGTTTTTTTGTGTTTTTTAATGCGCTATAAGCAGGGATAGGCAGGAGGGACTCAGCAGGTCTCTTCCAGTATCTCGACGGCATGGCGCACGCAGTCTTCACACGAGCACAACGGGCCGCGGTCAGTGCCGACGCCCTTCAGGTCCTTGCAGCGCGTGGCGCCGCAGCGCTGTTCAAACTCGGCCCTCAACTGGCTGGCCTGCGGGTTGAGGCGCCGCCCGTCAAACTTCAACAGCCCTTGCACCATCTGGGCCCCGCACAGGGCGCCGCAGGTCTCGTCCATGCTTCCCATGCCGCTACCGAAGCAGGCTCCCATCGCCAGCAGCCGCTCCTCGGGCAGTCCCAGTTCGGGCGCATAGGCCAGCAGCACGGCCTGGCAGCAGTTGTTGGTGCGCTTATACATCACGGCCCGCTCGCGCCGCGGCATGCCGTTTATCATTTCGTCATTCTGTTCCATGTTTATTATTATATATAATGTGTATTGACTATTATGCAAAATTACAAATAATCCCGCTTGTGGCAAAATATAACTCGTCAAATGAGATTCCGTGTGGCATTCATTGTGAGGCTCAGCATGTTTTTTAGAGAAGGCACTATGGCTGATTTGATAATGGTATGTCGAAATTTTAATAATTGCCCAAATATTACCGAAAACAATAGTTTTTCGAATACCCGGATTTGAAAAACGAGCACTAGCGAGGCCTTCATGAATTAAAATGCTATAGTTGTCTGCAGAACTGATTCATTCCCGAATTGTTGAACCTAAAAAACATATGATTATGGCAGATAACATGAATAGTAGAGAGAAAAAGGCTGCTACCGAGAGTAGGCGCCGAACGATTAACTATATCGTCATTGCCGCATTGGCCGCCCTGGTCGTTACGGTTCTGTTTTTGGCTTTTGGCCGTACAGACAAGGGATCGAATGATAGCAAGGTGAATGCAGGAACCGGGACCGAGCAGGTGAACACGCCTGGAACGAGTCAGCCTTCGGGAACCGTTACCCGCCCCGCCAGCACGACCGTTACCCGCCCGTCGACCAACACGACCGTTACCCGCCCCGCCAGCACGACCGTTACCCGCCCATCGACCGGCACGACCTATACCCGCCCTGGCAGCAGTGACACCCAGACAGCCCCGAGCGGTTCGGGCAGGGTGGACTATCCCCAGAAGACCAAGTGGGATGTGATCAATAAATCAGACACAGCAATCAGCCGTAACCATCGAGGAGGAACGCGCCAGCGCTAAGCACCCCACTTGACATGATAGCAATAGCACCACATCACGAGCGGGACAAGGTCCCCCGACTCGTGGTGTGTGCTTTATTAAAGAGGTGCCGATGCACAAGAAAGCGCGTTGCCGTGGCAATAAGCAAGGGAGTTGTGACGTTATATATAATGTAAAAAAGAAATATCAAGTGCGCACTATGAACAAGAGATTGATTACGCTCATGGCAGCCGCGCTGGCTTTGTTGTCGGCGAGCGGCCAGGTGTCGTTTACCAGTGTGGGAGAGCATGAGCCCATAGTGATCAACCTGTCGGATAACCATACCAGCCTGAACAAGATCTATGTCGTGTATGATACCGAGGGGGTAGGGATGACCTATACTGCCACCACGGGCGACGTGGTGCACTGGCAGACCTATGACTCGCGTGGGGGCGGCTATCCCGAGGATGTGGCCGTACGCCATGAGGGCATGACCACAACCCTCGACCAGGTGATCCCCAACAAGGGCTATATCATTACCGAAGGCACCACCCCCTTCTATTGCTGGGTGGTGAACTATGCTGACTACTACCTGGAGTTGAACGACCTGTTTTTCAACAACGAGTCGCCTTGCAGCCTGATTTCTTTCCGTGTTGACGGCCATGCCGACGCCATCCCCTATTACACGATCGACGGCCGCCGCCAGATACTGGACCGCGAGATTAAACTGACTTATAACACTCTGGTGTGGGACGACAGTACCCACTGGCAGGAAAATGAGGTCGTCGAGACCTTTCCGGCTCTGGATCAGAGCGTAGCGATAGACCCCCCGTTGTGCAACACCGAGTTCCTGATGACGGGAGACCGCTTCCTGGAGGAGTGGGGTCTCGAGGAAGGCGCCCAGAGCGATTACTTCTACACCCAGGCCGTCAACTGCGGCTCGAGTGCCGTGCAGGAGTTGCGTGGCAACAACAACGAGAAAGGTATTGACAACGGCCTGGGCGGTTCGGCACCGGTCCACATCGTGTTCACGGGCTATCCCACCGATGCGGTGGTCTATCGCGTGTGGGAATTTGCCAGCGACCCCGAATTTGAAAACGTCACCCTGCAGTTCAACCAGGACGAGTTGGACCAGACCTTTACCGAGGCGGGCACCTACTATGTGCGCTACAGGGTGGCCAATGCCGATGGCACCTGCGAGTACTACGGCGAGACCTATACAGTGACCGTGAGCGAGAGCGAACTCGTCTGCCCCAACATCTTCTCCCCTGGTTCCACCGAGGGCGTCAACGACATCTGGAAGGTTTCCTACAAGTCGCTTGTCGAGTTCCACTGCTGGATCTTCAACCGCTGGGGCAACCTGGTGTGTGAGTTCACCGATCCCGGCAGCGGATGGGACGGCACCTATCATGGGCGGCTCGTGGACACGGGCGTCTATTACTATGTGGTGACGGCCCTGGGTAGCGATGGAGTGAAATACAAGAAGCGTGGCGACATCACCATCTTGCGTTACAAGAAGGGTGAGGGCTCCGGTACAGGTACCGGCACCATCGACACGGGAGGCTATTAATCAAACAAATTGCGGCAATCGCCGCAATTTGTCGATAAGAGAATCTGCAAGAGAAAGAGTATAACACAATATGAAGAAAATATTATTGATGGTGGCACTGCTCATGGCCTCGACGGTCACAATGCAGGCCCAACTCAAGCGCGAATACAGCAAGTCGGGCGCCAGCAGCGCATCGCCGGTGTTCAGCACGACGGCGAGCCCCGACATCCCCACGAGTGTGACCTTTGCCGGCGAGAAGGTGACTTTTGACCGTCTGGACATGATTGAGCGCCTCGACCGGGAATTGACAGGTATCATCTATGGCCAGACGACGACCGAACTGTGCTTCAAGCGGGCCAACAGGTACTTTCCCGCACTGTCCCGCATCTTGAAGGAGCAGGGCGTTCCCCAGGATTTCCTCTACCTGGCCGTCACCGAGAGTTCGATGGACTATAACGCCTACTCCAGCGCCAAGGCTGCCGGCATGTGGCAACTGCTGGCGGGGACGGCGCGTGACTACGGCCTGGAGGTGAGCGATGAGGTGGACGAGCGCTTTGATCCCGAGAAATCGACCGTCGCAGCCTGCAAGTACCTCAAGGCCGCCTACAAGAAATATGGCCACTGGCCCACGGTGGCTGCCAGTTATAACGCTGGTATGCAGAAGATTGCGACCGAGTTGTCGCGCCAGCGGGTGGATAACTCCTTCGATCTGTACCTGGTGCAGGAGACGTCCCGCTATGTCTTCCGCATCATTGCCTACAAACTGGTGATGGAATCCCCCAAGCGCTATGGTTACCGCTTCTCGCGCAAGAACCTCTACCAGCCGGTGGGTTATAACACGGTTGACGTGACCGGCGCGGTGCCCAGTTGGATCGATTGGGCTCGTGACAAGGGCATCACCTATGCGCAGTTGCGTGAGGCCAACCCATGGATACGTTCCACCAAGTTGACCAACGCCAGCGGCAAGACCTACAAGGTGCGCATTCCCAAGTCCAGCGACCTGTATCGCAGCAAGCGCACCTTTACCGCCTACAGCAAGGAATGGGTGGTTGATTAGTTCACAGAGAAATGGTTGGCATCCGCCACAAATCATATAGACGACCGAAAAACTGAATCATGAAACTAAACGGGAAGGAAATAGAGAGTGTCGAGGTACTGGGCGCCAAGGTGCATAACCTCAAGGACATCGATGTGGAGATTCCCCACTACAGGCTCACGGTCATCACGGGCCTGAGTGGCAGCGGCAAGTCGTCGCTGGCCTTTGACACGGTGTTTGCCGAGGGGCAACGCCGTTATCTGGAGACGTTTTCATCCTATGCCCGCAACATGCTGGGCATGCTCGAGCGGCCCAATGTCGATAAGATTTCGGGACTGTGCCCCGTCATCTCGATAGGGCAGAAGACCGTCAACCGCAATCCGCGCAGTACCGTGGGCACGACGACCGAGGTCTATGATTACCTCAGGTTGCTCTATGCCCGCGCTGCCGACGCCTATTCCTATCTGTCCGGCGAACGGATGGTCAAATATACTACCGACAAAATCCTCAGCCTGATTCAGGAGCGGTACAATGGACACCGCATCTACATCTTGGCCCCGCTGGTGAAGAACCGCAAGGGACACTACAAGGACCTGTTCGAGAACCTGCGCAAGAAAGGGTATATCAATGTCAGGGTCGATGGCGCGTTGCGGGAAATCACCTTCGGCATGAAACTCGACCGCTATGTCAACCACACGGTGGAACTGGTCGTTGACCGCCTCAAGGTGGCCGATAAGGACCTCAAGCGGCTGGCCGACACGGCCGACCTGGCCTTCAAGCAGGGAAATGGACAACTCATGATCCTCGACGCCGAGACCGGTGAGGTGGGCTACTACAGCCGCTCGCTCATGGACCCTGCCACGGGACTGTCCTACCTGGAACCGGCTCCGCACAATTTCTCGTTCAACTCCCCGCAGGGCGCTTGCCCTCATTGCAAGGGACTGGGCTATGTCAACATCATTGACCGTGACAAGATCATGCCCGACATGACGCTGAGCATCAAGGGCGGCGGCATACTGCCGCTGGGAAAATACAAGAATGTGCAGATCTTCTGGCAGATCGCGGCCATCTGTGAAAAATATGGCTGCACGCTCGACACTCCCTTGAACGAGTTGCCCGAGGAGGCGCTCGACGACATCCTCAACGGTACCGACGAGCGCTTGAGCCTGCGCACCGAGACGATGAGCACGAGCAATTACTTCCTGACCTTTGACGGACTGGTGAAGTATATCGAGATGCAGCAGGACGACACCGCCACCAGCGCGGCCCAGAAGTGGGCCGGGCAGTTCTTCTCGCGCGCGGTGTGCCCCGAGTGCAACGGTGCCCGCCTCAACCGCGAGGCGCTGCACTACAGGCTCAACGGCAAGAACATTGCCCAACTGGCTGCCATGGACATCAACGAGTTGCGGGACTGGATTGAAGACCTCCACAATCACGTGACGCCCACCCAGTGGGAAATCGCGCGCGAAATCGTCAAGGAAATCAGTTCAAGGCTCAACTTCCTGCTCGAGGTGGGCCTGGACTACATGTCGCTCAACCGCAACTCGGCCTCGCTGTCGGGCGGCGAGAGCCAGCGCATCAGGCTAGCCACCCAGATCGGGTCGCGGCTGGTCAATGTGCTGTATATCCTGGACGAACCCTCCATCGGCCTTCACCAGCGCGACAACCAGCGGCTCATCGACTCGTTGAAGACCCTGCGTGACGACGGCAACACCATCCTGGTGGTCGAGCACGACAAGGAGATGATGCTGCAGGCCGACTATGTGATCGATATCGGTCCGCTGGCGGGTCGCAAGGGCGGCAACGTCGTGTTTGCCGGCACACCGCAGGAATTGTTGCGGCAGCACACGCTGACGGCCGACTACCTGAACGGCACCCGCGCCATCGAGGTGCCACGACAGCGCCGTGCAGGCAATGGCAAGAGCCTGGTCCTCAAGGGATGCCGCGGCAATAACCTCAAGGGCGTCGATGTGGAGTTGCCGCTGGGGCGCTTCATCTGTGTCACGGGAGTGAGCGGCAGTGGCAAGTCAACCCTGATCAATGCCACCCTGCAGCCCATCCTGAGCCAGCGGTTTTACCGCTCACGCACGGCCCCGATGCCCTATGACAGCCTTCAGGGAATTGAATATGTGGACAAGGTGGTCACCGTCGATCAGGCACCGCTGGGCCGCACGCCGCGTTCCAACGCCGCCACCTATACCGGCGTGTTCACCGACATCCGCAACCTGTTTGTCAACCTGCCCGAATCCAAGATCAGGGCCTACAAGCCGGGCCGCTTCTCGTTCAACACGGGCGGCGGGCGTTGTGAGGCCTGTGGCGGTAATGGCTACAAGGCGGTGGAGATGAACTTCCTGCCCGACGTGCTAGTTCCCTGCCAGGAGTGTGGCGGCAAGCGCTACAACCGCGAGACGCTCGAGGTCAAGTTCAAGGGTAAGTCCATCGCCGACGTGCTCGACATGACCATCAACCAGGCGGTGGAGTTCTTTGACGCCGTTCCGTCGATATTAAGGAAAATCAAGGTGCTCCAGGATGTGGGACTCGGTTACATCAAGTTGGGACAGCCTTCCAGTACCCTGTCGGGTGGCGAGTGCCAGCGCGTGAAGTTGGCCTGTGAACTGGCCAAGAAGGACACCGGCAAGACGGTCTATATCCTGGACGAGCCGACGACCGGTCTCCACTTCGAGGACATCAAGGTGCTGCTCGGGGTGCTCAACCGTCTTGTCGATAAGGGCAACACCGTTATCGTCATCGAGCATAATCTTGACGTGATCAAGTGTGCCGATTACATCATCGACATGGGGCCCGAGGGTGGGCGAGCAGGTGGGCAACTCGTCGCCTGTGGCACCCCCGAGGTGGTCGCCCAATCGACCCAATCGGTCACTGCCAAATTTCTTAAACCAGAACTTGAAGGTTAGAGAAACCTGTCATGTTTTGATCATCATCGGGTGTGTTTCCGCTGCGGGAAGCACACCCTTTTTTGCTATCCCGTGTCAGGTTTTTCTAGGCGGTTGGGTGGGGTATAAAAGGTGAATTCTTGAATTTGACTCCGATTTTGTGTCAGAAAAATCGCTGAAACCATCCCGTTCACCTCTTCACGTGGGAGCCAGAGCGGGGTGAAAAATCATAGAAATCTTCCTATCGCCGTCGGCCCATTTTGGGGGTTAAGTGCTTGTAGGGTGGGCGAGATAGGTCGTGAGCGGGAAGCGGGAACGGGTACTGAAAATTGGTCAAAATGTCACATTTTGGCCGTTTTTTGCTCTATTGGCCCATTTCACGGCCAAAATGCCCAAAAATGCCATAAAATCAACTTTTCCAACGGGTAAAAAACTCGCGATAATCAGTCAATAAAAAATGATGAGAGTGTAGTGTTTATATTACAACTTGTCAATAATTGACAAGTTTCTTGTCGCGCTAGAATCGCTCAAAATATAGAATTTCGACCAGTTTTAGGGTATGCTGGAAAAAAACGCAAGGAAATCGAGTTGAGCAGTCAGAAAACCAAAAATGGTATTTTACCAACGGGTAATTCGCCTTTGAAAACTACCTCGTGTTTGCGTTTTAAAACATAAGGGTGGGGAATGAAACAGCCGATTTGGGGCCAGGAAAAGCGGTTTGCAATTGTGCTGGTCGCTTAAAAAATGAGAATTTACGCCCATAAAGTTTACAAATTCACCAAATTTACCCATTAACAATTGTTTACATAGGCTACAATTACCTCAAAATGAGCAAATTACACTAGATTCTTCTAGTACTGCTGTATGTTTTGATGATATTCGACTCGATGGTAGTGATATTAGTAAATCATATTTGTTAAATCGCTAATATAAAGCACATTACATACGTATCCTAAAGTAAAAGTTTAAGTAATCTTGTTTACTTTTGGGATTCTCTGAAAATTGTCATTTTTTGGAAAGTTGAATTGCAAATCTTAAAATTTTCGTTTTTAAATTTGGTGGTTTCAATTATTCGTTCTAAATTTGCAATCCCAAAATTAAAAAACGCAAACAGGCGATTTTCGGTTTTCGGGGCGTTTTCGACAGGTTTTGCGAGACGCAGTACTGGGCCAGATATTTTTCTGTACCAATTTTTGAGATTCTCACGCACTTGAGCGCGTACTAAAAATTGTTCTTAAATGGATATTGTAACGAGATTAAAAATGTTTCTTGAGCAGACAGGGATATCCAATTCCCAGTTTGCAGACACCTGCGAGATTCCTCGCCCGACGCTTTCGCAGTTGCTCAATGGCCGCAACAAGAAAGTGAGCGATGAGGTGATCGGCAAGATACATCGTGCGTATCCTTCCTTGAACGTGATGTGGCTCATGTTTGGCGATGGGGAGATGTTGATGAGCGAGTCGGGCGCTAGCCGGGCGGATGACAAAATGTCAGATGCCGCTACCCTGCCCGAATCCTTTATCGATGACTCGGGGCAACGAGCAATCACGTTTGACGACGACGAGCCTCAGGGCTATCAGCCCGCCTCCAAGCCGTCGCAGCGCGTCAAGGCTGCGCCCTCGATGAGCGAGACCATCCAGAGTATCATGCGCAGCAGCGCGACGGCACGAGGCGCTTCCCGTGGTCCTGCATCAACCGATGCCCGGCGCGTGGTCAATATCCTGGTATTCTACAACGATGGCCGCTTTGAGCAGTTCGGACCTTTAAAATAAATGATAGTAATAATAATGTTAATTCACTCGTCAGGCTTTGCCGGTTGCGGAACACACTTAAAAAAAACGACTTTTGCCGCACATTAATTAAAAAGAAAAACAAACCATACCAATTGATAAAAACAGACCATTGCTATCGAGCAGCCGGCAAGCCTTGTGAGTGACGACAAGAAATAACAACCAGACCAAGCACTTAAGCGTAAAGAAGAAGACCATACTAAGCACTAGTTCAACAAGAGAACAAACCTATTACTAAGCAAAGCACCGGCCCGAGGCAGTAATCCACGCCTCGGGCCGGTAGCCTTGATATCAGGGTTGATGATTGTCCTGTTGTGATGGGCTAGGCGGTCACTTGGTAGCGTTGCCCAGGATGTCGCGCACGATTTGACGGGTGGCGGCACTGGTGGCGTTCTTGACAGCGCGTCCGGCGGCGTCCTTGGCGCTGGTGCCCTTGCCCTTCTTGCCCGTGATGGTGTCGGACACGGTTTTGCCCAGGATGGTGGCCAGCGTTCCCGTGATGGCGGTCACGACGGCTTTCCAGACCTTGTCCCAGATGGTTTTCTCCTTCTTCCTGGATTTCTCTGCCTTCTCGGCTTCCTTGGCTGTGGCGGCCTCCTCGGCGGCCTGGGCGTCGGCCTCGGCCTCGCGGGCAAACACCTCAAATGCGCTCTCCCTCTCGCCTGCCTGCTTGTACTTGGCGTTGATGTCACTGGCCATGTTCATGATATCGAGGCGTTGCCCCTCGGTGATGGCGCCGATCTGGCTCAAGGGGAAGAGCACCTTGGCGCGCTCGACCACGCTGGGTGCGCCCTTCTCGTCGAGGAAGGATACCAGCGCCTCGCCGGTTTCAAGGCCTAGGATGGCCTCGTCGGTCTTGAAGGCGGGATTGGTGCGGAAGGTCTCGGCTGCGGCCTTGATGGCCTTCTGGTCGCGTGGCGTGTAGGCTCGCAGGGCATGTTGAACGCGGTTGCCCAACTGGCCCAGAATCACGTCGGGGATGTCGGTAGGCAACTGCGAGATGAAGAAGATGCCGACGCCCTTGCTGCGGATGAGGCGGATCACCTGCTCGATCTTGTCGGTGAGGGCCTTGCTCGTGTCCTCAAACAGCATGTGGGCCTCGTCAAAGAAGAAGACCAGACGCGGCTTCTCCAGGTCGCCCACCTCGGGCAAGGTGGTGTAGAGTTCGCTGAGCAGCCACAGCAGGAAGGTGGAGTACAGTTTGGGCTGCAGCATCAACTTGTCGGCGGCGAGAACGCTCAGCACGCCCTTGCCGTCGCGTGTGGCCAGCAGATCCATGATGTCAAATGACGGGATGCCGAAGAACTTGTCGGCTCCCTGGTTCTCGAGTTGCAGCAGCGAGCGCTGGATGGCACCGATGCTGGCAGTGGACACGTTGCCATACTGGGTGGTGTACTCCTTGGCGTGACGGGAGAGCCAGTCCAGGGCGCTGCGCAGGTCCTTGAGGTCGTCGAGCAAGATGCCCTTCTCGTCAAGGATGCGGTACAGGATATTGAGCACGCCCGTCTGGGTCTCGTTCAGTCCCATGATGCGTGCCATCAGGTCGGGACCCATCTCGCCGATGGTCGAGCGCATGGAGATGCCCTGCTCGCCATAGACGTCATAGAACCTGACCGGGCAGCCCTCAAACGTGAGGCTGTTCTGGTCGATGCCGAACTCGGGCAGGCGCTTCTCGATGAAACTGGACAGTTTGCCGGGCTGGCTCACGCCCGAGAGGTCACCCTTCATGTCGGCCATGAAGCAAGGCACACCGGCCTTGCAGAAACTCTCGGCAATGACCTGCAGGGTCACCGTCTTGCCCGTTCCCGTGGCGCCGGCGATGAGGCCGTGGCGGTTGGCCATGTTGCCCAGGATGCTGATGGGGCCGTTGGGCCCGTGGGCGATGTAGAATCCGTTCTCTTGAGTGTACATAGTGTTTTTGTTTTATTTCTGTTGGTTGTATTTGCTGGTTACAAAGTTAGACCTTTTTTGCCACAAATGCAAATGATTGCCTGCAAAATCCTGATGATGTCGATGGAATTGTGGGATGGAAGTTGTACCTTTGTGGCTCGAACCGTTAATCAATGACAGGTCAATGAGTAATAAGAAAGTTTTTGTATCGGGGTGCTACGACCTGCTGCACTCAGGTCATGTGGAGTTTTTCAAGCAGGCCTCGCAGTATGGCGACCTGTATGTGGGCATCGGCAGCGACAAGACCATTGAGGCCCTCAAGGGGCACAAGACGATGTACAGTGAGCAGGAACGCCTGTTCATGGTGCGCGCCATCCGCTATGTCAAGGAGGCCTATATCAACCAGGGCAACGGCTTCCTGGACTTCCTGCCCACCCTCGACATCGTGCGTCCCGACTGCCTGGTGGTCAACGAGGACGGCGACCGCGAGGACAAGCGTGAGTTGTGCCGCCAGCGCGGCATGGAGTATATCGTGCTCAAGCGCGTGCCAGGCGAAGGCTTGGCGGCACGCAGCAGCACGGCCCTGAAGCAGGCCTTGAGCCAGTTGCCCACCCGTCTGGACCTGGCGGGCACGTGGATTGACCAGCCCTATGTGTCATGTCATGCGCCAGGCTGGGCATTAACCATCTCGCTGGAGCCCACGTTCGAGATCAGGGAGCGTTGCGGCCTGTCCACGAGCACGCGCAACACCATCAGGCGCGTGTGGCCCTACCAGTTGCCCAGCATGGACCCCGAGATGCTGGCGCGTCTGGTCTTTTGCCTCGAGAACGACCCTGAGCGCAGCGACGGCATTGTGAGCGGGGCTCAGGACGCCATCGGCATCTGCGTCCCTGGCCTTGCCCGTCATTATTATAATGGAGCCTTCTGGCCCGAGAAGATTGAATATACCCAAGACGCCGCCCTGCTGGGCTGGCTCGAGGACCACCTGTGCATGATACCCATGTTCCCCCGCAGGCCAGGTTGCAGCGTGGTAGAGGGCAAGGACATCACGCCCGTCAAGGTGCGTGCCCTGGCCGCGGCTGCCGACCGCTGCTGGGACGGCATCCAGCAGATGGATCTTGACGAGTTCGCCGCTGGTTACAAGGCCTCCTTTGAGGCCCAGGTGGCGATGTTCCCCGCCATGATACAGCCTGGCGTGCAGGACTACATCGACCGCTATAGTGCCATGGACGGCGTGCTGGCCTGGAAGATGCCCGGTGCCGGTGGAGGCGGTTACCTTGCCCTCGTCTGCCGTGACCGTGACCATTTCCCCGAGGGAGCCATCACGCTGACCATCCGCCGCGGAGGAATGTAACTTTTTGAGTTAGAAGTGAGGAGTTATGAGTGAGGAGTTTTTCTAGGCGATACTAACATTACTTAAAACTAAGAACTTAATACTATGAAACGATATTGTCAAACACTCGAACTGCGGGACGACCGCGAGATGATAGAAAAATATGTCGAGGCCCACGCCCACGTGTGGCCCGAGATACAAGCGGGTATCCGCAGTGTGGGCATCCTGGACATGCAGATCTATATCCACGGCAACCGCCTGTTCATGATCTGTGACACGACCGACGAGTTTGACTGGGAGGCCGACAATGCCCGCTTGGCGACGCTGCCACGTCAAGCCGAGTGGGAGGCCTATGTGGCCCAGTTCCAGGGCTGCGACCCTAACGCCCCCTCAACTGCCAAGTGGCAACTGATGGAACGCATCTTCAAGTTAGGAAAGTGAAAAGTTTATGAAAAAGGTTTTGCTTTTGATTGGTATTCTGATTATTGGTGTAATCGCCTTTAAGTGTTCTCGTTCTTCGGTTGTAAAAGAGCCTAATACCGTAAGATTCACAGAACTGGACAAGGAAATACAAGACACCCTGTTTTCTCTCTGGCAGAGTAGTGGAGGAATGAGGACGACTACTAAAACAGTATATTATCCTCGTACAAAAGAGACTTGGGTACATGAAACTACGGCACCTATTAATTTTATTGATTTAACCGACAATTATGTCTTAGAATATAAGATAACTAGATTATTTAATTGGCTTTTTGATAATAAAGATAAGGTAGTTATCAATAAAACGAATGGATGGAAGCACACATTTCCTTGGAACGAACATGAGCCTGTAATCATCAAGGGAGATAAAATCTATACACCAGCTGTATTCTTATCTTTCTTTGTGGTGTCATCAAAGTCGGAAATGGATACATGTCGTTTTAATGTTTATACTATAAAAGAATGATTGAAAAATAATCAAATAACCGGAACAACTGACGACAACCATAACAACCCTTTTTTATGTTGTACCTGTTGTCCAATGTTGTTCAAGTTGTTTGAAATAATTGATACAATATGACAACCGATAAAGAAAAGAAATCCCGCCTGCTGGTGACCCGTGAGGGTGTGAGTTATGTGCTGCCCTTCATTGTGGTGACCTGCTGCTTTGCCCTGTGGGGCTTTGCCAACGACATCACCAACCCGATGGTGAAGGCCTTCTCCAAGATTTTCCGCATGAGCGTGACCGATGGCACGCTGGTCCAGGTGGCCTTCTACGGGGGCTACTTCTGTATGGCCTTGCCGGCTGCGCTGTTCATCCGCCGCCATTCCTTCAAGAGCGGTGTGCTGGTGGGATTGGCCCTCTATGCCCTGGGCGTGCTGTTGTTCTTGCCTGCCAAGGCCCTGGGCAGTTTTGCCCCGTTCCTGGTCGCCTACTTCATCCTGACGTGCGGCCTGTCGTTCCTTGAGACCAGTTGCAACCCCTATATCCTGTTGATGGGCGACCGTGAAACCGCCACCCGCCGCCTCAACCTGGCCCAGTCGTTCAACCCCATCGGCTCGCTGGCGGGCATGTTTGTCGCGATGAATTTCATCCAGGCGAGGCTTTCCCCGCTGGATACCGCACAGCGGGCCCTGCTCGACGATGCCCGCTTCGAGGCGTTGAAGCAGAGCGACCTGAGTGTGCTGGTGCAACCCTATGTGCTATTGAGCGTGGTTATTCTGGCCTTGCTGGCTGTATTGCTGGCCGTGCGCGTTCCCACGGTGCGCCAGGCCGCCAGTGACCGTCGTGAGCCCCTATTGACCGTCGTGAAGCGCCTGTGGGCCAACCGTGCCTATCGTTATGGCGTGCTGGCCCAGTTCTTCTATGTCGGCGCCCAGATCACCTGCTGGACGTTCATCATCCAGTATGGCACCCGCGTCTTCATGGCCGAGGGCATGACCGAACAGGCCGCCGAGGTCATGTCGCAGCGTTACAACATCGTGGCGATGGTCATCTTCTGCCTGATGAGGTTTGTCAACATCTATCTGATGAAATACATCAAGCCGGGCCGCCTGATGGCCTTCTTTGCCGCCGTGGCCCTGTTGCTGCTGCTGGGCGTCATCCTAGTGGGCGGCCGCACTGGCATGTGCTGTCTGGTCGCCGTGTCGGCGTGCATGAGCCTGATGTTCCCCACCATCTATGGTATCGCACTGGGTGAGGTGGGCCATGATGCCGAGTTAGGTTCCGCAGGCTTGATTATGGCCATCCTGGGCGGCAGCGTGCTGCCAGCAGTGCAGGCGATGATCATCGACAGCAACGTGCAGTGGTTGCCCGCCGTCAATGCCTCGTTTGCGGTCCCCTTCCTGTGCTTCGTGGTGGTTCTGCTCTACGGCTTGCGTTACCGCCGTTGAAGCGAGCCTGTCAAGAATTCTTGTTGCCCGATAGTATCGAGTCGATGAGGGCGGTGACGTCGCTGATCGAGATGGAGCCGTTGCCATCCACATCGGCTGCCGGCTGTGTTGCCAATTCCGACCCCGCCAGGATGAAGTCGATCAGTGCGGTGACGTCACTGATGTCGAGTTTGCCATTACTGTTCAGGTCCCCGGGCAGCATGTCGACGGGCGCTGTGGCAGCCGTGAGGCTGACTTTCCTGACTGCCCCGAAACTGTCCACGTTGGCCTGCCACGAGATGAAGCGCAGCCGGGCCTTGCTCAGACCGGTGGGAACCGCTAGCGTGAGCGTGAGTTTGTGGGTGCTGACGTCGGGTGTCGTGGGCACGCAGGTGACCGAATCGATGGCATTGTGGCCCTCGTCCTCAATCACCATGGTCAGTGCCGCCCTGCTCAGGTCAAAGGTGCTCAAGTAGAACGTGGGCGTGTTCCAGTTGACCAGCGCCTCGATGCTGTTGATGCCACTGCAGTCAAACTGCGGTGACGTGAGCGCCAGTGCCCGATTGCTGCTGTCGACATAGAGGGCAATGTTGCCCGACGCGATGTCTGTGGTAGACAATTCCACGTTAGGATTGTTGTACTCCCAGCCGTCATAGTTGTAAGGGCTGAATTGAGGCAATTCCTGCGCAGCCGTTGAGAGAGCCATAACCATCAAAGCTATCAAGAATAGATAATTTTTCATGTCGCGGTAATGTTGGTCGTCCTTGTTGACATCAAAGTTAATGATTAAAAATGACTTGGCCAAGAATTCGAGTGAAATAATCATGATGGTGGTCCCCGATGACCATGTTTTTGTCGAAAACTGATGTCCAGTGGCAATTAAACTTTGTGAAAAATACTATTGCTTATAAAAAAATGATTACCTTTGCCTGTAGAACGTAAACCATTAATTAACCAAAGAGGCCCGCTTGCCCTTTTATGGCTGTAATTGACTGAATGGCAGCGATAAAATGAATGGGCGGCTTCTGATAATACTTAAAAGAAATTGGAAAACGAAATTCTGGCTCTTAATGCCAACCAGGTAGTGGCCTACCTGCAGAAGGAACCCCGCGAGTTCACCAAGGCCGACATCATCCGCTACATTGAGGAGAACAACATCCGCATGGTCAACTTCATGTATCCCGGTGGTGACGGCAAGTTGAAAACCTTGAACTTTGTCATCAGCAGCAAGGACTACCTGCGCACGATCCTCTCTTGTGGTGAGCGCGTGGACGGCTCCAGCCTGTTCAGTTTCATCCAGGCAAGTTCAAGCGACCTGTATGTGCTGCCGCGCTTCAGCACCGCGTTCCTCGATCCGTTTGCCGAGATTCCCACCCTGTGCATGCTGTGCTCGTTCTTTGACAAGGACGGCAACCCGCTGGAGAGTTCACCCGAGAACACCCTGCGCAAGGCCGCTCAAGCCTTCCGCGAGACCACAGGCATGGAGTATCATGCGATGGGAGAGTTGGAGTACTACGTTATCCGTCCGTCGGTTGACTTCTACCCCGCCCGCGACCAGCACGGTTACCACGAGTCGATGCCCTATGCCAAGACCAACGACTTCCGCCAGCGCTGCATGGACTATATTGCCAAGGCCGGTGGCCAGATCAAGTATGGCCACAGTGAGGTGGGCAATTTCGAGCAGGATGGTGTAGTGTATGAGCAGAACGAGATCGAGTTCCTGCCCGTTCCCGTGCTCGACGCCGCCGATCAGTTGATGGTCGCCAAGTGGGTGATCCGCAACCTGGCCTTCCGCGCCAACCTGAACGTCACCTTTGCCCCCAAGATCACCACGGGCAAGGCTGGCTCGGGCCTGCACATCCACATGCGCATGATGAAGGACGGCCGCAACATGATGCTCAACGACAAGGGCGTCCTGAGCGACGAGGCCCGCAAGGCCATCGCCGGCATGATGGACCTGGCTCCCGCTATCACCGCCTTCGGCAACAAGAACCCGATGTCCTACTTCCGCCTGGTTCCCCACCAGGAGGCTCCCACCAACGTGTGCTGGGGCGACCGCAACCGCTCGGTGCTCGTGCGTGTTCCCCTGGGCTGGACTGCCGGTGCCGACATGTGCCGCATCGCCAATCCGCTGGAACCCGCCAGCAACTTTGACACGACCCAGAAGCAGACCGTCGAGATGCGCTCGCCGGACGGCTCGGCCGACATCTACCAGTTGCTCGCCGGCCTGTGCGTAGCCTGCCGCCACGGCTTCGAGATGGAGAATGCCCTCGAACTGGCCAAGAAGACCTACGTTGACGTCAACATCCACGATGCAGCCAACGCCGACCGCCTCAACGAACTCGACTGCCTGCCAGACAGTTGCGTGGCCAGTGCCGACTGCCTGGAGAAGTTGCGTGCCGCCTTTGAGGAGCACGGTGTGTTCAGCGCCCACATGATCGATGGCATCATCGCCGAGTTGCGCTCGTTCAACGACCGCACCCTGCGCCACGACATCGAGCACGATCCCAAGCGCACCGCCCAACTCGTCAACGAGTACTTCCAGTGCGGCTGATGCTTTAATCAGGATTGAAGACAAGAAAAGACAAGAAGGACAATGCCCTGGTGGCGTTGTCCTTCTTGTTAGTTCTGGATGGAATTACGGTAGAATACAGAGGCAAGAAGATTGCGTTGCACTGGGTGGGTGCAACACAATCTTGTGTAGGTGATGGGTCGTGAGGGGGAGGCGGTTACTTCTCCTCCTGCTTGTCATCCATGAGGCCGGCTCGATAGCCGCCAGCCTGTGCCACGGCCACACCGTACTGGTAGCCCAATTGGTAGGCCTGTTGCACGAGTTGCTGCATCTGCTGCATGATCATCTGATATTGCTGCTGATACTGCTGCTGGTTGGGCATCTGTTGTTGCTGCTGCTGGTAGCCAGGCGGGTAATTAGGCACCTGTTGCTGCTGTGGCTGTTGCGGGGTTTGATCCCAGGGATTGGGAATCTCGTTACCGCCACTAGTGGTGGCACCACCGCCCTGCTGAGCCTGGCGTGCGGCCTCTTCCAGTTTTCTCTGAAGTTCGTCAAGTAATCCCATAGTGTTATTAATGTTATAGATGAGCAAATGTTATTTAGGTTACAAATTAAGTCAATTTTCTTGTAAATTGCAATAGTTGTAACATAGTTTTAGCATTTTTTTTCAATATGGACCAGGTGGAAATCTATTCAGCGACTTTACGTGAGACTTGACGGGCTGGATGGATGCCAGGCAGATGCAGAGGCTTGCAATATGCTGGCATGGGGGAAGGGTGAGGATGAAAAAATCGTGGCTGGGAAACACATCCCAGCCACGATGATGAATAATGGTCAGTTGTTGACTATCTAGGGATTAGTCCTCGGCAACACCCCACTGCTGGCGGGCCAGACGGCGGTAGTTGTTGTAGCGCCACTGGGCGTTCTCCTTGGCGGCAGCAAACAGTTCGGCTGCCTCGTCGGGATACTGCTTCTGTACCGATGCGTAGCGCACCTCGCCCTTGAGGAATTCCTCGAAGTTGTCCCAGTTGGGCTCGGGGCTGTCGAGGGTGAAGGGGTTCTGGCCCTGTGCCTCGAGTTCGGGGTTGTAGCGCCAGAGGTGCCAGTAACCGCAAGCAACGGCGGCCTTCTCCTCGGCTTGAGCCTTGCCCATGCCCTTCTTGATACCATGGTTGATACAGGGAGCGTAGGCGATGATGATTGACGGTCCGTCATAGGCCTCGGCCTCGCGGATGGCCTTGAGGCACTGTGCCTCGTTGGCGCCCATGGCGATCTGTGCGGCATAGACGTAGCCGTAGGTGCTGGCAATCAGACCGAGGTCCTTCTTGCGGATGCGCTTACCTGCGGCGGCAAACTTGGCGATGGCGCCGATGGGGGTAGCCTTGGATGCCTGGCCACCGGTGTTGGAGTAAACCTCGGTGTCGAGAACGAGGATGTTGACGTTCTTGCCGCTGGCAATCACGTGGTCCAGACCGCCGAAGCCGATGTCGTAACTTGCACCGTCACCACCGATGATCCACTGTGAACGCTTAACCAGGTACTGACCCAGTTCGCGCACCTTGATGTCGGCAGGATTGTCGCTGTGCTCGATGGCCTCGAGGATCTTGTCGCTCAACTCGCGGCTCTTGTCGCCGTCGTTGAAGTTCTCAAGCCACTGCTGGTAGAGGGCCTTGACGTCGGCAGCAACGGTGGCGTCGTCGATGGCTTCCTTGACAAAGCCAGCCACGCGGCCACGCATCTTCTCGTCGGCGATGGTCATACCCAGACCGAACTCGCAGAAGTCCTCAAACAGGGAGTTGGCCCATGCGGGACCGTGACCCTTGGCATTGACGGTGTAGGGGCTGGAGGGAACCGATGCGCTGTAGATCGAGGAGCAACCGGTAGCGTTGGCGACGATCTGACGGTCACCAAAGAGTTGGCTGATCAGTTTCACGTAGGGGGTCTCACCGCAACCCGAGCAAGCGCCCGAGAACTCAAACAGCGGCTGAGCGAACTGCGTGTTCTTGACGTTAGCCTTAACATCCACCAGGTGCTGCTTGCTCTTGACGTTGTTGATGGCATAGTCCCAGAGTTTCTGGTCCTGCTCGTGTCCCATGAGGGGAACCATCTCGAGGGCCTTCTCACCCTTCTTGCCGGGGCAGACGTCGGCGCAGTTGCCGCAACCCAGGCAGTCCATAACGTCAACAACCTGAACGAAGGTCATGCCCTCGAATCCCTTGCCGATGGCCTTGAGTTTGTCGGCCTCGTTGAAGGGCGAAGCGGCAGCCTCGGCCTCGTCCATGACGAAGGGACGGATGGCGGCGTGCGGGCAGACGAGCGCGCACTTGTTGCACTGGATGCAGTTCTCGCTCTTCCAGACGGGAACGAAGGCGGCGACACCGCGCTTCTCATAGGCGGCCGTGCCGGGATCCCACGTACCGTCCTCGCGGCCCTTGAAGGCGCTCACGGGAAGCAGGTCACCGTTCTGGGCGTTGATGGGGCGAACCACGTTGTGGACAAATGCGGGAGCATTGTCGGCGGCGGGAGCCTCGACGGTGAGATCGCTCCAAGCGGGATCAACGGGCAGTTCGGTGTACTCACCGCCGCGGTCAACAGCCTGATAGTTCTTGTTGACCACGTCCTCACCCTTGCGGCCGTAGGACTTGACGATGAACTTCTTCATCTGGTCGATGGCCAGGTCAACGGGGATGACCTCGGTGATGCGGAAGAACGCGCTCTGGAGGATGGTGTTGGTGCGGTTGCCCAGACCGATCTCCTGAGCGATCTTGGTGGCGTTGATGTAATAAACCTTGATATTGTTGTCGGCGAAGTACTTCTTCACGTTGTTGGGCAGGTTCTGAGCCAACTGGTCGGCGTCCCAGACGGTGTTGAGCAGGAAGGTACCACCCTTCTGCAGGCCGCGGGTCACGTCATACATGTGCAGGTAGGCCTGAACGTGGCAAGCCACAAAGTTGGGCGTGGTCACGAGGTAGGTCGAGCGGATGGGCTCGTCGCCAAAGCGCAAGTGCGAGCAGGTGAAGCCGCCCGACTTCTTGCTGTCATAGGAGAAGTAGGCCTGGCAGTGCTTGTCGGTGTTGTCACCGATGATCTTCACACTGTTCTTGTTGGCACCCACGGTACCGTCGGCACCCAGACCGTAGAACTTGGCCTGGAACATGCCAGCGCCACCCATGGCAACCTCTTCCTTCATGGGCAGTGAGGCGAAGGTAACATCGTCCTCGATGCCGATGGTGAACTGGTTCTTGGGCATGGGCAGGGCCAGGTTCTCATAGACTGAGAGAATCTGGGCGGGGGTGGTGTCCTTGCTGCCGAGGCCGTAGCGACCGCCGACGATGACGGGGGCATTCTCGGTGCCGTAGAAGCAGTCCTTCACATCAAGATACAGGGGCTCGCCGTTGGCGCCGGGCTCCTTGGTGCGGTCGAGCACGGCAATGCGCTTGGCAGTGCTGGGCACGGCAGCGAGGAAGTGCTTGGCGCTGAAGGGGCGGTAGAGATGCACGGCAACCAGTCCGACCTTCTCACCCTTCTCGGTGAGGTAGTCGATGGTCTCGCGGATGGCCTCGGTCACACTGCCCATGGCGATGATGACGCGGTCGGCATCCTTGGCGCCGTAGTAGTCAAACAGACCATACTTGCGGCCGGTGATCTCGCTGATCTTGTTCATGTAGTCCTCGACGATGGCAGGCACTGCGGTATAGTAGTCGTTGCACGACTCGCGGTGCTGGAAGAACACGTCGGGGTTCTCGGCAGTACCACGGGTAACGGGCTTGTCGGGATTCATGGCACCCTTGCGGAACTTGGCCAGCTCCTCCATGTCGATGAGGGGACGCAGGTCTTCCTGGTCCATGGCCTCAACCTTCTGGATCTCGTGGGAGGTGCGGAAACCGTCAAAGAAGTTGACAAACGGCACGTGAGCCTTGATGGCGCTCAAGTGGGCAACACCAGCGAGGTCCATCACCTCCTGAACACTGCCCTCGGCGAGCATGGCAAAGCCAGTCTGGCGGGTTGCCATCACGTCCTGGTGGTCACCAAAGATACACAGGGTGTGGCTGGCCAGGGTGCGGGCCGAAACGTGGAACACGCCCGGAAGCAACTCACCGGCGATCTTGTACATGTTGGGGATCATCAGCAGCAAGCCCTGCGATGCGGTGTAGGTAGTGGTCAGGGCACCGGCCTGCAATGAGCCGTGAACGGCACCTGCGGCGCCACCCTCGCTCTGCATCTCCTGAACGGTAACGGTCTCGCCAAAGATGTTCTTGCGGCCAGCGGCAGCCCACTCGTCCACGTGCTCGGCCATGGTTGATGACGGAGTGATGGGGTAGATTGCGGCTACCTCGGTGAACATGTAACTGATGTGAGCAGCAGCCTGGTTGCCGTCACACGTCATGAATTTCTTTTCTTTACTCATAAATTCTTGTTGAAAACTGATATAGTTAGTTATTAGTTATTTTTTTTCAATCAATTTTACAGGGTGCAAAGGTAATCAATATTTTTATAATAATGTAATTATTGTCCAAAAATTACGTTGTGCGCCTCAACGATGGGTGAGTAAAGGGGGGAACCACGTGCCGATCCGGTGGTCACTGGACGCGCGCTGGCGTGAGAACGATTTTTTATTGCCAAATTCAGTAAAAATGCGTTTTTTGTTTGCATTATCCTCCAGTCTTTCATAACTTTGCGAAGAATTACTACCTTTTTTATCAACCCGATTTAATACTATTAGCATCATGAAGAAATTCTCTTTTCTACTAGTTGCCGCCATGGTGGCCATGTGTGCCACAGCCGGCATTAATGTCAAGGCCTCCCACAACGTGAGGAGCGCCAAGATCACGCCTGTTGAGAAGGGCGTGAGAGCACTCAAGGCTGGCCCCAGCCGCGTCATTACCGAGCAGCCGGCGGGCGAACTGCACAGTTACCTGCGCAGCGGCACAGCCATCTATCCCGAGGGTCAGGATATCTACATGGGTGACCAGGTGGACGGACGCATGGATATCGTGTTTGCCGACGATGGCAAGGTGTATCTCAAGAACATCCTGTACCGTACCGGTGACCTGTGGGGAAACTACTGGGTCGAGGGTCAACTCAACGACCAGGGAACCGAAATCACTGTCCAGATGGGACAGTCACTGTACTGGAGTTACACCTATCAGGCCGACATCCTGCTGGCCTGGGGAACCACCGAGATTGCCTATGATGAGGCTGGTAACCCCTACATCAACTTCATGATTGACGACCGCATGGAGGAGGTGATTTACACGATTGATGGCGAGACCATCTACGGCCCCGAGGGCGTAGCACCGGTCGAGGATGCCGCTAACCCCTACTGGGGCTTTGTGGCCACGGGCCTGGGCGCCTACTGGACCGATGACTACAGTTTTGCCGGCGCAATGGAGTGGGGAACCGTGTTCACCGAGACCGAGCCCCTCACCCCCGAGGGCCCCACGATCATCACCGAGCAGCCCGAGGGCGACCTCTACACGTTGAAGCGCAACAGCGGCACCATCATCACCAGTGGAGGGGAAGTCGTCCACAACAAGACTGACGGTGACGTGAATATCGTCATCAACGAGCAGGAGGGTAAGGCCTATATCCAGAACCCCCTGTGGCTTCAGGACTATGGTTACTGGGTAGAGGGTACCTATGATGCCGAGAGTGGAATGATTGCCGTACCCACTGGCCAATATGTTTACTACAACGAGAGCATGAAGTATGGCATCCAACTGTTGTGGGGTAGCACCTATGCCTATCAGGACTATGAAGGCGCATGGCGTATGGGCTATGAGATCGACAACAGCGTCGAGGAAATCAATTTTGTGTTCTTTGATAACACACTCTACCTGCTGGGTAGCGAGGGCGACGTGATGGCCGAGTTCCCCGAGTGGGGTAACGCTACGGGCATGATGGGCGTCTATAGCGACAATCAGTCGATGGGCTGCATTGAGTTCTCTAACAAGGATGCCATGGGCGAGGATCTGCCGTTTGCCCAGTATATCAACACCGTTCCCGCTGTTCCTGCCAGTCCCGTGCTCGATGACTGGTATGATGGCGGCGATGAGGAGGGCAACTCCTACTTCATCTTCACCATGCCCACCACCGACGTTGACGGCAACCTGCTCAATCCCGAGTGCCTGAGTTTCAGCATCTGGCTTGACAACGGCAATGGCCCTGAACTGTTCACGTTTGAGGCCGACACCTATGTCAACGACTACCTGTTTGAGGATGCGACCGAGATTCCTTACTGGATTTACGCCTATGGCTATGACATCACCGGCTATGGCTGCGTCTTCTACCGCACCAACGAGGGTGACAATCCCTTGTTCACGCGCAACATCGGCGTGCAGGCCTTCTATGACGTGGACGGCGTGAAGAATGCTAGCGAGATCGCTTGGCTGTATGACCTGCCCAGCAGCGTCAACGAGATGAATGCCGGCAAGACCGTCCAGAGCGTTCGCTACTATAACGTGGCCGGTCAGGAGATGGCTCAGCCCAGCGGCATGACCATCCAGGTGACTACCTACACCGACGGCACAACGAGCGCCGTCAAGGTGGTGAAGTGACCGGCTGGCGAATAGCCTCTCGCAACTTCTAGAATAAAGAGTCGTGCCACCTGTGATGGCGCGACTCTTTTTCCTGGATGGGGGGCAGATGCCATGAAGCGTGCCCGGGCGCTTATATTGCTGAGGGCAAAAAAATACCGCAGGAGCCTCACGGCGTCTGCGGTAAAAATTATTATGAAAAATCTATTAGTCCTTAACGGGAGCCTCCTCGAGGGCCTTGACAAGCAATTTCCAGAAGGGCTCGGCTGCGGGGATATAGGCACGCTCGATGGTGGTGTGCGGGCTGCGCAGCGTGGGACCGAAACTAACGACGTCCATGTGCGGGTACTTGCCCAGGATGATGGAGCACTCCAGGCCGGCGTGGTCCACTTGCACGATGCCCTCCTCGTTGAAGAGTTTCTTGTAGAGGTCGAGGAGCATGTGCAGCGCCTCGCTGTCGGGATTGGGATCCCAGCCGATGTAGTCACCACCGGTCTCTACCTTGAAGTCGGCGAGGTGGAAGCAGGTCTGGAGCATCTTGACGATGTATTCCTTCATGTCCTCACGTGCCGAGCGTGCCAGGATCTTGACGCTGGCCTTGCCGTCCTCGATGTCGATGATGGCGAGGTTGCTGGAGGTCTCTACCACGTTGGGATAGGCGGGGATGAAGCGCACGACGCCGTCGTGGCAGGCATAGAGGGCGCGCAGGATGGTCGTCTGGTCGTCGAGCGACATCTTCATCTTGGGACGGTCGATGGCCTTAACGGTGAGGTCCACGTTGTCCTCGATGAGACGGAACTCGCTCTCGAACTGGGCCTTCATCGTCTTGACGAGTTTCTTGAGTCCCTTGAGGTTATCCTCGGGGAGAACCATGACGGTCTCGGCCTTGAAGGGGATGGCGTTGCGCATGTTGCCGCCATGCCAACTTACCAGGCGGGCCTTGTGGTCCACGATGGCCAGTTGCACGAGGCGGGCCATCAGCTTGTTGGCGTTGGCACGGCCCTCATGGATCTCGAGGCCGCTGTGGCCGCCCTTCAGGCCCTTGAGGGTGATGCGCACTGCGGTGTCGCCGGTGGCGGTCTTCACCTCGTTATACTTGCGGGTGCAGGTAACGTCGATACCACCGGCGCTACCGATGACAAACTTGCCCCACGTCTCGCTGTCGAGGTTGAACAGGATGTCGCCCTTCATCTGACCCTTGGGCAGGTCGTTGGCGCCATACATGCCGGTCTCCTCGTCCTTGGTGATCAGGCCCTCGATGGGACCGTGCTTGAGGGTGTTGTCCTCCATGACTGCCATGATGGCTGCCACGCCCAGACCGTCGTCAGCACCCAGCGTGGTGCCGCGGGCCTTGATCCACTCGCCGTCGATATAGGGCTCGATGGGATCGGTCTCAAAGTTATGCTTCGATTCGGGCGTCTTCTGGGGCACCATGTCCATGTGGGCCTGCATGGTGATGCACTTGCGGTTTTCCATGCCGGGGGTGGCAGGCTTGCGCATCACGATGTTGCCGGCGGGATCCTGGAAGGCCTCAACGCCCACCTTCTTGGCGAAGTCGAGCAGGAACTGCTGGATTTTCTCAACGTGTCCCGAGGGACGGGGAACCTGTGTCAGCGCATAGAAGTTGCGCCAGATGCACGTGGGTTGCAATTTTTCGATTTCGTTCATAGTCTTGATTCTCTGTTAATGTCTTTACAGGTTGTTGAAATTAAATTTCTTATTCGGGTGCAAATATAGTGAAAAAGTTTTTAGTTGTTAGCCCTTAGTCCTTTTTTTTCAGACAACCATGACAATATATTTATTATCAAACAACTTGTACAACATATTCAGACAACCGGCACAACTTTTTATATTTTGGCATTCGCATTAGTCCCTCAGGGTCACATTGCGATGATGGCGCGGATTCTTGGTCATCCGCGCTCTTTTTTTTAAGGGAACGATATAGCAGTTGGCCCATCATTGATTTTAATGCTAATTTCACTAATGAAAACGTATTTCACGAAAAATATTAAAAACTAATTCGTGAAATTAGCATTAGCCCCGCAGGGTACGGGCCAACATCCATATCATTGCCATAATGAGACAACTTCATCACAAAATCCAGTGAGACACTGTCAAGGTGAGGCACTGGCCACAATCCAGACGCAGTCTATTGCATGTGACCCGAAAAAACACTACCTTTGCGAGGATTAAACAAGAATTCAGTGTATATGAAAAAGACTTTTTCTATCGTTTTGATGGCCCTCATGGGCTTTTTGACTAGCAGCGTCGGGGCTGCTGAAGGCAATAATGAGATCATACTGCACGCGTGGTCGTGGTCGTTCAACACCATCAGGGAGCATTTGCCCGAGATTAAGGATGCGGGCTACACGATTGTGCAGACGTCGCCCATCAACGAGTGTGTCGTTGGCGAAGGCGGCGGCCGCCAACTGTTTGGCCACGGCAAGTGGTATTACCATTACCAGCCGACGGACTGGACCATAGGCAACTACCAGTTGGGCACGCGCGACGAGTTCAAGGCGATGTGTGCCGAGGCCAAGCGCTTGGGGCTGCGCGTCATTGTGGACGTGCTGCCCAACCACACGGTGATTGACCGCTCGCAGATCAACGCGCGGCTGGATAGTGCCGTCGGTGGCCGCGAGAACCTGTTCCACGCCAATGGCCTGTGGCCCATCAAGGACTACAGCGACCGCTACCAGTGCACCACGGGTGAGATGGGCACCCTGCCCGACGTCAACACCGAGAATCCAGACTTCCAGTATTACTACATGCAGTATGTCAACGACGTGCTGGCCTGTGGCGCGAGCGGTTTCCGCTATGATACGGCCAAGCACATCGGCCTGCCGGGCGAGATGCGCGACCCCAAGTCGCCTGAGAACGACTTCTGGGACGTGGCCATGGGCCGCAAGGCCGTCAAGGGCCTCCGGCTGGCGGTGCCGCGCGAGCAACTTTTCATCTATGGCGAGGTGCTGCAGGACCGCAATGTGCCCGAGCAGGGCTATGCCGAGTACATGGACTTGACGGCCAGCAACTATGGCTGGGTGTTGCGCAATGTGCTCAATAAGCACGATGCCCGTGCCGACAACCTGTTGACGTGGCATCACTCGGTGGATCCCGCCCACCTGGTGACCTGGGTCGAGTCGCATGACACCTATTGCAACGACCACGCCTCGGCTGGCATGAGTGATGAACTCGTGCGCCTGGGTTGGGTTTTCCTGACCGCACGGCAGTATGGCACACCGCTGTTTTACTCCCGTCCTCACGGCAGTACCCGTGAGAACTACTGGGGTGATAACGAGATTGGCAAGGTGGGCAACGACGAGTTCAAGCACCCGGTGGTCAAGGCCGTCAACGAGTTCCGCCACCGCAACGTGGGCCAACCTGAGAACATCATCTACAGCGACAATGGCAAGCAGATTGTCGTGGAGCGCGGCAACAGGGCCGCTGTGGTCATCAACCTCGACGAGCAGGCCGCCCAGGTGGCTATCCCCGTGACGCTGCAGGGCGGCAAGTACCGTGATGCAGTGACCAGGCAGCGCCTGCAGGTCAAGAAAGGTGTGCTCAAGGGCACCCTGGCCCCGATGACAGCCTATATCCTCTACAAGTAAGCCACAGCCCTGGGTATCAAGAGACAAGCCCTATGTTTGACATTGACGGTGCAAACATAGGGCTTATATTAATACAGTTGGCTCTGAAAAGTTTTAATGCTAATTTCGTTAAGAAAAACGTATTACACGAAAAATATATTTAAAACTAGTTCGCGAAATTGACATTAGCCCCGCAGGGTTCGGGCCAACTGCTATATAGTTTAATGAGAGGGGAAAATTAGAGTTCGAGGGGGAATTCGATGGGGTGGCGCCGGCTGTAGCGGGTCCAGAAGGCGTTGCGGGCCTGCATGGTGATCCGCACGGCCTGATCGGGGTCAAAGCCGCGGGCCGTGGCATAACTGCGGGCGGTGAGTTCGATGAACCGTTTGGGCCCCCACAGGCGGCACAGGGTGGCGCATCCGCCCTCGATGCCGACCGGTGAGAATCGCATCCGGTTGATGTCCACCACGGCAAAGTGGTAACCCTGCTCGTCCTTGTCCCACAGGATGTTGCCTGGCGAGTAGTCCAGATGCAGCACCTCGCGGTCGTGCATCATCGCTGTGAATTGGCCTAGGGCCTCGGCAAGTTGCTCATAGGAGCCCGCAGGGGCGTTCCCGACTTCATAGAGCGTGTGACCCATCGTGGACTGCACGCTGACAAAGTAACTGAGCCCCAGCAGCCCGCAACGGCGCCGCTCGATGTAGGCGATGGGCTCGGGCGTGTCGATGCCGCGTTGTAGCAGGCGGGTGGGGTAGGTGAATGCCCTCAAGCCCTTGGGCTGGCGGATGCCCGTGGAATAGACGATGCGGTTAATCAAGTGAGGCACACAATAGCGCTTGACGTTGACAAGGGTGCCGTCGGGGGCGGTGATGACCCTCAACTGGTTGCGCTTGTCGTAGATGACCTCGCCGATGCTGCCGAATTGCTCGGGCAACTGCTCCAGCCACTGGCGCAGGTGCTCATATTTCTTGTTGATTTTTATCATGATAATAACTAGGGTACTCGGAGTTCTCAGAGTTCTCGGATTTCTCGGGAGTCGAGCATACGCAGGACGGCGGTCAGTCTCTCAACGTGGTCGCCGCGAACGATGACGTGGTGGTTGCCGATGCTGCGCTCGAGGAAATAGTCGAGGGGCTCGTCGAGGCGCAGGTGCAACTGGGTGCGGCACATGTTGGGGTTGGTGGTGCACTCGAGCAACCGGGCCCTGGTGATGAAGTAGCGTTCCATGGCCTTGCCACCGCACTTGACCACCGTGACATCCATCGGGTCGAAGATGCCCTCGACAGCCACACCGCTCAGCGACTCATAGTGGTCGCGCACAATGTAGCGGTCGGTCATCGCCGGAGCAATGGTACAGTGGGCGAACACCATCTCGCGGGTGGCGTTGTCCAGAATCTTGGACGGATTGGCCATGAAGGTCATTTCTCCCGTTGCGGCCTGCACGGCGAGCATGGTGAGCAGCGTCTGCTCGTCGCCCTCGCAACCGGCAGGGATGCCCTCCTGGTTGAGCAGCGCCAGGGCAACACAGCCCGTGGTGCGGGTCGTGGGAATCAGGTCAAAGCAGTTAAGGGTGAAGGCGTCCAGGTTGTAACGCTCCACGATGTTCTTGACGGCTCGGTAGAGGCGCATGGCCTTGACTACCTCGTCGCGAGTAGGCTCCAGAATGCCGAACGCGTGGTTGAGGAACTGGTCGGTGATGTCTTGCACCTCATCATCGCCGATGGCCTCGTAGCCCTTGACCACCTCGTCGAGAGGCACATCCAGCATCTCGATGCCCCAGTGCTCGCTCATGGCCTGATAGGACACATTGCTGGCGATGAGCCATCCCGACGGCTTGCCGATGACGCCCACCCGCTTGCCGTTCAGTCTGGCAATGGCATCATGGGCGCCGGCATAGTTGCCAATGCCCTGCATGATGAAACTGGTGGGCCCGTGCAGCACGCGTCCATGGCGCCCCTCAAGACGCATCCACGACAGTATCTCGAGCGAGGCGGCCAGCGAGTTCTTCAAGCCATCGGCAATGAGGATGACATAGGGCGGCAGGAGGTCGATGCTGGCCTTGACCATCTCCTCGACACCGCCACTGCCCACAAGCACCATTGTGGCGTCCGGGGAAGGTTTGCCGTCGAGTTCCTCGGGAAAGATGTAACGCACGTCATATTCCTGGGCGATGGCGTCGAGCAGTTCGTGGTGGTCGGTGAAAATCGACTCGCGGGTGGCGAGCGATGAGGCAAAAGTGATAAGATTCAGTTTCATCATGATGACTATCGGGTTGAGGTGAATATTGCAGCGCAAAGTTAGTGATAATTCATGACAGGGACAAATAAAAGCGGCCAGAGGAAGTCTCAGGGCCGCTTTTTGACTGATGACGTTTAAGCGTCAGAACTTGCAGCGCACGCCTGCCAGGGCAACACCCTGCTCGCCCACACCAAGTTCGATAAAGCCACGCACGTTCTGACCGCCAGCCTCAATGCCGATGAGCGAGGCCTGGAAGTTGAACATCAGGTCATTGACGGTTCTCTTCTCATTGGTTTTCTTGCCATTGTCATCATAGTCATCCTGGGCGAAGCGGATGTAGGTGGCACCTGCAGCCACCTTGGAGTACAGTCCCCAATTGTGCTTACGCAGCCAGTTTAATTTTACCGACGGCATGAATGAGAAGTAAGTCCTGGTGGTGTGTGAACTCTGCACGTTGTTCCTGAAACCGTTCTGGTGGTTGGTGGCCAGCACGGCAACGGCGCCCACACCGAGCAACGGGCTGGTGTGATAGTAATATTCCAGACCGATAGGGCCGACGTATTTTTCACCGTCCAGCGTCTCGCCAAACTCAGCCTTAATGACATCGGTGTACATATCTAGCCAGAAAGTATTGGGCTCTACACCATAACTGATGGCAATCTCATGGCGGGTGTCTTCATCGTCATGTGCCTGCACAGGAAAACAAAAGAGAGCAATCAATGCTACTGTAACTAATAAAACCTTGCTTTTCATAATTCTAAATAAAGATATGATAATTTGATTGTTATATAACCGTGCAAAAGTAATAAATCCATTTTAATTGACAATGCCAACGGCGTTTTTATACAACAACTCCTACCCCCCCCTCTGGGCTACAACGCCCAGGGGTGAATGACCGTGTCAGCGATTGCTTCATTGAGGTATCATGCACTCGGGTCGTCCTGCGGATGCAGGGCGGCATCGACATCGTTGAGGGCGGCTGTGGCGGCGGCTTCATACTGCTCGAGGGTGCGCGACTTGCGTATGGCCTTGAACAGTTTGTGGCTGGTGCCGGGGAGGAAAGTCTGCCATATGTCTTGCAGGTGTCGCACGAGTTGGGCCTCGCCGCCATTGAGTTGCTGGGTGTAACCCTCAACGAGCAGGTCGTGGAAGCGGCGGTAGTCGTCGGGCATGGCATCGGGGGCGAACATGCCGGGATTGGCGGCCAGTCCGCTTCCCGCCATCACGGCGGCGAGGGTGGGGTAGCGCTGAATGATCTCCTGGATGTCCTCGACAGTGCGCAGGTTGCCGTTATAGACCACCGGCCACGGCGATGCTGCCAGCAGAGCCTCAAATTGCTCGATGTCCAGTTCACCCTTGTACTGCTGCTTGCCCGTGCGGGGATGGATGGCGATGCTCACGGGCTTGATGGTGTCCATCAATGGCAGGATGTCGCGCCACTGGTTGTTCTGGTCCCAGCCGATGCGCATTTTCACGCTATACTCCACGTCCCCGACAGTGGCGAGGGCCTTGAACATCGTCTCTACCAGTTCGGGATGGGCCAGCATGCCCGCGCCCTTGCGGTGCAGGGCGATGGGCGGGAAGGGGCAGCCCAGGTTGATGTCGATGCGGGTATAGCCCATGTGCTTGAGGGCCTCGACCATCATCAGGGCATGGTCGGGCTGGCAGGCGAGAATCTGGGGAATGAGCGTGATGCCCGTGTTGCGCTCGGGATCGACATCGCGCAGGTCCTTGCGCCTAACCTCGCCGTGCTCCACACGCATGAAGGGGGCGTAATAGGCCTCCACGCCGCCAAACACATCGTGTTGCGCCATGCGCCACACGTTATCGGTCACACCTTGCAGCGGAGCCGCAAGCACTGGTATCTGGATGTTGTCGTTCATATTCATTAGGGTTTGATAGCGGTATATCTGCCGCCGGTGATAGTATGGATTGAGAGCAGTCGGAACAGAAGGTCATAGGCCGACGTGCTCTGGTTGTCGTTGCAGTCCTCATGCAGGAAGGCGATGTCGCCGTTAGTGACGGCAATCATCGTGGAATATGCTGAATAACCTTCGGTCACCTGATAGTGCTGCCAGCCCCATGAGAAGTCGGAAGGCTCGTCATAATCCCTGCCGTCGAGCAACACCTTATAGTAAATGCTTACCCGCTGGCGACCCTTACCTCGGGGAACCGACTGCAGTGCCAGGTGGACACTGCGGTCGTCGCTGGTGCGCCGTGCAGGCACGATGAGCAGTTCGCCGTTACACGAGCAGTCTTCGCTGTAGGTGCCCGATTCCGGGTCATTGCTCACAGCCATCTCGCCCCATGAGCCCGTGGCGTAATCATAGATGTTGAACAACCTGCCGCCGGTGACCGTCTGCTTGGAGCGGCAACTGAGCAGCACGTTGCCATTGGGCAACTCCTCAACCTTGGCCTCGTCGCCCCAGGGCTCGGTTGTCGGCCGTGCCGACGTGCCGCCCAGGGCCTGCCATGATATTCCGAAGTCATCACTGTAGAGCACGAGGCACCCGACACCCATCGGCCCGTCTATGGCCGAGTAGATGCGGTAATGGCTACCCTGCTTGATGCGGCTGCTCTGGCAGATGCGTCCGCTGGAGAAGAACAGGGCATTCACCTCAGGACAGCCGTCAAAGATGCCGTAGATGTCGCTGGTCACGTCGTCGCCAGTCCAGGTCTTACCGTCATCATCGCTGATGTAGCGACCCACGCGCAACGGCTCCTGCAGTGTCGAATTAAGGAAACCTTGATCGCCCGAGGCACACATGATGAGCACCTGGCCCGTCTCGCGGTCCACGACCGCTGCCCCGTCACCGTGGCTGTCGTGGAAGCCCTCACGTCGTCCGTCGCCGTCGGCAATCATGAAGGGTTCACCCCATGTCTGCCCCTTGTCATCACCGAAGCGGCCCACGATGTCGATGCCGTGATTGCCGCCGATGTCGTGGTCACTGCCATGGCGGTCGTCGCCGATGGCAAGCAGCCGCCCGTCATGCAGTTGCACGAGGGCAGGAATGCGGTAATACCGGCCGGCTGTCACATCGGTGTCGAATACCACCGTCTGGGCGGTGCTGTCGAGCATGAGTGTCAGGCAGGCTGCAATCAGAAAGGCTATATGAGGGATTCTCGCCATGCCGGGATAAGATATAGCACAAAGGTAGTCATTTTTCATGATATGCTCGGAATGGCCCGACAAAAAAACCAGAAAGATGATGGGGAAGCAACTTTTTTCAAAAAAAATTTGGTCAGTTGCGGAATTGGTTGTACCTTTGCAGTCGCTTTTAGGAAATGGCGGGATAGCTCAGTTGGTTAGAGCGTCGGATTCATAACCCGGAGGTCCTGAGTTCAATTCTCAGTCCCGCTACAAAGAAGCGCCTCGATTTCGGGGCGCTTCTTTGTTTTTTCTCAGAGTTCTCAGAGTTCTCGGAGTTCTCGGAGTTCTCCGATAGACCCGAGAATCACATGTACAGTTTCTGGTTCTCGAAGTCAACCTCACGGTCGAGCAGGGTGACAAAGTCGTCAAGCACCTCGCGGTCGATGTCGCCCAGGGTGTACTCGTTCTCGGCGTCCTTACGGATGAGGGCAATCCACTCGCGGCGGGCGGTGACGTAATCCTGGTGGATGCGTTCCACGGCTTCGTCGGTCAGTTCGTCGATGCCGTAGTAGTCGAGGATGATGCGGTAACTCCACGACCAGCGCAACTCGTTGTAGTCGGCATGGATGTCCTTGAAACGGGCATTGACGGCGTCGATGGTGTCGAGACGCCCGGCGATGATGTCCTCGATAATCCGCTCCTCGGCGCGCTGCGGCATGAGCAGGCCCGCCAGGTCAATCCAGTTGCCCTCGCCATCGGTCGAAATGGGCGGCACGGGCTTGTGGCGCTTGAGCACGGCACCCATGTAGATGCGCAGGGCCATGTCATAGTACTTGATGCCCTTGTGCAGCAGGGGCGCCTTGATGACATACTCGTGATAGTTGTAGGTGCTCACGTTGTCACCGCTGGCGGCGCGCAGGTTCTCGAGGATTTTCTTGCCCCTGAGCACCTCGCTGATGGTGAACGGGCTGAGCCAGTCGAAGTTGACCACGCTGCGGTGCTCTCCCTGGTAGCGCTTGTCGCGCTTGGGCCACTTGCGGATGTCGCGGTACAGGCCGACGGTGGCAAAGTTGCGTCCCGGCTTGAGGTACATCGTGTCGCCATAGGCAATAAGGTAGGAGAAGGGCAGGTCGCGCGTGTCGGGGTGGTACATCAGTTTGCCAAACAACACGCTGAAGGACCCGATGTTGGCCGGCAGCAGCAGGTAGGCCCCGCTAGCGGTCTTGCAGCCGCGCTCGAGGGCTCCATGGTGCATGGGACCCATCTTGTAGGCGTGGTTGCTGAAGTTGGTGGCCGAGCCCGCGTTATAGAACGAGAACATCGCACCGATGAGCAGCGAACTCTTGTGGTGGCTCACCGTGAACGGGCCGCAGAAGGCCGCACACGCCTCGCCGTTGGACATGTAACTGTTGGCAAAAAAGACACTGCTGGCGGCTGTGAAACCGTTCTCGAGGTGGCATGACTCACCCACGAAGCAATCCGTCAACTTGACGCTGCCGTTGAGGTGGGAACCGCCGCTGATGATGCAGTTCTCGCAGATGACGCCCGTGCGGATGACGATGGGGTTCTCGACCGTGCTGCTGATGGTGCAGTTGCTCAGTCGTGACACACCGCAGATCTGGCATCCGTCGTCGATGATGGAGTTGAAGACGACACCGGTGTTGACCATGCGCACGTGGTTGCCGATGGTGCTGCACTCGGGCCTGGCGGCTGCTACCGCCTGTTGCACCATGCGCTTGATGGCCTCCATCAGGGGCTTGTTGTCGCCATGCTTGACCATGAGGGCGGCGAGTTGGCTGCTGAGTTCACTCAGCAGTATCAGGTTGCCGTTGCCCACCTCGTTGAGCACGGCGATGGTGTGCCCTTGGCCGTAATTGGGCTCGCCGGTGGTATCGATGGTGCTCACGTTTGAGATATAGCACGCGTCGCCGATGATGACCTTGTTGAGGTAGTTGCCGATGTTCTCGATGAGGCACCCGTCGCCGATGGTCACGTTGCGCAGTGTGGCATTGTAGATGCCGCAGTTTTTCACAAATCCCTCGGTGATCTCGACGGTTCCCTCGCTGCTGCCCAGCCGTGCCCAGCCATAGAACTGCACGCGGTGGCAGCGGTTGACGTCAAAGTCATCGGTAACAAGGATGTCATTCCAGTCTTGTGCCCAACAGTCGTTTTTCTTCAAGGCGTCGATTTGCTGGTTTGTAAGGTGTCTGTATTCTCTCATTGGTGTAGTTGAATTCTGATAGGTTTTCTAGTTGACGGCAAAGGTAGTGCATTTAGGCCCCATAAAACAACAATCCCCATCATTTTAATATTTGATAGGGATTGTAAATGCTTTTTTTGAAAAATTCCTGCTCAATCCAGGCAGTGGACGAGCAGGTCGGTCTTGCCTTGATCGACGAGATGGATGACCAGTTCGCCGAACAGGGTGTTCTGCCAGGCAAACCAGGCACGGGTGTAACGCGACGCGTCGTCCTTGTTGAAGGACTCGTGCATGAAGCCGGTGCCGGCGTCGGTGGTGAGCAACTGGCGCATGCAGGCGGCGATTTCCTCGTCGTTGTCGGCAGTGAAGGCCTTCATCATGATGCTCATGGGCCAGATCAGGTTATAGGCCGTGTGGGCCCCGCCGATGCCCTCGCCGGCCTTGCCTTTGAAGAAGCACGGGTTGTCCTCGCTCCACACAAAGCGGCGCGTGTTACGGTAGATGGGGTCGTCCATGGGTACATCACCCAGATAGCCCATTGCCAGCAGGCTGGGCACGTTGGCGTCGTCGGCCAGGACGCGACCGCCCCAACCGTCCACCTCATAGGCGTAGATCTTGCCATACTTGGGATGATCGACGATGGCATACTTGTGGAGGGCGTCCTCCACCTCCTGGGCCAGGTCGAGGCACTGGCTGGCCAAATCGGTGTTGTGGTTCACCTTGTTGAGGATTTCGCCCGCCTTGCGCAACGAGGATACAGCCATGAAATTGCTGGGCACCAGGAAGGGCATCACCGTGGCGTCGTCGCTGGGACGGAAACAGGACACGATCAGGCCCACGGGGTTGACGGGAGGACCCCAGCCATACCACGTCAGTGACGACTTGGCGTCGATGTCGCGGCGCATGAACTTGTAGGGCCCGCGGTCACCACCCTTGCGCTGCTGTTCCTTGAAGGTGCGCAGCACGGCCTGCATGGCCTGCTGCCACAGGTCGCCGAAGATGCTGTCGTCGCCCGTCACGAGCCAGTACTCATAGGCGAGGCGGATGGGGTAGCACAGCGAGTCGATCTCATACTTGCGCTCGTGCAGTTCGGGCTTCATGTCGGTCAAGTCGTTCTGCCACTGGCTGCCCGTGGGGCCGTCATTGAAGGCGTTGGCATAGGGGTCGAGGATGATGCACTTCAACTGCCGCAGGATGACACCGCGCAGCATGTGGCGCAATTTCTCGTCCTGACGGGCATACTTGACATAGGGCCATACCTGGGCGCCGCTGTCGCGCAGCCACATCGCGTGGATGTCACCCGTATAGACAAAGGTGTCGTCCTCACCATCGTCACCGATGCGGTAGTGTACAGTGCTGTCCAGGGTGTTGGGGAAGCAGTTCTCGAACATCCACGCCAGCCGCGGGTTGCCCTTGATCTTCTTGAGCACCTCACGGATGCGCTTCTCGATGACGATGCTGGTGAAGAGGCGTTCCTCGGCGGGCGGCCGCTTGGTGACATAGGTTGTCGTCGCGTCGCTCACCACTGTCGTGTAGCGGGGGTGAACCTCGGCAGTGGCGGGCAACACAGCCGCCATGGCCAGGATGGTCAATAATAAATGTCTAGGTTTCATAGTCTTGTCGTTGAAGTTAGCCGATTGCAAAGGTAATCACTATCTTTTAAAGTGCCAAATGATTTCAAGGGGCAAAACGGGGCCAAGTTTTGAATTTTGGTATTTGTTAGCAATTGTAGATAATAAAAATGTCAGTTTGTTTGCTTTTGTGCCAGACAAACATTAATTTTGCAAGTTGGAACATCAAAATGACGCAGTAATGATAAGTTAAACGACGTGGAGATGATCAATCGATTGAGACATATAATGATTGCCGCCCTGGTATGCGTCTCACTGGTGACGGTTGCCCAGGATGATGGCGCTGAGGCCTATGAGTGGTACCTTGACGAGGTGGTGAACGACGTGTTCATCAAGCGTTTTGACTTTGATTATTACTATCAGGTGGGTAAGGCCGAGATGCAGCAGCAACGTGCCAAGGGCGAGGTGGCCTATTTCCTGAATACCCCGGTGGGGCTGAATAGCCAGAAGGCCCGCGACCTGGTGGACCGCGTGATGTCCACCTATGATGACATCAAGGCAGTGGGCTCGTGGCACATGACCAGCGACACCTACTGGAAGGAATACCGCTATGATAAAAACAAGTTCCGCTTCAGCGTCAAGCGCAAGGCACTGGACGACGGCACCTATTACGTGAGCGTGACCGAAACAGCCGGCTACTACAAGTCGCTGGGCAAGGGCAAGAAGGACGACTCACAGGCCGTCAAGGAAGAGAAGAAACAAGACTCCAAACCCGACAGGCGCAGCACGCGCCGCGGCCGTCGCCAGGTGGTAGAGGCCGATGAGCAAGCATCGGCCCGGAAAGACAACCTAGCCCCTCAAGACAATGAGGACGAGGAGATGGATGAAGCCCCGGTCATGAGCGAGAAGCAGCGCCGTCAACAGGAACGCAAGCAGAAGGAGGCCGCCGAGATGGCTGAGCGTGCCCGTGCCCGCCGCGCGCGTGAGAAACAACAAGAGGAAGAGCGTGCCCTAAAAGAGGCCGAGAAGCAGCGCAAGGCCGAGGAGAAAAAGAAAAAAGAAGAAGAAAAACGGCTCAAGAAAGAAGCCGAGAAACGGCAGCGCGAGGAGGAACGCCAGGCCCGTGAGCAAGCGCAACGCGAAGAGGCCGAGGCGCGCAAGCGTGCCGCCGCGCCCAAGCCCGTCGAGAGCCGGTACCACTATAGTGACGTGGCGTTGTGGTTGAGTGAGAAATATGATTTCACCCAGACGGCCGGTGACGACTCGTCATGCACCATGTTCTCGACCGCTATCAAGGATGTGGAGATGGCCAAACTGGCCATCAAGAATGCCCTCAAGGGCAGCAACGCGCGCATGGCTATCCCCTGGCGTGTCAATAATGAGACCCATGCCATCGAGACGGGTTATACCGTCGATGGACATGTGCTGGTGTTTGCCATCGGCAACGATGATGCCGGCCAAGTGACGCTCACGGTGACCGAGGTCAGCGCCGAGGAATTTGAAGCCTTCAAGCAGGGACTCAAGCCGTGACCCGGGGAGGGCAAGACGTGGAAAATATAAACCAAAATATAATATATATAATGTGATGAAAAAGATTTTCTTAACTTTACTGTTGATGCTGGTGGTCGTAGCCACGGCCTGCAAGCCCAAGGACCACCATGCGTTGCCTGATGTTAGTGAAGAGTTTGTTGCTCCTGAGGTGGCCGACGTCGTGCTCTACCAGGTCAATCCTCGTGTGTTTGCTCCATCCAATTCGTTGCACGCGGTCATGGAGCGTCTCGACTCCATCCAGGACCTGGGTGTGAACATGATCTGGATCATGCCCATCTATCCCATCGGGCAGGAGAAGAGCAAGAATTCGCCTTATTCGGTGCGTGACTATAAGGCCATTGCTCCGGAATATGGCACTGTAGATGACCTGCGCATGCTGGTCGAGTCCTGCCACGAGCGTGGCATCGGAGTCATCCTCGACTGGGTGGCCAACCACACGGCGTGGGATAACGCGTGGGTGAAGGAGCACCCCGACTGGTACACCCACGACGCGGACGGCAATATCATCTATCCTCCCGGCACCGACTGGACCGACGTTGCCGACCTGAACTATGACAACAAGGATATGAGGGCCGCCATGATCGACGCGATGTGCTACTGGGTGGACAGCGTGGGCGTGGACGGTTTCCGCTGCGACGTGGCCGACCAGGTGCCCTCCGACTTCTGGATGGCCTGTATCAAGAAACTGCGTGCCAATGCCAAGCCCCGTCGCCTGATCATGCTTGCCGAGGGCTCCAACCCCGAGAACTTCACTGCTGGCTTTGACTTGAACTACGCTTGGGAGTTCATGGGTGCCATCGCCGAGGTCATGAAGGGGGATGCCAATGTGGGCAAACTGGTGGAAGTGGACAAGAACGAGTATAAGGACCTGGAACAGGAGCGTGGCAAGTACAAACTGCGCTTCACGACCAATCATGACGAGTCCGCCAAGGCCACGCCTGTCAAACTCTATGGCGGGGCCAAGGCGTCGATGGCGGCGTTTGTTGCCACGACGATGCTGCATGGCGGCATGCTGGTCTATGGTTCACAGGAAGTGGGCTATCCCGAGCCTATCAACTTCTTCAAGTATGTGCCCGTCAACTGGGATGCCAACCCCGGCATGCGTGACGAGTACAAGAAACTCATTGCCATCTATAACGAGCATCCCTCGCTGCGCTCCAGCGGCAAGGTGCTCCCCTATGACGACGAGCATAACAGCGTGCTGTGTGTCGAACGAGTGCTCAACAACGACAACGTGCTGGTGATGGTCAACGTGCGTGATGGCGTGCGCACCATGGACGTTCCCCCCATGTGGAACGGCAAGATGGTCACCAACCTATTGACCGGTGTGCAGATTCCGCTGGGCAAGACCATAACCTTGCAGCCCTATCAGTACTTGTTGTTACTCAACAGATAGAGCACGGCCTGGCTTGTTGACCCGCAATTTCATCAAGAAGGCGACCCGTCATGGCGTCGCCTTCCTTTTTTTTGTGGATGGGCCATGTGGCTGAAAAGGTACAAAATGGTGCTTCTATTCACCGACGTTAATTCGTGCTGAGTTGATAAGTATTTAATATTAAGGATTTTATCATTTGCCGTCAACAGGAATTGTAGTGTTGTGTATCAGTATCAAGAAATAAATGAATATCAGAAGAACGCAGTGTAAACATCTTATAAAAAATATCTTAGCGGCTTCGCGACTTAGCGTGAGTTGAAGTGGCTGAATTGATACAAAAATGGTCTCGAAATATTAAAAAAAGTTAAACAAAAGCATTTTCTTGCTCAAAAATTATGTTTTATAACATGAATGGCATTAACTTTGCAGCCGATTTTTCATCAAGACAAAAAATCGATGCCGTGAGGCATGAGGTTATTGTTATGAAGGTTAAGATTTAGTTTTAAGGTTTATGTTAATGGTATTAGAGGTTAATTAGATTTTTTTTCAAAATGATCCGCGGCGCGAGTCGGGGATTTTTTTTTAGGCAATGATATAGCAGTTGTCCCTAACCCTGCGGGGACAAATGCCAAGTACACGAATTACTTTTAAATGCTTTTCGTGAAATGCGTTTTCTTAGCGAAAATGGCATTAAAATCAATGATGGGCCATCTGCTATATCGTTCCCCTTTTTTTTATCCCATCGCCCTGTGTCTTCGCCTTGGTTGCGTCTTGCGTTCAAGAGACTATGGCTGAATGTATAGAGCGCATGGTGGGTGTCGGGTCGTTGTGTTAATCTTTTAACAATATATGTGTTAAATTAACGTGATTTTTAGACGGGGGTTGGGTGGAATGACTTATTTTTGCACGTCGTAAAAAGAATCAATGAAGACAATAGAAGAGAAAAAACGATATTATTATGGCAGAAACAGTCAATATCAGGGAATTAAATGACCTGATTGCAAGTAAAAGTAATTTCGTGAACATGATCCGTCAAGGCATGGATCAGACCATCGTAGGACAGAAACATCTTGTCGATTCGTTGCTCATCGCCCTGCTTGCCAACGGGCACGTGCTGCTGGAGGGTGTCCCTGGCTTGGCCAAGACCAAGGCCATCAGCACCCTGGCGTCGCTGATTGATGCTCGCTTCTCTCGCATCCAGTTCACCCCCGACCTGCTCCCCGCCGACGTGGTGGGCACCATGATCTATAGCATCAAGAAGGAGCAGTTTGAGGTGAAGAAGGGCCCGGTGTTTGCCAACTTTGTCCTCGCCGATGAGATCAACCGTGCTCCCGCCAAGGTGCAGAGCGCGCTGCTCGAGGCCATGCAGGAGCGCCAGGTGACCATCGGTGAGCAGACCTTCCGTCTCGACGACCCCTTCCTGGTGCTGGCCACCCAGAACCCCATCGAGCAGGAGGGTACCTATCCGCTGCCCGAGGCCCAGGTGGACCGTTTCCTGATGAAGGTCATCATCGGCTATCCCAGCAAGAGCGAGGAAGGCGAGATCATCAAGATGAACATCGCCCCCGATCCCGTGCAGGTGCGTCCCATGGTCACTCCCGCCGATATCGTGGACACCCGCAAGGTCGTGCAGCAGATCTACATTGACGAGAAGATCCAGAAGTATATCGTGGACATTGTGTTTGCCACCCGCTTCCCGGCAGACTACGGCCTGAACGACCTGAAGAGCATGATCTCCTTTGGCGCGTCACCCCGTGCGTCCATCAACATGGCGCTGGCCTCACGGGCCTATGCCTTCTTGCGTAACCGCGGCTATGTGATCCCCGAGGACGTGCGTGCCGTCTGCCACGACGTGATGCGTCACCGCCTGGGCCTGACCTATGAGGCCGAGGCCAACAACATCACCGCCGACGAGATCATCAGCAACATCCTGGACAAGATCGCAGTGCCCTGATGAGGCTTTAGGTTTTAGACGATAGCAATCGTTCTTAAAACTTCAAGGGATTGATATAGCAGTTGGCCCATCATTGATTTAAATGCTAATTTCCCTAATAATATTTGAAACTATTCGTGAAATTGGCATTAGTCCCGCAGGGTTCGGGCCAGCATCTATATAATTGCAAACTTAAAACTAAGTAATGGATACTAATGAACTGTTGCGCAAGGTCCGCAAGATCGAGATTAAGACCAAGGGCCTGTCGCAGAACATTTTTGCCGGCGAGTACCACTCGGCCTTCAAGGGCAGGGGTATGACCTTCAGCGAGGTGCGCGAGTACCAGTATGGCGATGACGTGCGCGACATCGACTGGAATGTCACGGCCCGCTATAACCGCCCGTATGTGAAGGTCTATGAGGAGGAGCGCGAACTCACCGTGATGCTGCTCGTGGACGTGAGCGGCAGCAAGGACTTCGGTGCCGTGGGCGTTGCCAAGCGCGAGATGATGGCCGAGATTGGTGCCACAATCGCATTCTCGGCTATCCAGAACAATGACAAGGTGGGCGTGATCTTCTTCAGCGACAAGGTGGAGAAATTCATCCCGCCCAAGAAGGGCCGCAAGCACATCCTGCTCGTCATCCGCGAGTTGCTCGACTTCCAGCCCGAGGGTACCGGCACCGACATCAACATGGTGCTCGAGTACATGACGGGAGCGTTGAAGAAGCGTTGCACTACCTTCCTGGTGAGCGACTTCATCGATGAGCATGACTACAGCAAGTCGCTCTCGATTGCCAACCACAAGCATGACGTCATCGCCGTGCAGGTCTATGACAAGCGCGAGGCACAGTTGCCCGACGTGGGGCTGATGCGCGTGCGTGACGCTGAACGCGGCACCATGAAGTGGGTCAACACCAGCAGCAAGCGTGTGAGAGACACCTACAGCCGCTGGTGGTACAACCAGCAGCAGGCCGTCAACGGCACCTTGCAGCGCTGCAATGTCGATTTGGCAAGTGTGGCGACCGACGAGGACTACGTTACCGCCCTGATGGGCCTGTTCCAGAACCGTGGAGTCAGGAATTGAAGGACTTAAAAGGGGCCATTTGGCCACCCTAAGAATAAACAAGAGAGATAGAAATGTCACAACATGCGAGACATATAGTGATGACTGCCGTGCTGCTCATGGCCACTGCCATCGGGTCGTGGGGCGGCAATGTCACGTTCAAGGCCAAACTTGACAGTGCCACGCTGATCATGGGCAAGACCACGGCATTACATCTGGAAATCACCCAGGATAAGGATGCCCGCGGATTCTTTGTCAACGAGCAGGCCGACACCTTGAATGCCATGGTCGAGATCGCCGAGCGGCCCCAGGCCGACACGACCGACCTGGGAAATAACCGCATCCAGATCAACCGCGACCTCATTATCCAGAGTTTTGACTCGGGCATGTGGATCATCAAGCCGATCCCCTATGTGGTCAACGGTGACACGGCCTACAGCAACCAACTTACCCTCAAGGTGCTGCCGGTGGATGTGAGCCAGATGAAGGACGTTCACGACATCAAGCCCGTCGAGACGGTGCCGTTCAACCTGCTGGACTGGCTTCCCGACTACTGGTGGGCGTGGCTACTGGGTATCCTGCTGATAGCCGCCGGCATCTGGGCCTATCACAAGTATTACAAGAAAGGCGTCAACCCGTTGAAGCCCAGCAGGAAACGTTTGCCGCCCTATGAGGAGGCAATGATCAACCTGCAGAACCTCAAGGCAGCCCAATTGTGGCAGCAGGGACAGGAAAAGGAATACTTCACGGGACTGACCGACATCCTGCGCGTGTATATCGACCGCCGCTTTGACATCAATGCCGTGGAGATGACCTCGTCGCAGATTATCGAGACCCTCAAGAAGAATGACGAGACCCGTGCCGTCAACGAGCAGTTGGGGATGATCCTGGAGATTGCCGACATCGTCAAGTTTGCCAACGCACGACCGCTGGCCGATGACAATGAGGTGGCCTATCAGCGGGCCGTCAACTTCGTTGAGGCGACCCGTCCCGTCGAACAACCCGAAAAGAAAGAGGAGGCAAAGAAATGATGAACCTTGCTCATCCCGGCTGGCTGTGGCTCATGCCAGTGCTGATGATACCGCTCATCGCATGGTACATCTATAGCCAGGACAAGAATGAACCCGAAATGAACGTGTCGTCAACGCGCGCGTTTGACGACCTGGGCACCAGTTGGAAGGTGTGGCTCAAGCACGCGTCATTTGCCTTGAAACTGGCCGCACTGGCATGCCTCATCGTCATCCTGTGCCGTCCTCAGGCCCGTGACAGTTGGTCCACGAGCGACGTGGAGGGCACCGACATCGTCATTGCCCTTGACGTCTCGACGAGTATGCTCGCCAAGGATTTCTCGCCCAACCGGTTTGAGAGCGCCAAGCGTGTGGCCACCCAGTTTGTCAGCGGCCGTGATCATGACAACATCGGTCTAGTGCTGTTTGCCGGTGAGAGTTTCACCCAGGTGCCCATGACCATGGACAATGCCACACTGGTCAACGCCATCGGGCAGACCGAAATCGGCGCCCTGGAGGATGGCACCGCCATCGGTGACGGAATCGCCACGGCCATCAACCGCATTCGTGACGGCAAGGCCAAGAGCAAGAGCATCATCCTGCTCACCGACGGCTCCAACAACACCGGCGTGGTCGCCCCAAACACCGCCGCCGACATTGCCCGCAAGTTTGGCATCAAGATCTACACCATCGGCGTGGGCAGCAACGGCACCGCCGAGTATCCCGTCGCCATCGACTATGCCGGCAACATCCAGTACCAGCGCATGCCCGTGGTGATCGACGAGGCCACGCTCAAGAATATCGCCGCCAACACGGGCGGCAAGTACTTCCGTGCGACCTCGGGTGGCGTGTTGAGCAACATCTTCAAGGAAATCGACAAGATGGAGAAGACCCACATGGACGTGCAGCGCTACACGCACACCGAGGACCGCTATGAGCCATGGGCCCTGTTGCTGCTTGGCCTGCTGTTGTTGAGCCTGCTGCTGGATTACACATTGTTGAGGCACATACCGTGATGTGCTTTTTAGAGTTAAGAGAGAATTAAAAGGAATATGATCAATTTTGCTCATCCGCAATATTTCTACTTGCTGCTGCTGTTGCCGGCACTGGTGCTGCTGTTCATCTGGAACCGCCGCGATCGCCGCAACCGCCTGCAGCGTTATGGCAAGCGTGACAGCATCGAGCCGTTGATGCCCGAGGTCTCACGTTACAAGCCGTGGATCAGGCTCGTGCTGGAACTCCTGCTGCTCACCATGGTCATTGTGGTGCTGGCACGTCCCCGTGCCGGTTCCAGCAAGACGACGACCCAGGTGCATGGCATCGAGGTGATGGTCGCCGTTGACGTTTCCAACTCGATGAACGCCTCGAGCACCGAGAATCCACAGGACGTGAGCCGACTGCAACGCGCCAAGATGATCTTGCAGAAGTTGATAGACCGCCTGGACAACAACAAGGTGGGACTCATCGTGTTTGCCGGCAATGCCTACATGCAGATGCCCATGACGGGCGATGCCGCCTCGGCCAAGTTGTTCTTGAACGGTATCAGCACCAACATGGCCCCGACCCAGGGAACCGCCATCGGCGCCGCCATAAACCTGGCCATGAACGGATTCTCCCAGAGCAAGAAGTCGCAGAAGGCCATTATCATCATCACCGACGGCGAGAACTTTGAGGACGATGCCGTGGATGCCGCCAAGCAGGCCGCCAAGTTGGGTGTCCAGGTCGATGTCATCGGCGTGGGCTCCACCACAGGCGCGCCCATCCCCATGGATGGCGGTTACCTGACTGACGATAGCGGCAACCCCGTCACCACCTACCTCAACGAGAAGATGGCCCAGGAAATAGCCCAGGCGGGCAAGGGCGTCTATATTTCGGGAACGGCCGCCGATGCCGTCTCGACACTGCAGGAGACACTTGACAAACTCGCCAAGAGCGACCTGGCCGCGGTTACCTACACGCAGCACGACGAGCAATTCCCCGTGTTTGCCGTCATTGCCATGCTGCTGTTAATGGCCTTGATGCTGCTGCTCGAGCGCAAGAACCCGTGGCTCAAGAAGTATAATTTCTTCACTAGAGAAAAGAAAGAGGAATCCACAAGCAATGAAACGACTGAAAATAAAAAAGATGACAAGCGGCAGCAGTAGGCTACTGGCCGTGGTGCTGGCCGTCATGTTGTCGATGGGAGGCCTCGTGCAGGCCCAGGGAAAGGCTCCTAAAATGACCAAGCGGGAGCGGGTGTGCCTGCGCAACGGCAACAAGTTATATGAGAAAAAACGCTATGCCGAGGCCGAGGTCGAGTATCGCAAGGCCCTGCAGGCCAACCCGGCCAGCGAGAAGGGGCAGTTCAATCTTGCCACGGCACTCATGCGCCAGGGCAGTGTCACGTCCCAGCAGAACGATGATAACAACCCGATGAAGCAGGCCGAGGGCATCTTGACCAATCTGGCCAAGGGCGCCCAGGACAAGCAACTGCGCGGCAAGGCCGCCTATGACCTGGGCAACATCGCCTACGGGCGGCAGCAGTATGGCCAGGCCGTCGAGTTCTACAAGCAGGCCCTGCGATGCAACCCCGATGACGAACAGGCCCGCCGCAACCTGCGCCTTGCGCAACTCAAGAAGCAGCAGCAGGATCAGAACAAGGATAACAAGGACCAGAACAAAGATCAAGACAAGAACAACAAGGATCAGAACAAGGACCAGAATAAAGATCAAAACAAAGATCAGGATAAGCAGCAACAAGACCAGAACAAGGACAAGCAAGACCAGAATCAGAACAATCAGGATAAACAGGACCAGCGCCAGCAGCAACAGCAGGGCGGCATGAGCCAGCAGAATGCCGAGCAGGTGCTCAAGGCCATGCAGGACCGTGAGCGCGCCACCCAGCAGCGCATCAATGCCCAGCAGGCTCAGCAACAACGCCATGAGCGCCAGCGCACCAACAGGAAGTGGTGACCTGTTTATACCCCAACACAATAAACTAATGTGAGGCAATGAAACGCATCATCAACCTAGCACTCATGCTCTTGACCATTGTGGCAGTCCGGGCGGCATCGTTCACTGTCGAGGCGCCTCGTCAAGTCGTCGAGGGCAACAAGTTCAACGTCACGTTTGTGCTCAACAATGGCGAGGGCAGCAATTTCACGCCACCCGAGGTGAGCGGAGCCAAACTCATCTATGGCCCCAGCGTCTCCCACAGTTACAGTTCGTCGTGGGTCAACGGCAAGACGAGCAGCAGTTCGAGCGAGGAGTACACCATGATCTACAAGGCCACCCATACGGGCAGGTGCCACGTCGGGGCCGCATCGATCGTTGTCGGCGGCAAGCGCATGGCGACCAAGGCCTTCACCATCGAGGTATTGCCCTCTGGCAGCAGTCAGCCCAGCCAGCAGACCCAGCGCACCCCCGGCGCCCCCACTCCCTACAGCGACCCGATGACACAGAGCGCCGACAAGGACGTGAGCGGCAAGGATCTCTTTGTCCGCATCGAGATGTCCAAGCCGCGAGTGTATGAGCAGCAGGCCGTCGTGTGCACCATCAAGTTGTACACCAAGTATCAAGTCTCACAGTTCATTCCCACGATCCAGCCCTCGTTTGACGGCTTCCTCATCGAGGAAATCCCCATGCAGCCCAGCCTGAACAAGGTCGAAACCCTCAACGGCGAGCAATACATGGTGGCCATCCTCAAGAAGTGCATCCTCTATCCGCAGCAGAGCGGCAAGTTGACGATCACGTCGGGCAACTATGACGTGGGCGTGGTGCAGTTTGACACATTCAAGAGCATCTTTGGCACCATCTCCAAGCCCGTGGAGAAGAACCTGAAGGTGACCAGCAACAAGGCCACGATCAACATCCTGCCCTTGCCCGAGCCCCGTCCGGCCTCGTTCACGGGCGCCGTGGGCCGCTTCAACGTCACGACCGACATCAAGCCCGCAACGGGCTTGAAGACCTATAGCGCCGCCACCTACCGTTACATCATCAGCGGAACCGGTAACATCAAGTATATCAAGGCACCCGATGTGAAGTTCCCCGACCAGTTCGACGTGTATGATCCCAAGACCGACGCCCAGGTCAATGACGGCTCGGGCGACATGAGCGGCAAGGTGGTGATGGACTATACCTTCATTCCCCAGTATGCTGGCGAGTTTGACATTCCCGCTGGCGAGTTCACCTACTTTGATCCCGAGTCGGGCCAGTACCAGACTGTCACCATCCCGGCCCGCCACCTCACCGTGGCCAAGGGAGAGGGACAGCCCAGCAACCATTACCGCATGAAGAACATGGACATCCGCCCCATCAAGAGCGGCGACCTGGATCTCAAGAAGTCCCACGGCTATATCGTGGACAACTGGTCCTACTGGCTGTGGTTCCTGCTGCCGTTGCTGGCACTGGTGGCGCTGCTGCTCTATTACCGCAAGCAACTCAAGGAAAGGGCCGACGTGCGCCGCATGCGTTCCAAGCGTGCGAGCAAGGTGGCGCAGCGCCGCCTGAAGTCTGCTCGCGGCTTTGCCGCACGTGGCGACCGCAGCGGCTTCTATGCCGAGATGCTGAACGCCCTGTGGGGCTACATGAGCGACAAGTTGTCTATTCCCGTGAGCGCGTTGAGCAAGGACAACATCAATGCCGAACTCGAGCAATATGGCATCGACGAGCAGTTGCGGCAAGAGTCCATGGCCCTCATCGACAAGTGCGAGTTTGCCCAGTATGCCCCCGAATTGGCTTCGGGCGACATGAATGCCGTGCTCGATGAGGCTGCCGGCATCATCGACCGGCTGGAAAGTGTTAAACGCAAGAAAACCACCACCGTGCAGTCATGAAACAGTTAATCATCACCCTATTACTAGCCGTGCTGGCATTGCCCCTGGTGGCCAATAATGCCAACATCGACCGCGCCAACCAGGCCTACAAGCAGGAACTCTACAATGAGGCCTTGAAACTCTACCTGGAGGAAGCCCGGCAGACCGGAGTCTCGTCATCGTTGTATTGCAACATCGGCGATACTTATTACCGCCTCAAGGACAATGTCCATGCCGTTCTCTACTACGAGCGCGCCCTGCTGCTTGACCCCTCGAACGATGACGCGCGTTTCAATCTCGAGTTTGTCCGTGGCAAGATGCAACTGCCCGACGATGCTGGCGACTCGTGGTTCAGCAACTGGGTGGACCAGGCGGTGAGCCGCTTGTCAAGTAACACCTGGGCTGTGATTGCCATTATCACCTTCCTGTTGTTCCTGGCGGGTGTGGCTGCCTATCTGTTTGTCGATCATGTACTTGTGCGCAAGATAGGCTTCTTTGGCGGCGCTGTGATGATTGCCGCAAGCATTCTGGCCAATCTGGCCGCCTTCCATGTCTATCACAAGGCGACCAGCGGCAACGGAGCCATCGTCATGCCCGAGAAGGTCACGCTGGGCACCGCGCCGCGTGTGCCTCGTGACAAGGAAGAGGAGGCGTTTGAACTCCAGCAGGGCACGCGGGTCGAGATTGTGGACTCGGTCGCCGATAAGACCAATGGCAAGTGGCTGCAAGTGTCCACCGCTGGAGGCCACAAGGCCTGGATTAATGCTAAGGACATCGAGGTGATATGATAGATTATCTGACAAGTGTTGACGCGTCGGCCCTGCTGGCCGTGAACGGCTGGCACGACACTTTCCAGGACGCGTTGTGGTGGATGGTGTCGGCCAAGTGGTCGTCATTGCTCATCCTGCTGGCATTTGTCGGGTGCATGTTGCGCCAGAACCGTCGCCATGCCCTGTTGACGCTGGTGATGCTGGTGCTGGCGTTTGTCCTTGCCGACCAGATCTCTTCAGGCCTGATCAAGCACCTGGTGGAGCGGTTGCGTCCCACCCATGACCCGTCATTGGCCTCGGCCGTCCATGTGATCAACGGTTACCGTGGCGGCATGTATGGCTTTGTCTCGAGCCACGCGGCCAACTCGTTTGCCGCATTGACGCTGGTGGCGCTGGTCATGAGACGTCGCTTGGTGGCGATCTGCCTGTTCACGTGGGCATTGCTGCAGTGCTACAGCCGGGTTTATCTGGGTGTCCATTACCCGGGAGACATCTTGGGCGGTATGGTGGTCGGTGTGCTCGTGGGGTGGTTCATCTATGCGCTGATGCGATGGATTATGCGCCGTTGGCGGTTGCCCCGAGGCTTCTACAGCCGTGCCGATGACGTCATCATGGCGTCGGCCTTTGCCACGACGGTCGTGGGCCTTGTTGCCGCGGCCATAGTCCAGGGGTCGTAACCGTTACTGCCTGTGCGTGAGCCGATAGGTCCAGTAGGCCAGCAGGCCGAGCGGTATAGCGAGCAACAAGCCGATCAGGAGGATGGAGCCTATTGCCATCATGCAGCCCAGGGCAAGCGTGAAGAACTCTGGTGTGTTGCCCAGGTTGAAGAACAGGATGACGAAAAAAGCGAGAAGAAAGGCACATCCCATTGAATATCCCTCCATCAGCAGTGCCAATTGTTCCCACCCGCGGCCTTCCCAGTGGTTTACAGCGAGATAAATGCCTGCCAGCAGGCACCCTGTGCCAGCCGGTGCAATGCAGGCGACTTCACTCATGTCATAGTCGTCGATGAGCAGCAGGCAGGCAATGGCAGCACCCATCAGCAATGAGAAGATGACGGCCACGATATTGAACTTGAGGCGGGTGTCGTGCGGCAATTTCATTTTGAAAAAATACGAAATCTGAGCGCAAAAATAATTCATTCTGAGTGAAACCCACAAATTGATTAAGTGCTTTTAAGGATTTTTATTTTGTTTTTTGAAGGGAATGTTGTAACTTTGGGGCGTAAATAATTGAAATAATAGGAATTATCATCACCAAATATTGACACTATGCCGAGAACTATCTCTTTCAACGAATTGCGGCGGATCAAAAACCGCCTGCCTGAAGGCTCCATACACGTTATCGCCGACAAACTCAACCTGCCGGTTCAGTCGGTGAGAAATTACTTTGGCGGGTCAAATTATGATTTCGGAACCAACATGGGTTTCCATCTGGAGCCCGGCCCTGACGGTGGATATGTCGTCCTTGACGATCCCCAGATTCTCGACATGGCGCTTGAGATACTAGAGCAGAAATCCTGATACCGTAACTCTCCACAGCAATGGATAACAAGAGCAACAACGATCCTAACCGGCTGATTACTGTCGCTATCCACACGTTTGAGCACGCTGTGGACTTGAAAAACACCCTTGAGGAAGAAGGCATCGAGGTGAAATTGCACAATGTCAACCTCGACGAGAAAGTCTTGTCCTCGGGTGTGAGGGTGCGCATCCGTGAGCGCGACCTGCCGCAGGCGTTACAGATTATCGAGTCGCCCGAGGTGACGACCGGCAGCAAGAGTTGTGTGTTGTTGCCGGTGGACTTCGGCAAGTATTCGCTCAAGTCTGTCCGCCTGGGCATGGAATATGCCCGGCGCACGCGCGGCAAGGTGCTCTTGTTGCATTGCTACACCAATGAGCGCCACACGATGTCGTTGCCCTTTGGCAGCGACCGCTATGACAGTCCCGAGGACGACGTGAAGGCCATCAAGCGGACGGCGCGGCAGCAGATGGATGAGTTTGTCCAGATATTGTTCGAGATGATTGCCGCTGGCCAGTTGCCCAAGGTGAAAATTGAGACCAAGGTCAAGGAGGGCATCCCCGAGGAGCAGATCCTGCATTATGCCCAGAAGAATGACGTGTCGCTCATCGTGATGGGCACCAGCGGCACCAACCGTCGCCGTCAAAACCTGATAGGCAGTGTCGCCGGTGAGGTGATGGACGCCTGCAAGTTCCCTATCTTCACTGTCCCCATCGGCATGCCCGACGTCAGCCTGGCCGACATCACGCGCGTGGCCTTTTTCTCCAATCTCATCCAGCAGGATATGATTTCGCTTGACCGTTTTGCCCGCATGTTCAACATGCGAGGAGTTGAGGTCACGATTATCCCCGTCGTGGACAAGAAGGACCGGCGCCTCGTCGATCAGTCGTTGCAGCAGTTGGTTCAGTACTGCCGCGAGCATTATCCCGAGTGTACCTTCAAGACCAAGCGCATCGCTACCAAGACCTTTGTGGATAGTTTTGGCCAGTTTGCCAAGGACGAGGATATCCAGATTATCGTCGTCCCCAACAAGAAGTCCAGTATCTTCTCACGCCTGTTTAATCCCAGTATAGCCCATCGCGTGCTGTTCCAGACCGACACGCCGATGCTTGTCGTGCCCGTGTGAAGTCTCCTGCTGATTGATGGCGCCGTTTCAATCCAAACCGCATTATGATATCCTGGACGGGCTGCGAGGGGTCGCGGCCCTGCTTGTGATAGCGTATCACGTGTTTGAGTGTTTTGACTGGTCGCCAGTTCCGCATGGCTACCTTGCCGTGGATTTTTTCTTTGTGCTCTCGGGCTTTGTCATCGGTTATGCCTACGACAGTCGCTGGCGAGAAGGACTGACCGTTGGCGGTTTCTTCAAGCGACGCCTCATCCGTCTGCACCCGATGGTGATTGCTGGAGCCGTCATCGGCGCCGTTTGCTTCATGATTCAGGGCAGTGTGCGCTGGGACGGAACTCATGTCTCCACGGGATGGGTGATGGTGGCGATGCTGCTGGGAATGTTGCTGCTGCCGCTTTATCCCGGGGCGCCTGCCGACGTGCGCGGTAATGGCGAACTTTTTCCCTTGAACGGCCCCTCATGGTCGCTGTTCTTTGAGTACATCGGCAATATCCTGTACGCCCTGTTGCTGCGCCGTCTGCCCACACGCTGGCTGGCAGCAGTGGCTGCCGTGTCGGGCATAGGCCTGGCCGGGATAGCATTGCATGACGGCTACCTGGGCGTGGGGTGGTCGATGGTGGACGGCGGCTTGTGGACGGGACTGGTGCGCATGGTATTCCCCTACACGATGGGAATGCTCATGGCACGGTGCTTCAGGCCCCTGGCAGGGGTGAGAGGGGCGTTCTGGATCTGTGGGGTTGTCATTGTCTCTGTGGGGCTGCTGCCCCTGGCGTTCAGCGGCATGCAGCCGTGGTTGAACGGCTTGTATGATGCCCTGTGCGTGATTGTTGTGTTCCCCCTGCTCGTGTGGGTAGGTGCCTCACAGTTGTCAACGAGTGCCATGACACATCGCGTCAGCCACTTCCTTGGCGCATTGAGTTATCCGCTCTATGCTGTCCATTATCCGTTGATGTATCTGTTCTATGCCCACATCGGCTTTGACGGCAACCTGGTTGCCATCGGCAAAATGGCCGAAGTCTGGCCGGTAGCCCTCGCTTTGCCTGCCGTGAGCATCGCTCTGGCGTGGATGTGCCTGCGTTGCTATGATCTGCCGGTTCGCCGTTACTTGATGAAGGCCATCATGATGACCCAGCACAGTCCCAGCAGCGCGAACAGCGACGAGAGCATGTAGAGTTGGCGGCGGATGTAACGGCGCTCAGGGCGCTGTAAACTGCCGTGGGCAAAGGTGAAAGCCGCCATGAATACCATGAAGTCGTCCACATATCCCACGATGCCCTTGTGGTCAAAGTCGCCAGGCCAGATGATGTAACCGATGGCCGCAATGACCAGCACGATACCCACCACGCGGCACAACTTCACCGCAGCACTCAATTCCTGTTTCTCTTTCTTCTCCATTATTCTATCGTTGTTTAGTTTATATATCTATTTGATTATCA
>CAMKOE010000001.1 GCA_946414395.1 uncultured Porphyromonadaceae bacterium | reverse complement strand
ATAATTAGTCCTGTTTTTTGTTTACTATTTTGTAAACCTATTTCAGGACAAGTCACGCTAAGAAAACGTATTACACGAAAAATACTTAATACTAATTCGCGTAATTCGCATTAGCCCCGCAGGGTTCGGGCCAACATCTGTATCATTGCCTAATAAAAAAGCACTCCGTTTCACAACGAGGTGCCCTAGGAAAAAATAGTATGAATAAAAGTTTGATTTAAGGTTCTGCAAATTTAGTCCATTTTTCGGTTTTGGACAACTTTTTTTGGAAAAATATTCTTTTTTTGTGGTTTTTGGATGTGTTGAACCAATTCATAGGAGTGTCTGTTTGCGCCGTTTAACGCTCCTTTTAATATGTTTGGCACACAATTTATTTAAATTTAACACCGTGAATTCAGGATAAAATGTTAATTTTGTCGTTTGATAGTTATAAACGTTTTTCTGTTAGCGCAGTCTAACGGCAGAATTAACTTTGTTAACGATAACGATAATGAACATGAGGCAATCTGGTTTCAATCAAAGCGTGAAGATGTTCTTCGGCATCTTTATGGTTTTTGTCTATCTGGGAATGGCAGTGCTCTTGGCAATGAACCTTTTCGACTGGTCCCGCACGCCGATGTGGGACGCTGTCAGGTGGCTCTTTGTCGTGGTATTTGCCGCCTATGGCATTTACCGTGGCTACCGTGAGTTGAAGGGTGACCACACCTATGGCATGCGCACCTATGACGACGATGACCAGGACCCGGGCTACACAACCTATGCCGACCACCTCAAGAAACAGGAAGGAGACAATGACAATGAGAATCAATAAGGTCTTATTTCTCGCTGCGGCCCTGTTGCTGCTCGTGCTCGCCTCGTGCGGTGACCGTCGCCCCAAGAGCCACAGCACCCGCGGGCTGGCCCGCATCTTGTGTGACGAGTCGTTCCAGAGTGTGCTCGAGCAGGAGATTGCCGTGTTTGAGTACCAGTATCCCGAGGCCAGCATCATGCCCGAGTATATCAATGAGCACGATGCCCTGGATTCCCTGTTCAAGAACAAGGTGGACTTGATCATTATCTCCCATGACCTCACCAGCGAGCAGAAGGAGAGCCTGCGCAAGTTGGGCCGCGGTTACCGCTCCAGGATGATTGCCGTGGATGCTATCGCTGTCATTGTCAACAAGCAGAACGACATCGACGAGTTGTCGATGGACGACCTGCGCGACATTTTCACCGGCAAGGTGAAGCGCTGGGGTGAGGTTTTCCCCACCAAGTTGAAAAACGACACCATCAAGGTGATGTTTGACGGCAGCGGCACCGGAGTGGTTCATTACATGAAGGATAAGTTCTTGAATGGCGCCAACTTCGGCCCCAATGTCTATGCCAGGAAGTCTAGCAGCGACGTCTTTGAAGCCGTCGAGCAATACAAGAACGTCATCGGCTTTATCGGCGTCAGTTGGATCACCAGCGACCTCAAGTCGGCCGAGATTCCCATTGCTCAGAAGTATGAGGAACTCAAGACCAAGAACGAGGTCAGCGTCATCGACTTTACTGACCGCATCAAGGTCATGCCCGTGCGTGGCGACGACCAGGTGCAGGGCGTCAAGCCCTACCAGGCGCACATCAACAGCGGGGACTATCCCCTGGTGCGCACCATCTGGGCCATCGACGCTTCCTACAACGGCATGCTCGACCACGGCTTTTACACCTTCCTGACCGGTGTCATCGGCCAGAAGATCATTCTCCAGACGGGCATTCTGCCCGCCGCCGAACCCGTCAGGTATGTAGAAGTGGAGTGATTTGTCCATTTTGACGATTTACATGGCAAATTGGCACGGAAATTGCAAATATGATAACAAAATAAAACTAACTAACGGATATTAACATTAAATTGTTACCACGATGAAACGTAAATTCTTTTTTGCATCACTCATGTTGATGGGTGCTTCCCTGGTGGCTAACGCACAGGGTTACAAAGATGGTATTGAGTATTACAAGGTTGACAAACTGGACAACGCCAAGGAACTGCTCGAGCGCAACCTGAACGCTGCCGCAACCGACAAGGCCGAAGCCTACTACTACCTCGGCCAGATTGCCCTCCATCAGGGTAATGTCGCTGCTGCCGCTGCCAACTTTGAGAAAGGTATCGCCGCCAACGCCATGAATCCTTACAACTATGTCGGCCAGGCTGCTATCGCTCTCAAGAACGGTGGCGAAGTCAAGGCGCTGCTCGAGAAAGCACGCAAGTTGTCCAAGAAGGACTCCAAACTGGAGATGGAAATCGCTCGCGCTTTCTATGATGCCAATCCCACGACCTATGCCAAGGACATTGAGAAGTGCATCAAGAATGCCCGCAAGTGGAATGCCGACGACCCCGACAGTTACATCTTTGAGGCCGACACCAAGGCCGACAAGAAGGACTGGGGCAACGCAGCCGGTATCTACGAGTTGGCCTTTGACAAGGACCCCAACAACATCGAGGCCTATGTCAAGTATGCCAACACCTACTTCAACGTGAATCCCACCATGGCCATCGAGCGACTCGAGGAACTCCAGGCCAAGGTTCCCAACTCCGCTCTGGTTCAGCGTGAACTCGCCGAGAAGTACTACAGCGACAACTTGGGTGCCAAGGCTGCCGAGCAGTACGGCAAGTATATCAAGAACCCCAACCACTTTGCCCAGGACGAGGTGCGCTATGTGCAACTGTTGTTCTTCGGCGAGAAGTACAAGGAGTCTCTTGATCTGGCCACTAGCCTGATTGGCAAACTCAATCCTGCCGACGAGAAGGTGTTCTACATGAAGCGCATGCAACTTTACAACCTGGTGCAGTTGCAGCAGTGGGCACAGGCAGTAGAGGCCGGTAAGTCCTTCTTTGCCAACGCACTGCCCAAGGGCTCTAACTACGAGGTGCGTGACTATACCGACTACGGTCAGGCTCTGCAGAATGCCAACATGCCTCAGGAGGCCATCAGCGCCTACGAGAAGGCCATTGAACTCAACCCCAACAATGTGGACCTGATCCGCTTCATGGGTGACAGTTATGCCGATGCCGACAACTTTGTCAAGGCTGCCGAGTACTACCAGCGCCTGGTGGACAGCGGTAACAACAAGTCCAACGACCTCTTCACCCTGTCCAACTACTACCTGGGCGTCGCCAGCACCGATTCGCTCGATGCTGCAATCAAGGCCGATGCGCTCAACAAGTCGCAGCGCTACATCGACGAGGTGGACAAACTCGTTCCCGGCAATGTTCAGATCGTGAACCAGAAGGCCAAGATCGCCAAGTTCCGCGAGGGTGACAACAACAACGGCGCCGCACTGGCTGCCTATCAGGAACTGCTCACCATCCTGGATGGCAAGGAGAACAAGGCCGACTATGCACGCTACTACAAGTATGCCTACAACTACATGGCCACCTACTACTTCACCAAGGGTGACAAGGCTACGGCCAAGGAATACTACCAGAAGTGGCTCAAGTATGACCCCGAAAACGAATCCTTGCGCAACTACGTCAACAGCCTCAAGTAACGACTGACTGACCGATTCTGTAAAAACGGATGGGCACGGCACACCGCCGCAGCCCATCCGTCATTTTTCTACGACAACTTGAAACAGCGACTACATCCACAACGGCAACAAGATCCTGGTTCGCAAAGCCGTCTCCCTAAATACTCGCAAAGCCGCAAAGCCGCGAAGTTCTTTATTTTTAAAGACTTGGCGGCTTGGCGTCAGGTTGTTGTAAGATGGGTGCGGATGCCATAGTATTTCTTGTCCTTCTTGTTTTCCTTTTTTCAGGATTGGAAGACAAGAAATACAATTGTTTTTAAAAACCTTGGCGTCTTCGCGCCTTTGCGTGAAATTGGGGTGCGGCTTCGCGTGATATCAGGGCATGGCAACCACGAGGCAAAAAGGGCCAAATCAATTGAAAAAAACGGTCGCTTTTTTCTTGTCGTTTCCAATTCTTTTGTAACTTTGTAAGTTAATATGAATCAGTGTGCCTTGATGCGACCGTAAATGTTTGGCAAGAAGGGAAATATGTTCTCCAAAATCGCTGCCTGGGTGGGTGGCGGACTATTGGCTATGGTAGCGGCTTTGCCGTTTGCCGCCTATATCCCTTGGGTGCAGAACAAGGCCGCCGATGTTGCCGCTGAATATGCCAGCGAGAAGACTGGTATGGACATCAGCGTGGGTGACGTGAGGGTTAAGTTCCCTCTGGACGTCAGCGCCACCGATGTCCAGGTTATTGACCAGAACGGCGATACCCTCTTCAAGGCCGATGAAGTTAAGGCCAACGTCAAACCCAAACCCTTGCTTGACAAGAAAGTTGAGGTGGAAAACGCCTCACTCAAGGGGGCAAAGAGCCAGATCAAGACCGATGACGGCTCGATGGACCTTGATGTGGATGTGAACGATGCCGCAATCGATGCCGCCAGTGTGGACTTGAACAACAACAAGGTGGATGTCAACAACGCGGCGCTCAAGGGAGGCAAGGCCAAGATGAGTTACAAGCCCGAGAAAAAGAAGCCCGATCCCGACAAGAAACCCAGCAAGCCCTGGAAGGTTAATGCCAAAAAGGTCACCGCCGATGATGTCGACTTCAAGATGGACATGAAACCCACCGTCGATAAACTCGACGCCAAGGTGGGCCATGCCGAGGCAAAGAATGTGAAAGTCGATACCGACCAACAGACCGTCGATGTGGGCGAACTCAACGTGGACAAGGCCGATGTCAACTATGAACATCCCAGCGAGAAGGATGCCCGCCAGTACCGCAAGGATCATCCCATGCCCGAACAGCCCCAAGCCAATGACGGCGACGACAAACCCTGGAAGGTCAAGGCCGACAAGGTGCGTCTGTCCAACAGCAAGGGACGATATGCCCAGACGGGCAAAAAGCCCAACAAACCCGGCACGACACTCGACCCTGACAATATCGAGGTGGAGGACGTCAATGCGGCCATCGATGACTTTGAAATGGATGGCGATAACCTCAAGGTGCCCGTCAAGCACCTCAGCGGCAAGGAGCGCAGCGGCCTGCAGGTGAATGATGCCAGCGGCATCGTGAGCAAGGACAAGAACGGTCTGGACCTCAACAACATGAAACTCAAGACCCGGGGCAGTGACATCAGGCTCGATGCCCATGTCGATCAGGACATGCTCGACGGCAAGCCCAATGGCAAGGCCACCATCGACACCGATAGCAAGATAGACCTCAACGAGGTAGAGAAAATTGCCCCCGATGCCCGCAAGGCCCTGAAGGATATCCCACACAACAAGCCCGTGCGCATCAAGGCCAAGGCTCGTGGCAATGAAAAGCGCCTGGACGTGCAATCACTGGATGCCGATGTGCCCGGCATTGGCCGCATTAAGGGTAAGGGCACCATCTATAATCCCACTGATATGGACCGCATGAAGGCCGACCTTGATACCGAGGTGGACCTGCGGGATCCTAGCGTCCTGAACAAGATGCTGGGCCTCGACGACGTGAAATTACCGCCCATGAAGTTGAGTGGCAAGATCAATAAGGAAGGCTGCCGATGGGTGGCCTGCAACCTGCGTGTCTCGACTGGTGGCGGCACAATGAGGGGTGACGGTTACTACGACGTCTGCAACGAGAATTACGACGTGGATGCCGCCTTCAACAACTTCCCGGTCAAGTCCTTCTTGCCTAACTATGACGTCAAGGGCCTCACCGGCAGCGTCAATGCCCGCGGCCATGGCTTTGATTTTACCGACTGCGGCAGCACTTGGACCGATGCCACTGTCAACCTGGCCAGTGTTCGCTACAACGGCACTCACTATGGCAACGTCAGGGCCCGCGGCAAATTGCGGGGCGGCTATGCCGACGTGTATGCCTCGAGTGCCAACAGTGGCTGTGACCTTGACGTGAATGCCCACGGCACCATCTGCAACGACCACTACGTGTTCACTGCCGACGGCAATGTGCGCGATTTGGACCTGAACCGTCTGGGCATGTATGACGGCCAGTGCAACGGCACGACACGCCTGCATGCCGAGGGGGACATCAACCTGCGTACCCAGGAGTGGGATGCCGACCTCACGCTGCATGACCTGGATTGGCGGCTCGACAGCACGCTGCTTGTTGCCGATGAGGCTCACGCCACCATTCACAGCACTCCGTGGCTGACGTGCATTACCGTCGAGAACGAGGACAATTATGCTCACCTGAACGCTCCCAGCGGATTCATGTCACTGCTCGAGGACTTCCAGAAAACGGCTGATGAGATCAAGCGCCAGGTGGATGAGCGATGGATCGATATCGAGCGCCTCAAGTCCCCGATGCCTCAGTTTGACTTTGACATGCACATGGGCGCCGACGGTATCGTGCAGCGCTACCTGCAGCAGCACGAGATGGACTTCCGCCACGTCAGTTGCGAGATTAACCGCGACACGACGCTGACGATCAACGGCAGGGCGTACGGCATCAGTTCGGGAGAGACCAACATCGACACCATCACCGTCAATGCCCATGAGTTGAACAATAAGTACCTGGCCTTTACTGCCCACATGGGTAACCGGCCCGGCACATGGGACGATTTTGCCCAGGTCACCCTCAACGGAGGTTTCAAGGGCCAAGCCGTGGACTTCATGCTCCACCAGCAGAACATCAAGGGAGAGACAGGCTATCGTATGGGTTGTAACGCCCATCTCACCGACGACCAGGTGAAGATGCGTCTCTTCGGCGATGAGTCGGTCATTGGCTATCGCAACTGGACCTTTAACAAGGATAACTATGTGAACGTGGATTACCGCACCCGCATGCTCGACGCCAACCTCTCGCTCAGGAGCGACAGCAGCAGCCTGGAGTTGATGACGACGAGGCTCCCTGGCGAGAATACCGAGAACGTGCAACTCATCATCGACAACCTGCACCTGGAGGAATGGACGCGCATCATGCCCATGCTCGATAGGACCAGCGGCACGCTCAATGCCGACATCGACATCAACTGGGACGGTGCCAATGCCGACGGCGACGGCACGCTCAGCATCAAGGACTTTGTTTATAACGGCAAGCCCGAGGGGGATGTGACGCTCAATGCCGACTTCGACTTTGACCCCGCCACGTCAGCCACCACCCTGACAGCCGACCTGATTCTTGACGGCAATGAGGCCGTCGTCCTGCAAGGCTCCCTCAACGATGCCACAGCAAGCACTCCGCTCAACATGACTGCCCGTTTCAACCGATTCCCGCTTGTTCGGGCCAACGCCTTTATCCCCGGTGACTACATCTGGCTTGAAGGATATGCAATCGGCAATATGGAAGTAACCGGCTCGACTGGTGATCCCCATGTCCACGGTTATCTCATTGCAGACTCGGCCCAGGTGTTGCTGCCGCGTTACGGCAGTTCGCTCACCCTGGCCAGCGACCGCATTCCTGTTGACGACAATGTCATCACGTTTGACAACTACAGGCTCGTCGGTGCTAACCTCAGTCCCGTCATCATCAATGGTCAAGTTGACCTGCGTGACTTGAACAACATGGTCATTGACCTCAAGTTAAATGGTCGTGAAGTGCAGTTCATGGATAGCAAACAGGATGATGTGACACAACTGTTTGGCAAAGGCCTTGCCGACATCAATGCCACGGTCAAGAGTCATGGCGACATGATGGTCGTGCGCGCCGACGCTACCTTGCTCTCGGGCTCCAATATCACCTATGTCATGAAAAATGACATCTCGCAGTTGTCCAAGGCGGTTGACGAGAATATGGTGACATTTGTCGACTTTAACAACCAGGATAATAACCAAACCATACTCGTGACCGGTCGAGGTAGCAGTACCAACAGTATCCTTGTCAACATCAACGTCGAGCAGGGAGCCAAGATCAACGCCTTCCTCTCGGAGGACGGCCAGAACCGCGCCACAGTTGACGGTACGGGCCGCTTCCAGTACTGGCTCGACTTTGCTGGCCGAGATAATCTCACAGGCTCCTACATCATCGAAAACGGTAACGTGCGCTACACGCCGCCCTTGATTTCGCAGAAGAATTTCCAGATCACCCCTGGCAGTTCCATCACATGGAGTGGCGACATGCTCAACCCGCAGTTGAACCTCAAGGGCACCGAGCGCATCAAGACCAGTGTGCCTATTGCCAATGAGAAACCGCGACTGGTTGAGTTCCTGGTTGACGCTAACGTGGGCGGTACGCTCAAGAACATAGACTTGAAGTTTGACCTCGGTTGCGAGAGTGAACCGATGCGCAGTGAGTTGCTGTCCAAGACCGATAACGAACGCTCGAAGGCCGCCATCAAACTCTTGCTCGATAACACTTACTCGGACGCAAACGATAACTTCTCACCAAACGCTACGACGGCGCTGTTCTCCTTCCTGCAGTCCCAACTCAACAGTTGGGCGGCTCAGACCCTGCCCGGTGTCGATCTCTCGTTTGGCATTAACCAGTTTGAGGGTACCAATGTAGCCGGGACACAGACCAGTTACAGTTATCGCCTTGCCAAGACACTATTCAATGACAGGTTCAAGATCGTGGTGGGTGGAGAATACCGCACCGATGTCACCAATGACGAGGATATAGCGAGCAACCTGTTTAATGACATCTCGCTGGAGTACTACCTCAATAATTCCGGCAACAGGTACCTGAAACTCTTCCGCCGCACGGACTATGAGAGGGTGCTCGAGGGTCAGGTCAACGAGACGGGTGTGGCCTACGTGCTCAAGCGCAAGTTGACCAACCTGAAGAACCTCTTCAAGTTCAAGCACTCCCGCGAGTACCTGCTGCGCGACTCCCTGGAGAAGGCGCGCAAAGCCGAGTTGAAATTGCAGGAGGAAGCCCAGAGTGGCCGCAATGACACCTATGTGGTGCCACTCGACGACAAGGCGATTGACAAACCTACCGTAAACCGCAAGAAAGATGATGAGAGTGAAGAACCGTGATGCATTTATCCATGTGGTGCTGGCAGTGGTGGTAACACTGCTGGCCGCCTCTTGCTCGACTACCAAGAAGTTGGGCCAGAATGACGTGCTCTACACGGGTGTGAAGCACCTCAAGTATCATGAGAATAGTGTGAAAGTTGATGCGGGCGTGAAAGATGATATTTTCACGGCCATCAATGTGCGTCCCAACAATCCGCTCTATTCTCCCTATTACCGCACTCCGTTCCCCATCGGCCTGATGATATATAATAACATCGATGAGGATGCCACTGGGTTCAAGGGATGGCTATATAAACACTTTGCTGCCAAGCCCGTTCTCATCAGCCGCGTCAACCCCAAGGCGCGTGTCGATATGATCAACACAATTCTGCGCAACAACGGATATTTCACCTCGTCGGCTTCCTACACGCTCAACCCGAGCAAGAATCCCAAGAAGGCCAAGATTTCCTACGATGTCAATATCAATCCGCCTTATACGATCGGCGACGTGGAGTACATCGGCAGCCAGGATCCCTTGATGCAACTGGTGGACTCCCTGGCCCGCGAGAATCAATATCTGAAGACCGGTAGCCGTTATTGCCTCGACTCGCTCAATCTGGTGCGCATCGACATCACCAACTTTGTGCGCAACCGTGGCTACTATTTCTTCAGACCCGAGTATCTGCAATATCTGGCCGATAGCGTCCAGGACAAGGGTGTGATTCACATGCACCTCATCCCCTCGGCCAACATACCCAACAATGCCACAATTCGCTACCGCATCAATGACATTACCGCAACTGTGGTCAACGATGACGCGGTGGGCGAGCCCGATACGATAGAGACACGCAACTGCAGGCTCATCCGCTATGAGCCGGTTTATATCAAGGACCGTGTCATACCGTCATGCATCCGTGCCCGTAAGGGTAGGGTTTTCCGTGTCAACAGCATCGACCGCACCCAGGCAGCCTTGTCCAACCTGGGCATCTTCAGCACCGTGAATATCCAGGTCAATCCGCTTGATACCATCACCCCCGAGGGCGATGGATTGCTCGACCTTGCCATCTATTGCCAACTCGACAAACCATGGGAAGTGACTTTTGAGATGCGTGGCACGTCAATGAGCAATAGTTTTATTGGTCCCGGTGTCGAGATCGGCGCCAGACACAAGAATGCCTTTGGGGCAGGGGAGAGGTTTTCGGTGGACCTCTATGGCGACTACGAGTGGCAGACCGGAGGTAACAGTAATGGTGGAGACATGGACTCTTACGAGTTCGGTATCGAATCCAAACTAGATTTTCCCCGTTTGCTGGCCCCCAAGTTCCTCTATCCCTCACGCCGATATACCAATTGGACCCGCTTCATGGTCAGTGCCGATCTGCTTAACCGTCCCAACTACTTCAAGATGGCCCAGTTTAGCGTCGCCGCCACATGGGAGTGGCATGCCAACCGCTATTCGACCCATGTGCTCACGCCTTTCAAACTCACCTACAATAAGTTGATCAGCAGTTCGGACGAGTTTAAGGCGAAAGCCGCAGAGAATATGGCGTTGGCCAAGAGTTTCGAGGATGTGTTCATCCCTAAAATCGAGTATTCCTATACCTATGACCGCGACCTCACTCCCCGTGACCACATCACGTTCACGGCTAGCGCGGCCGAGGCCGGCAACATCTTCTATGGCATCTGGTCGATATTCAAGGCCAAGGGGACAAAGGAACTTTTTGGCACCCCGTTCTCACAGTTTGTCAAAGCCCAGGCTCAACTGGTGTGGACGCGCAAGTTCGGACTGAAGAGTGAGTTGGCCACCCGTGTGATGATGGGTGCGGTCCATGCCTATGGTAATCGCGATGACGTACCCTATAGGGAGCAGTTCTATGTTGGCGGCTCCAATTCTGTCCGTGCCTTCTCGGTGCGCACGTTGGGTCCAGGCAGTTTCGTCCCTGAAGACCGAGGCCGCTTCAGTTACTATGACCAGACGGGTACCTTCAAGTTTGAGGCCAATACCGAGTACCGCTTCCCGATTCTGGGCTACTTCAAGGGAGCAGTGTTCCTGGATGCGGGCAACATCTGGTTGCTTCAGGATGATAAAGACCGTCCTGGTGGTCAGTTGAAGATGAAGAATTTCTTTGACCAACTGGCTGTGGGAACTGGTGTGGGACTGCGCTTCGACATGTCAATGCTGGTAGTCCGTGCCGATTTGGGTATCGGCATCCATGCCCCCTATAAGACGGAACATAGTGGCTATTTCAACTATCACAAGTTGAACTTCCATCTTGCTATCGGTTATCCATTCTAGTTTCTTGTCTCTTCACTATGAAGAATACAGTCAAGATCCTTATTGTGCTGCAATTACTGTTGTTGGTTATTGCCATTGTCATCTTGTTGCTTGATGAGGCCACCAATGTGTTTGCCCTGCTTTTCGCTTCGCCCTTTGCGCTTGCGTCGGCCTTGCTGTTGATAGGCTCAATCATCCACCTGCTGGTGAACAGGCAGTACAGGACCACATTATTCCTTGTCGCGGCCAATCTCCTGACGGTCATCATGGGTTGTACCTCAATTTTCTTCACCAGCCGTTTGTACTCTGATTACATGCTGCGCACAGTGAGCGACACAATCCCCTATGAGATGATCCCGCCTCGCGTTATTTTACCCGACTCAACTGTTCTTGATAGGATTTATGTCATTCACTACTCGCAGTTGTGCCGCAAGCACCTGTTCAGCAATGAATTTGAGAACGTGGATAATGATTACTGGAACGAGAGCAATAACGGGTGGTGGAATGACAGTTACACGGTTCAGTTAAAACAGGACACTACCATTGCGGCTCATGACATCAGCAGTATTGACATCGAGATGATCGGAGTTGATCGTGATAGCATCATTTGGCAAGGCTTGGTAGGATTTTCCCAGCAATTTGATTATCGCAACCACAAGGTGCCAGGCGACACCATCAGGTTTAAATTCCAGTCCCCATCTGTCAAGCCCGACACTATCATGGTGGTGAAAATCGTCAAGTGATGGGTAAAAAAAAGCGAATCCCGATTGAACTTGATGAGCAATCGGGATGCGTAATGGATGATGCTATGATTTAGGGAATGGTATAGCAGTTGGCCCATGAAGTTTTTTCAATGCTGATTTCACGAATTATTTTTAAAAGAATCGCGTTAATCCGTTTAAATTCGTGCAATTCGCGTTAGCCCCGCAGGGTTTGGGCCATCTTCTATAGCACTTCCTTCTCGGCCTCTTGATTAGCCTTGACTATGTGGCCTGCCTTGATGCTGGTGGTGATTTTGCCGTCGGTCACGTCGATGACGATGGTGTCACCGGGCTTGGCTTCCTCGCGCAGCAGCATTTCGCTCAGCGGGTCTTCGATTTCACTCTGGATGGCACGTTTCAAGGGTCGGGCGCCATACTGGATGTCAAATCCACGGTCGGCAACCAGATTCTTGGCGTCATCGGTGATCTCCAGTTTCAAGCCATTCTCCTCAACGCGCTTGTAGAACGACGCGAGTTCGATGTCAACAATCTTGAGGATGGAGTCGTGGTTGAGCGAGCCGAACGTCACGATGTCATCCACGCGGTTCAGGAATTCGGGCGAGAATTGACGGTTCAGGGCCTTGCGGATGACCGAGTCGCTGCGCTCCTTGGTCAACTCATTGGTATTGAATCCCACACCAGCGCCAAAGTCTTTCAACTCCCTTGTGCCGATATTCGAGGTCATGATGATGATCGTGTTCTTGAAGTCCACTTTACGGCCCAGGCCGTCGGTCAGACTGCCCTCGTCGAGCACCTGCAGCATCATGTTGAACACGTCGGGGTGTGCCTTCTCGATCTCGTCGAGCAGTACCACGCTGTAAGGGTGCCGGCGCACTTTCTCGGTCAACTGGCCGCCTTCCTCATATCCCACATAGCCCGGAGGAGCGCCAACGAGTCTTGACACGTTGAATTTCTCCATATATTCGCTCATGTCAACCCTGATGAGCGCATCATCGGAGTTAAACAGGAATTCGGCAAGTTTCTTGGCCAGTAACGTCTTGCCGACACCGGTCGGTCCAAGGAACATGAACGAACCGATGGGCCGCTTGGGGTCGCGCAGGCCAGCGCGATTGCGGCGAATGCTGCGCGCGATCTTGTCGATGGCCTCGTCCTGGCCGATCACCTTCTTCTTGAGTTCGTCGGTCATGCCCAGCAGGCGTATGCCTTCACTCTGGGCGATGCGCTGGGTGGGCACACCGGTCATCATGGCGACGACTTCGGCGATGTGTCCCTCGTTGACGGTCATGCGGCGGCTGTCCAGTTCGGCCTCCCAGCGTTCCTTGGCCTCCTGTAGTTCTGCCTTGAGTTTCTCCTGCTGGTCGCGATAGTTGGCGGCGCTCTCGAAGTTCTGCGCTTGAACGGCCTTGAACTTGTTCTCTTGCGCCTCGACGATGCGCTGTTCCAGTTCCTCAATCTCCTTGGGGGTGTCCACCTTGGTGATGTGGACGCGCGATCCCGCCTCGTCCATGGCGTCGATGGCCTTGTCGGGGAAGAATCGGTCGCTGATGTAGCGGTCGGTCAGTGTCACACATGCCTTCAAGGCCTCCTCGGTGTAGTTCACGCCATGGTGCTTCTCGTACATCTCCTTGATGTTATGCAGTATTTCAAGGGTCTGTTCGGGAGTGGTGGGCTCGACAAGCACCTTCTGGAAACGGCGCTCCAGGGCTCCGTCCTTCTCGATGCTCTTGCGGTACTCATCCAGGGTTGTGGCCCCGATGCACTGGAACTCGCCACGTGCCAGTGCTGGCTTGAGCAGGTTGGCGGCATCCATCGATCCGCTGGCATTGCCTGCGCCCACGATGTTATGAATCTCATCGATAAACATGATGACATTCTTGTTCTTGCTCACCTCGTCGATTACGGCCTTGAGACGCTCCTCAAACTGTCCACGGTACTTGGTGCCGGCCACGATGGCGGCCATGTCGAGCGAGATGATGCGTTTGTCGAGCAGGGTGCGTGCCACCTTGCGCTCAACGATACGTTTGGCCAAGCCCTCGATGATAGCGCTCTTGCCCACGCCGGGCTCGCCAATCATCACCGGGTTGTTCTTCTTGCGGCGGCTCAGGATCTGGGCCAGCCGTTCGATTTCCACCTCACGGCCCACGACGGGGTCGAGATTGCCCTCGGCAGCCTCGCGGGTGATGTCTTTGCCATATTTGTCAATGACTGGAGTTGCCGAATTGTCACCTCGACTGACATTTCGTCGCTGTCGTGTGTCGCGGTAGGACGGATTCTCGCTGTCCCCATTACCGCTATTGCCCGGCAATTCATCGTCCTCTTCATCCTCTTCGTCAGGAAAATCGGCACCTGCACGGGGCAAGCGGACGTCTTGCCTCCAGTAGGTTTGCTGTTGTTTATGCTGATTCTGAATCATTCGGTATATTTCTCTGTAATTAATATAAAATCATCTTATCGGTTATTTTCTAGCAAACATCGTGCCAGTCCGTTTTTAACGAGGGGCGGTAAACAGCGAGGATGCCATGAAGAGGCACCCTCGCAAGATGATTTGTTCACACTATGTCGGCGGCAATGTCTATCGCTTTCCCAGCAACATGTCGACCAGGGTGGTCACATCGCTGATGTTAATTTCGCCGTCATGGTTCACATCGGCAGCCTCCATGTCAAAGTTATCGCTTGACGTGCCCAGCAGGTAGTCGATAATGGAGGTGACGTCACTGATGTTGACCTCGCCGTCATGGTTCACGTCACCGACCAACAGTTCCTCGGTGCCACCCTTGAGGGTTACGTTCTGGATGTTAGACCAGACACTCTCGCTGCCGTCGGTATAGATGGCCTTAACAAGATACTCATAGATGCCGCCGGCAAGCCCCTTGACGGTATAGCAAGTGTCGGTAATGCCGCTGACCATGCGCCAGGTGGAGTCGCCTTCCTCGACAATCACGCGACGCGGGGCATTGAATTTTGCCGTCAGGTCACCGTTGTAGATGCTCACATTATATAAATAGAAGCGTTTTCCTGCAGCAGTCATCGATATCTTTATGTTGTCGGCTTCACAGCCATGAAGCACCACGGTGTGGTCGGTAGCATTGTCATTCAGTGTGACGGTCTGACTGACGTTGCCACATGACACGGAGATGGTGCTGGCATCACTCTTGCCGCTGGACGAAATCCAGTTCTTGGCATTTAACACAACGGTGACAGTGCTTGATAATGACAGGTTGGGGCTGATGACGTAACCGATGGCGGTGGCGGTGCCTATCTTGAGGCCGTGGTTAGCGGCAGTGTAAACCTTGTAGCCGCTCCAGCCCTCGTTGTCAGTGTACTGGTCCAGGGATCCGGCAATGTCGTTATAGCCGTCACTGTAGGCAACGACTTTTGAGAAATTCTCGGTCATGAGCAGCGTTGCGGTCTCGTCGCTGGGAACGGCGATGCGGTTGACCTGCAGGGTGTAACTTGACACGTCGCCGCCGTCGGTCCAATTGGCGCAGAAAGAGGTGTCGGTGATTCTTTCTTTGTCAACTTCAAGCATGACAGGGTCTTTTTTCACTAGGTCGTCGTCCGATCCATGTCCTGTCCACGCCGTTGATTGCTTTGTGCCCCAGATGTGCTCGGCCAACTCGGGGTGGTCAACATAGGGGTTGCGGTTCCCCTGGTGGAGATAAACGGCATTGTTGCGGTCAATTTCCTTCTGACTGACGGGGTCGGCACGGTGCCACTCCATGAGCATCTGCATCGACCAGTTGGAGAAGGCCTTGTAGTGGTTGGTGACGTAGTCCAGTTGGTCACAGCCTGGCCATGACTGAATCTTGCTCTTGTAACAGGTCACCATATAGAAGTAGATGCGCGCAAAGTCGCCTTTGTATTCGTCATCAGGCTCAAAGACTGTCTCGGCATAACCGTTATAGGTGCTCTTGCCCAACTTCCCCTTCATGGTGACATTTAACTCCTCGTTGACATAGGTCGTTCCACCGGCACACACACCGTAAGGGTGGTTGCTGCGGCGCTGGTTCACAAAACCATCGGTGGGGATGATCATGGTCAAGTCGGTGTACATGGGATATTCCTCACCGCCAAACCAACTCTTGGGGAATGAATGCTCGCGGTTGAGACCCTGTCCCACATAGGAGGCCGTGCTCACGTGGTAGGAACTGCGGTTGTACTTGCATGTGGAATACATGTCGATGTAATAGCCGTCACTGCCCATGTCGGTGTCGTCATAGGCTGACCACAGGTAGTCATAGGAAAGTTCGGTGTGCGGCAGGATGATACTTTCCAGCGCGGTCATCAAGGCCTCGTCGCTCTTGCCGATGGCGTTGTTGTAGTACCCGCTGGGGATATTGCCCCACGACGACAGGCAGAGTAACAAGGTGAATAGTGATGCAATATTTCTTTTTATCATTTTGATAGTCTATTATTAATTGAGTCATAAATCTTGTCAAACAACTTTCTGAAGGCCTCTTCATCGGCAAGTGTCTGCCTGAATTCCTCCAGTCGCCGGGCGTTGTCACCATAGGGTACCCACAGGCGCAGATAGCCGCCATAGTCATATTTCTCGCGCATGTGCTCCTTCAGGCGTTGGTACTGGTCCTCCTTGTCTAGGCCGGGGTTGTGCTTCATGCCATATTGCAGAGCACGGCGCACAATCGTGTCGCTGTCGATGATGCGGTCGGCCTCGGCGACAATGCGGCCATAGATGCTCCTGGGCTCATGACCGCTAGACGCGCGATGGTCTTCAGCGGCCTGGGCAATGGTGTTGATTTCGTCCTCGTCAAACCATCGTCTGAGCCGCATGTCCTCCCTGATGATGGCGGCACTGTGGGTGTGATGCTGTTCTCGACCGAAGGCAAGCCCCAGGTCATGATAGGCTGCAGCCACGAGCAGCATGCACTTGTCCACGTCTGGGTAATGCTGTGACAATTGCAGGGCCTGTGACATGACTGTCCGTGCGTGATCCCTACCGTGCCCGGCGTCAAAGTTGTCGTAGCGGGGAATGATTTCTCGCTCGATGAAATCACTTATTTCCTCAAAATCGTGCATTGTTCTATCCATTATGTTTTTATATCTAATGACCTGGTTGGGTCATCAATTGCAGGTATAAAGGAAAAAACGGTGGCAAGTGGTGGTTACTGGCCATCGCTGTATTCCATCTCACGGTTGTACTCTCCGTTGAAGATGGCGATCAGTTGATCACTGGTCTTGACGACAAGGCGCACATCGCGCTTCAGGTTCTTCTGGTGCCTCATTCCGATCAGCCATAAGGGTAAAGCGACAGGGAAGAGGGCTGCCACGATGCTGCCGGCCGTCTTGTTGCTGCAGGGATGATAGGTGAGCAACTGGCGGATAACAGGATAATCCATGGCCTTGTTGAGAACCATCTGATCGCGTGAGTTGGAAAGGTAATCCACCACAGCGTCAACCTTGTCCGCTATCTGCTTGATAAGATTCTTGTCTAATCCTTGCTGCCAGTAGTCCAGGTATTGCTGACGTCGCGGATAACGGTCAATGAATTGCTGGCACAGGGATTTCAAGTCGTTGATGAGCGCAATGCCCTCGCTGGGAACAACCTCATTGATGATGACTTCCTTGCTCGAGAGTTTGCGGGTCTGGTGCAGGCCCGTGAAGCGGCGAATGAAGTTGAGCCATGCGTCGGGGTTGAATACAGCCGAGTCGTTAACAGCCTTCTTGGTCAGGAAGATTCCCAGCGGCAGCAACACTGCCGAACTCAGCCAGATGCCTTGCCACACTGGCCAGCGGCCATCGCGGGCCAACTTGTAGCCCATGTTGTCGATGATGTAGTAAATAATGAACAGGATGACCGAGATGACGATGGGCATTCCCAGGCCTCCCTTGCGGATAATGGCGCCAAGGGGCGCGCCGATGAAGAAAAAGATGAGACACGCCAGCGAGAGCGTGAATTTCTTCATCAACTCGATCTGGTGACGGCGGATGACATAGTTGTTGTCATTGATGGTATAGCCCTGGAATTGCATGTCCTGCATCGCCGTGGTCGTGCGCATCAAGGCCTGATTGATGATCTGTTGCTGTTCGTGGTGGGGCAATTCCTTGATGATCTTGTTGACGTCAACGGGCTTGTCGAGGGTCACTTCCTTGACGGGCTCCTCATGAGGCTTGCCGTCCTTGAAGATGGTGCGCTGAGCCGGTACGCCACACACGGGTTGCGTGCGCATCCTGGCCAACACTGTCGTGGCGGCCGAATCCACCTTTATCCTCACCGAGTCAATCGTCTGTTGTAATTCGGTAATGTTCTTTCCCACATATTGCGATCTCATGGCCTCATCATCCATGCGCGTGAAATTGGCGTCATAGGGGATCAAGATTTCCTTGTCATGGAATGTCTCGCGGCGATATAGGTCGCCGCTCATGCCGTTGACGCCGCCACCGCTCTTCATCTCCTCATACCACGAACCCTTGTAGAGGGTGAGCACCAGGTGGCGCTTGTCCTCGGTCATACTCAACCGGCCCGAGTCGGCAGCAACGATGCGAGGATACATGGAACTTACCGATACATCATAGATGAGCATGTTATACAACATGTCACGCTCCTTGTCTTTGCGCTTGACATAGATGTTGTATCCAGGTATCTGGCTATAGACGGCGCCCTCGGGAATATCAAGTGTGGGCGAGGTCTGCCTCATCGAGAACAGCAGTGTCCACATCTTGACTTGGGACTTGGGCAAGACATTGTTCTGGAAAAAAAAGGCTCCGACTGCCACTATCGCCATGAGAATGGCGAGGGGCTTCATGATAGTGGTCAATGAGATGCCCGATGACTTGAGCGCGGTGAGTTCGATGTGTTCACCGAGGTCTCCAAAGGTCATCAGTGCGGCCAGCAGGATGCTGAGCGGCAATGCCAGCGGCACCATTGACAATGCGGCATAGAAGAACAATTCGGCAACGACCTCGATGCTCAATCCCTTGCCGACCAGTTCGTCAATATAGCGCCACAGGAATTGCATCATTACAATAAAGAGGCAGATGCAGAAAGTCATCAGGAACCTGGGCAGGAACCTTGACAACATGAATGTATATAGCCTCTTTATCTTCAACATATCGTCGGTCGGGTCTTCTTTAACCGAATTTCGGCTGCAAAAGTACAAAAAAAACAACGCATTCTACCGCGTTGTGTCTTTTTTTTATAGGTGAGCCCCGTGGAAGCATCAGCAGTGAACACCTAATTGCGAATTATAGTATCTAGGGTCGCCTGTCACTTCCTGGCCGATGAAAGCGGGCAGGGGGAAAACGTAATCCTCGTCGGGCACTTCCAGTTCGGCGATGACAAGCCCGGCAAGACCGCCCTTGAATTCATCAATTTCCCAGCGATTGCCGTGGTCCATGACGATGTGGCGGGTCTTCTCGATGATTGGTGCCTCACACAGCGTCATCATCTGCAATGCGTCATCCAGCGGGATTTGATATTCAAACTCGGGATGTGCCGCTCCATGCCCTTTACCCTTGACGGTGATGAATCCTTTGTTATCCAGCACCCTCACCCTCACGGTTCTCTCGGGATTTCTAGACAAGAAACCCTGCTTGATTTCCTGCCTTTTACAAGCCATTGGCTTATAGGTGTCATTCTTGACGAGGTATTTGTGTTCTATCTCAAGTCCCATATTATAATAACGGCTCATCAAGGTGCTTTATTACAATTCATCCTATTGAAAAATCACCACTTATCGACACATCGGTGCCCCGGTAACGTGACATTTTTAGTTTATTTGTTGGATTATTCCGTCAGGATTTAATTTTTTTACTAATTTTGTACTCTTATAATTCATGCATGCATTTGAACATTAAAATCTTGTTGATGATATGAAAAAATACTTGATGTTTTTTGCGGCATCTCTTCTGATGATATGCTCAAGTCTTGGCCTGAGTGGCCAGAACGCTAATAGCAGTTACTATGATGCGTTCATCAAGGTGAATAGCAGTGTCATGGACTACAAACTTGAGGCTGCCGGCGTTGTGATTACCGCGAAGTATGATGGTTTTTATACTGCCCGTATCAAGCCGTCGGTGACTCCGCAATCCCTGTTGAGTATCGAAGGCGTGCTTTATGTCTCACGGGCGTTAAAATTAGAAACCTGTTCCGACAGTGCACGCTATTACTCGCGTGTGGCCGATGTGGCCGAAGGAATTAACTTCGACATGCCCTACACGGGCAAGGATGTGATCATCGGAGTGATTGACTGCGGCTTTGATTTCAATCATGTGAACTTCTGGGATGCTAACGGAAACACCCGTGTGAAGGCCGTCTATATGCCATTTGACACCACAGGCACGCAGCCAGTCGTTAAAAACCGTCGCATGCCGGGTAGTGCATATGAGACCCCGTCACAGATTGCCGCCCTCACGACCGATGACCCCCTGACAACTCATGGCACCCAGACGACCGGTATTGCCGCCGGCAGTTACAAGGGTAACGCCTGGTATGGCATGGCTCCTGAGGCCGACATTGTGGCCTGCGGCATTCCTGAGGATAAATTGAATGACGTTCGTGTCGCCAACTGTATCAGTTACATTGTTGATTACGCTAACCGCAAGGGCAAACCCTGTGTCATCAACATCAGCCTTGGCTCCAATGTGGGCGCCCACAATGGCACGTCATTTCTTTCCCAAGTGTGTCAACAACTTTCGGGCCCCGGCAAGGTGATTGTCGTTTCGGCCGGTAACGACGGCAATAACCCCGTGTGTGTGCACCGCTCGTTGACCAACAGCCCTGATACCATTGTGACGCTGATGAGTGGATATGGTGGCGGCCTGCAGTACTCGGGATATGTAAACGCATGGAGTAAAGAGCAGAAGTCATTCAATACCAGGATGATTGTGGTCAACAACAAGACGGGCCAGATCCTGTACAGGTCACGCGCCTTTGGTGCCACTTCATCTGGCGTTAATGCTGATATTTCGAGCGAGACCGATGCCAATCTGGCTCAGTACTTCACAGGCACGGTAAACATTAAGGGTTCTATCGAGTACAATGGAGACCCCAGTTCGTTGTGTGAACTCAACATGCGCTCCAAGTCCCGAGACTACTCCCTGGGTTTCCAGTATTTCTCTCCTTCGGCAATTATGCTGGCGATATGGACATCCCAATATGCCTATTTCAACAATTATGGCTTCTCGTGGGCCGAAGCCGGCTCTCCGTTAGGGTCTATCAATGATTTGGCGACCACCGACAGTGTGATTTCGGTGGGATCCTATAATTCAAAGCAGTATGTGACGCTGCGTGACGGCTCTCAGTATTTCAGGTCGTTAAGTACACCACTCGAGTTGTCGTATTATTCCTCTTACGGGCCTGATGAGAACGGGATTGCCCGTCCCGATGTCTGCGCTCCTGGCAGCGTGATTGTTTCATCGGCAAACCGCTATGACGTTACTGCGCCAAATATCGCCTATTGGCAGCCTTCGGCATTTGTCAACAATGTTGAATATCCCTATTGCCCTGATTTGGGTACTTCCATGTCCGCTCCTGTCGTGGCGGGTGCTATTGCCCTGTGGCTGCAAGCCAATCCCAACTTGAGTGCTGGTGATGTCCGCAACGTGCTCAAGCATTCGAGTTACAAGGACGCTCACACGAGGATTCAACCCTCACGATGGGGAAGCGGCAAACTTGATGTGAAGGCTGGAATGCGCTATATACTCCACATGGACCAGACGAGTTGTGATGTCAATGGCGATGGCGAGATCAACATCCTTGATATCAACATCCTCATTAATATCATCCTGGGATCGGGTGGATCAAGCGACAACCTCAGGCCTGATGTCAATGGTGACGGCGAAGTCAACATCGTGGATGTCAATATGATCATTAATGCTATCCTGGGCATGTAATCCTTGCTGATGAGATGACGCGGCAAGTCTTGACGTTCCTTTTGTCCCTCATGGGGATGGCTTTGGTGTGGGCTTCAACTCCGTTGACCGCCACATCCAAATTGCGCCTGCATCGTCATGACGCTGTCGCTGGGAAGCATGCTCCCCAATCGTCTGGTGAGATGTTTCAAGCCTTTATCCGTGTCGATGGTGAAGAGGACTTGTCTGCACTACGCACGGCTGGCGTAAAGGTGAACGCTCGATTTGATAACTTCGTCACTGTTCAGATTCCTGCCAGTGCGATGACCGTGGTAATGTCGATGACCGGTGTGCGTGAAGTCTCGTTTGCAAGACCGTTAAGTCTGCACAATGACAGTGCAAGGAGTTTATCATGTATTGACAGGGTTCATGACGGTCAAGGCATGGTCGCTCCACTAACTGGCCGTGGGGTGATTGTCGGCATTATCGACACTGGGATAGATTTCAATCACGTTAACCTGTGTGGCATTGATGGCAAGACCCGTGTCAAGGCCGTGTATATGCCTTGCGACACGACCGGCCCCAGACCAGTGGTTGGCGGTGATACTTTACCAGGCAGTTGCTATGAGTCGCCCGACATGATAGCGATGCTAACCACCGATTTTAATGGGACGTCCCACGGAACCCACACGCTGGGAACGGCTGCCGGCAGTTATCGTGCTAACGGCTGGTATGGTGTCGCTATCGAGGCCGACCTGGTCGCTTGTGGAATGCCCGGCGACAGCCTCTCGGATGCCAATGTGGCCAATGCCTTGAAATACATTTTTGATTATGCCGACCGGGTCAACAAGCCATGTGTCGTGAACATGAGTATCGGCACTAATGAGGGGCCTAACAATGGCACATCATTCATGTGCCGCACTTTTGAAGCCCTCTCCGGCCCTGGGCGCATATGTGTCCTCTCTGCAGGCAACGACGGAAACGTTCCCGTCCGTTTCAACCACAGGCTCGCAGGTGATGGGGATGTGGTGACCACTATCATGAGAGGGAAGTCCAGTGGCACCCAGCACAATGGCTACGTCAGCATGTGGAGCGACGGAGCCTCGGTGCACAGGTCCCGATTGGTCGCTATCAACAGGGGGGACAATTCAATCGGCTACGCGTCACCATGGATAGGGCTGCAGGACGAGGACAGCGTCTTCACTCTTTCAAGCGAGGTTGAACCTGATTTCGCCAGGTTCTTCACGGGTGAGGTGCAGTTTGCCAGCGCTATGGAGCCTCAGTTCAATCAAGCCGGCGACCGCATTGGCGACCGGTTCCATTCGTTCTGGATTTTTGACGCGACTATCAGCAGTGACTATCTGCTGGGATTACAATATACCTCGAGTGATGAGATTGAACTCGTCGGATGGTCAACCAAGGACGATTATTTTGACACTTTCGGCATCGATGGCATGGTCGGTGGCAGTACCCAAGGCTCAATAAGCGATCTTGCGACTACCGATAGCGTGATATCGGTCGGCGCCTACTGTTCCCGCAAGTCCTATTATGACTCCAATAACGAACTTTACACCTATAATCGATGTACTCCCGATGATATCGCTTATTTTTCATCCTATGGCCCCGATGAGAGTGGTATAGAGCGGCCCGACTTGTGCGCGCCCGGGTTTGCCGTGATATCCTCGGCAAACCGATATCATGACTCATCTCATTACCAGCACATGCCCCCTGGCGTGACGGTCTCGGGAGTGGAGTATCCCTATAGTGTGATCTATGGCACTTCGATGTCAGCCCCCGTGGTTACGGGCGTGATTGCGATGATGCTGCAATTGAACCCCTCGTTGACCGTGTCTGATGTCCGTGAAGCCTTCAGGGCCAGTTCGGTCAAGGACGCATTTGTGACCGGCGGCGATCATTCCAAGTGGGGTTTTGGCAAGTTGGATGCCTGGGCGGCGGTAGATGCAGTGATCGGTCACTGTCTGTTGCCCGGTGATGTCAACAATGACCGTGAGGTGAATATTGCCGATATCATGGCAATAGTTGACATCTTGCTCAGGGGTAACGACGCGGCCGATGCCTCGACCCTGGTGCGTGCCGATGTGAATCATGATCTCGAGATTCTTTTCTCGGACATCAACTATATTATTAACCTGATCTTAAAATAAGCAATAATGATTGATTATATCAAAGGCAACCTAGCAGAACTTAACCCGGCATTTGCCGTCATTGACAATCACGGCATTGGTTACATGGTGAATATTTCGTTATCAACCTATGACACCATTTCCAAGGCGGGCCAGGGTAACGAAGTCTTGTTGTATATCTATGAGGCAATACGTGAGGATGCCCACATTTTATATGGTTTTGCCGCCAAGCGGGAGCGCGAGGCTTTCCTCTTGCTCATATCGGTCTCGGGCGTCGGTCCCAACATCGCGCGCATGGTGTTGTCCTCGATGTCGGTAGATGAGTTTGCCGCGGCGATTACCAACAACAATGTGGCGATGTTCAAAACGGTCAAGGGAGTGGGCGGAAAAACCGCTCAACGCATAATAGTTGACCTGAAGGATAAAATAAAACCGACTAGTGATACGTTATTAAAAGAAACTGAACCGGCCACCAGTGAGGTCTATGACGAGGCGCTTGCTGCCCTTATCATGTTGGGCTTCACCCAACAGGCATCACAGAAGGCACTTAAGTCATTGCTCTCCAGTAACCCGGCATTGACTGTCGAGTCTGCCATCAAGCAAGCGCTCAAGATGATGTGATCCTGCCATGGCACGTGGTTGCCAGTTCAACGGTTGATTAAAAATTGTTAATGCTGACTCGAAAAAAAATAATATTCTCGATAATCATCGGCACACTCATTGGACTGTGGGCCGGCAGTGATAGTATGCTGGCGCAATATGTGACCAGTACTTTGCCACCGCCTCCACCGCCGCCTGACACACGTCCTTCGGCTCAGCAACAGCAGACTCCTCAATTGGATCTCCACTATGACGTGAAGCGGACCATACCTCAGACTTATGATGATGTTCAAGGCATGGGCGAGTATGCCGCTGACCTGAAAACCCCGTCAAATATCACGTCCGAGGTCGAATTTGACCCCGAGACCGGATGTTATGTTGTGCACACCCGATTAGGTGAGCACGACATTGTCACACCTTATATTATGTCTTCCGACGAGTTCAGTAACATGGACTTCAGGAGGTCGATGATGGAGTATTATCGCCAACGTAATGCCGAGAGTGCCCAGAATATCGACAAAGACCCGTTCAATTTCCTTGACATGCAGTTTGGCCTGGGGGCTGCCGAGAGCATCTTTGGCCCTGGCGGCCTGCAATTGAAAACCACCGGCTCAATTATTCTCAAGATGGGTGTTAAGTCCAATTCTACCGATAACCCCGCCTTGATGGTTTCCCAGCGTCGCAAGACATACTTTGACTTTGAACAGGAAATCAAGGCCGATATCACGGCATCGGTGGGTGATAAGATGAGGTTTAACATGTCTTATAACACGGCAGCCACGTTTGATTTCGACAGCAAGAACCTGAAACTCGCTTATGAAGGCAAGGAGGACGAGATTATCAAGAACCTTGAGGCCGGTAATGTCAGCATGACCACGGGAGGAACCCTGATTCGTGGTAGTGCCGCATTGTTTGGTGTGAAAACCAAATTGCAGTTTGGCAAATTGACCGCTACCGCGCTCGTGTCGCAGCAGAAGAGTCAGACCCAGTCGGTGAGCAGTCGTGGCGGTTCCCAGACGACCGAATTCTACATTCCTGCCGACAAGTATGACCAGAACCGCAACTACTTCTTGTCACACTTCTTCAGGGACCACTATGATGAATGGTGCTCCCGATTGCCTCTTGTCTCGTCGGGTGTCCAGATTAAGCGCATTGAGGTGTGGGTGACCAATAAGCGTAACAACTATGATAAGGCGCGCAATATCATGGCCTTTATGGACGTGGGCGAGGGTAGTGAACGCAACATCAGCAACCATCACTGGATTGGAAACGAGGGCTCGATGCCGTCCAACAATTCCAATAACCTGCTTTCCACCATCAAGGAAGAGTACCCCAACGCCCGCTACATGAGCCAGGCTTCTACCGAACTCACTCCCTTGAAAGACCAGTATGGTTTTGAAGGCGGTAAGGATTATGAGAAAATTGAGAGCGCACGCCTGCTGACTCAGGCCGATTACTACTTGAATGAGAGCCTGGGTTACATCATGCTCAAGACCGCGCTCAATAGTGATGAAATCCTGGCTGTGGCCTATGAGTACACCTATGGCGGCCGCACCTATCAAGTGGGTGAGTTCTCGGGCGACATCACATCAACCGACCAGTCACTCTATGTCAAGATGCTGAAGGGTACAACGTCTTCCCCCTATTTCCCCATGTGGGACTTGGCCATGAAGAACGTCTATTCACTGGGCGCCTATTCGATCCAGAAGAATAATTTCAAACTCAACATCAAGTACCTGAGTGACACGACTGGTAATGAGTTGACCTATATCCCCGCCGGGCGGATCAAGGACACCCCCCTGTTGCAGGTAATGAACCTGGACCGTCTCGATGCCAACCAGGAAACCAACATCGATGGCCGCTTTGACTATATTGAAGGATATACGGTAGATTCCAAGAACGGTAAGATTATTTTCCCCGTTATTGAACCCTTCGGCGAACACCTGCGTTCCAAATTCAATGACGATGCGATTGCCAAGGATTATATCTATACCGAGTTGTATGATTCAACACTGGTTGTCGCCCAGCAATTCAGCGACAAGAACAAGTTTGTCCTTGCTGGTGAGTATCAATCCAGTTCGGGTAACGTGATCAGGCTCAATGCGACCAATGTAGCGCGCGGATCTGTTGTCGTAACCTCGGGTGGCGTGACTCTCACCGAGGGTAGCGACTATACTGTTGACTACATGATGGGTACAGTCACCATCAACAACACTAGCCTCATTGAGTCTGGAGCCAACATCAATGTATCGCTCGAGAACCAGTCAACCTTCAGCATGCAGCGCAAGACCTTGTTGGGTTTGGATCTGGCCTATGATTTCAATAAGGATTTCCGCATCGGTGGTACGGTGATGCACTATGGCGAGAAGGCCATCGGTGACAAGGTTGCCATCGGTAGCGAGTTGGTGAATAACACCATCTGGGGCGTCAACATGAATTTTAACAAGAACTTCATGTGGCTCACCAACCTCTTGAACAAGATTCCTACCGTGAATGCCGTGCAGCCGTCTAGCATCAGTTTCAAGGGCGAGTTTGCCCAATTGATTCCTCATCAGGCCAAGACGGGTTCCAATTCCGGTAGTTCTTATATTGACGACTTTGAATCGACACAGACGGGTCTTGACATCCGCTCCCCGTACTCGTGGTCACTGGCCTCGACGCCCTATGACCCGGCTGCCGATGCCCTGTTCCCCGAGGCTGCCTTGACCGGTGATATCAATTATGGCAAGAACCGAGCCCTGATTTCGTGGTACTATGTCGATCGCCTTTTCACTCAGCGCAATTCCTCCTATGCTCCCGGTTACATCAAGAATGACCTTGACGCGTTATCCTACCCCTATGCCCGTGAGGTGGCCTTCAGTGAGGTTTTCCCCGGTCGTGAACTCAACTATGGTGAGTCGTCGGTAGTCCAGACCCTGAACCTGTCATTCTATCCCCGCGAGCGTGGCCCGTATAACCTCGACGCCGACCCATCAAGCATCGATCAGGATGGACACTTGCTCAATCCCGAGAAGCGTTGGGGCGGTATTATGCGTAAGATCGATAACACCAACTTTGAGCAATCCAATATCGAGTATATCCAGTTCTGGATGCTGGATCCTTTCATGGATGAAAACCTCGACAACAGGGATGGCGGTTCGCTGTACTTCAACCTGGGTGAGGTGAGCGAGGATATCCTCAAGGATGGACTCAAGAGTTATGAGAACGGTTTGCCGGTCAATGGCGATAGCACCTATATTACCAATACCGTCTGGGGTAAGGTCTCTTCACAGACCTCATTGACCTACGCCTTTGACAATACTAGCGGATCGCGAGTGTTACAGGATGTGGGTCTGGATGGATTGTCGGACGCCGATGAGTTGAAGCATGAGAGTTATGCCAACTTCCTGAACCAGTTGCGCACGGTCCTCTCCGAGTCTGCCATTGCCGAGATGCAGGCCGATCCGTTCTCGCCGTTTAATGACCCTGCAGGCGATAACTATGCTTTCTATCGCCATAACTACTATGATGAAGCCAGATATTCCATCAATGACCGCTATAAACACTATAACGGCACTGACGGAAACTCGTTGTCAACGACCGACGCATCCGACGGACAGTACCAGACCTCGCGTTCGACGCCCGATGTGGAAGATATCAACCAGGATAACACCCTCAACGAGTATGAGCGTTACTTCCAGTACCGTGTAGCCATTCACCCCGACTCCCTGCAGGTGGGCATGAACTTTATTACCGACAAGCAGGTCGCCAGTGTCCGTACCCGCAATGGTGAGACGCAGATGGCAACTTGGTACCAGTTCACGATACCTCTGGCTTCCTATGATAAGAAGGTGGGCACCATCCAGGACTTCTCGACCATTCGATTCATGCGCATGTTCATGACTGGATTCAAGGAGACCACCCACCTGCGTTTCGCTTCGCTCGAACTTGTGCGTGGCGAGTGGCGCAACTACAAGTATAATCTCAACATGCGAGGGAACATGCCTTCTCACGGCAACATCAGCATCAACAAGGTAAATATTGAGTCCAATGCTTCTCGTGAGCCGGTCAACTATGTGTTGCCGCCGGGCGTTTCCCGTATCATCGACAGCGGCCAGTCTCAGATTACCCAATTGAATGAACAGTCCATGCAACTCTCCATCAATGACCTTGATGCGGGAGACGCTCGAGGTGTGTACCGCAACACCGATCTGGACCTGCGAACCTACAAGCGCTTGCAGATGTTTGTCCACAACGAGGCCACCATCGGCAACTCGACCAACCTGCGCAACGGTGACGTGTCACTGTTTGTGCGCATCGGTTCCGATGTGAAGAACAACTACTATGAATATGAGATTCCCTTGAGCGTAACCCCGCCTGGACGCTATAGCACTAACAGTTCCAGCGACCGATTGAAGGTTTGGCCCGAGGAGAACATGCTCGATATTGACTTGGACGTGCTGATTAATGCCAAGAAGCATCGCAACGCGGCCAAGATGGCTGGCGACCCCGAGGTGGGCTATTCAAAGCGTTTTCAGGACGTGGATGACGATCATCCCAACAACAAGGTCTATGTGATGGGTAACCCGTCATTGAGCAAGGTGCGCGTGATCCTTATCGGCGTGCGCAACAATGCTCCCTCGACCAAGAGTTGCGTTGTTTGGGTCGATGAGTTGCGCGTCACCGACTTTGATAGCGAGGGCGGTTGGGGCGCTGATGCCCAGGTGGCCCTCAACATGAGTGACATCGCTACTGTAAACATGGTTTATCACAAGGAAACCGAGGGATTTGGCTCGGTTGAGCAGAGCCTGGCGATGCGCCGTATGGACAATTATCAGCGGTATAATTTCGCCATTCACACCGATTTGGGCCGATTCATCCCCGAGAAGGCCAAGTTGCATGCCGATGTCGTTTATTCCTATACCAACGAGAAAACCACTCCCAAGTATAACCCCCTGGATCAAGACGTCAGACTTGAGGAGGCGCTTGACGTCTGCGACACTAAGGAGCAGCGGGACAGCATCATGGAGTATGCTGTGACCCAGTCCACCGAGAAGGCCTTCGCCATCACGGGCGTCAAGTTTGATGTGAAGACGATGAAGGATCCCATGCCTTGGGATCCCGCCAACTTCTCGTTCAGTTATTCGTTCAACAAGCGGCACCTCAACGACCCCGAGAACGTATATGACAACACCAATGTCTATCGCGGTAGTTTCCAGTATAACTGGGTTCCCTACATCAAGCCGTTCAAACCCTTCTCCCGTTTCATCAATGAAAAGAACAAGGACATGAAGTTCTTCCGCGAGTGGGAGTTGCACTGGTTACCCAACAACATTGCATTCGGTTCCAATATCACCCGCGACTATCATGAGCAATTGACGCGCAACGAGACGGGAATTGAAGTTGAAATACCCGTATCGGTCAGCAAGAGATTCTTGTGGGACCGTCAGTTTGTCCTCACGTGGAACTTGACTAAGTCGCTGTCCATGTCGTTCAATAGCAACACTCAGGCACACATTATGGAGCCCATCGGCCAGGTGAACCGTCAACTCCATCCCGATGCCTATCGCAACTGGAGAGACTCGGTGATTTCTTCAATCAAGGACTTGGGTACTCCTTGGGCCTACGATCAGGAGTTCAAGGTGAATTATAAGGCGCCATTCCCTCAAATCCCCATCTTGAGTTGGATTAACGCCGATGCTGAGTACAAAGCAACCTATAACTGGGATCGCGGCGCTATCGTCGATAATATCTCGTCGGGTAATACCATCAAGAGTGAGACAAACCGTTCGTTCCACACCCTGTTCGGACTTGAGAAGTTCTACAGCAAGGTTCCCTATCTCAAGATGGTGGACGAGCGCTTCTCCAGCAAGAACAACAAGCGCAACAAGCAACCTGCCAAGAAAGAGAAGCCCAAGAAGTTCAACAGAACTATCAAGTTGAGTCCCGACTCGGCTATCGTCATTAACCACAAGTTGGGAATCAAGAATGTCAAGGTGTCGGCAACGACGACCGATGGCGAGCCCTTCAAGGTGGAATATAAAATCAAGGACAAAGATAATGTCGAGATCACAACCCTGGGTGAGGAGAACCTCAAGTTCACCATCACCGAGGTGCAGAAGACTGAGCGCAAGAACTTCTTTACCGAGTCGGCCCAGTATGCATGCCGTGTGCTCATGAGTGTGCGCAGCATCGACGTCAAGTATAAGAACACTTCATCCCTGATTGTGCCTCAGTTCATTCCCGACATCGGTGACATCTTCGGTCAGACTACTCACTATGATGTGATGGCGCCAGGTCTTGATTTCGCATTCGGTTTTGCCGGAATGTCCTATATTGACAAGGTGCGTAATCGCGGTTGGCTCATGGGTGATACGACCCAGACGACTCCTGCGCTCTATTCCCGCACCGAACAGTTGGACCTCGAGATGAAACTTGAACCCATCCCCGGCCTCCAGATCACCCTTAAGGGCAACCGGACCGATAGCCGCTCCAATGCGATTCAGTTCATGTTCAATGATCCTCAGATCATGTATGGTGGTAAGTATATCAAGACCCATATCGCTCTTGCCACTGCATTCAAGGGATTCAAGTCTGCCGAGAACAATTATCAGAGTGAGACGTTTGACAAGTTCTTGCAGAATATAGACATTATTGCCGAGCGATTGCAGCAGCGTTATATGGGTACCACCTATCCCGACCGTGGCTTCCTGCGTGGCACCGCTCTGGCTGGCAATACCTACAGTCTCGACAATGGCAAGATCAACCGTTCGAGCAGTGACGTCTTGATTCCAGCATTCATGGCGGCCTATTCAGGCAAGGATCCCAAGAAGATCAGTCTCAATCCCTTCCCGGGCATCAAGTCGATACTTCCCAACTGGCGTGTCACCTATGACATGACGCAGTTGCCATTCTTCAAGAAGTTATTTAAGGCCTTAACCATCAAGCACAACTATGAGTGCCGTTATCAAGTGGATAACTATAGTTCCTACAGTGACTGGGTAACTATCGGTGATGGGTTGGGATTCACTCAGGACGTACTCAGGTCGGGTGACATTCCTGGCGCTATTCCTACGTCGCCCTATAATATCCCCTCGGTGACGCTTGAAGAGAATTTTGTTCCGCTCATTGGCGTTGACGTGACGCTTTTCAATGATCTGCAATTGGGTGTCCAGTATGAGAAGAAGCGCAAGTTGTCGCTCAACTCCTCGGCAGGACAGTTGGTGGAGTCTTCATCCCAGGGTTTCTCTGTAACCGGCAGTTACAAGATCGCTAACTTCAACCAGGTGCTCAAACTGAAGACCAAGCAGCAGAATGTCAACAATGACCTCGAGTTTACTCTCAATGTGAAGATGGCGAGCAACGCAGCCCTTATCCGTAATTTTGACACCAACACAACCCGTGCAACAAGTGGTGCGCGCACGTGGACTATCGACTTCATGGCCAATTATGTGGTCAGCAAGCGCATTTCGTTGGGTGCATTCTTTAACTACGATAGCAATACACCGCTCGTTTCACCTAATGCTTATCCCACCACCAGCACTAATTACGGTCTCCAGATCAAAATGTCGCTTGTTAAGTAATCTTCTATAGGCCTTGATATGCTTCTCAGTCTTACAGTATATACCGGTTCGGCGATAATTCTGGCTTTGCTGGGATGGCATGTCAATCATCGGGAACAGCGGCTGCTGGCCCAGGGTGGGAGAGAACTGCCCTTCTACTCGTGGGAGATAATGACTGCCATTGCCATCTATGTGCTGGTGTCGTCGGTCAGGTGGCTGGTGTCCTGGGACTACAACATGTATTACAATTACTACATCTGCATGCAGTCCCTTGGTATCTATTCACGGGAGAACTTTGAGCCCGGCTTCTCACTCATCACCCACCTGATGTCCAAGGCTGGCCTGCATTTTGCTTTCTATTTCGGCTTCTGGGCCGCATTGCACATCGTGCTGCTTTATTATGCGCTGCGCCATCACAAGATGCTCTTGCCGTGGATCGCATTGTGCATCTTCCTTGGTCCATACTATATCCAGTGGATGAACACGATACGCCAGTCGGTAGCCGAGTGCCTTTTTATCATCATGGTGGAGGTGGCCACTCGTCGCAAGTTCTGGATCTACCTGTTATTGACATTGGCCTTGACCATGATCCACAAGATGTCGATATTCCTGTTGCCTCTCTATTTCGTCCCTCTGGTCTCGTTCAAGTGGGTGAAACAGTGGATGCCGTGCGTCTTGCTTGTGGCGTGTGGTGTGCTAGGTCAATTCCCGCAGTGGATTCAGTGGGTTTTTGAGAGTCTGGGCAGCCTGGCCAGCCTCCTGGGTTATGGGCATTACTACCGTCTGTTTGCCAGCCACAATGTGGTCTATACCTTCGGAACTTGGTTTGGTCCTGCACGGGTGTTCCCGTTCATCACCTGCTTCTTCTTCATCTGGTACTATCCTTCCATGAAGAAGGCGTTTCAGGGCGACGCATTGTTGAGCGCTTCCTATAGGTTCGCCTTGATTCACATCGGATTCCTCAATCTGTTTGCCAACACCACATTGTACATGAGGCGTCCTGGAGACCTGTTACGGGGAACATTCCTGGTCATGGTGTGTTACACGCTGCACTACCTGTGGCGTGAGCGCAAGTGGCTACCCCTTGCCGTCATGGCCCTGTTGAATTTCTATTATATCTTCTATGAGATATACAAGGCAACATTCTCTCCCTCGACGATGAACACTCCAGAGATGTACCACACTTTCCTCTTCTGATGGATATGAGTCAAGAAAAGGACTGGAGCGCCGCCCCTCATGAGGCCGGCGCTCCAGTTTTAGATTACATGTTGTGTTGTGGCAGGATTATTCCTTCTTGCCGCCAAACTTATTGTAACTGATGTTTTCCTCCTTGAACTTGTCCTTGGGCTCGGGTGCCTCGTCGGGATAACCGATGCGCACGACAGCCAGGGGGATGATGTTCTTGGGGCAGTTAAGCACATTGGCAACCTCGGCGGTACGTTCCATGTTGGGATATACACCGGTCCACACGGCTCCCAGTCCCTGAGCGTGGGCTGCCAGTAGCAGGTTCTCGGTCGCTGCCGACACGTCTTGAATCCAGAAGTCGGGCAACTTGCCCTTGCCGTCGGGCATCGTCGTCTTGTCGGTATCACCACACACGGCGATCAGCAGCGGAGCATTGGTGGGTTGCTTGCCTGAGAGCAGATCGATTGTCTTCTTGTCATCGATGACAATGAAATGCCAGGGCTGCAGGTTCACGGCAGTGGGCGCTGCCATCGCTGCCTTGAGCATGATGTCGATTTTCTCCTGCTCGACGGGCTGATCCTTGTATTGACGGATGCTGGTACGTGTCATGATGTTCTCGATGGCTGCCTGGCCGTTGTTTGTGGCAGTGGCGGCAGTTTCCTCTTGACTCTCATTGCCTTGGGTTGAGCAGGAACCCAGGGCCATCAGTGCAACTGCGATTGCTAATAATGATTTCTTCATCTCTCTCATGTTTGTTGAAATTATAATGGTGAATAATAGGATTATCTGGTCAAGATGTCATGAAATGACTTGGGCAGCGCAATATTGTCAACCGCCAGGGCTTCTCTGAATAAGGGCGCGATTTCTTCGTCGGCAAAACCAGCGATGCCGCAGCCGATGCGGGTGACGTAGAAGTAAAGATCAGGATGAGACTGGGCAAAACCGATGAACTGGTCAACATAGGGCCTGATGGCTTCAACGCCTCCATGCATGGTTGGTATGGCATAACTCTGGCCTTGCAGGCCAACACCTTGCCCCCAGATGGCGCCGAAGTGGTCTAATGCCGCGCGGGCCGCGCCACCAGCATGAAAACCGCCCAAATTGCTGCCAAACACAAATACCTCGTTTGGCGCTAGAGTTTTGATCATTTCGGGCGTGAAACATCCCATCGAGCCTGTCTTTTTGTCATCCATCTTGTCCATAGTTCTTGAGTATCATTTGTTTCGATGGACAAAGATAAACATTTTTGTGCTATTTTCATCAATCAGGCATAAAATTTGCAATTATTAAGTGATCCATGAGAGTTTTTGATTGTAAATAAGTTTTTAATTGTAAATAATTGTGTATCTTTGCAGCCGCATTTTTGAGAACTGGTGATGAAGAGCATTCTGCATAACATATTTTGTGTGATTACCGCCCCCAGGTATGGCTGGGAGGTCATCAATGAGTCCAATATCCCCGTTGGCAAGGTGATGAGACACGCCTACGTGCCCTTGCTGTGTGTGTTGGCCTTGTCATGTTTTGTGCCCATGATTTATGACCGCACAATTTCCTTCAGCACATCGCTGATGACTGGAATTGTGATGTTCTCCACCTACTTCATCAGTTATTACATCATTATCTACCTGCTGGGTGGATTCTATCCCGAACTGGTCAAGACCGAGGGCGCGACAGCGCGCTTGAATGACTTTATCCTCTACAACCTCATCTTCCTGGTGCTGTTGATTATCCTGCGCAATCTCTTGCCCAGCGATTTCACCCCGGTGCTGTTCTTGATGGTGTATATGCCCTGGATGGCCTATCGTGGTACAGATCACCTGTTTGTGAAAAAAGACAAGGTTGCCAAGTTTGTCGTCATCTCTTCGGCCTTGCTCCTGCTCTTACCCTTAGCGCTCAAGGGCATCTTGAGTCTATTGATCATTTAACCTAGACGCTTTTTTACTATGGCAAGCAATAACAAAGTTAATAGCAATAACATCAATATCAAGAACCGTCGTGCGACGTTTGACTATGAGATTGTCGAGACGTTCACTGCGGGCATCGTCTTGACCGGTACCGAGATCAAGTCCATCCGTCAAGGCAAGTGCGGACTGACCGATACCTATTGCATGGTCATTAACGGCGAGGTGTGGGTTAAAAACATGTATATTGCCGAGTACAGTTACGGTTCCTACAACAACCACACCACCCATCGTGACCGCAAGTTGTTGCTCAACCGCAAGGAAATACGCCGCATCGCTAAGGATAACCTGCAACCGGGTTTCTCGATCGTGCCCCTGCGTCTGTTCATCAACGATCGCGGCCTTGCTAAACTGGTAATCGCCATAGCGCGGGGCAAGAAGCAGTTTGACAAGCGCCAGAGTATCAAGGAACGCGAGGACAAGCGCGCCATCGACCGCATGTTCAAGCAGTAATCATTCATTCTGATAGGTTGAAAACACAATCAGGCGGCCTCAATGCGAGGTCGCCTGATTATATTGATATCGGGAAACGCGTGTGCGTTATCCGAGGAAGCCCAGGAGGACACCAGCGGCAACTGCCGAGCCAATCACACCGGCCACATTGGGACCCATGGCGTGCATGAGCAGGTAGTTGCTGGGGTCGGCCTTGAGGCCCTGGTCGTTGCTGATGCGTGCAGCCATGGGAACGGCCGATACGCCAGCGTTACCGATCAGCGGGTTCAACTTCTTGCTCTTGGGCAAGATAAGGTTGAAGATCTTCACGAACAGCACGCCCGAGCAAGTAGCGATGACAAATGCGCAGAAACCGAGGAAGAAAATGAACACGGTCTCCTTGGTGAGGAACTGCGAGGCCTGAGTCGAGGCACCCACGGTCATACCCAGGAGGATGGTCACGATGTCGGTCATGGCATTGCTGGCAGTGTGGGCCAGACGCTTGGTCACGCCGCTCTCACGCAGCAAGTTGCCGAAGAACAGCATACCCAGCAGAGGAATTGCCGAGGGGACAACAAAGCAGGTCAGGATGAGGCCGAAGATCGGGAAGAGAATCTTCTCGTTCTGGCTCACCTTGCGAGCGGGTTTCATGCGCATCTTGCGCTCCTTCTGTGTCGTGAGCAGGCGCATGATGGGCGGTTGAATCACCGGCACGAGTGCCATGTAACTGTAGGCACTCACGGCGATAGCACCCATCAGGTTGGGAGCCAACTTAGACGACAGGAAGATGGCCGTGGGACCGTCGGCGCCACCGATGATGGCAATGGCACCGGCCTGGTCGGGCATGAAGCCCAGGGCGAGGGCAATCATGTAGGCACCGAAGATACCGAACTGGGCTGCTGCACCCACAAGCATCAACTTGGGGTTAGCAATCAAGGCTCCAAAGTCGGTCATCGCACCGATGCCCAGGAAGATGAGAGGCGGGTACCATCCGTTGCGCACACCTTGATACAAGATGTTGAGCACCGATCCCTCCTCATAGATGCCAATCTCGTTGCCCGGCTGGAACGGAATATTACCGATGAGGATACCGAAGCCGATGGGCACGAGCAGCATGGGCTCGAAATCATGCTTGATGGCCAAGTAGATGAAGAACAGGCCCACCAAGATCATGATCAGGTTAGTGTAGTCAAAGTTGTAGAATCCGGTAAAGTGCCAGAAGTCCAGCAACTTGGTGAACAGGAAATTGTCAAGCAGTACCATACACTACTATGTTTTATCCGATTACCATGATAGTGTTACCCTCGAGTACCGAATCCTCCTTCGATACCTCGATGCTCTTGACAGTACCGTCAACGCCGGCATGAATCTCGTTGCCCATCTTCATGGCTTCGAGGATGCAAACGACGTCGTCGGCCTTAACCTGCTGGCCGACCTTGACAAAGATGTCCTTGATCACGCCAGGCAGCGGCGACTCAATAGCGTGGCCACCAGCGGCAGCGGGAGCGGCTTTGCGGGCTGCGGGCTTGGGTGCGGCAGCGGGAGCATCGCTCACGGCAACGCGCTTGACAGCGGGTGCGGCCTTGGGCTGCTCGGGCAACTCAACGTCGTAGGCCACGCCGTTCAACTGGATGTGGGCGATGTTGCCCTCAATATTCTCGATGGCAACATTATACTCGTTACCATTGATTTTATACTTATATTCCTTCATTTTTTGAGTGAATGATTTTAATTGGTGATTATTTCTTGATAACGGGTAACGTGCGCATCAGGTTGTTCTTGCCTGCCCATGCCGAACCGTCGCGGGGAGTGAGTGTCAACACGCCACTCTCCTGGTCGTGGGCGTTCAAGTGCTGATACAGGGCGAAGCAGATGGCTGCCATTTTCTCGCCATCGAGGTCACCGCTAGCGGCTACCGGTGAGGCTGCATGAGCCACGGGAGCCTCGGCTGCGGCCTCGGGTTCCTTGCCGGAACGCTTGCTGACGATGCCGAACAACTTGAAGCAGATGTACAGGATGGCAAGTGCCGCGAACACAACCGACATGGCCAGGATGGCAATCCAGAATCCGTTAGGATCCTTGACGTGGAAGGCCTCGATGTTCTCGTTGACTTCGCGGACGTTGAAGTTACCCTTGGTGATGGCGGTCTCGATCGAACTGTTGTCCTTTACCGTCCACAGCGAGTCGGCAGGGATGTTGTCGTCAAGCACTCGGGGCAGACGGCCCTCGGCCTTGATGGCATAGGTCTGTCCGATCTGGAGCGAAGCGGGAACCGTTACGTCATCAACCAGGTCTCCATTCACGTCATAGAGGGCAATGTAATTGTCCTGGCCTGCCTTGAGCACGAAGGGCAGGTGGAATGTGCCTGCCTTGGGGTTGCCGTCGGCTTCCATGACAAAGTGGGTGCGAGGTGCAATCTTTGTGTTGCGCTCGTCGCCACGGGGAATCTCGTAGATATCCAAGGGGCGTTCGGCACACAACTCAAGCAGCACCTGGTTGGGTTTCTTGTTCGAAGTGTCGGTCACTGCCTTGATGTAGTTCGTGATAATATCACGGGGCAGGGTAGTGATGAACATCTTCTCGACGGCATTGGTGCCATAGGACGAGTTGTAGAACTCAATCCAGCCATTGCCGCCCGTAGAGTCCTGCTGAACCATCACCTCGTTGATGCGCACGTTCTTGCGGCCCTGGGCCAGCGTGGGCAGTGCGAGGATGGCACACAGCAGCATCAGTGTCAATGCTCTTTTACTCATAACAGATTGCATTGATTACAAGGGAATATTACCGTGCTTCTTGGCAGGGTTGGTCAACTTCTTGGTGCGCAGAACCTCGAGGGCGCGAATCACGCGGAAGCGGGTGTTCCTGGGCTCGATCACGTCGTCGATGTAGCCATAGCGGGCTGCATTGTAGGGCGTGCAGAACAGGTTGTTGTACTCGTCCTCCTTCTCCTGGATAAACTTCTTGCCTTGCTCGAGCAGTTCTTTGGCCTTCTTCTCGTCGCCGGCAGCCTTGGCCTCCTCGGCCTGGGTCTTGAAGTTCTTGCTGTCCTTGGCATACAGAATCTCGGCAGCACCGGCAGCGCCCATAACGGCGATCTCGGCACTGGGCCATGCATAGTTCAAGTCACCACGCAACTGCTTGCAACTCATCACGATGTGCGAGCCACCGTAACTCTTGCGCAGGGTGACAGTCACCTTGGGCACGGTAGCCTCACCGTAGGCATACAGCAACTTGGCGCCGTTCATGATCACGGCGTTGTACTCTTGACCGGTACCGGGCAGGAAGCCGGGCACGTCAACCAGGGTTACCAAGGGGATATTGAAGGCGTCGCAGAAGCGGACGAAGCGGCCGCCCTTCTTGGAAGCGTTCACGTCGAGCACACCTGCCATGCAGTTGGGCTGGTTGGCAACAACACCCACAGCCTGACCGTTGAAGCGTGCGAAGCCGACGATGATGTTCTTGGCAAAGTCCTTGTGAACCTCGAGGAACTCGCCGTTATCGACGATGGCGCTGATGACCTGATACATGTCGTAGGGGTCGTTGGCGCTCTCGGGGATGATGTTGTTCAGGGCATCCTCCACGCGGTCGATGGGGTCGGTGCACTCCACGCGGGGAGTCTCTTCCATATTGTTGCTGGGCATGTAACTCAACAACTGGCGGATGATGGCGATGGCCTCTTCCTCGGTCTCGGCGGCAAAGTGTGCCACACCGCTCTTGCTGGCGTGCACGCTGGCACCACCCAGTTGCTCCTGGGTCACGTTCTCGCCAGTCACGGTCTTAACAACCTTGGGACCAGTCAGGAACATGAAGGAGATGCCCTTGGCCATGATGATGAAGTCGGTCAGGGCAGGGGAGTAAACAGCACCACCGGCACAGGGGCCCAGGATAGCGCTGATCTGGGGGATAACACCAGATGCGTTGATGTTGCGCTGGAATATCTCGGCATAGCCAGCCAGGGCGTTAACGCTCTCCTGGATGCGGGCACCACCCGAGTCATTCAGGCCGATGACAGGTGCGCCCTGCTTCATGGCCAGGTCCATCACCTTACACATCTTCAGTGCCATGGTCTCGCCCAGTGAACCACCGATAACGGTAGCGTCCTGTGCAAAGACGTAAACCAGGCGACCGCCGACGGTACCGAAACCGGTAACAACACCGTCGCCGTCATAGGTCTTCTTCTCCATGCCGAAGTTGGTGCAGCGGTGCTGAACAAACATGTCCAGTTCCTCAAAGCTGCCCTCGTCAAGGAGCATGTTGATGCGCTCACGGGCAGTGAATTTGCCCTTCTCGTGCTGCTTGGCAATAGCCTTCTCGCCACCGCCCAGGCGCGCTTTCTCGCGACGCTCAATCAGTTCTTGGATTTTATCGAGTTGTTTTCCCATGTCGATAGAATATTACTTGTTGGGATTCTCGCAGAGTTCTAACAAAGCGCCACAAGTGGTCTTGGGATGCAGGAAGGCAATGTTCAGGCCCTCAGCGCCCTTGCGGGGTTGAGCGTCGATAACGCGGCCACCCTTCTCCTGCACTTCGTTCAAGGCGTTCTGAACGCCGTCCTCAACAGCAAACGCAACGTGCTGGATGCCACCACGGCCACCGTTCTTCTCGATGAACTTGGCGATAGCGCTCTCGGGAGCGGTTGCCTCGAGAAGTTCAATCTTGGTCTGGCCTACCTGGAAGAAAGCGGTTCTTACCTTCTGGTCGGCAACTTCTTCAATTGCAAAGCACTTGAAGCCCAGCATTTTCTCGTAGAAAGGAATAGCCTCCTCAAGAGAGGTGACGGCGATTCCCACGTGTTCGATGTGCGAAATGTTCATAACTTTCTGTTTTTAAAGCAATTATTTAATAAAATTAAGTAAAATTTCAAAATAACGCACAAAGGTACAAAAAATATATTTCATATGATATTGCAAAGTGCCGAAAACATAAATCATCACCCTGTAAAATAACATTTTTTTAACATTGATGTTCGCCTGATTATCCTGTACCTTCAACTTGTGGTGATGAAGGAATTTTGCCAAAACACATTTGCACCGCTACGGAAATAGTAGTACCTTTGCATCCACAGTACAAAATCAATCAATATGGCAAGACATCGATTACATTATATACCTAAAGGGGAACCCACCGAGTTTGACCGCCGCATCATGGACCTTGAGCGCATGGGGAAAATCGTGCCCTCGCGTGACCTGATCAAGACCCCCGAGCAGATCGAGGGAATCCGTCGTGCGGGTGTCGTCAACACGGGCGTCCTGGATACCATCGAGAAGGAAATCCATGCGGGAATGTCAACGCTGGAAATCGACAAGATCTGTCGCGAGTATTGTGCCGATCATGGCGCTATACCGGCCTGCCTGGGCTACGGCGGTTTCCCGATGAGTGTGTGCACCAGCATTAACGAAGTCGTGTGCCATGGCATCCCCAAGGCCAAGAATGTCCTCAAGGAGGGCGATATCATCAATGTGGATTTCACGACCATCCTCGACGGCTTTTTTGCCGATGCATCGCGCATGTTTATTATCGGCGAGACTACCCCTGACAAGGAACGATTGGTGCGTGTGACCCGTGAGTGTCTGGAAGTTGGCATCAAGGCGGCGCGTCCCTGGTGTGACGTGAACGACATCGGGCGTGCAATCGAGCCCTATGCCCACCAGCACGGCTACGGAGTGGTGCGGGATCTGACAGGTCATGGCGTGGGGCTCAAGTTCCATGAGGACCCCGAGGTGTGCCACTTTGCGCAGCACAAGCGCGGCATGATACTGGTGCCGGGAATGGTGTTTACCATCGAGCCCATGATCAACATGGGCACCTGGAAGGTCTTTATCGATGCCGATGACCCCTATGGCTGGGAGGTCATCACCGGCGATTTGAAACCCAGTGCCCAGTGGGAGCACACCTTTGTCATGACCGAGGACGGACCGGAAATCCTGACTCATTAATCCCTTTTTTCGGAAAAAAGTGATAATTTAACGGCATTTCTGATAATTGAGATGTGCCGCATCAATCGTATTTTTGCACTATCAAAATTTTATGACTCTAAACTGAATACAACATGATCTTCAATTACAACGACAAGCGTGAAGTGGTGGCTCTGCTCGGTGCAGGCAGTATGGGAATGGCGATTGTGGAGCGCATCGCTGCCAATCGGGTTGTTCTCTTGGGCGACATCAGTGAGAAGGCGCTGGATGCATCTCGCGAGAAACTGGAATATAGCGGTTATGCCGTCGAGACGATGAAGGTCGATGCCAGCAACAAGGACAGCATTTACGCCTTTGCGCGGCGTGCTTCCGAACTCGGACCTGTCATGTATTTCATCAATACGGCCGGAGCGTCGCCCCACCAGACCAATCCCCAGCACATCATCAACCTGGACCTCATCGGGTCGGCTCATGCGCTCGATGCCTTTGGCAACGTGATGGCACGTGGCGGTGCCGGCATCCTGATCTCGAGTATGACAGGCTACATGTTGCCCCAGCCGCTGCCTCAAGAGGTGGAAATGGCACTCACCGTGACCGAGAGTGACAAACTGGCCGAATTGCCCTGCCTGAGTGCTGAAGCAGTGCCCAACAGCGGCGTGGCCTATGTTCTGTCCAAGCGCGCCAACCAGTTACGCGTCCGCAAGGCTGCCATGGATTGGGGCAAGCGAGGTGCGCGCATCAACACCATCAGCCCGGGCATCGTGGTGACTCCGCTGGCCTACGACGAGTTCAATGCCGCTGGCGAGGGCTACCAGAAGATGATCGAGGCATCGGCCATGCAGCGAGTGGGTAACCCAGCCGAGATTGCTTGTGCTGCTGCATTCCTGCTCGGTGATCAGGCAACATTTATCACCGGGACCGATCTGCTCGTTGACGGTGGCATGATTGCCGCCATCAAGACCGGCCACTATCAAGTGCAACTGAGTTGATAATCAAAAAAATAATCATACAATCATACTGATATGGAAGGATTTATTGTTGACCCTCGCAAGTCCACACCCGAGGATTTCCAGCAGGGAATGCGTGACGTGAAACTGGTGTTTGAGATCAACCATACGATGCCCTACACCGAGGAATATGACCGCCTGGTGAAGGAACTTTTCGTTGGCAAGATAGGTGAGGGAAGCCGTGTTATGCCGCCGCTCAACCTCGTGTGTGCCAACATGGTGACTATCGGCAAGAATGTGATGATCATGGGCGGTTGCCTGATGATGTCGCGCGGTGGCATCACTATCGATGATGACGTGATGATTGCCGCCAACACCCAACTCATCTCCAACAACCATGACCTGCATGACCATCCGTTGCTCATCTGTAAACCCGTGCACATCTGCCGCAACGCGTGGATTGGCGCCGGCGCCACCATCCTGCCGGGAGTGACCGTGGGCGAGAATGCCGTTGTAGCCGCTGGCGCGGTTGTTACCAAGGATGTAGCCCCCAACACGATCGTTGGAGGAAATCCTGCCAAATTCATCAAGAACATTGATTAATTATGGCGCATTTATAATTATTTGGTGTAACTTTGTTGCGCCTCAGGAAGGAGACGCCGAGATAGTCTTGCAGCCCTCAAGTAGGCGCAAGACTTTTTTTCATGCTATGAACTGGTTTATCTTGATAATTGCAGGATTGTGTGAAGTCGGTTTCACTTATTGCTTGGGGCGGGCCCGCGCCGTCAGTGGACTGGAATGGTGGGCATGGATGGGCGGTTTCCTGGCATTCACCTTCCTGAGCATGGGATTGCTGGCACGTGCAACACAAACGCTCCCCTTGGGCACGGCCTATCCCGTGTGGACTGGCATCGGCGCTGTTGGCACAGTCATCGTTGGCATCGTGTTTTTTCATGAACCTGCGACTTTTTGGCGTCTGTTCTTCATTACAACGCTCATTTGTTCAATCATCGGACTCAAGTTATTATCATAAATATGGATACTTTCAGACCCATGCGCCGCTCCAGGCAGCAGTTATCCCGTGAAGAGTGTATCGACATCTTGCAGCAGGCCACATCGGGCGTGCTGGCCGTTATGGGTGACGGCGGATACCCTTATACGGTACCCTTGAGCCATGTCTATGCCGACGGTCACCTCTATTTCCACTCGGCAATCCAGGGTCACAAGGTAGACGCCATCCGCAGCGATTCCCGTTGCTCATTCTGTGTCATTGCCCAGGATGAAGTTCATCCCGAGACATTCACGACCCACTTCAGGAGCGTTGTCGCCTTCGGCTTAATCCACGTCATTGAGGATGATGCCGAGCGGCTGGCGGCACTGCGCCGGCTGGGACTTCGCCATGCGCCGCACGATCATGCGGGCCTGCAGCGCGAGATCGACAAGGACTTTTCCCGTGTGCTCATGCTGCGTCTTGACATCGAGCACATCACCGGCAAGCAAGCCATCGAAATGGTCGCCGCCCATAGATAATTGTTCTCCTGACAAAAATAATTGCGACTGTTGTAAAAAAACAACTACACATTGACTCATTGTTATAGTACAACAAGATTCTTTTGATTATGGATTTATCACTGAGCACAATAGAAGTCCTCTTGGTCAGATTGTTTATACTGGCCGTACTGATTGTTTGTCCATACTTGGTTTACAGGTGGTTGCATAAAGGTAAGAAATTGCCCAAGTGGCTCTCGCTAGCCAATGCAGTCAGCATTCTGCCTGTCGTTGCCGCGCCTTTTGTCGCATTTGCTTCCATCTGGATTTCAATGCTCTTTCAGGGTTGGGAGTATGTGATTCTAGTCGTAATTAATTTCTATTCAATTGTGCTGGTGGCAATGGTGTTCTTGAGTGCTAGGATCTACAGGAAATATCAATCGACAGGAAGGGCACTGTTGCCATTAGTACCCTCACTGATCGCTTATTGCGCGCTGCTAGCGCTCTTCATCTTAGTATTTGTTGTCAAACAATGACTTTCCCGTCGGTGACTTCGTTGAAGTGCTCCAGCCCCCAATTCACCAGCGGAATGATGTTGGGCATGAGGGATTTGCCTAGCGGTGTCAGGGAGTATTCCACGCGAGGTGGGATTTCGGGATACTGCTTGCGATGAACCAGATGATTCTTTTCCAATCGTTTGAGGGTCTGCGAGAGCATCTTCTGCGAGCAGTCGCTCATGAAGCGATGCAGGTCGCTGAATCGCATCACGCCCGTCTCGTTTCTCCACAAGGCAAACAACACCAGCAGTGACCACTTGTCGCCAAAACGGTCAATCACGTGCCTGATGGGGCAGTTCAGATATTCTGTCTTTAATTCTTTCATAACGGTTGCAAAGGTATATAAAGTTTCCAATAGTAACCAAGTGTTATCAAACAAAAATTATGTTCGCTGTTAAAATAGGTTAATATCAAAAAGTTAAGTGTTTTAAACTCAATATTTCCTACCTGTTGGTAACCCACTTACTCAAATGATAGTTCTTGCATATTATAAATTACTATTCTAATTTTGCATCGTCAAAGAATAATCACTTAATAAAAAAACAAAGACACAATGAAGACAATCGAGCAAATCAAGAGTGGAAAGAATTACACAGCAGTGAACGTTGGCCGCATGAACGAGATCATCGAGCACGAGTTGCCCATGGGCCCCGACATGGTCATCAAGGGAAAGGTTTTCGTTGGCCAGGCCGTAGGTGCGACAGGTAGTGAGTTTAGTTTCCAGACCCTCGTTCCAGGTCAGGACAGCGGTTTCCTGCACACCCACAAGACCCACGAGGAACTCTATTTTATCCTCAAGGGTGAAGGCGTGTATCAGGTGGATGGTGATATGATCCCTGTGACCGAGGGCAGCGTCATCCGCGTGGCTCCCGAGGGCAAGCGCGCACTCAAGAACACGGGCGCCGAGGACATGGTCATGCTCTGCATCCAGTACAAGGCCAATGCCTTTACCGAGGCCGACAGTCCCATGACCGATGGCAATATCCTTGCCGACGCATTGAACTGGTAATGTCATCACGGTATAGAATGCTAGTGGTGGGCCGCCGGAAAATCCCGAGGCCCACCACTAGTGTTATTTTTGTGAAGTTCTGGATTTACTTGAGACGATAGAAGTAGCCCAGCGTGACGGTGACGGTCATCGAGTTGGAACTGGAAAAGATGTCGGTCTTGTGGTTAGGGAAGATGTCGGTCAAGCCATAGTAGAACCGCCCCTCGAGCAGCAGCGAATGCTTACTGTTGAGGTTGATTTCCATGCCGGCCCCGCCGCAGATGCCATAGTCAAAACGATTCTTTATGTCCATCGTCATTTGCTCGATGTGTCGGGTGTCATTGGTAAAATACTCCATGTCGGCAGCATCCTGATAGGCAAAATTGCTCTTGATGCCGTCACCCAGCATGACGTTGATTTCGGGTCCCAGGTTGAAGAACCCCTTCACGCGCCGGTTGCCAAAGTAGATGTGCGTCATGATGGGCAACTCCAGATAGGTGAACCGGTGGCTATAATTGTAGTCTGATTCCTCGAAGTTTTCCTTCCATCCCCGCTGGGTCATGTTTAACTCGGCAATGAGCCCAAAGTTTTTTTCCTCGATATAACGGAACATCACACCGGCAGTCATGCCGGGCAGCATGATCTGTTCCACACTGGGATTAAAGTTGACACGCGACAACGACACTCCGCCCTTTGCGCCCACTGATATCTGGCCTTCGTAGTGGGTCTGAGCGGTAGCCAGCAGGGCTGCTATTGCAGTCAGGAAGAATGCAACGCGTCTCATTTTGTCAGGACGGTGATTTGGTGGTCGGGCGAGAAGTGAACGATTTCGATGGCCTGATTGGTGTAGCCGCGCCAGTTATCGCCGCGCTCCCAGCGGAAACTCGTCTGGATGCCCTTGTACATGGGTGTCTCCTCGTCGATGCGGCCGTCAACTCCCAGCGACTTGAGCAGATACAAGCCCGTGTCAAAGCCATAGATGGCCATGTTGGGGGTCGCCTGCAACGGCTCGCCTTCAAAGTTGGCTTTGTAGGCTGCCTCAAGGTCGCGGGTGCGGAATCCCTTGGCGTTGAAGAACCTGGTGAACATGTAGGTGTTAATATCCTGCAGGTCGGTCTGGTAGTCCTTCAAGTAAAGAACATACTCGGGATAGGCTATGAGCGACAGGTCACAGTCAAATCGTTCTTTCTTCACTTCCTTGAGCGCCTTGATGTACTTCTTGACCATCCCTCTGTCACCGGTCGAGGGAATGAACACATACTTGCTGCCAGGATTCATCACGTTGGAAATGTCATCATAGGACAAGTCGCCGACGACGTTGATGGTCGATGCGCTGTACTTCTTGCCGGAAATGTGGGTGCGCATTTTCTCAAACATTTCCTTGTCACTGTCGCCTGCGTCAGTGAGGAAGATGACGTTATAGCCCTTGAACTCCTGGTCAAACCACCTCATCACGTCATGCATCATCTCGTCGGTGGGTGTGTTGACTTGATAGACGTAGGGATTGTCGAGGTAATCCTCATTCCTGGTCGTGAAACAGTTGAGGACGGGAATGGCATTGGCCTTGCCAAAGGCGTTTATCCTGGAGAGTTGCTGCGGCTCGCTCGGGGCAATAATCATATTCATGGCCTTGAGTTCGGGCAGGGACAGGATACTGTCGGTCACATTCAAGTTGTGCTGGGTGTCAAACACCTTGAGATTAATGTGCTTGTCGGTGATGTGGCTTGCACTATCCAGTGCCAGCAGGAAACCTTTATAAAAGTCGGTATAGAGATAGGCCTGCTTGGGCGCTGCGCTCTTGTGAAGTTGGAACGGCAGGACCATGGCGATATTGACCTCGTTTTCCAGCCTCTTGCCCACCAGGTTGTCATACAGGTCAAAGATGCGAGGCTCGTAGTAGGCTCGCAGTTCATCAACCGGGATGGTTGACATCTCGCCGGTGACGCGCTCCTGGAAGGGCTTGGGCAGCGTGATGACCTTGCCTTTCTTGGCCTTTTTCATGTCGGGATTGGCGGCCTTCAGTTCGGCCTCGGTGATTCCGTTGTTGGCGGCTATCGAGGCAAAGGTCTCACCGCGCTTCACTTCATATTTATAATTGCGGCGGCCAGTGCGCTCATAGATAAAGGGCAGGGCAGAGTTGCTGATGACCTTCACAGTGGTGCCGGCAGCGTACTCGTCGGGCTTGAGGCCAGGGTTGGTCGTGAGGATGCTCTCGATAGTGGTATTGTATTGCTTGGCAACCGTGTAAATGTCTTCACCGGCCTTGATTTCATGATAGACCGTTTCGACTTTTCCTGTGCTGGCGGTTGTCGTGGAAGGGCTGTTGTGGTTGAAGGCTTTGGCCACTTGCTGGTTAGTCTGCTCGATAGTGGCAGCAGTGGATGCGGGAATTTTCAGTCTCTGGCCGATTTTCAGGCCATTCTCGGCATCGGGGTTAAGGGCGATGAGGTCGTCGATGGTGACGCCATAACGCTTTGCAAGACCATAGAGGGTCTCGCCCTGCTCCACGACATGCACCTGTTGCCGTGATGTTGTCTGGGTTGTTTGTGCAACGGCTTGTTCCTGGCTGGAGACGGGGAAATAGAGCGTCATTCCACTGGAAATTCCGTCGGCGGCATCAGGATTGTTCTTGATGATATCATCCTTGGTGACTCCCAGTTTGGCGGCAATTTCATAGATGCTCTCATTCGGGCCGACTTCATAGTGATAGAACTGATGGCCGCCAATCGTGGTAATGGGCAGGTTGTTTTGAGCCTGTAACGTCAATGAAGCAATGGCAGCAAGAGCCAATGCGAATATTTTCTTTGCTTTCATAATCAAACGAATGAATATTCTTGCTTAAAGTAATGGTTTAAATAAATCTGCTTATACAGCACATAATATGTGGCAAATTTAGTAATAATTACTTGATTTGCCACTTTATTTAAAAGAAAAATCTCATTTGGGATTGACCACCCTGTCGCCGATAATCGCCGCCAATTGGTGCCTCAAGCCATAGAGGCCCTGCAGGTGTTCCATGAGTTCGGGCAGTTGGTCGGGAGTAGCGGTCGAAATCTGTGATTTGACTTCATTGATCTTGATGACAAGCAGGGCATTCTTCCAGTTGTACAACCGCTCGGGCACCAGGTTGATCAATTTGTCCTTCTCCTCGACAATGACAGCAAATTGAGTGTGTATCTTGCTCAATTGAGGCATATTGTCGGTGGCTAGATCGCAAGCCAGTTGCCGCACTTCATCGTCATCAATCGAGCACAGCACCTTCACGAGATAGCCACTGCTGTAATCCATCAGTTCTTTGTTGGCTCGCAGGTGGGCACGTGAGGTGATGGCCTTCTCGCGGCGTTCCTGAGCATGTATCAGGGCCGTGCTGTCATATCCGTCCAGTTCATTCTCGTCAGCCTGCGCCATCTCATCGGCAATATATTGCCGAGTGCGTTTCTCCAGTTCCTTATTGAACGATTCAAGATCCTGGTAATAGGGCTCGATATACCGCTTGGCGATTTCAAATGTGCGCTTGTACAACGGAACGCTGAATTCCATCTGGTCCAGTGCGAGTTCATTACTGATGTGCTCGAGCACGGTTGTCGGCTTGAATGTGCCGTCATTGAGGGGAGTATCGGCGAGGTAGCACATGCCGTAATTGACAATCAGCCTGATGACCTCGCGCTCCTGGACATCAATGTCGCTGCCGGAGGCTGCTTGGTGTTGCGTGCCCGTTGCAGGGCTGACCTCCATCGCGGGAATGTCGGTGATGGAGAGTGGTGGCACTTCGGACTGATGAGCCGCGTTGCCGTTTTCTGATTGGGCTTGAGCCTGGGCTCTCTGCTCCCTGGCTTCCTGTTGCTGGCGCTCCTTGTGCCATTGTTCGATGAATTTATTGCGGTGGCGCTTGATTTCGCGCAAGATGGTCTGTTCGTCCATGCCGAACATGTTACTGCACTCCTTGGCATAGACCATGCGTGCAATCTCGTCGGGGATGATGGCGATGGACTTGACCACGTCGGTAATGGCAGCCGACCGCTTGATGGGATCGTTCTGGGCATCCTTGAGCACCACATCCGACTTGAAGTTGATAAAGTCGGTCTCGTTCTGCTTGATGTATTCTTCAACTTCAGTATGGCTGTGAGAGCGCACAAAGGTGTCGGGGTCGTCCTCGGGGGGCAAGGGCAGGACCTTGATGCTGATCCCTTCCTTGAGCAGCATGTCAACGCCACGAATGGCGGCCTTGATACCGGCGGCATCACCGTCAAACATCTCGGTCACATGGGTGGTGAAGCGGCGGATGGCATGGATGTGACCCTCGGTTAGGGCGGTGCCTGATGAGGCAATAACATTCTTGAAACCAGCCTGATGCATGGAGATGACATCGGCATAGCCCTCGACAATGAAGCATTTGTCCTGCTTGCTGATTTCCCGCTTGGCCTGGTAGAGGCCGTATATCACATCCCGCTTGGAGTAGATTGCCGATTCGGGTGAATTGACATACTTTGCCACGTCCTTGTCTTTCTTGAGCGTTCGGCCGCCGAATGCGATGACCTTGCCAGCGATATTCATGATGGGGAACATCACACGGCCACGGAAGCGGTCGTGTCCGCCATGGTTGTCGGGTAAGCACAAGCCGACGTCGAACAGCAACTTGGGATTAAATCCCTGCTTGATTGCCGCCTGATAGAAATCATCGTAACCTTCACTTGAATATCCCAGCCTGAACTCCTTGATAGTCGCGTCGTTAAATCCACGTTCCCTGAAATAGGAAAGACCTATTTCCTGACCAGCCTGGGTCTCATGCAATTGCTTCTCAAAGTAATCACATGCCCACTCATTGAGCATGAGCATCGCTTCACGCTCTGTCTGAGCCTGTTTCTCCTCGTCGGTGAGTTCTTTCTCCTGGATTTCTATGTTATACTTACGAGCCAGATAACGCAACGCCTCGGGGTAACTGAGTTGCTCATGCTTCATGATGAAGTTGACGGCGCTGCCGCCTTCGCCACAAGCAAAACATTTGCAGATGCCCTTTGCCCTGGAGACGTAGAATGACGGCCTGCGGTCATTGTGGAATGGGCACAGGCCTATCCAGTTGGCACCGCGGCGCTTGAGCGCCACAAAGTCGCTCACCACGTCAACAATATCGGCGGTGTCAAGTATCTGTTGTACTGTATTGTGATCTATCATCGCGTTACTGTGTTATTCTACTGCAAACAGCATCAGGAATAATCGCCTGGTCCACAGCCGATATGCCATGTAATCTCAATTCAATGGAATCGCCCTTGAAGGCCGCACGGAACTTCTTGGTGTCATTGCCCATGCCTTCAAGTGACTGGCGATAGACCCTGATGGCTTCCTCGGTCTTGCCTTGGCACAACAGCACATGGCCACGGTTGAGTAAGTCCTGCGGGGTGGGGGTGTCGTCCCTGGATATGCGGTCATAATAGTCAATGGCCCGGTCATAGTCACCCAGCATGAAAGAGCACCATGCAATGGGGCGCCATGCCCGGTGCTTGCTGTTTTCCATCAGGTCGGCCTTGAAATACTGCTGGATGGCCTCGCTGGTACGGTTCTGTTCCATCAGGACGTGACCGATGGTGAGCGTCAATGACACATTATTGGGTGTCAGGACCTCAACTCGGCGGTAATACTCCAGGGCCTCGTCCAATTGGCCTAATGCCCTGTAACAAGCGGCGATGTGGCGCATGTTCCAGACGTCTTCTTCATGGAGCAGTTCGTAGCGCTTGTAGTAGTTCAATGCCTGCTCGGTCTTGCCTGCGTTCTGATAGGCAAAGCCGATCTTCTGGTAGATATGATCATCGGTGCCTTCATCCATTCCCACGAGCCACGTGAAACACTTGATGGCGTCATCGTAGAAGGCGTTCTTGAAATAGAGGGTTCCCAGCAATTCCAGGATATGGGGGTCACGGGTTACCTTTATCAGCGGTAAGCATTCGGTCATGTCAAGGTGGGGATTATCCATCACGCTGATGAACTCACGGCGGCGGGAAAACAGTTTGAAAAACCTGTAGAGGTCTTGAACAAACGCATTGATGATCTTGACACGGCGCTTGCGTTCATCGGGCAGTTCACCCTGCTGGCTCTCCTTGAGCGCGGCATTCTGCTCCTCCAGTTGGGCCGACATCATCGTGCGCTGCGATTCGGGCAGGGCTCCCAGCGAGAGGCAGAAGGAATACTTGTCACTATTGCACAGGTAGGGCGCGTGCTCGACTACTTCGGCAAGGGCCATCTTGCCGGCTCCCAAGTTCTCAACGACCGATGAATGAGCGGCATAGAAGGGCAGGAACCAGTTCCCCAGGGTCTTGAAGAAGGGGAAAGTTTTCAGGTGGGAGAAAGTTGCGATAAACACGTCGCTACCCTCGACTTGCATGGCATTGAATTCCTCGATGCGGCGTGTGATACCATTCTGGTCCAGCCAGTCTTGCCACTCGGGATTGGCTTCGATGTCGCTCAAGTCGATGATTTGTGAATCCTTGTCCTTGAGTTTGTCAATGATGTCGGGGCGCATCTTCATGATGTTGGGGATGAGGTCGTTGCGCACGCGTTGTTTCACGTTCTCGGTGTTGCGTGAGCGGGCCAGTTGGGCCTGGATGCTCCACACGTCATGATTAAAGTCGGCGATGTCTTGCATGGCCGACAAGCGGTTCTGGATGGCCCGGGAAGCGTTAGTGCGTTTCTTGTGGGCCAGCAACGTGAGCATCGCGCAGATCAAGGCACGCAGTTGCACTTGAGGTTCGTCGCTCAATTGGTAGGCTTCAAGCAGTATGAGGAGTTTGTTCTCATCATAGAATTTCATCAACCCGAGGAACAGGGCGGCAACCAGCAGGCAACGGGTGTGTACTGGCAGCACGTCCCCATTGATGCACAGTTTCAGGTTGCTCGCGTCATCAGATGATAACGGGAAGGTGGACCAGATCCTGTTAAAAAGTTTGGTCTCGAGTTCCTCGGCATGACGCAGCCGTGACAAAATGGCATGACTGTCATTCCGCTCATCGGGCAATGACTGGGCCAGCGACAACTCCTGCAAGGCATTGCGGTAATCCTCGATGATGCCCATCAACGTATCAGAATTCAATTCCCGCCGGCGTGTATAGAACACTTCGGGGCTAATCGGCTCCATCAGTCCGATGTAACTCTGGTCATTGAGGGTGTATAGCGATTGTCGGATGTTAGAAAGAATATCGGCACGCTGTGGGTCCAATACGCCTTGTTCTAGATACTTGAGCATGAAGGTGTAGGACATCTCCAGTTGTTCCAGTTCATTGACCATGTCACCACGGCCCACTTCCTTAACCAGTCGGGATATCTGGCGAAAAGCCTCGCTGATCTCGGCCTGGTTGATGAATTGTGCTGCTTGCTGATGGATATTCTCGATCTCTTGTATTGTCATTCCGGTTTCAATATTTAATATTGCTTACTACAGCAAAGAGTATGCAAAAATAACAATAATTGCCGTTATACACGAAAAAACTTTGCTAATTATATTGATTATTGAAAAATTTCCGTAATTTTGCCGAAAATTAATCTCAACCCTAAACATTGATATTTTATTATGGTTATTCAACGCATCCAATCTGTTTACTTGCTGATAGCAGTGATTCTGATGGCCGTGTTTGCATTCTTCCCCGCTCTGTCGTTTGAACTGGGAGGGCGTGAATTCGTCTATGGCGCGCTCGAGACGGGCAAGGTGGGCGCCACCCACATCGACCCCCTCATGCTCATGCTCATTGTGCTGATTTCACTGCTGGCCTTTATCGACATCTTCCTTTACAAGAACCTGCAGCGCCAGATGACGGTCTGCTTTGTGGACATCATTCTAGGCCTGGCCATGATGGTTGCCATCGGCATCCAGGCATTTGTCGTCGGTGGCCGTGAGGGCGTGACACTCACTTGGCAGTGGTACCTTGCCCTGCCGGTGCTGGCTATCATTTTCCTGATGCTTGCCCACAAGGCCATGTCAAGTGACAAGAAGAAACTGCGTGATGCAGATCGGTTGAGGTGATTACCAGCCTTCACGATTGCACATAATACTATTAATTAACTCACTTCTAGATCAAAACAACAATTACTGCGATACGATGGTTTCAGCAATGATAATCATCTTTGTGATTGGCTATGTGCTGATCACAATGGAACATCCTCTCCACATCAACAAAGCCACGTTTGCCCTGCTCACGTGTGGCATTTTGTGGAGTATCTATGCCATTATGGGTGACGACCCTCACATTCATGAGGCGATTGTCAACCAGTTGGGAGATGCCTGCGAGATTGTGGTTTTCCTCATTGGTGCAATGACCATTGTGGAAATTATTGACCGCTATGGGGGTTTCTCCTTCATAACCGAGAATATTAATGCCAAGAGTAAACGCCATCTCTTGTGGATCATGTGCACGCTCTCATTTGTCATGTCGGCAGTGCTCGATAACATGACCACCACCATTATCATGGTGATGATGTTGCGCCGCTTGCTCAGTGACCAGAAGGAGCGCTGGCTCTTTGCCGGCCTCATCGTCATTGCGGCAAATGCCGGTGGCGCTTTTTCTCCTATTGGCGATGTGACCACCATCATGTTGTGGATGGACGAGAAGGTGTCCTCTGTCGGACTGATAACCAATCTGCTCATTCCCAGCATCATCGCGATGGTCGTTCCCGTGCTGATAGCCCAGTTCTATATCAAGGAGGGAAAGATGCAGAAAATTACCAGGATGGCCGACAAGAACCCAGACCTGCACGATCATCACCCCCACTTGAGCAAGGCGATGCTCATCATCGGTGTTTCGGGTCTGCTCTTTGTCCCGATTTTCAAGACGATTACGGGTCTGCCCCCGTTCATGGGCATTATGTTGTCGCTGGGTGTGATCTGGGGCATTACCGAGATTTGGGTTAAGCGCTTCAAGATCGATGCCAAGATGGGTGGCCGTGTGTCTTCGGCACTGCACACTATCGACATGCCCACGATTCTTTTCTTCCTGGGCATCCTGATGGCCGTGTCGGCCCTCTCTGAGGTCGGTGTGCTCAACACGCTTGCCGATAGCATGAATACCGAGATTCACCAGCCTGTATTGATGACCTCAATCATCGGTGTGCTCTCTTCAATCGTGGACAATGTGCCGCTGGTATCGGCTTGCATCAAGATGTTCGAGAATATGGCACCTGCGGGAACGGTGGATCCTTATCTGCTGACCTTTGTCGAGGACGGCCTGTTCTGGCATCTGTTGACCTTCTGTGCCGGAGTCGGTGGCTCGTTGCTCATCATCGGTTCGGCCGCTGGTGTGGTGGCTATGGGTATTGAGAAGATTCCGTTCTTCTGGTACTTCAAGCGCGTGTCGCTGCTGGCCTTTGCCGGTTATGTGGCCGGTATTATCATCATTTATCTTGAGAGCCTGTGTCCATTCTTCTTGCAGGCAGGATGATAATAAGGGATTACTGCTTTATCTAAAAAACAACAAGGGCGGGAGAACCACGACAATTGCCGGTTTTCCCGCCCTTGCTGTTTTGTGCTGGCAATGATCTAGACTTTGGTCAGAACCCTGCGGTGCTATATGTATATCACAAATTCTCTTAGCGAAATTAGCAATATAAAGAACTTTTAGGGCCAACTGCTACAACTGCTATATCATTCCTTTTGTGACTGATTAAGGCTGCTCTTGTTCCTCTTCCTCCACGGCAAGGCTCTTGGCGCGATAGGTCCAACCGTAGTGCTTGTAGATGTCCACCAGATGGGGCAGACGGGCCTTGAAATCCTGATAATCCTTGGCTGCTGGCTCCATCCATTGCACTTCGGCAAGGGCGGCCATTCGGGGCAGAATCTGATATTGAATCTGCGGCTCACAGGTTATGTATTCGGTCCACACGTTGGCCTGCGCGCCCAGGATGTGATGCCGCATGCCTGCAGGCAGGTCGGCTGCCACGGGATCGAAGTCATAGACTTTCTTGAGCGTGTTGCATCCCCCGAAAGCCGTGGGCTCGTTCCAAGTGTCTTTGGTCTGATAATAGTCAAAATAGAGTGGCCCAACAGGTGTCATAATGACGTCATGTCCCAATTTAGCACCCTCGGCACCAGGCTCTGCGCCTCGCCACGACATGATGGTGGCTGTCGTGTCCACATCACAGCCTAACAATTCGTCCCAACCGATGATGTGTCGGCCGTGCGCAGCCAGGTATTGCTGCATCTGGGTCGTGAACCAGCCCTGCAACAAGGCCTCAACGCTCTGCTTGCCATGGGCTGTGAGGCCCAGGTCCTTGATGCGTTGCTGGCATCGTGGGCACTGCTGCCAGCGAACTCGTGGAGACTCGTCTCCGCCAATGTGGATATACTCGCCAGGGAACAACTGCATCACTTCGTCAAGTACGTCCTTGACAAACTGCAGTGTCTTGTCCTGGCCGACGCACAAGATGTCGTCGGCAACACCCCACTGGCACCAGACTTCATAAGGACCACCTGTGCATCCCAGTTCGGGATAGGCTGCCAGTGCGCCGAGCATGTGGCCCGGCATGTCAACCTCGGGAATTATAGTGATGAAGCGGTCGGTGGCATATTGGACGATGTCACGGATTTCATCCTGGGTATAATAACCGCCATAGCGGATGCCGTCGTTGACAGGTGAATTGTGACCCAGGACGGTTCCTTTGCGCCATCCGCCCACCTCGGTAAGGCGGGGATATTTCTTGATCTCTATGCGCCAGCCTTGATCATCGGTCAAGTGCCAGTGAAGGCGGTTCATGCCATGCAATGCCATAATGTCGAGGTAGCGCTTCACCGTCTCGGCGTCAAAGAAGTGGCGCACACAATCAAGGTGCATACCGCGATAACCAAATCGTGGATTGGAAACAATCTGTGCGGCAGGCATAATAACTGTCGTGGTTTGGCCGACAGGCAATGACTTGCGCAATGACTGGATGCCGTGGAACACCCCGGCGGGTGTCTTGCCGGCGATTTCGATGTTTTTAGAGGTCACTGTAATGCGGTAACCCTCATCGTTGATCATCTTTGGGTCGAGTGACAGACTGATGCATCCCGAATTATTTGTTGACGACTTGACTGGGCGGGTGCTCAGGTGCATGCTTGTCAAGTCTTCAATATAGCCGCTCAACATAACGGCAACACGCTCCATGTCGCGGTTCCCTGCCGGGTAATCAATCAGGCAGGTGCTCTTCAGCAAGAAGTCTTTGTCTTTGATGCCGTCGATTCTGTCGGGCAGCGGCACCACGCGATAATCGGCCCTGTGTTCCTGCGCGACGGCAGTAATGACCGTTATCAACATCAATAGGCTTAAAATCAGTTTTTTCATTCTTGTCACATTTTGATATTACGTTGTCGCAAAAGTAATGAAAAATATCCAAAGAAAGACACTGCTTCAAGATTATGTGACACACAAGACGAGGAGACTGCCGTTCTGGTTCACTGGCAGCCTCCTCGTGAATAAGTATTATTACCTCAACCTGGATTAACGGGTCAGGGGTGAATAGTCCTGGCCGTAGCGCAACATCTGGTCAATGTAGTTCTCGGTGTAAGAGATCTTGATGTCGGTAATCTTGCCGTTCTTGTCATAGACCGGAGTATAGATGGGGTTGACAAATCCCTTGTAAGGAGCGATATTCAGACCCTCATAACGGGCGAGCACTTCCTTGTGGATGGCGGGATCAACCTTCACACCGTAGGTCTCGACCAACTGGCGTCCAGCCTCGTAGTCACCTTCACTCTTGATGCGCTGAACCTCGGCGAGCAACTGGGCAAACAGGCCACGCAGTTTCTCGTAGTCGTTAATGCGGACGTAGGTCTTGCCATCGCGCTTCACATACTCGATGACGTTGTCCTTCTTGCCATGCTGGTAGCACCACTCACTGATAAACTTGCGGTTGCGCATGTGTGCTTCCTCGATGTCCTTGCCCGGCACGATGCGGGTCAACTGGGTCATCAGGCCGTTCATGATGTACTTGTAGTACTCGGCCTTGTAGGTGTCCATGTTGGGGAAGATTCCCAGTTCAACGAGTTTGGGATCAGCGAGATAATACAGGGCGAACAGGTCGGCACGGCCTTCCTCAAGAGATGAGCCATAGGCCTTGAGGGCGTCCTGGTCAACACCGGGAAGCAGTTGACCCGAAGCGTGACCCAGGCACTCGTGGAGGTCGGTGTGCAAGGCATCGGCCAGGTCGAGATACTTCTTCATGAGTTCCACCTCGACATTGCTGTAGGCAAACTCCTCGTTGAATCCGGTACCGGCAGCCACCTTGTTATAGGCATCAGTGATATTGTCGATTGATACCGACTTGGAACCATGGGCTGCACGGATCCAGTTGCTGTTGGGCAGGTTGATGCCGATGGGGGTTGAGGGATAACTGTCACCTGCCAGGATAGCGGCGGTGATGACCTTGGCGCTCACGCCCTTGACATTTTTCTTCTTGAAGCGGTTGTCAACAGGTGAGTTGCTCTCAAAGTACTGGGCATTCTCACTGATGAGTTTAGAGCGGCGTGAAGCGGCTTTGTCCTTGAAGTTGACCATGCCTTCCCATGAACCTGTCATGCCCAGGGGGTCACCATAACTCTCGATGAAGCCGTTGATGAAGTCCACATCGCTCTGGGTCTCCTCGGCCCACATGATGCTGTAGTCGTCAAAGGTCTTCAACGAACCGGTCTGGTAGAATTTGATCAACTCGTTGATATAGGCGCGCTGGCCCTCATTCTCGGCAACGGTAGCGGCCTTCTGGAGCCAATAAACAATCTTCTCGATGGCTTTGCTGTAGAGGCCGCCCACCTTGTAAGGCTCCTCGACAATCTTGCCGTTGCGCTTCACGACCTTGCAGTTCAAGCCCCATGAGATGGGCGTGAGGTCGGTCGTGTCCTTAAGGTTGTTGTAGAAATCTTCTACTTCCTTCTGGGTCACGCCCTCATACATGTTGCAGGCCGAAGTCAGGATCAGGTCCTCGCCATCAGCCTGGTTAACGCGCTTGGCCATAAATGAGGGGTCAAAGATGACGCGGTCAAGCACTTTCTTCTCGTCGGCACGCTTTTTGGCACCGGGAAGGGCAGCGAACTGCTTGTCAAAGAAGTCTTTGGAGAATTCAGGAATGAATTTATCCATCGAGTAGTGGTGATGGATGCCGTTGCCGAACCACACCTGTTTCAAGTACTTCTCAAAGGCGATATAGTCCTTGTCGGTCTTGCTGCCACGATAGTTACGGTAAATTTCCTCAAGGGTCTGGCGAACCATCAAGTTATACTTACAGTTCTGGTCAAAGAGGATGTCACGGCCATTGAGCGCAGCCTCGGTGAGGTAATAGACTAACTCCTTCTGCTGGAGTGAGAGTTCCTCAAAGCCGGGCACCTGGTAACGTAGTACCTCAATGTCGGCAAAACGGTCAACCGTGTAGTCAAAGTCGTTGTTTTGTGCCATAGCGGTTGTTGCTAGAGCCGTCACTGCGACGGCAAGAATCAATTTCTTCATAAAAACGTGTTTAAGATATGTTATTGGATATTACAGTTCTGGGAATTTGTCTTCACCGAGCACCCGGCGTGGGCCCATACTGCCGGCAAGGACTTTTTTTCAATCCGTTTCTCACAATTCAGCAATCACTGGTATTTCTTGATGTCACTCTTGTCCATGACAGTGAGTTCGCCAGTCTTGCCGTCAGTCTTGATGATGTAGATTTTCCCGTCGTCGGTTTTCATCAGGTAGTTGCCTTCTTGCAGCACACACTGCTTGGTCTCTACTACTTGATTGGCCTTGCCGTTCTTGCCGTTCATGGTAAGGCGGTAGGTGCCGTCGGCAAGATTCTCGAGTTTAATCTGGTATTCCTTGGTATCAAACTCGGCCACGGTGTGGTCCTTGCCATCCTGGGTGGGTGCTGCCTTCTCGACGCCCACTCGAGGCTTGCTGGTGGTATCATTCTGCTGACCATCAACCTGCTCGGTCTCGGCATTGGCGCCCTCGACGTTCTTGGCAGGCTTCTCGTTGCATGCAGTCGTGGCCATCAGTGCCACAACGGCAATCATCATCATAAATTTCTTCATTGTCTTGAGATTTATTAGTTTAAATTGATAATTTGAATCTTGTTGGTTGATTGTTTGCGACCCAGTGGAAAATCATTCCACATACAGCACCAGCCCCTTCAGGTATTCACCCTCTGGATGGTAGATGTTGATGGGATGATCTGCCGGTTGGGTGAGTTGATGCAGGATGCGCACCTTGCGCTTGGCCTGTGCCGCTGCGCTGAATACCGCCAGCCGGAATTGTTCCTTGTTGACAGCCTGGGAGCAGGAGAACGTGAACAGGATGCTTCCCGGCGCGATTTTCTCCAGCGCTTTGGCGTTCAGGCGGCGATATCCCACCAATGCATTGCGCAGGGCACTCTTGTGCTTGGCAAACGCGGGCGGGTCAAGGATAATCAGGTCATAGGCATTTTCCTCCATGTTATCGAGAAACTTGAAGGCGTCCTCGGCAAATGACTTGTGCCGTCCATCCTCGGGCGGGAAATTGAGCGCTACATTATCATCCGTCAAGCGCACGGCCTTGGCCGAACTGTCCACCGAGTGAACCATCTGGGCGCCGCCTCTGAGGGCATATACCGAAAATCCCCCCGTGTAGCAGAACATGTTGAGCACCTTGCGTCCCTTGCTGTAATGCTCGAGCAGGCTGCGGTTCTCGCGCTGGTCAACAAAGAAGCCCGTCTTTTGCCCCTTGAGCCAGTCCACATGGAATCGGAGCCCGTTTTCCAGGGCTTCGTCAGTTTCCATCTTGCCGACGATGTAATCGTTGACGGGATCCAGGTGGGCCTTATAGGGTAGGGTGGTCTCGCTCTTATAATAGACGTTGTTGACACCAGGCAGGCGAGTCAAGGCATTGGCAATAGCGTTGCGGGCAAAGTGCATACCCGGCGAGTGGGCCTGCATGACGGCAGTGGGGCCGTAGATGTCCACGACCAGTCCAGGCAGGAAGTCGCCTTCGCCATGAACGAGTCGAAAGGCGTTATTGTCCTCGCGCTGCAGTCCCAGGGCTTGTCTCATCTGGTAGGCTTCCCTGAGCCGTTGCTCATAGAAGGCCTCGTCGATGGTCGTGTCGTCAAATGTGAGCATCCTCACGGCGATACTGCCTATCTGGCTGTGCCCGTTGCCGATGAGTGTGCCGTCATGGGCATATACTGTCACCAGGTCACCTTCCTCGATGGTATCGTCGGCTGTGGCGATAGCGCCCGAGAATACCCAGGGATGGAATCTCTGGAGCGATTCTTCCTTGCCGCGCTTGAGCGTTACTTTCTTGTAAATCATTGTGAAAAGTCTATTTAATGATAAACCTGAAGATGTCGTTACCGATAGCCAGTGCCATCAATGCGATGATGAAGGCCATACCGATTTTCATTGAGACTTCTTGGAATTTCTCGCTGGGCTGGCGTCCGGTAATCATCTCATAGAGAAGGAACAGCACGTGACCGCCATCCAGAATGGGGATGGGGAGCACGTTCATCACTGCCAGGATGATGGAGATAAATGCGGTGATGTTCCAGAAGTTTACCCAGTCCCACGTGGGCGGGAAAATACTGCCGATAGCGCCAAAACTGCCTACGCTCTTAGCACCCTGAGGGGTGAAGATGAGTTTGAGTTGCTTGACGTAGTTCACCATCTTGTCCCAGCCCATCTCGATGCCGCGTGGAATCGATTGCAACAGGTTGTAATGGATGATAGTGGGCTTGAATATCTTGATGGGCTCGGTGAGCAGGATGCCGATGAGACCATCGCCGTCGACATGAACCCCACTGGTTGTCATGACCTTGCCATCGCGCATGATTTCCAGCGAGATGTCCTGATTCTTGTGCTTGGCCAACTCCTCGGTGAACAGGATATAGTCGGGGGTGGGAACACCTGCGACAGCCACCATGCGGTCACCCTCTTTCAAGCCAGCCTTCTCAGCACCCTGGTTGAGCAGCGTCTGCGAGACGACCACTGGCCAGCGGTAGTCCATGAAGGGCTTGCCACCGTCCTGGGCCTCATCATTGGCCTGGAAGATGAAATCCTTGGGCAGGTTGATGGGGACTGTATCCTTGTGGTTGCGCAGCACAGTGACCTGCTTGGCTGTGAGTATCGCCTGCATGTCCTCGGGACTCATCGTCAGTAGCGCCTGTCCATCGGCCATCAAGGGAATGTCACCATCCTGGAAGCCCGCCTTGTGGGCCACCTCGCTATAGTTCATTCCCTCGGTCGCGTCAACAAACTTGATGTATTGCTCACCCTGGCTATAGACGATGCCCGAGTAGATGATAATGGCCAGCAGGAAGTTGAACAGCACACCGCCCAGCATGATGAGCAGGCGCTTCCATGCGGCCTTGCTGCGGAATTCCCACGGCTTGGCAGGCTGTTTCATGGCCTCGGTATTCATCGACTCATCGATCATACCGGCAATAGAGCAGTAACCGCCCAGTGGTATCCAGCCTATGCCATACTCGGTGGCGCGCCATGAGTCCTTGTTCTCGTTAGGGTCACTCTCCTCCATGACTGCCATCTCCTTGCCTGTCGAGAACCACTTGACATATTTGCCTGGTTTCCACTTGACAAGGGTGAACTTGTAATTGAAGAACATATAGAATTTCTCTACCCACACGCCAAACAAGCGTGCGAACGAGTAATGGCCGAACTCGTGAAATGCTACCAGAATGCTCAGTGCCAGTATCAGTTCGGCGGTTTTAATCCAGAAGGATGAGGTCGTCAGGAATGAAAAGTCCATTAATGTTGATAAGTTATTATAAATTGATTTTTTTCTTAACGGGAAATCTTGTCGGCTAGACGGGTTGCATACTCGCGCGCGGCGGCATTGCTTGCCACATAGTCTTCATAGCCGGGTTGCTCGATGTGAGCGGCATTTTCCATCGTCTGGTCAATAATGCTATAGATGTCAGTAAACTTGATTCTGTCTTGCAGGAAGGCGGCCACGGCAATCTCGTTAGCGGCGTTCATCACACAGGGGGCGGTTCCGCCCGTGTGTGCGGCGGCATACGCAGTGCGCAGCAGCGGGAATTTGTCATAATCGGGTCTCTCCATCGTCAAGCACGCCATGTCCTCGATGGTCATCTTGCGGCAGTCACTCGCCAGGCGTCCCTCGGGCAGGCCCAGGGCATATCGGATGGGCAGATGCATGTCGGGCAGTCCCAGTTGGGCCTTGACCGACCCGTCCTTGAATGCCACCATCGAGTGAATGATTGACTGGGGATGCACCACGATTTCAATGTCCTGCGGCTCGATGCCAAAGAGCCAGCGGGCCTCGATCATCTCAAAACCCTTGTTCATCATCGTGGCCGAGTCGATAGTGATTTTAGCGCCCATCGACCAGTTGGGATGCTTCAAGGCATCGGCAGCCGTTACGGTATTGAGCCGCTCTTGAGGCATGGTGCGGAAGGGACCTCCCGATGCCGTCAGCAGCAACCGTTCCACATCTTGCATGCGCTCACCGACCAGACACTGGTAAAAGGCTCCATGCTCACTGTCAACAGGATAGAGAACGCTACCCGGCGACTGCTCCAGCAGGCGGTTGATGAGTTCGCCCGCAACGACCAGCGTCTCCTTATTGGCCAGGGCGATGCGCTTGCCAGCCTTGATAGCGGCGATTGTCGATTCAAGCCCGCTGTAGCCCACCATGGCGGTCACCACGGTATCGACCTCGGGCATGGTTACGGCCTCGGCAATGGCACTGCTGCCTGTTGCTACTTCAATATCGGTATCGCTCAACGCCTCTCTCACATAGTCATAGTACTGCTCATCGGCGATGATGACCATGTGGGGACGGTACTGACGGGCTTGCTGAATCAGCAGGTCGGCACTACTGCGTGCAACGAGCAGCCAGGCATGAAAGCGGCCAGGATATTCGGCGATGATATCAAGTGTCTGCCGGCCAATCGAGCCAGTGCTGCCCAGCACAGCGATATTGCGCTTGTTGAGTTGTGTCATTGTTTCCATTACAAACTGCGAAGATACTGCAAATTTCTTTTCCAGCAATAACCGCAGTGTCACATTTTAAATACATTAACCATTTTTGCCGCTATAATTGAGGATCTGACACGGATGGACAATCAGGAATTAGAATTGGCATCCGCACTCGAGATAAACAGGAGTGCGAATGCCAATTGATAATACGGGCCTAAAGCCTCGGTTCTGGTGATGGTTAGTTCACGCCCAGGTCCTTGAGGGTACGGGGTGCAGGCGTGCCGGGCATGGGCTTGCGGTCCTTGAGTTGCTCAAGGATGACCTCGATGGCTTTGTCAAGTTGCTGGTCGATACCCTGGTACTCGAGTACAGGGTCATTGTCGATGAGGATGTCGGGATCCACACCATGGTTCTCAACGATCCAGTTGCCGCGGGTGTCATAGTTGGTGAAGAAGGGCACACGGATGTCGGTACCGTCCATGTAGGGCAGCGAGCCGCTGATGCCCACGATGCCACCCCACGAGCGGGTACCGATCACGGGGCCAATCTTGTTCTCCTTGAAAGACCATGGGAACAGGTCACCGTCACTGGCACTGTACTTGTTCACAAGCAGCACCTTGGGGCCGACGAGTGTGCGCTCGGGCGTGGTACCGTTGTAATTGCTGCCACGGTACATGGTCAGTCGGTAAGGCTGACGCAGCAGGCGCTCGATGACCATTGGAGAGATGTTGCCGCCGCCGTTGCCACGGTCGTCAATGATGAGGGCCTCCTTGTCGGTCTGCGCAAAGAAGTAGCGCGAGAACTCACGCAGGCCCTCGGGACCCATATCGGGAATATAGACATAGCCCACACGGCCACCGGTCTTCTCGCTCACGTAGTCGATGTTGTGCTGTACCCACTCGTTGTGGTACAGGGGATACTCGTCCTGGATGGGCTTGACCACCACCTTGCGGCCATCGCCCAGGGTCAGTTCGGTCATGACATCAGCCTTGTCGCGCAGCAGGGTATAGATGTTAGCCACACCAGCGGTGCTCACACCATCCACTGCAGTGATGACATCACCCACCTTGACATTCATGCCGGGCTCCAGCAGGGGCGAACGCAGTGACTCGCGATCGGGAGCACCGCGCAGGATCTTAGTGATTTTGTATCCTTCGGCAATCTGCTGCAATTCGGCTCCAAGCATACCGATGTTATGCTCATCGGCCTTGATGTGGTCACCACCGTCAACATAGGCGTGTCCGACGGCCAACTCACCAATCATGCCACCAATGACGTAGGTCAAGTCAAGACGGTTCTTGACATAGGGCAGCAGGGCCGAATACTTGTCGTGCATCGCCTGCCAGTCAACGCCGTGCATATTCTCGAGGTAGAAGCCGTCACGATAGGCACGCCAGGCCTCGTTGAAGATCTGCTTCCACTCCTGGTCATAGTTGACCGTGGCAATCATGTCATCGAGGTTTACCTTGTCGCTAAGTTCGGCTTTGCGGGGCGCCAGTGGTGCGATGTAGATGTCCTCTCCCTTGACAAAGGCGGCCATCTTCTTGTCGGCCGAGGGTATCATGAAGGCACGTTCGGCAACGAGTTCGTCCTTCTGCTCGGCGAAGTCAAACACACGCACACTGCCGCGGCCGCTGTACCACAGGTGGGAACCGTCGCACACAAAGTTGCCGTAACTACCCGTACCGATGGGTACCTTGACGATACGGTCGGCAATGCCGTCGATATCGATGCTGATAGCATTGGCATCGGCCTGGGCCTTGCCCTTGCCTTTACCCTTCTTGTCCTTAGGGGCATCCTTGGAAGCATCCTTGGACTGCTCGCCACCAGCCATCACCTTGTCATCCTGGGGGAGGAAGGGCGAGGGGGTGTCCTTGGAGAGCATCACCAGGTAGATGCCTTCCATGTCACGGTAGGCAAAGTTCCACTCGATGCTGCTGTAGATGGGATTGAAATCGCGGGCCGAGGCGAAAATCAGATACTTGCCATCGGTGCTGAACACGGGGGAATTGCTGTCATACCAGCGGTCGGTAACCGGGTACTCCTTGCGCTGGGCAATATTGTAGAGATAAACGATACTGTACTCGTTGCGGCCCTGGCGATAGTAGGTGAGCCACTTGCCGTCGGGCGAGAACGAGGGAGTGGGAATTTCGCCCATCTCGTCCTGCATGAGGGTTTGCTTGGCCAATGTCTTGACGTTGAGCAGGATCATGCGGTTCTTGCGGTCGGTATAGACAATTTGGCTGCCGTCGGGGCTCCACTCAAAGTCACGGATGTATGTGTCATTATCACGGGTTAACTGAACGGCCTTGTCACTGCCGACGGGGCGCATCCACAACTCGGTCTCGCCAGTCTGGTCGCTGATGTAGGCAATGTTCTTGCCATCGGGACTCCACGAGGCGTTGCGCTCGTGAACGCCCGGTGTATGGGTGATGTTGCGGGTAACGCCATGCTTGGCAGGCACGTCAAAGACCTCGCCGCGTGCACTGATGGCCAGACGGCTGCCGTCGGGCGCGAGACTGCCGCCATTGAGGTTGTCTTTCACCTTGCGCTGTTCCTCGCGGGCAAAGTTGTTCTCGCTGTTGAGATAGACCGTGACTTTCTCGCTGCGCTTGGTCACCGGGTCGAGCACATAGAGGTAACCACCATTCTCAAACACGATCTTGCCGCCGCCGCAACTGGCAAACTTCACGTCATAGTCGGTGAAGTTGGTGACCTTTTGGGTCGTGCCGCTCTTGGTGTTATACACAAAGATGTTCATGCGGTTGTCGCGGTCGCTCATAAAGTAGATCTCGTCGCCAATCCACATCGGGTCGATGTCCTGAGCGATGTTGTTGGTGATGTTGGTCACCGTCTTGGCCTGGGTGTCATAGATCCAGATGTCGTCGGCCATACCACCCTTGTAGTACTTCCACGTGCGGAACTCACGGAAGACACGGTTATAGGCCAACTTGGTGCCATCGGCATTGTAACTGCAGAAGCCACCCTCGGGCAACGGCAACTGGCCGGGCATACTGCCATCGATGGGGGCACACCACAGTTTGCCGTCAAAACTGTCGCTGATGCGATTGCGGTAGATGACGCCGCGGCCATCGGGAGTCCAGGTCATGGTGATGTTGTTGGGACCCATGCGGTCGCCCCAGTCGTCGCGGGGATTGCTGGCCGTGAATGTAATGCGGCGCGGTTCACCGCCGGCAGCAGGCATGACGTACACCTCGGTGTTGCCGTCATACTGGCCGGTAAATGCGATAGTCTGTCCATCAGGCGAGAAGCGTGCAAATGCCTCATAGCCCTTGTGTGAAGTGAGTTTGCGGGCTGTGCCTCCACTGATGGGAACAGTGTAGATGTCGCCTGCATAACTGAATGCGATTTCACTGCCATTGGTGCCAGGGAAGCGCAACAGGCGCCCCTCGTCGGCCTGACTGGTCAGTGCAGCAGCCATTGCTGCGATCAAGACGAATTTGGTTTTCATACGATTCTTTTTTAAAAGTTTGGGATTTCTAGTTATGATTGCTTGGTTGTTAATAATCCGATAGTTGTCCATCGGGCGCCCCTAGTACTTGATGAGTCTCATGTGGATGGGCTCACAAGTTGTAAATGACTTAGGAAGCCTGATCTGGTCAAATCTGATGATATTCTTGCCTTTCAGCAATTTGATATGTAACATATTGCTGTAGGACAGGTCATCCTGGGTTGATACGGTACTGGCCATGACGATGGTGCCCATCGGGTGGCTGTTGGCGCTCACGCGGCGCACGTCGAGCGTGCCCGTGGCGTGGTACCCCACATCCAGAAGGTAATCACCGCCCTCGGCCACGCTTACCGTGATGCTGGTGCTGTCGCTACCCGTATTCTCGGGAAAGAAAGCCACTTGCGGTGTTAGACCAAAATAGAACAATGGCTTGGAAATGAATCCGTTGCCATACTTTCCAGCAATTTCCACCGTGAACTCGGCAAAGTTTTCGGACTTGGGCAAAGCAAATGCCGAATCATTGAGTGAACTCAAGTGGCCATTGACCGATAAGCGGTAGGGCGTGCCTGGAATGAAGTCCACAATATAACCGCTGTCGCCCGACCACGTGACAGATGGGGTGGGGGGCAAGACGGCCTCACCATGGTGGATGGTCACGTGCTGCGAGGTGCGCTCGGTCGGTTCTAACTCGATTACGATGTGATGTCGTCCATTGATATTCCGGGGAATAAAGGGGCTTTCCAGTGTGTACCCATTATCGGTAATCGAGAGAACCTCATTACCTGTCCCCGTGATGGTGATGTCGAGTACCGCATTACGGTAATTCACCCCCTTGAGTGTCTTTTTGCCAGGCATGCAGTTGGGTACCATCGGGGTGAACTCTATACCCTCGGACTTGAAGTTCATGCCCATCAATACACGCAGGACCATTGCGGCGTCCGACGCGCTGGTTCCCAGGTGATCGGTCTCAACACCCTGCATGTGGATACCATGGGACTGGTACAGGGCCTGGGCGCGATAGAGGGCTCCCAAGCCACGCCTCAAGGCGTTCTCGTTACCGACCCATGCGGCTGCGATATTCCACAAGGCCTGGGTAGTCGCCCATGAGGAGTTGACAAAGAATGGCTCAATAGGGTTGGATGTGGGATAGGATACATTCACCCCCATGTCCGACACTGGAGTGTGGGCAATGAGGTTTTCGGCCCTATTGTCATCGGCAATGCCCCATAACACACACATGGCCTGCGATGTGTTATCGGTCAACGGTGATTGCCTGTGATAGGCCATACCATAGAGGAAAGAACTGTAAAATCCCTTGTCCTCGTTCCACAAGTGCTGGTTGATGGCATCCTTGATGCGCTGGGCATCCTTCTGGTAATCATTCTTGATGCCCAATTCGTCGCACATGTCGGCGAGAATAGCATAGGCGTTGCCTGTCAAGATATTGTTGCCCAGTGACATGCAGGCAAACAGGTCATTGTAACCCATCCACGTCATCCGGCGCACCCCGATGGGCCTTGACGAGGTGTAACCAGCGCCATGAATAAGATTCAACTCGTGGTCAAGCAGTACCTGTCGGTTGATACTCAGTGTCTTCTCAACCACCCGCCGGCAATAGGACAGCCACTGGCGGTCTCCAGTCACCTTATAGACTTCCCATGCGGCAGTGACCCAACCGATGTGGTCACTCACCACGGGCCATTGCCCTTCACGCTGCATGATGATGCTGTCTGGGTCAACGATTGAACGCAGGGTCGCCATTGACTGGTGGGGCTTGAGTGCCGCTAGAGACAAGTAGATTGAGCAATACAGACGACTGTAGTTCTTCTGCGACGGAATGAAGCGCCCGGTTTTGTCAACAGCGTCGGCGATATTGTCAACAGACATATTATATAGAGCATCAACCAAGGGCTGCTCGCTCTTGTATTCGGGTATGTTCACGGGGCGTTTGTCCCGGATTCTCAAGGGCCTGTCCTTTACAAAGCGCACTCGACCCGAATCAATGTGGGAATACAGGCTGTCAAGTCGGGATGTAGTGATGTTGGACTTGATATTGCCTGATGGCAGCACACAGGCAAACACGGTGTCCTCGATGATGCTGTCGCTGGTCAAGGTGAACACTTCGTTCTGGACAATGACGCGGTTGCTCATCTCCTTGCGCCCTCCACAGGCACACAAAAACACGCTCACGGCAATTGCCGCAAGCATCACAGCAATGCTTCGCGTTCTATTATCGTTCATTCACTGCAAAGGTAATTGTTTTTCGGCTTATTTTTTGCTGGAATTGAAAAAAGATGTACTTTTGCGGCAGATTATTTCAGGCAAGAGTTATATAGATTTACAGTTATCCCCTTGATTAAGAGCACCGTACTCTTACACTTAAAAAATCATTCTACATAAGATTATGGAAATGTTATCAGTCACCCACCTGCCAACGCACAATTATCAACTTCCCCGTCATGCTTATCATCCCAATCCCGGCATGTTGCTGAAACGTTGTCCCTACATCGCCAAGCCGTGAGCCTATACAAAACTGTGGGCAACAATCCCATTCGGGATCATTACCCACAGTGATGAGTCGGCAGGAGCGATAATTATTCGCCCAGCAGTTCCTTGGCCATGTTGAGGGCGGCACGACGGCCGTCGCCCATGGCGAGGATAACGGTTGCGCCACCACGCACGATGTCACCGCCGGCATAGAGGTCGCCGACCGATGACTGCATGGTTTCCTCGTTGACAACGATGGTGTTGCGCTTGCTGATGTCCAGTCCGGGAATCGAACGGGGAACGAGTTGGTTGGGTGACACACCCACTGCTACAATCACCAGATCGACGGGAATTTCCTCGATGGCACCCTCGACGGGCACAGGGCTGCGGCGACCCGAAGCGTCGGGCTCACCCAGTTCCATCTTCTGCACGCGCATGGCTACCACACGACCCTTGTCGTCACCGATGTACTCGATGGGGTTGTGCAGGGTCATGAACTCGACGCCCTCTTCCTTGGCGTGGCCGATTTCCTCGCGACGGGCGGGCATCTCCTCCTCGCTGCGGCGATAGATGAGGATAACGCGCTCGGTGCCCATGCGCAGGGCGGTTCGGGTCGAGTCCATAGCGGTGTTACCGCCACCGATGACGGCGATGGTCTTGCCGCGCAGCACGGGAGTATCGCCACCGCGGCCGGCTTCCATCAGGTTGATGCGTGTCAGGTACTCGTTACTCGACATGATGCCGTTGAGGTTCTCACCGGGGATGTTCATGAAGCGCGGGAAACCGGCACCACTGCCGACAAACACGCCCTTGAAACCCATCTCGTGCAGGTCCTCATAACTGATGGTCTTGCCCACCAGGCAGTCCTTGACGAACTCAACACCCATCTTTCTCAGGCCCTCGATCTCATAATCCACGATGTGGTTGGGCAGACGGAACTCGGGAATACCATATTTCAACACGCCGCCAATCTCGTGCAGTGCCTCAAACACGGTCACGCTGAAGCCCTTCTTGGCCATGTCGCCGGCAAACGACAGTCCCGAGGGACCACTACCGATAACAGCGACCTTGATGCCATTGGCGGGAGCCATTGCGGGCACCTCCTGAGGCAGGTTGTCGCGCTGCCAGTCGGCGGCAAAGCGCTCCAGGTAACCAATGGCTACGGCCGGGTGTTTCATCTTGGTGTGGATGCAACGCGACTCGCACTGCTTCTCCTGGGGGCACACGCGGCCACAGACGGCGGGCAGCGAACTGGTCATCTTCAGTGTTGCGGCGGCCTCGCCGAACTCTCCACGCTCGATGTTCTTGATAAAGGTGGGAATATTGATGTTAACGGGGCAACCGGTCACACACTGGGGGTTGGCGCAATCCAGGCAACGGCTGGCCTCAACAACTGCCTGCTCGGCGCTGATGCCCTGGTTTACCTCTTCGTTGCAGGTGATACGGTACTTGGGATCGAGTTGCGGCATTTCCACGCGGGGGATAGCGGTGCGCTCCTTGGGAGTCTTAGAGTTACGCAAGTCGATGCGCCATTGTTCATTACGCGGATCCATATTATTCTGTTCCATTTCTTTCTGTTAACTATATTAATTATTGCGCACCTTTCAAGCGCATCATCAACTCGTCAAAATCTATCTCGTGGGCATTGAACTCAGGGCCCTCGACGCAAACGAAGCGTGTCTTGCCACCCACGGTCACGCGGCAAGCGCCGCACATGCCGGTACCGTCAACCATGATAGCGTTGAGCGATGCCTCGGTGGGCACCTCATATTTCTTGGTCAACAGGGCACAGAACTTCATCATGATGGCGGGACCGATGGTCACGCAATAGTCCACATGCTCACGCTTGAGCACTTCCTCCATGCCGACAGTGACAACACCCTTGTTGCCATAACTGCCGTCATCGGTCATGATAATGGTCTCGTCACTGGATGCGCGCACCTCGTCCTCGAGAATGATCAGATCCTTGGTGCGGCCTGCCAGCACGCTGATGACGCGGTTGCCAGCCTCCTTCATGGCACGGATGATGGGCAACAGGGGAGCGGTACCCACACCGCCACCGGCACACAGCACGGTGCCATACTTCTCGATGTGAGTGGCCTGGCCCAGGGGACCCACCACGTCATGCAGGCATTCACCCGGCTCCAGGGCACAAATCTTGCGCGTGCTGTCGCCCACACTCTGGATAACCAGCGTGATGGTGCCAGCCTTGGGGTCGCTGTCGGCAATTGTCAAGGGGATACGTTCTCCTTTTTCGCCAGCGCGGACGATCACAAAGTGACCGGCGCGGCGCGACTTGGCGATGAGGGGAGCCTCAACGACAAGTTTAGTCACGTTAGCAGAAAACTGCTCTTTACTAACGACTTTGTTCATTGCGTTTTCTTTAAAAAAGTAAATTGGTTATTGAGTTGTAAATTCTTTCGGTTTATTGAGGAGGATTAGAGCGCCTTGGCAAACTCGCGGCCGAATTCACGGCACTGCTCCAGAGCGTCCTGCTCGGGTACCCACAGGGTGCGGATGCCGTCGTTCACGGGTTCGATGCCAGCGGCCTTGAGGTGCTCGGTGATGAGTTTGATGCCCTCGCCGCTCCAGCCGTAACTACCGAAGGCGGCACCTTTTTTCTTCTTGAGTTTCATGCCCTTCAACATCTCCAGGATGCCGGCGATGGCATAACTGTAGCCATTGTTGATGGTGGGAGAACCCACGAGCACAGCACGCGAGTGGAAGACCTCGGTGAGGATGTCGTTCTTGTCGTTCTGGGCCGCATTGTAGATCTTAACGGTCGTCGAGGGCGACTGCTGGCGAATGCCATCGGCAATGGCTTGGGCCATCAGGCGGGTGCTCTGCCACATCGTGTCATAGACGATGGTCACCTGGTCCTGCTGGTAGGCATCGCTCCACTGCTGGTACTTCTCGATAATCAAGCCGGGATTGTTGCGCCAGATGATGCCGTGACTGGGGCAAATCATCTTCACGGGCAGGTTCATGCCCAGGATTTCCTTCACCTTGCGAGCCACCAGCGGGCTGAAGGGCGCAAGGATGTTGGCATAGTATTTCTCGGCCTCCTGCAGCACCTCGTCCATGCACACCTGGTCGTCATAGAGCGACTCGGTGGCATAGTGCTGGCCGAAGCCGTCGTTGCTGAACAGGATTTCCTCGCCACTCAGGTAGCAGAACATCGTGTCGGGCCAGTGCAGCATCGTAGCCTCGATAAAGGTGAGCGTAGTATCGCCCAGTTCCAGAGTGTCACCCGTCTTGACGTTCACGAAGTTCCAGTCCTGGTGGTAATGGCCACGGATGATGGCTTCGCCCTTGGCTGTGCAATAGATGGGTGTGTCGGGAATTTCGCGCATCAGGTCCACGAGAGCACCGCTGTGGTCAATCTCGTTGTGGCACATCACGATATAGTCAATCTTGTTCAGGTCAATCTCCTGCTTGAGGTTGGCCACAAACTCGCGACTGTAAGGGAGCCATGCAGTGTCGATGAGCACGTTCTTTTTGTCACGAATCAAGTAGGAATTGTAACTCGAGCCACGGTGGGTGGACAATTCGTCACCATGGAAACGCTTCAGTTCCCAGTCCACCTTTCCGACCCAAGTCACTCGGTCAGTCAATTTCTTTGCCATGTGTTAATGTTTTATGTCTAGTCGGTTAATAAGTTCTGATTCCAAAACTTGTGCTCACCAGGGGCAATGATATGGGTGTCATTTGCTGAGGTGCCACCAAGTTTATTCAATCTGCAAAGGTAGTGTTTTTTTCATTTACTGGCAGCGAAATAGCGAAATAAATGTTTTTGATAACATCAAAAAGCATCTATATCAACAGATTCTTGTGGAATAAGACATCTTGGATGTCAAGCGGGCATATAATACAATGGTCGCCCCAATGGCTTTATCCACCTATTGGGGCGACATCTCTTTAAAAAAGTCTTGTTGTTTTTACGCGATTTCGCCGCCGGTGTAGAGTTGGTAGTACTTGCCGCGCTGGGCAAGGAGTTCGTCGTGGGTGTCGCGCTCGATGATGCGGCCTTTCTCGAGAACGATGATGCAGTCGCTGTTGCGCACGGTCGAGAGGCGATGGGCGATGACAAATGTGGTGCGCCCTTTCATCAGTGAGTCCATGCCGCGCTGCACGAGGGTCTCGGTGCGGGTGTCGATGCTGCTGGTGGCCTCGTCAAGGATGAGGATGGGTGGATCGGCAACGGCGGCGCGGGCGATGGCCAGCAACTGGCGTTCGCCTTGGCTCAGGTTGCCACCATCGGCATTGAGTACGGTGTGGTAACCGTCACTCAGGCGACGGATGAAACTGTCGGCATTAACGAGTTTGGCGGCTTCGATGCATTCCTGGTCGGTGGCATCGAGCCGGCCATAGCGGATGTTGTCAAGCACGGTGCCCGTGAACAGGTGGGTCTCCTGCAGCACCATGCCCATGCCATGACGCAGGTCTCGCTTGCTGATGTCGTTGATACTGATGCCGTCGAGCAACACCTTACCGTCCTGGATGTCATAGAAACGGTTAATCAGGTTGGTAATGGTCGTTTTTCCTGCTCCAGTGCCGCCAACAAAGGCGATTTTCTGGTCGGGCATGGCGTCGATGTCGATGTCAAACAGTACTTGCTTCTCCTCGTTGTAGCCGAAGTCCACATCATTGAACTTGACGCCTCCGGCCACCTTGACATATCGCGTCTTGCCGTCTTCTTGAGGAATCTTCCATGCCCAGATGCCCGTGTGATGGTTACACGGGTGCAACAGACCGTCCTCGCCACGCTTGGCGTTGACCAGTTTGACCTGACCGGCATCAGGCTCGGCTGTCTCGTCGTTGATCTTGAAGACGCGGTCGGCGCCCACCGAGGCGTTCAGCACACTGTTGATCTGCTGACTGATGCTGGCGATGGGGCGGGCAAAACTCTTGTTCAGCGTGAGGAAAGCCACCAGTGTGCCGAGTGTCATGCCACTGTGACCGCCGATGATGAGGGCGGCGCCCAGCACGCCCATGAGCACATAACTCAGGTGCCCCAGGTTGCCATTGACGGGCATGACGATGTTGCCGATGCGGTTGGCGTCGTAGGTGTTGCTGCGCAATTGCTCATTGATGACCTCAAACTGCTTGATGGCCTCATCCTCGTGACAAAAGACCTTGACGACTTTTTGGCCGGTCATCATTTCCTCGATGAAGCCGTTGACCTCGGCCAGTTTCTGCTGTTGTACCCTGAAGTGCTTGCGGGATCGCTTGCCCAGATAGGTCGTGGACCAGGCCATGATCAAGGCCATTACGATCGACAACAATGTCATGGGGACACTCATCACAATCATGCTGGCAAAGGTGATGGTCAGAGTGATGAGGGAGTTGAATGCTTGAGGGAGGCTGTGGCTGATCATCTGGCGCAAGGTGTCCACGTCATTGGTATAGGTGGACATGATGTCGCCGTGGGAATGGGTGTCAAAGTACTTGATGGGCAACGATTCCATGTGGTCAAACGTGGAATTGCGCAACTTGAGCATTGTACCCTGGCTGACGTTGATCATCAGGCGGCTGTGCAGGTAGGAACACAGGGCGCCAAAGGTGAGCACCACGCCCAGCATGATAAGAGTCCGGGCCAACGGACCATAGTCGGGGTGGGCCTGGCCTAGCAGCGGAGTGATGTAATCGTCGATGAGTGTGCGGGTGAATAGGGTAGAGGCTAGGGTAGTGCAGGCCGTGACGACAATGCAGGCGGCAACTGCGAGGAACGAGAACTTGTAGTTCTTCATCACAAACTTGAAAAGGCGCCACAAGGTGTTGCGCTTGTTCACGCCCGTGGTATCGACCACGACATTGCGGTTGTGGGGTGATCCGGGTGCTCTCATTGATGGACCTCCTTTCTGTCATTAATGGGTTTGTCAAAGTCCCCGCCGGCCTCTTCTTGTATCGCACAGATTTCTTTGTATATCTGGCAGGATTGCAGCAGGTTATCGTGGGTATCAAATCCAGCCATCTTGCCGTCATCGAGTACCAGGATACGGTCACAGTCCCTGATGCTGCTGATGCGTTGCGAGATGATGAGTTTGGTCATGTCGGGCAAGTTGTCACGCAATGCGGCGCGGATGCGGGCATCAGTCGTGTTGTCACAGGCGCTAGTGCTGTCGTCCAGCACCATGACCTTGGGCCTCTTCAAGAGGGCGCGGGCGATACACAGGCGCTGCTTTTGGCCTCCCGAGACATTGGCTCCACCTTGTTCGATGCGGGTCTCATAGCCGTCGGGCATATCCATGATGAATTCGTCGGCGCTGGCCACACGGCACGCCTCACGACACTGCTCGAGGGTAGCGCTATCGTCTCCCCAGCGCAGGTTGTCGAGAATTGTCCCCGAGAAGAGGACATTCTTTTGCAGCACGACCGACACGTTGTTGCGCAGGGTCTCCAGGTCGTAGGTCTTCACATCTTTGCCGCCGATCATCACGCTCCCCTTGGAGGCGTCATACAGGCGGCTTACCATATTAATAAGGGATGACTTGCCACTACCTGTACCGCCAATCACGCCGATGGACTCGCCGCTGTGGATGTGCAAATCAATGTCGTTGAGTGCATACTCGCCGCTACCGCCCTTATAGGCAAAATAGACATGGTTGAAATCGATGCTACCATCAGGAATGACGGTATCGGCTTGATCCGGGTTGACAATATCAGGCTCTTCGGTAATCACCTGTGTGACACGCTGTCCACTGGCGATACTTTGAGTAATGATTACAAAAATCATGCTCAGCATCATCAGCGAGGACAGGATGGTCATCACATAGGTGAACAACGAGGTCAATTGGCCTGTTGTGAGGCTGCCGCCCACAACAAATTGGGCTCCAAACCATGAAATGGCGATGATGCAACCATAGACGACCATGTTCATCACCGGACTATTGAGTGCCATCAGACTCTCGGCCTTGACGTTGAGGTCATAGAGCCGCTTGGATGCTTGCCAGAACTTGTCTTTCTCGAAGTCCTCGCGAACAAATGCCTTGACAACGCGAATGCCCGACACATTTTCCTGTACGACACCATTCAGCACGTCATATTGCTTGAAGACCAGAGCAAACATCTTGGACACCTTAGTGATAATCAGCGCCAAAATAACTCCCAGCACTATGCTGGCAATGATGAAGATGAGACTCAATTGCGGACTGATGACAAAGCACATCACGATACTGGACAACAGGTTGAACGGTGCGCGAACCGACGTGCGGATAATCTGCTGGTATGCGTTCTGCAGGTTGGTGACATCGGTCGTCATGCGGGTCACAAGGCCTGATGTGCTATACTTGTCGATGTCACTGAATGCGAACCGCTGGATGTTCTTGTACATGGCATCGCGCAGGTTGCAGGCAAAGCCAGACGAAGCATAGGACGCATATTTGCCTGCCAAGATTGCGGCCATCATGCTGAGGAATGCCATGACGAGCATGATGAGGCCGTACTTGTACACGCTGGGCATGTGTCCCGCACTGATGCCGTTGTCGATGAGTTTGGCGGTCACATAGGGGATGAGCACGTCAAGCACGACTTCAAGCATGATGAAAACGGGCGCCAATAGTGATGCCGTCTTATACTGCTTGACTTGTTGGAGCAAGATTTTTAACATTATTGATTAGATGATTGAGAATATTGCCACAAAATTACATAAAAAACATCGGTTTTGTAACACAAGAATAGACATATTGGCTGTTTTTAAAGATAAATGTACAGTGGTCACATTAAATGAGTGAGGTCTTAATCATGATGATTGATAAGGCTTTGTTTTTGAGGAAATTATCATGCAAATAGTTATATAAATATTTTGTTTAAAATTGTAGTTTTAAATATCTAAATAACAATGAATTGAGGATTGATAATTTTGTTTAATTATGGCGAATATTTGTATTAGTCGGCCAATCATGCTAACAGAATTTCTAGGATTTCAATCAATCGCTAATTATTAATTAAATATTTACTAAAAGGTATATCGTTTAATCTACTGTAATACATGTGAATTATTGTTTTACTATCTAGTATAATAAATTATAAGGACTATCTCTTGATGCTTGCTAAGCATTGAACTCATGTATTTTAAATCATTACTTGAGATACTGTGTGTCATCGATCAAGAAATCGTCAAGATAAGAGCAATAATTTTTTTATAGAAATGGAGAATCTCATTTTAGTGATGAAATATCTGTGAGAATGTAATCGAATCAAATATCTGAAGTTTTCAGCAATCGAATCTATACATGGCAACAAATCGCTTATCATATTGACTATGTGCCGAATAGTGGATCATTAACTCGATACTCAACTTGCTGAGATTTAAAAATCCATGAATTTCTTTATGTTGATCGGGAAATGAGGCATCATTTACGGTTAACTCTATGTATTCTGGAGACATCCCTAAAAAGATAAATATTGATATTATGTAAAATAAGCAAAAGCAATTTTACCTTTTGCCACCCCATGACGACAATCCCGATAATTTGGGAAGATCATTTTTAATGATGTATTATAAACAGACAGTAAGTTTGAAGACTTATTTTTTTCGCTTGGTTGAGGTTTTCTTGTAGAGGGCTTTTCTCAGCCGGTTGGCTGTTTCTTTTTCCCCATCAGCCAGATCTTCAAACCCAATGTTAAGGTAAATCTCATGGAGGCGTTCATGGGGTTCGGGGCGCTTCTTGTCTGATTTAGCCGCTCTTTTATAAGACTTGATGGCTTCGGGAATGTCTTTTAACAGTTCCATCAGTTCACCCATGGTCATGTGCGCATCATAGTTATTCTTGTCTATCTCGAGAGCCTTTTTCAATTCCACCTCGGCATTTTCCAACTGATCTATAATCATCATTAATTTTGCCTTGCCTATCATCGCCTCGATACAGTCGGGTGCAATGCGTAATGCCTTATTGTAATTGGCTAATGCCGAACGGATTGCGATGTCGTCAAGCCGCTTGCCATAGTGGATGCTCCCCTCGCCCACTACTCCACTTTGCTCATTGATGGACAGTGCCTGGTCCCCCATCGAAGCATACTCAAGGGCGAGTTCACGGAGCAGTTTTTGCTGACTATCAATGACTTGCTCTAGACGCTCAATAGTTCTTGCCTGTTTCTTGAACGAATTCAATTTTTTGGAAATCAGTCGCTTGACAGCCTCATCCTGAATGTTATCTTTAATCTTCATCGCCTGGGTGAAGCATTTGACACATTCTTCAAACTCTTGATGGTCAAACGCATGGACTGCGCGGCGATACAACTGGTTGGCGCGTTCCTGTTCCATAGCGTCGTTGAGCATCTGCCGGTCGTTGAACTGCCTGCTGAAATCCACTACCGCCATATTGACGATGATATCCCGTTCGCTCAATGGCTTGAGCAAGGTGATGCCCTCCATCGATGTGCAACGCGACAGCGCCACATAGGTCTGTCCACCCGTAAAAGCCCCGCCCACAAAGTCAATCACGACATGATTGAAAGTGAGGCCCTGGCTCTTGTGAACAGTGAGAGCCCATGCTGGCTTGATGGGAATCTGCATGAAGGTACCCAAGACCTTCTCTTCTACCTTTTTCTCTTTTTCATTGTAGGTGTATTGCATGTTTTCCCAGATTTCGGGCAATACATCCATCTCTTCACCATTCTCGAGAGTAACATACACTTGATCATCATTCAATCTAGTCACCTTGCCGATGGTCCCATTATACCAGCGGCCCTCCTTATCATTGCGGATGAAAATGACCTGGGCCCCTTCCTTGAGGACCAGGCGTAATGCCGTCGGGAGACTGTTTTCGGGAAAATCACCTTCAATTCGGCCATGATAGGTATATTCCGGGGTCTTGAGTGCCTGCATGTGCTCGTCGTTGATGGCATCAACAGTATCTCGTCGTGTGGCCAGCGTGATGGCAAAAGTCTCGTTGACTTCCTGATAATCAGGATTGCAGCGCTGGTTCAACCGCGCGATGTCGTTGCTGGTAGCACGATTGACTCGCACACGGTCCAGCAGCGAGATGAAGTCACTATCGGTCTGGCGGTAGATCTTTTTTAATTCAACTGAGACCAAATTGATTTGAGCAAATGCACGTGCATTAAAGAAAAAGAAATTCTTATAGTACCTGCGCAGGATGTCGCGCATGTCATGGGTCACGACAGGTTCCAACTGGAAAATGTCGCCCACAAGCAGCAATTGCTTGCCGCCGAAGGGTTCCCGCATGTTACCGGAATACACACGCAGCACCCTGTCCACAAAGTCAATCACGTCGGCCCTGACCATAGAAATCTCATCAATAATGATCAAGTCGAGTTCGCGTATGAGTTTGACTTTCTCCTTGGTGTACCGCAGCATTTTGCGCAAGCGGGTGATATTTGCTATATCGGGATCATCGGGCAACAGCGGCTTGAACGGGATTTTGAAGAAGGAGTGCATCGTCTGGCCTCCAACATTGACGGCAGCGATGCCAGTCGGTGCCAGCACGATGTGTTTCTTCTTGGTGTTGGCACAGATGTATTTCAGGAATGTGCTCTTGCCTGTCCCGGCTTTTCCCGTGAGGAACACCGAACGGTTGGTGCGTGTAATCACGCTCCAAGCATCCTGAAATTCAGGGTTGTCCAGGTCAATATGGCTCAAATCGTTTTCTGCCATAGCATCCCTACCCTATCGCATTGCTGTATTTTGATGACTTAATCCAGTTTGAGCACCGCGAGGAACGCCTTCTGGGGCACCTGCACCGTGCCAATCTGTTTCATGCGTTTTTTACCGGCCTTTTGTTTCTCGAGCAGTTTGCGCTTGCGGCTCACGTCACCGCCATAGCACTTGGCAGTCACATCCTTGCGCACCTGCTTGACGGTTTCGCGGGCGATAATCTTGGCACCGATGGCAGCCTGGATGGCGATATCATACTGCTGGCGCGGAATCAGTTCCTTGAGTTTCTCACACATGCGGCGGCCCAGCGACACAGCATTGTCAACATGGGTCAACGTGCTCAAGGCATCGACCGGCTGGCCATTCAGCAGGATGTCCAACTTGATGAGTTTTGACTCGCGGTAACCATTGATAAAGTAATCAAACGAGGCATAGCCCTTGCTGATGCTCTTCAACTTGTCATAGAAATCGATGACAATCTCGCCCAGGGGGATGTCGAAGGTGAGTTCCAGACGGTTGCCCGAGATGTACTCCTGCTTGGCCAATTCGCCGCGCTTGGACAGGCACAGGGTGATAATCGGCCCCATGTATTCACTCTGGGTAATGATTGAAGCGCGGATGTAGGGCTCCTCAATTTTCTCAATGATGGCGATATCGGGCAGTCCGGCTGGGTTGTGCACCTCGGTCAATCCGCCTTTCTTGTCATATACCTTGTAGGAAACGTTAGGCACAGTGGTGATAACCTCCATGTTGAACTCGCGGCTCAAGCGTTCCTGGACGATCTCCATGTGAAGCAGTCCCAGGAATCCGCAACGGAAACCGAATCCCAGGGCTACCGAGGACTCGGGCGTGAACGTCAATGCTGCATCGTTGAGTTGCAGTTTCTCGAGCGAGGCACGCAGGTTCTCAAAGTCCTCAGGATCTATAGGATAAACGCCGGCAAACACCATCGGTTTCACTTCCTGGAAACCCTCGATCGCACTATCACACGGGCGCTGCACATGGGTGATGGTATCGCCCACGCGCACCTCGGTCGAATTCTTGATACCTGAAATGATGTAACCCACATTGCCGGCCGATAACCGATCACAGGGATGCTGGCGAAGTTTGAGCACACCCAATTCGTCGATGTTATACTCCTTCTCGGTGTTGACAAACTTGACGAAGTCGCCCTTGGCAATCGAACCGTTCAATATCTTGAAATAAACAATAATGCCACGGAATGAATTGAATACCGAGTCAAAAATCAGCGCCTGCAACGGAGCCTCGGGGTCACCTTCGGGGGCGGGAATGCGGTCAACAATAGCATCAAGGATGGCCGGCACACCTTCACCGGTGCGGGCACTGCAACGGATGATGTCACTGGGGTCACAACCTAGCAATTCCACAATCTCGTCTTCGACCTCATCGGGGTGAGCACTGTCCATGTCAATCTTGTTGATAACGGGAATAATCTCGAGCCCGTTGTCAATCGCCATATACAGGTTGCTGATTGTCTGGGCCTGCACACCCTGTGTGGCATCCACTACCAGCAATGCACCCTCGCATGCCGCAATCGATCGAGACACCTCATAGGAGAAGTCCACATGTCCCGGGGTATCAATCAGGTTGAGCGTGAATTTTGTGCCATCTTTCATATAGTCCATCTGGATCGCATGGCTCTTGATGGTGATGCCACGCTCACGTTCCAGGTCCATGTCATCAAGCACCTGGGCCTGCATGTCCTTGCCAGCGACGGTGTTGGTGAACTCGAGCAGGCGGTCGGCGAGCGTGCTCTTGCCGTGGTCGATGTGTGCCACGATGCAGAAGTTGCGTATTGTCTTCATTCCAGTCTAGTTGTCGTATTCTTGTTACAAGAGTGCAAAGGTAACCATTTTTTTCCAGTTTTTCGGCCTCTGGCTCTAAGTTTTAAGCATTATTAGAAATGAGAACTCAATAGTTTATATTAATTTTGTGGGATAGAATCAAAATGGAATAATCTGATGAAGAAGATATTTATGCTGTTAATGGCTGTGCTGTCGGTATCAACCGTGTCGATGGCAGCGACAGTCGAGGAGTTGAGGAACCCTGACTTCAGCGGGCTTGACGTGAACGAACAAGAGATGCAGGCGCTGCGGTTCCTGTATGCTTATATGCCACTTGCTGATGTCACCGACTATTCGCTTCAATTCCATCTGGATAACGTCCGCGCAACCTTTGAAGCCCGGGATCAGATGCCCTGGGGCAAAAAGGTTCCTGAACTGTTGTTCAATCACTTTGTGTTGCCATTGCGCGTCAATAATGAGGCACTGGACATGTCACGACCCGTTTTCTTCAAGGAATTGAAAGAGCGTGTCCAGGGCATGAGCATGGAGGAGGCTATCCTCGAGGTCAACCACTGGTGCCACGAGCATGTGACCTATCAGCCGAGCGATGCCCGCACGTTGTCGCCTCTGGCTTGCATGAAGACCGCAATAGGACGTTGTGGCGAAGAATCCACATTCACCGTTGCAGCCCTCCGCTCTATCGGCATCCCCGCTCGTCAGGTATATACCCCTCGCTGGGCACATACCGACGACAATCATGCCTGGGTTGAGGCGTGGGCCGACGGCCAGTGGCACTTCATGGGCGCCTGTGAGCCCGAAGCCGTGCTGGACCTGGGATGGTTCAATGCCCCGGCTTCCAGAGCACTGCTGATGCACACCCGCGCATTCGGTGACTATAAGGGCCCCGAGGAGGTCATGTTGCGCACCCGCAACTTTACCGAGATCAACCTCATCAGCAATTACGCCGCGACAGCCTCTGTCCAGGTACAGGTATTTGACAAGGGTGGCAAGCCCGTCAACGGGGCACGTGTCGAGTTCCGCATCTATAATTATGGTGAGTTCTACCCTGCCGCGACCAAATATACCGACAGCCAGGGCAAAACTTCGCTGACCGCTGGAAAAGGCGACATGCTCGTGTGGGCCAGCAAGGACGGGTGGTATGGTTACCGCAAGGTCTCCTTTGGAAAAGACGGCAGCGTCGATATCATGCTCACACGCAACAATTCGCTCAAGAGCGGACCCACCTATGAAACATTTGACATCGTTCCGCCAGTAGAAAAAGCCAACATGCCCAAAGTCACACCCGAAAAAGCGGCGGCCAATAAGGCTCGTTTTTCCCGTGAAGACTCTATCCGCAAGGCCTACGAATCCACATTCATCACCCGTGACCGTGCGCAGCAGTTGTACCCGTCCGCTACCGATTACCTTGTCAAGGCGCGAGGCAATTGGAGTGTGATCCTGGAGTTCCTGGACAAACACAAGGATAATCTGGACCGCGCAATCGGAGTCCTCAACGGACTTAATGACAAGGACATGCGTGACGTGCCGATGGCTATCCTCGATGATGCGTTCAATGCTCGCAGCAGTCAATTGTCGCAACGCGTGGAGTATGAAATGATTACCTCGCCGTTCAAGCAGGAATTGCAGGATGCGTTTGATGCTGCGACCGTCGCCCGATTCCAAGCCGACCCGTCGCTGCTGGTCGCCTGGGTGCGTGACCACATCGACATCCGTCCCGAAGAGAATGCCCTGCACATTGCTCAGACGCCGATGGGCGTGTGGCGCTCCCGTGTCGCCGACAATCGGGGACGCGACATCTTCTTTGTTGATCTGGCCCGCTCGCTCGACATCGAGTCGCGCATGGATCCTGTCACCGGCAAGGTCCACTATCGCAGTGGTGATGATTGGCAAGATGTGAATTTCGAGGCTGTAGAGCAGCAGAATGCCTTGACAGGCACGCTGAAACTGCGTTATACCCCCACTCCAGCCCTTGACGATCCCAAGTACTATCACCACTTCTCCCTGTCGCGCATCCTGGACGATGGCACAACGCAACTACTGAATTATGACGAGGGTGATTCAGGCCTGGAGGAAGGCTCGTCATGGAGCAACACATTCCAGAATGGCACCACGCTGGATGCCGGCACCTATATGCTGACCAGTGGAACACGCGCCGCCAGCGGCAAAGTGCTGGTCGCCAATCGCATCTTCACTGTCAAGCCTGGCGAAACCACAATCATCAATCTGACCATGCGGCAGAGTGATGACATTGTGGCAGTGATCGGCAACTTTAACTCAGAATCCAAGTTCCAACTGCTCTCGCGTGACATGCAGCCTGTCGGCAACGACGAGGTGAGCATTCTTTCCCAAACAGGTCGTGGTTATTTCGTCGTGGGTGTTCTGGGTGTGGGTCAAGAACCGACCAATCATGCCATTCGTGACATTGCCAAGATGAATAAGGCCCTTGACAAGTGGGGACGGCCTTTAGTTCTCCTTTTTGAGAACGAGGTCGAGGCCCGTAAATTCCAGCAGGAGAATTACGGCAACCTGCCTCACAACATTGTCTATGGCATCGATACCGACGGCAGCATTCGCCGCCAGATTGCCCAGGAAATGAAATTACAGAGCGAGACCCAATTGCCCTTGTTCATCCTGGCCGACACCTTCAACCGGGTGGTCTTCTGCTCTCAGGGCTATACCATCGGCTTGGGAGAGCAGTTAATCAAGGTCATTAACAACCTGGACAAGTGATGAAACGGCTGGTTGACAAGTTGCGTGAGCGCCATGAACTGGATTCCGAGGAGTATCGCTCCCTGCTCATCATGCATGACCCTCAAGACATTGAATACCTGTTTGGCCAGGCCCGTGAGGTGTCACAACGGCATTTTGGGCGATCTATCTACTTGAGAGGTCTCATCGAGTTGTCCAACGTGTGCCGTAACAACTGCCTGTATTGCGGTATTCGCCGTGGCAACTGCCATGTTTCCCGTTATAACCTCAACCGTGAGCAAGTGATGGCTTGCTGTGAGCAGGGCTATGACATAGGCTTCCGGACCTTTGTCATTCAAGGTGGGGAATGGGGGGAGGAGCGCTCGCCCTGGATTGCCGATTTGATAAGGGAAATCAAGTCTCGTTGGCCCGATTGCGCCATCACCTTGTCTCTAGGTGAGCATCCCCGTGAGACTTATGCCCTGTGGCGTGATGCCGGTGCCGACCGTTACCTGTTGCGGCACGAGACCCACAACCAGCGGCTATATGGTCTGCTGCATCCACGGGAGATGACATCGGCCCACCGCTTGCAGTGCTTGGACTGGCTGATGGAGTTAGGCTATCAGGTGGGCACCGGAATCATGGTGGGGGCTCCATTTCAGACTATCGGAAGCATTGTCGAGGATGTTGAGTATCTGGTGAGATTTAAGCCCCACATGATCGGCATGGGGCCTTTTATTCCGCAGCATGATACGCCATTGGGCCGTTTCCCTGCTGGTAGTGTGGAATTGACCCAACGGTTGTATGCCATCTTGCGGCTTGCCCTGCCTCAAGCGTTGATTCCTAGTACGACTGCGATGGCTAGTCTGGCACCCGATGGACGCTTGCGGGGCATTCTTGCCGGGGCCAACGTGGTCATGCCCAATCTGTCGCCGACAGACACGCGCAAGATGTATGCCCTCTATGATAACAAGGCGTCACTGGGAGCCGAGTCGGCCAAAGGGGTTCATCTACTTGCCGATGAACTCGCAACCATCGGTTATCACATCGATTGGTCACGAGGTGATTCTCCCCAGAAAAAGGAATAACCCGGAAAACAACTGACCACAAGGTCAGAATTCTCCGGATTATTCAGGGATTTCTTTCTGCTGGGGATTTTACAGCAGCGCTTCAATCTTAGCGGTGAGAGCATCACGGGTGATAGTACCCACATGCTTGTCCACCATCTTGCCGTCCTTGAAGAAGAGCATGGTGGGGATGTTGCGGATGCCGTATTCCACACCCAGGTCTGTATCCTCATCAACATTGTACTTGCCGATGATGACACGGTCCTCATAGGCGGTTGCCAATTCCTCTACAATGGGGGCAATGCTGCGGCAGGGACCACACCAGGGAGCCCAAAAGTCGATCACAACGGGCTTGCCCGATTCCAATAACTCCTTGTAATTAGCGTCGTTAATTTCTTTTGCCATTTTTCTATTCTGTTTTAAAATGATTGATATGAATAATTTCTTGATTGTTCTATTGCAAATAGGATGCCAAGTGGCATTTTGTCACACGCGGGCATTGACCCTGAACTGGATATGTGCCTCGCGCAGCGATTCCATCAGTCGTTTATCCACTGCAATGAGTTTCTTGGAGCGCAGCATGACATAGTTGCCGCTCACCTGATCCTTCATGCGGAAGTACAGATCGCACTGGTTGTCACCCTTGCTACCCAGGTACTGTTTCAAGAATTCCACGTTACCCAGGTCATCGTCCCTCAAAGTGATGACGAGGTTCCTGACCATCTTACCCTTAAGGTTGTCCAGCAGGTCTATTGACCTGACATTGAAACGGACGTTGTCTTTGAAGCCTTTCTCGTAGGCCCCACGCACGACGATAGCAAAACCGGGAACGCCAAACTTCTGGTAGTCAACAAACTTGTTGCCGAACAACATAAACTCGAACGAGCCGCTGTAATCCTCGATCTTGAGAATGCCAAACTGGCCGCCCTTCTTGCCCATGCGGGTTTGGAAATCGACGACCAGGCCGCCCATGGTCAGTTCCTTGTCCACTTGGTTGTCACGGTTTTTCACCTCGGCTAGCGGGGTGTCACAACCATAGGTCACCTCCATATAATAGGGATCCAGCGGATGGGCCGACAGGTACATGCCCACCAGGTCGCGCTCGCGGTTCAAGCGTTCCAATTGTGACCAGGGTTCGGCATTGGGAATGGTCGGTGTGGCCACCTCAACGCCACCTAGTGCGCCAAAGAGCGAATTCTGCATTTCTTGTAGGCTGGCCTGATAACGCTGGCCAAAGCGCATCAACGTCTCGCTGAAGGCTTCTCCACGAGGATTGGTCTCGAAGAAGTCCTCGCGCTTAATTTCCTTGAAGTCGTCAAATGCTCCAGCCAGTGCCATTGATTCGAGGGCCTTGCGGTTGCATGCGCCTTGATTGATGCGTTGCACAAAGTCAAAGATGTCCTTATAGGCACCGTTCTTCTTGCGCTCCTCAACAATCGACTCGACACAACTGACGCCCACGCCCTTGATACCGGCAAGGCCGAAACGGATGCGGCCATCCTTGGTAGCGCTGAAGTTCTTGTAGGACTCGTTAATATTCGGCCCCAACACCTCAATCCCCATGGCGCGGCACTCGTCCATGTACTTGGAGAGTTTGTCCACATCATTGAGATTGCTGCTCAGCACGGCTGCCATGTATTCGCTAGGATAGTTGGCCTTGAGATAGGCGGTCTGATAGGCCACCCAACTATAACAGGTAGCATGCGACTTGTTGAAGGCATAGGACGCAAATTTCTTCCAGTCTTCCCATATCTTGTTAAGCACCTTCTTGTCATGGCCGTTTTTCTCACCGCCCTCATAGAAGAGCGTTTCCAACTCATTCATCTTCTCGATCTGTTTCTTTCCCATTGCCTTGCGCAGTGTGTCGCTCTGGCCACGGGTGAAGCCCGCCAACTGTCGGGAGAGCAGCATGACCTGCTCCTGATAGACGGTGATGCCATAGGTCTCCTTGAGGTACTTCTCCATGCACGGGATGTCATACACGATGGCTTCCCTGCCCTGCTTGCGGTTGATGAACTGGGGAATGTAGTCCATGGGGCCCGGTCGATACAGGGCATTCATGGCAATCAGGTCCTCAAAGCAGGTGGGATGCAGTTCAATGAGGTACTTCTGCATGCCTGCCGACTCAAACTGGAAGGTGCCAGAGGTCTGGCCCTTGCAATAGAGTTCATAGGTCTTGGGATCATCGATGGGAATCTTCTCGATGTCGATGTCGATGCCATGATTGAGTTTGATGTTGGCAAGTGCCTCATTGATGATGGAGAGGTTCTTCAATCCCAAGAAGTCCATCTTGATGAGGCCGGTACTCTCGATAACGCCACCCTCATACTGGGTAACGATGATTTTCTCGCCATCGCTGTCGGTGGCCGTGCTCACGGGAACCCAGTCGGTGATATCGTCACGACCGATGATGACTCCACAGGCATGAACACCAGTGCTGCGCACACTGCCTTCCAGTTTCTCGGCAAAACGGATGGTCTCGCCCACCCTGGGATCCTGATTGTCGAGTTCGGCACGGAAATCAGGGAAACATTCCAGGCAGTTCTTCACCGTGATCTTGTATTTCTTGCCGTTCTTGTCCTCGGGCATCTCATTGGGGCTTGACGGAATGAACTTGGCCAACCTGTTGCTCTCGGGCAAGGGCAAGTCCTCGACGCGGGCGACATCCTTGATGGCGCTCTTGGCCGCCATGGTGCCGTAGGTCACGATGTGAGCCACTTTCTCGGCTCCGTATTTCTCGGTCACATAGTTGAGCACGGCTGCGCGGCCATCATCGTCAAAGTCTGTGTCGATATCAGGCAACGAGATGCGGTCAGGATTCAGGAAGCGCTCAAACAGCAAGTCATACTTCAACGGGTCAATCTTGGTGATGCCCAGACAGTAGGCTACGGCCGAGCCAGCCGCCGAGCCACGGCCCGGTCCCACGGTGCACCCCAGTTTGGGAGCCATCTTGATGTAGTCCTGCACGATGAGGAAGTAACCGGGAAATCCCATGTTCTTGATGGTTTCCAACTCAAAGTCAAGACGTTCGCGCTGTTCCTCGGTGAGTTCGGGCCACCGCTCCTTGGCGCCCTCATAGACCAGATATCGCAGGTAATCGTCCTCATCCTTAAACCCGTCGGGCAACGGGAAATCGGGCAAGATGGGGCCATGGTCAATGCTGTAGATCTCGACCTTGTCCAGGATTTCGCTGGTGTTTTGCAGCGCCTCGGGCACGTCGGCAAACACCTCGTTCATCTCTTCCTGCGTCTTAAACCACTCTTGCTTGCTGTAGAGCATCACGTTCTCATCAGTCAGTTTCTTGCCTGTCGAGAGGCAGATGAGACGCTCGTGGGCATCGGCATCCTCCTCGTTGACAAAGTGGGAATCATTGGTACAAATGAGTTTGATGTCCAGTTCGCGGGCAAATTGGATCAAGGCATCGTTGACGAGGCATTGTTTCTCATAGGTCTCATGATTAGCCCGGGCCACGGTAGCCTTGTGTCGCTGCAATTCCAGGTAGTAATCGTCGCCAAAGACGCTCTTGAACCATTGGATGGTCTCACGCGCCTGGGCCATCTGGCCATGCATGATCAACTGTGGCACCTCGCCACCCAGGCATGCCGAGCAGCAGATGATGCCCTCATGATATTTCTCCAGTTCGCTATGGTCGGTGCGGGGATGGTAGTACATGCCCTCGGTCCACGCGTGTGACACGATCTTGATGAGGTTCTTGTATCCTTTCAGGTTCTTGGCCAGCAGGATGAGGTGGTTGCCGTTGTCGCGCTTGTCAATGCGGTCATGTCGCGACTTGTTGGCGACATAGACTTCGCAACCGAATATCGGCTTGAACTTCTCGTCGCCACTCTCTCCACTGCGTTTCTTGTTCAGTTTGTTCACATAGTCGTGAAACTCCTTGATGCCGAACATGTTGCCGTGGTCGGTGATGGCCATGCCGCGCATGCCGTTGGCAATTGCTTTGTCAACCAGCGCCTTAACGGGAGCCTGGCCGTCAAGGATCGAGTATTGTGAATGTACGTGCAGATGTACAAAAGGTATCATTGTAGTCTCTTATTTCTCCTCCTGTTATTAAGGTGTCAAACAAAGATATTTTGAAGAGTGTAAAATTACACTATTTTCCCAAAGTACAAAAATAAAGTTATTAACATGGTACCGTTTTCAGGACTCATACCTGCCCGAAAACGAGATAGCGATCACTTTGTGAGAGATGATGCTAGAAGTTGAAGTGAAGTTGGACCCGCACGCCATGACGGTCGGCACCTGCACCTTCTCGATAGGTGAGACGCCACACGTAGTCCACCCTGAGAATCGTGAAGATGTTGTCAAGGCCGATACCTGCTTCCATATAGGGCTTGCCGTCCAGCGACTTGCATGGTACACCGGCAGGCAAAGCAAAAAGGCATTGTTGCTTGTCAAGCGCAGGATTGTTCTTGTCGCTCAGGCTGCCCCAGATGCCCCTCAACGTCAACACCTCGCGCAGGCGCAGGCGCTTGACTAGTGGCAAGCGGTTCATCAGCACACCATTGCCCCAGTAGGTCAAGTCCCATGAAAAGGCTTGGTCACCGATGAATTCCATGGGTTTCATCAGGGTGTAACTCTCGGGCTGGATGGTGTAGGAAAGATTGACATTGGGCATGAGCAGGTCAGGGTATGCCACACGGCTCCACACCTTCTCACCCTTCACAATGACGTCGGCATAACCGAATGCCGAGAACCAGAAGCGCTTCTGCAAGCCCAACTCGGTCTTGTTGACCTCGTGCAGGCTGCCCATGAAGCCCTTGGGCATATAAGTCTGGGTCAAGGTGATGATGGGAGCATCCATGTTGATGGGGATGCGATAGGAACGTGCTTGGTAAAATGTCTCCCCGGGTGCAAATCGAAGTTGGGCCGTGAAGCCGGCCTGGGTATAACGCAACCTTGAGGTTCCGTCGTTAAATACAAACGGGACATACGGTGTGGCCTCGTGGACATTGTGCTCAATGCCTAGCGCAATCGAGAAGTGGTTGTACCACTCGTGGCGGTACTCCAGGCGGCTGGTGCGCAGGTATTGCATCCTGACATCCTTGTGGCGGCGCAGTGTCAGGAAGACGTTATCGGCGTTGGTGTACAGGTAGTGCTGGGCCAACTTGTCAATGTCATACTTGTGGGTCAGGCGCAGGCTGTGGATGGGAAACTCCTGGTCCATCGACTTCTTGGGCGTGAAGGAATATTCCAGCGACCCCATGTACTTGAATTTCTTGTCACGGGTGCCATAGGCGACATAGCCACGGGCAAACCAGTGGCGGCTCAGGTTCACATTGGTCATGCCACCCAGACGCAACCGCACGCCTTCCAGCGAATTGCCGCTAATCATCGTGTTGAGAGGGCCGATGTCAAACTTGCTGACGCGGCCAGTGGGCACATAACCGTTCACCATGGCGACAACCACTTGTTCGGCCCAGTAGAACAACTTGGACCCGCGCAGGCGTTGCATCAGGCTAGCCATCGACCCGGCCGTGGCACGGCTCTCGGCAGGACGATACTCCTGCCAGAACTCGTCGGGCATGAACGTAGCGTTACCGCCAACGGTCTTCTCGGCCTTGTTGTTGAGCACCCCTGCTTGCGGACGCTCAAAATTGTGGTCGCGATAATAGGTTTCACGACGGGCAAATAACTCGGGCAGACTTGATATAATCCTCATGCTGATTTCCACATGATCCTTGACCTTCAGCCGGGAGCCGTCGGGCGCGCGCTCAAAGTCCTGAAGGATGCTCATGCGGTCCACATAGTTGAGGTTGATGTCATGGGGCACTCCCATCGAGACACGCTTGATAAACATCGTTGTGTCCTCGAGCGAAACATACAAGCGACCGAGGAAACCGAAGGTCTGTGGCGTGAATGGCACGAAACTCAGGACAGCACATCGCTCGCCGTCCACGTCAACCGTGTCATTGAGATAGAACTTGTAGAAGTCAACGGCGATGCGCGACAACGGACTGACAAAACGATTGGTGAGCAACGTGACATCATTCTGGAAGATATCGATCTCCCCCATGAAATCATCCAGCACCTTCTTGACGTTTTCCTGATCGATGCGCTCGTCCAGTCCCGCACTCTTGACACCGATAATCACCTGCTTGTGGGTATCTGGCTGACGGCTGTAATAATCGCGGGCAACGGTTTCCTTGATCGACACGGGCAGGATGCGCTTGCCGGTGAGCAACGAGGTGTCGGCATATTGCTCAGCCCATTGCTGGTCCTCAGGCTTCTTGATGAGTTCATCCAGATTGCCAAGGCCGTACATCATTTTCTCATATTGCGCATATCCGTAATAGTCATGTCGCCTGGGGTCGTTATCATCGCGGCGCTCCCTCAACCGCTTGATCATCTCCACTGCCGGGTTATTCTTCTTGCTATACTTCTCCTTCCCCTTGTGGACGACAATTTCCTGCAATTCCACACCCGAGGCGGTCATGTCGATAAGCATCACGCTACCCTGTCCAGGCTTGACCTCAACGTCCTTACTTGCATAACCCATTGCCGAGACATGGATTCTTGAAAAACTGGAGCGGGAGTTGATGGTGAAGCCGCCCTTGTCGTTGGCCAGCGTGCCCTCGCTGGTACCCACCAGCGAAATCGAGGCATAAGGGATGCCTTCGCGCGTGACAGAGTCCCTCACGAGGCCTGTTATCTGGGTTATGGGCACTTGCTGTGCTATGGCACCCAGAGAAGCCGCCACGAGCAGGATAAAGATGACTATATGAGACACGTGCTTTCTTATCACGCCACAAAATTAGGCATTTTTTCAGATGTCACCCACTGGTTTGGGCAAATAATGACCATACCCCGTGAGGCGTACCATAAAATGCATGCCCGCAAGACAAGGGTCCAGCGGGCAGCATGATAGGGTTATCCACATCGTGGGAATCAGAACCACTTGACGTAGGCAAAGTCCTGGCGGTGAGGCAGTGCATCACACCAGGGGTAAGCACGATAAGCATAGCGGAAGAGACCGTTCTCGCGGAAGGGAACCTTGCAATTGTAGGTCAGAACATTACCGTCCTCGGCAACAACATTCAGTTGCTCAGCACGATAGAACTGGGTATGACCGTCTTGCTCACGGTAAACGACGAGTTCGAGTTTGACGTCGCGTCCCAAGCCGGCAGTGTCGAGACGCATGGTAACCTCAATGTCGGCCAGGCCGTTGGCGATAGCCTCACGGTTGCCCATGATGTCACCCACGAGGTGCACATCATCCCAATGCGCGGCGACGTTCTTTTTCCAAGCGACAATCTGCTTGGCCTCGGCATAGCCGTTGTCCATTAGGTGGTGGGCACGCTCGGCTTGCGGACAATAGAATTTCTCAAAGTAGTCGCGAATCATGCGGGACATCGTGTAATTGGGAGCGATGTGCACGATGGAGTTCTTGATGTATTGGATCCATTCGGGAGAATAACCCTTGCTGTTCTTGGCGAAGTACAAGGGGATAATCTCATTCTCAAGCATGGAGTAAATCGTGGCAGAGTCGAGTTTGTCCTGCTGAGCCTGATCGGTATAGGTGCGCTTGCTGGTCAATGCCCAACCTGCACCCTCGCGGTAGCCTTCGTACCACCAGCCGTCGAGCACCGAGAAGTTGAGCAGGCCATTCATCTCGGCCTTTTCGCCCGAAGTGCCCGATGCCTCCAGGGGACGGGTCGGAGTGTTCAGCCACACATCAACGCCGGTGATGAGTCGCTTGGAGAGCGTCATGTCATAGTTCTCGAGGAAGATGATCTTGCCCAGGAACTCCGGCATCTTGCTGATCTCGATGATGCGCTTGATCAGGCCCTGGCCGGCACCATCGGCGGGGTGAGCCTTACCGGCAAAGATGAACTGCACAGGGTAACGCTCGTTGTTGACAATCTTTTTCAGGCGTTCCAGGTCGTTGAAGAGCAGGTAAGCGCGCTTGTAGGTAGCAAAACGACGGGCAAAGCCGATCAGCAGTGCGTCGGGATTAATCTTGTCGACGATGCTGGTGATGCGGGTGGGATCACCCTGGTTCTTGAGCCAACTCTCCATGAAGTCGCGCTTGACAAAGCGGATGAACTTCTGCTTCAATGTCATGCGCATTTTCCATATCTCCTCGTCGGGAACATTCATCAACGGAGCCCAGGTGGACTCGAGTTCCTGCTTCTCCATGAAGTCGTCACCGAGCACCTTCTTGTAGAATACCTTCCACTCGCTGGCAGCCCAGGTGGGCATGTGGACACCGTTAGTGACATAACCCACATGAGACTCTTCGGGGGCATAACCCTTCCAAATGCCGGAGAACATCTTCTTGCTCACTTCGCCATGCAACCAACTGACACCGTTACTCTCCTGGGTGGTATTGAGGGCGAATGTGCTCATGCAGAAGCGCTCATTGCTGCCGGGGTTCTCGCGTCCCATATCCATGAGTTCCTGCCAAGTGATACCCAGACGCTCGGGGAAACCGCCCATGTATTTGCCGAAGAGTTCCTCGTCAAAGTAGTCGTGGCCGGCAGGCACGGGAGTGTGAACCGTGTAAAGTGACGTGGCGCGGACAATCTCAAGCGCCTCGTTGAAATCAAGGCCTTCTTCCTGGACATAGTCCACCAGGCGTTGCAGGTTGAGCAATGCGGCATGTCCCTCATTGCAGTGATAGATGTCGGCCTTGATGCCCAATCGCTTGAGCAGCAGGACGCCACCGATGCCCAGGAGGTACTCTTGCTTGATGCGGTTCTCCCAGTCGCCACCATACAGTTTGTGGGTGATCTCGCGGTCATACTCGCTGTTCTTGTCCATGTCGGTGTCGAGCAGGTAAAGGGTGACACGACCCACGTTGGCTTTCCACACGTTGGCATAGATGGTGCGGCCGGGGTAAGGTACCTCGTGAACCAGTTGGTCGCCATTCTCGTCGAGAACGGGCTCGATGGGCAACTGGTGGAAGTTCTGGGCCTCATAGTTAGCAATCTGCTGGCCATCCATGTCCAGGGTCTGGGTGAAATATCCGTAGCGATACAGGAAACCCACGGCTGTCATGTTCACGCAACGGTCGCTGGCCTCCTTGACATAGTCACCGGCCAAGATGCCCAGGCCTCCCGAATAAATCTTGAGGGCATTGCACAGGCCGTATTCCATGCAGAAGTAGGCGATTGAGGGCTTGTCGGTGCGCAAGGGCTTCTTCATGTATTCCTTATATACCTCATAGGTGCTGTCGATGCGTGACAACATGGCGTTGTCCAACTGGATGGCGTCGATCTTGTCATTGCTCAGACGCTGCAGCATCTTGACGGGGTTCTCACTGGTGGCCCGCCAGGTGTCGCGATCCAGGTCATGGAACAGGGTCTTGCCCTCTACATTCCATGCCCACCACAGGTTGCGGGACATCTCGTTGAGTTTTTTCAGTTTGCCAGGTAATTCCGACTTTACTGTTATGTTCCTCCATTGAGGCTCGTTGCTGTTGCTGACTTTAAATTTCATAATTCTAATTATATATAATGTTTTGATTATTCTTGTTATTGCTTCTTCCGCTGCTGCGCTTGGTCAAGCGCATGCTCATAGGCTTTGTCATAAAAACCGATAAAGTTCTCCCATGACGCTTCCTTGCTGGTGGCGCGGGCACCGCGGCGCACCGCGCGCATCTGCTTGTCATCCATCACATACAGGTTGATCAGGCTCATGACGATGGCCTGTACCGTCTCGTTGTAGTTGCTGTCGTTGCGGTGAATCACCTTGACGCCGCTCTTGTCGCTGTCGTCACCGAAGCGGTCTAGTACCCACTGCCCGAACCCTGCAAGGTCGGTCGTGATGGTGGGCACGCCGAAGGCCGCACTCTCGAGAGGAGTGTAGCCCCATGGTTCATAATAAGATGGGAACACCGCCGCGTCAAGACCTGCAAGCAAGTCATAATATGTCATGTTGAAGATGCCGTCATCGCCATTGAGATAGGACGGGACATCAATTACAGTCACCTTGTCATTTACCTCGTTGTGGATGCCCATGGCGTTGATCCTGGTGTAAACCGGGTCACTGTCTGGATTGTACAGATTATGGGTGATGACCGGGTCAAAAAGGCGGTAATGACTGCCACCACCAGCCATCGCTTCGGCAAGGTCGGTCCGTGCCGATTTCATCCATGCAGGCACCAGGACAAATGCCACAACCTTACGCTTAACGCCTGTCAGGTTGTCAAGCGAACAACGCAAGGCCGAGAGAGCGTCGAGGTAAACGTCAATACCCTTATTGCGCATCTCCAGACGTCCCGAGGTGGCAATGATCATGGTGTCGTCGGGATACTCCTGGCCAGTGAGGGCACCGGCAACCTGCAGCATGCGCTTGCGGGCGGCGGAACGCTGACTGGTGAATTTGGCACCCTTGGGGACATAATGCTGCTCAAAGGCATTGGGCGTTACCAGCGGTCGCCGTTCCAGTAACTGGTGGCACTCGCGGGCTGTCACGTCGCTGACGGTGGTGAACGCATCGGCGGCATGAACCGCAGCCTTTTCTAGCGAATGCTTGGACTGCATGTTCAGTTCTCCGGCCATCTGGTCGCCAAAGTAGCCAGGCATGTAGTCATACAACGGCTTGCCATTGCCGCAGATGCTGCGGCCGATGCTCGTGGCGTGGGTGGTGAACACGGTGGCCACCTGTGGCAGATGAGCCTTGACATAAAGCAGTCCCATGCCCGTTGTCCACTCGTCAAAGTGGGCCACGACCCTCATGCCGGGATTATTTTTCCACTTGATGATGCTCTCGATGACCAGAGCGGCGGCATAGGCAAACATGCATGACTCGTCATAGTCGCCATAGGCATGCAGCGAGTCCACACGATAGCGTTGCCACATGTCGGTGTAGAGAGCGTCCTTGAAGCGGTAGAGCGAATCAAAAGTCACCAATACGGCAATGGGCCTGCCGGGGACGTCCCATCGCCCTACCCTCACGTTCATGCCGCTGGGCAGATCTGCCTGACGAAGCCATGAGGCAAGAGGTGTCCTGACCTCGACAAATGACGGTGAGGGCCTCTCGGCTGTCCACAGGTCAGGGCCGATGAATATCAGATTGTCTTTATATCGTTGATGGAGAGTCTTGGCTTTGGTCGAGAGAACGGCATAGATGCCGCCGACCTTATTGCACACTTCCCAACTAGTTTCAAACAGTAAGTCCAACATGAGTTATTCTTTAAGACTTGAAAATTTGGGCACAAAGGTACAAAAAATTCATCAATTTTCCATGATCTTGTCACAATAATCATGACCCGAGAACTGGATTCTCGTGCATTATTGTGATAATCAACGAGTTGCACATCTGCTCCATTCTAATAAAACCATAATGTTTTGCACTGACATTCAGCCGATTATCATGTATGCAATCGTTTTACTGCCACAATAGCCTGTTCAATGAAGAAAAAAAGAGGCGCCAGACATCATTGTCCAGCGCCTCATCGCTATTATTTCACCATTATGAATTCAAATTACTTCACTTCCTCATAGGTGGTGTCCTCGACGTTGTCGCCACCTTGACCGGGATTGCCACCCTGCTGAGGACCACCCTGGAAGCCAGCGCCACCCATGTTGTTGGGATCAAAACCTGCACCGGGCTGGCCTTGTGCACCACCGGCCTGCTGATACATCTTCTCGAACAGGGAGTTCAGTTCGGCGGTAGCGGTATCGATGGCAGCGAGGTCTTGGCTCTTGTGGGCATCTTTCAGTTTGTTCAACGCACCCTCAATCTGGCCCTTGATGTCGGCGGGCAACTTGTCGCCGCTGTCCTTGAGCACCTTCTCGGTCTGGAAGATGAGGGCATCAGCGCCGTTGATCTTGTCGATGCGCTCCTTCTCGGCGGCATCGGCGGCGGCGTTGGCGGTAGCCTCGTCCTTCATGCGCTGGATTTCGGCGTCGCTCAGGCCGCTCGAAGCCTCAATGCGGATGCTCTGCTCCTTGCCGGTAGCCTTGTCCTTGGCGCTCACGTTCATGATACCGTTGGCATCGACCTCAAAGGTCACCTCAATCTGAGGAATGCCACGGGGTGCGGGAGCGATGCCATCGAGGTGGAAACGACCCAGGGTCTTGCAGTCCTTAGCCATGGGACGCTCTCCCTGCAGCACGTGGATCTCAACCTCGGGCTGATTGTCGGCAGCGGTCGAGAAGACCTGGCTGCGGCGGGCGGGAATTGTGGTGTTGGCCTCAATCAGTTTGGTCATCACGCCACCGAGGGTCTCAATACCCACGCTCAGGGGCACTACATCGAGCAGCAGCACGTCCTTGACATCACCGGTGAGCACACCGCCCTGGATGGCGGCACCCACAGCAACAACCTCATCGGGGTTAACACCCTTGGACGGAGCCTTGCCGAAGAATTTCTCAACGACCTGCTGAACAGCGGGGATACGGGTAGAACCGCCCACGAGGATCACCTCATTGATGTCGCTGGTGCTCAAGCCGGCATCCTGGAGAGCCTTGCGGCAGGGCTCGATGGTGCTCTGGATCAGGTCGTCGCACAGTTGCTCAAACTTGGCGCGCGACAGGGTCTTTACCAAGTGCTTGGGCATGCCGTCGAGTTGGGTGATATAGGGCAGGTTGATCTCAGTGCTGGTCGAACTTGAAAGTTCGATTTTGGCCTTCTCGGCAGCCTCTTTCAGGCGCTGCAGGGCCATGGGATCCTTGCGCAGGTCCATGCCGTTCTCCTGCTGGAACTCATCAGCGAGCCAGGTGATGATGCGCTGGTCGAAGTCGTCACCGCCCAGGTGGGTGTCACCATTGGTGGCCTTCACCTCAAACACGCCGTCACCAAGTTCTAGGATAGAAATATCAAATGTACCGCCACCCAAGTCAAACACGGCAATCCTCTTGTCGCTGTTGTCCTTGTCCAGACCATAGGCCAAAGCGGCAGCGGTGGGCTCGTTGACGATGCGCTGCACCTTCAATCCGGCAATCTCACCGGCCTCCTTGGTGGCCTTGCGCTGGGCGTCGTTGAAGTATGCAGGCACGGTGATGACGGCCTCGTCAACGGTGGTGCCCAGGTAATCCTCGGCAGTTTTCTTCATCTTCTGGAGAATCATTGCCGAAATCTCTTGCGGGGTGTACTGGCGGCCGGCAATCTCCACGCGAGGCTGGTTGCTGCCGTTGTTCACTACCTTATAGGGCATGCGTTCCACATCCTTGGTAACGTGATCAAAAGTCTCGCCCATGAAACGCTTGATAGAAAATACGGTACCCGTGGGGTTCATGATGGCCTGACGCTTGGCGGGATCTCCCACGATGCGCTCGCCACCATCCTTAAAGGCAACTACCGAAGGCGTCGTGTTGCGGCCTTCGCTGTTGGGAATCACAACAGGCTTGGAGCCTTCCAGAACCGAAACACACGAGTTAGTCGTTCCTAAATCGATACCAATAATCTTTCCCATAATAAATGTCTCTCTTTCTTTGTTTTTATGTTTTTAATGTTGTTAATAATCGATGTCGTAGTGACATTTTTAGCACATGTCACGCCCTTATTCATGCAAACCGTGTGCCAAAATCAGCACACTGACACATTGTCAGCAAATATGTCAGTTTCATGACGGTGAAAAGCATGTTTTCCGCGTGAATTTGTCACCAGTGGCAGTAGAGTGAAATAATATAGATGTTGTCCCGAGCCCTGCGAGGCAACTGCCAATTATGATTCAACTATCCGGATGAAAAGTTATGTGATCCGTGAAATTCGCATTGAGAAAATTTTGATGAGTCAACAGTTATGTCGAACTCGAGAATAGAGGTCAAAATGAAATTTTTCTTTACTTTTCTAGAAATTTGGCCCCTAGTGTGACGTTTTTTTGCTACCTTTGTGTGTTTGAATCGTGCCCAAGGGGCCTTTTCGGACATAAAGTGTGACCTCTAAAACAAGTAAATGTTATGATTATCATCGGTATTGCCGGCGGTACCGGCTCTGGTAAAACTACTGTAGTGCGCAAAATCATGGAACGACTGCCCGAAGGCGAAGTCGGCGTGATTTCTCAGGATTCCTATTATAAAGATTCAAGTCATGTCCCTGTCGAGGAGCGCCAGAACATCAACTTTGACGAGCCTGCCGCTTTTGACTGGAACCTGCTGCTCGAGCATGTCAAGATGCTCAAGCGTGGCGAGCCCATCGAGATGCCCACATACAGTTACCTCACCTGTTCCCGCCAGAAGGAGACCGTCCCCATGGGCCCGCATGACGTAGTGCTCATCGAGGGTATCATGGCATTGAGTGATCCCCGCCTGAGGAAGATGATGGACATCAAGGTGTTTGTCGATGCCGACGGTGATGACCGCCTCATCCGTGTCATCTCGCGTGACTGCATCGAGCGTGGCCGCACTGCCGAGGCGGTGATCGACCGCTACCAGCGCGTGCTCAAGCCCATGCACCAGTTGCACATCGAGCCGACCAAGAAGTTTGCCAACATTATCATCCCCGAGGGCGGCAACAATGAGGTTGCCATCAACCTGATTACCGACTACATCAAGGGTCGCCTGACGGCCAATAAAAAGAAATGAAACTGCCCTGGCAACACAACGGCAAACCGGCCGACGGCGAGAATGGCACTCCCCGACGAACCACTAAGCGAACGGACAAGGAAACTGTGGCTAGGCTTAAGGCCTCGGGCGACGAGGGCTCGCTTGTGCTCAGCACCGACAACCTGGTCAAGAAATACCGCCAGCGCACGGTGGTGAACCACGTGTCCATCAACGTGCACCAGGGTGAGATCGTCGGCCTGTTAGGACCCAATGGCGCTGGCAAGACCACCACCTTCTATATGACAACCGGCCTTGTCACGCCCAATGAGGGCCGTGTGTTTCTCAATGATGTGGACATCACCACCCTGCCTGTTTACCGTCGTGCCCAGTTGGGTGTCGGCTATCTGCCGCAGGAGGCGTCGGTGTTCCGCACGCTCAGTGTCGAGGACAACATCCGCACCGTGCTCGAGATGACCACCCTCACGCCTGCCGAGCAGAAGGACCGTCTGGAACAACTCATCAGCGAGTTCCACTTGCAGAAGGTGCGCAAGAACCTGGGTAACCGCCTCTCGGGCGGTGAGCGCCGCCGCACCGAGATTGCACGCGGCCTGGCCATCAACCCGCACTTCATCATGCTCGATGAGCCATTTGCCGGCGTCGATCCCATTGCCGTCGAGGACATCCAGAGCATCGTCTATAGCCTCAAGAGCAAGAACATCGGCATCCTCATCACCGACCACAACGCCCCCGAGACGCTGAGCATCACCGACAGGGCCTACCTGCTGTTTGAGGGCAAAATCCTGTTCCAGGGCACTAGCGAGGAACTCGCCGACAATCCCACCGTTCGCGACAAGTACCTGGGCCACAACTTCGTCTTCCGCCGCAAGCACTTCGACTGACACCACACATCCTGTGTTCAAACAACAAGTACAACGATAAACAACCGGGACAACTTTTGTAGAATGATGTTGTCCCGGTTGATTGTTTATGATGCTGTGGTGTCAGTCGCAGGAGACGATGTGGAGGTCGGTGTTGATGCGCCAGATGGTGCCCTCAATGAGGGAGCAATAGACATTTCCCTCGTCGTCATAGTCAAAACCGTTGACCTCGCTGGTGCCCAGGCGATAGGTGAACTCCAACTCATGGGTAGCGGCATTGACAACGGCCAGCATGCCACGGCGCGATCCGCAATAGATGTGGCCGTAACGCTCGAGGATGATGCATGGGGCATGCTCGTAGCCGAAACCCAGATCCACCTCCCACAGAAATTGATACTTGCCGCCGGTGCTCATGGCGACGAGGGTGCCGTCCATCGTCTTGGCATAGGCCACGTTTCCATCGGCGCTATAGCCCAGACTCTCACGCACCTTGTTCTCATTCTTCTCGCGCCAAACCTGAGTGCCATCACGGCGGTCGATAGCGGTAGTCACACGGTCGGGGGCAACAATAATCACGTGGTCTTGAGTCACTACGGGCACGACATTGCCAGGACTGTAGAGGTTGGCGCTCTTGCCATTGTTCCATTGCCAGTTCAATTTGCCTGTGCGACGGTTGAGTGAGCGCAGGTTCGTATCCCATGCGCCAAAGATGACATCGTTGCCATCAATCACAGGCGCTGCCTGGCAATAGTTGTTGATGCTGTCATATTGCCATAACAGGCGATGCCGCTTCACGTCCCATGCCTGAAAAGTCTTGTAGCCTCCCTGATACAGGATGCCGCCACTCACGACGCCGTCGGCCACATAGGGGCCATCGGCTTGATATTGCCAGCGGGCCTTGCCGGTCTTCTTGTCGAGCCAGATGAGCCGCTTGTCGCTCGTGGGCAGCACCACGTATTTGTCACTCACCGCAGGGCGCGAGAAGAGCATAGCATCGGTCTTGTACTGCCAGCGCAGTGCCCCCGTCCTTTTATCCACGGCCTTGCAATAGCCCAGCGAGTTGCCAAAGTAGATATTCTTGTCATCGACACCCAGGCGAGTAAAGATAGACGCATTATCGGCCACAATGCGCTCGACGGTGAAGTCAGACGGCACTGTATAGTGCTCTTGGGGCTGTTGGGACATGTAGAAATCGGTGTTGATGCGGTAAGAGAACATGACCTCTGGCTCATTGCCAATCACCTTATTATATACCTCAATCCACTGGCGGTCGAGGTCGATGGTCATCAGTGTGTAACCATAGTTGCCGCCACCCATGTCCAGGGCGCGCACAATCACGCCATTGATGCCGTCGGTCTCATAGAGGCGCCAGCGGTGATAATGGCCGCACTCGTGGGTGATGACAGGGTATTTCTTGAGGACATCGACGTATGCCCGATAGTTGTCCAGGTCATCAAGTATGGGATAGTGGTTGACGCTAAGCACTTGCATGCCGGGCTTCACCATGACGTTGAGCGTGCTGTCGAGCCACAGCAGGTCTTCCTGCTTGATGTGTCCGTCGCCCATCTTCATGAACGGGCCGCAGTTCATGCCCACGACAACCAGATTATCGACGGTAAAGACAAATCGGTCGCTGCCCCACAAGTCATTGAACGTCTTGCAGGCGCTCTGGCTCCAGTTGTTCTCGTGATTGCCGGGGATGACATAGAGCGGATGGGTAATGCCGTCCAGAATGCCCTTGATGTTGCGCAATTGCTCGTCACTGCCCTCGTTGGTGAGGTCGCCGGTTAACATCACGGCATCGACGTCGGTCGCATTGATCTCGGCAACCGCTTCACGCAGTTTGCCCTCATTGGCATTGCCCGGGGTCACATGCACATCGCTCAGGATGGCCAACCGGACTACCCCACCCTGCATTGCCAGCGACAAGACGAATAGAGCCAGTAGGGTTAAAAACAAACGATTATTCATAATACACTATTGTTTGATTGATGAAATTCAGTGACAAAAATACACATTTCATCCCAGTTTGCCAAAAAGTATTGACCTTAAAGTAAATCGAATTTTATAGGCTTTTGTGGCGCGGCTTGAACAAATTTTAGTACTTTTGCGCCGAATATGAATCATGAACTATTTATAGCCAGACGCATGTCATTGAGCAGTGACCGGCAAAAAGGCTCTCCCAGCCTGACTGTCGCGCTCATCGGCATTGTGCTTGCTGTGGTCGTCATGATTCTCTCTCTTGCCATCGTGATGGGGTTCAAGGGAGAGATTACAGGAAAAATCATGAATCTTGATGCCCACCTCAAGGTCACCAATGCCGCCCTTGGCCTGGATGATAACTACGCCACGGTGAATGGTCGCGAGATACGGGAATCGATTGTTGAGGACGAGGGCTTCTCGCGCCTTGTCAAGAGCGTCAGCCTCATTGCCGACAAGAGCGCCATCCTCAAGACTGACAATGATTTCATGGGCATTATCATGCGCGGTGTGGATTATGGTTATGATTTCAACTACCTCAATTCCAGACTGATTGAGGGTCGGGTGCCGAATGTTGCCGACACTGTGACCAGCAACGAGATAGCGATATCCAAGGTCGTCGCCGACAGGCTCCAACTCCATGCTGGCGACAAAGTGCTCTCCTACTTCATCGACAATAACATCAAGTACAGGCAGTTGAAGATCACAGGCGTATTTGAAACCGATCTGGAGGCGTTTGATAATGCCTATATCATCGGCGGAATCTCCATCGTTCAGGACGTTAATGGGTGGAATGGTGACACCGGCACCCATGTGGCCGTTGACATGAAAGACACCGGTGACCTTGACGCCGACGGCTATAAACTCTACACCATGTTGGCCGAGAGCACTGTGCAACACGGGAGCAACAGCCTGTTCATCGTCACGTCAACCCACCAGAACAACCTGCCGTTTTTCGCCTGGCTGCAGATGCTTGACATGAATGTCATTATCATCCTCACACTGATGATGATAGTGGCCGCCTTCACGCTGATTTCAGCCATGTTAATGATTGTGCTGGAACGCATCCGCGTCATCGGCAATTTCAAGGCGATGGGGGCAACCAACGGTTCCATCCGCCGCATCTTCATTTACCTGACGGGGAAACTGTTCATCAAGGCACTTATCATCGGTAACATCATCGGCATCGGCATTGCACTGATTCAACGATACGGCCATGTTGTCCGTCTTGACCCAACGGCCTATTACATGCCCTACGTGCCTATTTCCTTGAATATCTTCGCACTGTTGGCACTGAACATCGGCATTGTCATCATTTCTTATCTGACCTTGTTGGGATCCAGCCACATCATTTCGACAATCAAACCCACCGCGACGATGCGATTCGAGTAGGGCACAAAATGTCCCTGCTATTGCAAAGCCATAATTGCCCCTGGCATAACACTAAAAGGACAATAAAATGTCCTTTTTGGCACATTATTAAATAAAGTATCGTCGATAAAGTTGTGATATTGTGTTTTTTTTGCGAACTTTGCAGCCAAATTTGAAATAACGGATTAGTCAATATATAACTACATCATGGAAATTACTGCACAACAACTTGCAGCAATGGTTAATGGTACGGTCGATGGTGATGCATCAACCGTGATTAACAATTACGCTAAAATCGAGGAAGCCACAGCAGGATGCTTAACGTTTCTTGCTAATCCCAAATATACTCATTTCATCTACACCACACAGGCTTCGGCCGTACTCGTCCGCAAGGATTTTGAGCCGGAGCAGGAAGTCAAGGCCACACTCATCCGCGTTGAGGACCCCTACAAGACGCTGGCCGACCTGCTGAACTTCGTGAACAGCCAGCGCCCCGAGAAGCGCGGTGTGGAAGAGCCCGTTCATGTCGGTCAAGGGACTACTCTGCCCGATGACGTCTATGTCGGCGCATTTGCCTACATCGGCGATGGCGTGACCATCGGCAGGAATGTGAAGATTTATCCGCAGGTTTATGTGGGTGATGGCGTGACCCTGGGTGACGACGTCATTCTGTATCCCGGTGTTAAAATCTATCATGGCTGCCGCATCGGCAACCGTTGTATCGTTCAAGGTGGCGCCGTGATCGGTGGTGACGGCTTTGGGTTCGCACCCAAACAGGATGGCACCTATGAGAAAATCTCTCAAGTGGGTATCGTCATTCTGGAGGATGATGTGGAAATCGGAGCCAACACGACAATCGATCGGGCCACGATGGGAGCAACAGTGGTCAAGAAAGGCGCTAAACTCGATAACCTCATCCAGATCGCCCACAATGTGGAGGTCGGCGAGAGCACCGTCATGGCGGCTCAGGTGGGTGTTGCCGGTTCCACTAAAATCGGCAAGTACAACATGGTGGGCGGCCAGGTGGGATTTGCCGGGCACATCACCGTGGGCGACAAGAACGGCATCGGTGCTCAGACGGGTGTCGATAACAGCATCGGCAGTAATGGCAAGTGGCTGGGCGCACCGGTTCAACCTGCGATGGAATTTGCCCGCCAGACGGTATATCTGAAACGCCTGGGCGAGATGTACAGTGACATCAAGGATCTGAAAAAGAAAATCAATCAGTAACTGTTGCCATGCCAACTGGAAGGGTTACACGTCTAGACAATTCACAACTGAGATAATGAAACAACAAACATTGAAGAGTGCCTTTACCGTTACTGGCAAAGGATTACATACTGGCCAAATGTCAACGGCCACATTCAAGCCCGCTGATGTGAACACCGGGTATGTTTTCAAGCGTATGGACCTTGAAGGCCAGCCTACTATTCAAGCCCTGGCCGAGCATGTCATCGAGACGACACGCGGCACTGTCATCGCCAGCAAGACCAATAAGGAGGCACGCGTGAGCACGATCGAGCATGCGATGGCAGCCCTGTATGCCGCTGGCATTGACAACTGCCTGATTGAGGTGAACTGCGGCGAGGTGCCCATCCTTGACGGCAGCGCCATCATCTGGTGTCAGGAGATTGAAAAGGCTGGAATCGTTGAGCAGGAGGCCGAGAAGGAGTTTTATGTTGTCAAGCAGCGCATCAAGGTTGTTGACAAGGAGACAGGGTCGTCCCTGATTGTCCTACCCGATGATGATTTCTCGATTGACTGCATGATCGAGTTTGACTCTCCCGTGCTGGGCAACCAGTTCGCTTCGTTGACCGACATACGCAATTTCAAGAATGAGATCGCCGCCAGCCGCACTTTTGTGTTTGTGCGCGAGGTCCAGCCGCTCATCCAACTCAACCTCATCAAGGGTGGCGATCTTGATAATGCCATTGTGATCTATGACACACCCATGAAGCAAGAAGATCTCGATCACATGGCCGACGTGATGAATGTGCCCCACAAACCATCTAACGAACTGGGATACTTGAACAATAAACCCCTGGCATTCAAGAATGAGCCTGCAAGACACAAACTTCTCGACGTGCTGGGTGATCTGGCCCTCATCGGCCGTCCGTTGAAGGGCCGTATTGTCGCTACCCGCCCAGGTCATACCATCAACACTCAACTCTCCAAGAAAATCCGTCAGGAACTGCGTTACCAGAATGTGCAGGCTCCCATCTATGACCCCAACAAGGAGCCGCTGTACGACATCAACGAGATACGCAAGATGCTCCCCCACCGCTATCCCATGCTGCTTGTTGACAAGATTATCGACAAGGGCAAGAAGCATGTTGTGGGCGTGAAGAACGTGACGGCCAACGAGCCTTTCTTCCAGGGACATTTTCCCAACGAGCCCATCATGCCCGGTGTGCTACAGGTCGAGGCCATGGCCCAGGTGGGCGGCATCCTCGTGCTCAGCAGCGTGGACGATCCCTCTAATTATTCCACCTACTTCCTGAAGATTGACAATGTGAAGTTCCGCCACAAGGTCGTTCCGGGCGACACCCTCATCTTCCACCTGTCGCTGATGACGCCCATCCGTCGCGGCACCGCAATCATGAAGGGATATGCCTTTGTGGGTGAGAAGATTGTCACCGAGGCCGAGTTCATGGCCCAGATTGTCAAGAACCCGGTCTAGAGAAACTGTAATCAGGTAATTGAACATATTAAAAATCACAATACAAAAATAATGGAAATTCATCAGTTTGCCGTCGTCCATCCCGACGCTAAAATAGGAAAAGACGTGAAAATCGGTCCCTTTGTGACCATCGACGCCAATGTGGAGATTGGTGACGGCACCATCATCGACAGCGGAGCCGTCGTGCGCAGTGGTGCGCGCATCGGCAAGAACTGTCACATTCACTCCAATGCCGTGGTGTGTGACATTCCCCAGGACCTCAAGTTCCAGGGCGAGGACACTGTTGCGATTGTCGGCGACAACACAGTCATCCGTGAGTTTGTCACCATCCATCGCGGCACGGCTTCCAAGGGGAAGACTGTTGTAGGGAGCAATTGTCTCATCATGGCCTACTGCCACGTGGCTCATGACTGTGTGGTGGGCGACCATGTCATCATGTCCAATGCCGCACAACTGGCTGGAGAGGTAGTAGTGGGCGACTGGGCCATCATCGGTGGCGGTGCGCTGGTACACCAATTCACCCAGATAGGTTGCCACGTGATGATCCAGGGCGGCGCGCTGGTCAACAAGGACATTCCGCCCTACTGCATGGCTGCTCGCTACCCCATCGCCTATGAGGGCATCAACAGGGTGGGACTGCATCGCCGCGGCTATACCAGCGAGCAGATCGATGCTATTGCCGATGTATATCGCACCATCTATGACGCTGGCCTGAACATCACCCAGTCGCTGGAAGAAGCCGTCAAACTGCCGGCTAGTCCCGAGCGTGATATCGTCATCGACTTTGTGCGCGCCAGCAAGCGTGGCATCGTTCGCAAGCCCTGATCTCGCTCACAATAGAAGCAGATACGACAATCAACCGTGGCCAACTTGTCATTGACATGGCCACGGTTGATCGTTATTGGGGGTTAAAAAGAATGAGGTGCAGGCTTTATCAGGACTTAGCCTCGATAGCCTGCAGTTTTTGCGCTTCACCCAGTTTGTAATAGATGTCGCGTAGGGCATTAATCACATCCTGGTTGTTGGGATTAATGGCATAGGATTTTTCCAGATAGGGCAAGGCCTCTCGGTAAATGGGGTTGACAAGGTCGGCCAGTTTCTTGCCATACAGGCGGCTGTTCTTGCGAGTTTCCATCGCCTTGTTGTAGAAATAGCGCCCCACATTGAAGAGACCGCTGGCATTGCTGTCATTGAGTTCGATGCAACGCTGGTAGTAAGGAAATGCCTCGTAGATGTCCTGCTGGCTCTCCACGACAAGCCCCTTGAGGTTGAGCAATTCATCGTCATAGGCATTGGCCGCAATCGCATCGTCAATCAAATCATTAGCACCAGAGTAATCCTCTCGGGAAATGAAATCATTGATCAGGATGCGGATGTATTGCGGATCAACAGTGCCAAACTTGAGATATGCTTCCCATGCCAGCCTCACCACTTCTCTCTCATTACCCAAGTCGCTCAAGCACACCAGGGCATAGTCATAGGCCTCCTTGCGGTTATACCCCGAGTGGCGGGCAATGCTGAAGAGTCTCACGGCGTCGATGGTGTCGGTCTTCTGCCATGCGGCAATGCCCTGGTAATATCTCACCTCGGCAACGATGCTGTCGGGCTTGATCCACCGCGAGTCATCGGTGCGTGCCGCCATCTGGCAATAATCGTCCCATGCCTTGTAGGCACCATCCCAATCCTTGATGTTGTACAGTTCGCTTCCCACGATGCGGTAGTTGTCATGGTGCATGACGAGGCGGTTCAGCACTTCTTTGCTAAACTTGGTTTTCACCTTGGGCCGTTTGGTCTTCTTGTCCATCGCGGGTTGGCCCTTCTTGTCAAGAATGCGAATTGTATCGAGATTGAGGGCTTTAAGGCTGTAATCATAGGCATCGATGAGCGTGTGTCCCATTGCTTTGACATCAATCTTCTTCCCCACCCTGCGGTTATCCATGTATTTGTCGTATTGCTCAATCTTGATGCGGCTGGCGAGAGCCCATGTCTCGGCCCGGTCGCAGGTCTCTTCGTGGGTAAGTGCAGGCTTGAGCCTGTTGAAAGCCTTATTGTAACTGTCCACAGTCATGGTCAGCCCCGAGATGTCTTTCTTGGCCTGACTAACAAGCAAATGCTGTGAACTGGCTGAAAATGCCGCACACAGCACCATGGTCATAATTATAGCGGATGTCTTCTTCACAATCTTCTCTCCTTAAAAATCGGCGGCAAAATTACTGAAAAATCCGCTCTTGTGCAACTATTGTCACCGATTACAGATGTCCCTTTAACAGCAGTGAGCACTAGAGACAGACTCCAGCGCTCACTGTTAAAAGAATTAATGATCAGTTGATTACTTCACACCCATGACCTCAAACTTGTACAGAATGTCATCCAGCACGTTCTTGGCCTTCTTGTCATCGGGATTGGTGTTAAGGTCAATGGCCTTCTGCAGGAAGGGAATAGCCTCGTCATAGATGGGCTTGATCTTGGGAACGAGTTCCTTGTTGGTGGCATTGGGATTCTCGTCGATGATCTTCTGTGCCTGCAGGTAGAGGCAGCGGCCTACATCAAAGAAAGCGTTGGCATAGTCGGGATCAACCTCGGTAGCCTTGCGGTAGAAAGGCAGAGCGGCATCAACGCCATCCTTCAACTCGGTAGTAAAGCCCTTGATGTCGTGCAGGGTGCCGTTCATGGGATCACCCTTGAGGGCGTTGTCGATAAAGGCGTTGGCCTTTTCATACTCGTTCTTGTCGAGCATGCCCTGTACCATGTTGGCCAGCGACGAGGTCTGGAAGTCAACGATGTTGTTCTCGGTGTAACCCAGTTTGCGGGCCTTGGTGAAACTCTCATAAGCCTCGGCAAACTTCTGGATCTGGTACTGTGAGTAACCCTGGAAGAAACGCACCTGGCTCAGCGTGCTGTCGGGAGCGGCGACATTATTGGCGATAGCAAATGCCGATGAAGCGATGTCGGCATAGTTGCCGAAGGCGTCAGCAGCGTTTGCCCAGTCGCTGTTCTGCAGATAAATGTTACCTGCGTTGGCGATGTCACCCATGTGGGCCGTCAGAACACCGATGATGTCCTTGCTATACTTGGTCTTGATCTTCTTGCTGCCGTCCTTGTTGAGTTTGGGCATGCCATTCTTGTCCTTCTCGACAACCGAGTCAAGGGGAAGGGCGTTCTGGTAGAACTCAAAGCCGGCGCTCAGTGCCTGGCACATCATATTGTCGTCAACAGGCTGACCCAGGGACTTCATGCCATACATAGCGTCATACATGCCGAAGGCTGCCTTACCGGCGGTGTACCATGTGAGGACGTCATTAGCACTCTCGGGATTGGTGAAAGCGGGCTCAATCTGCTCGAGAACAGTGGCCAGTTCCATCGGGTTGCTAGATGCTGCCTTCTTGGCGAGGTCTTTCACGAGGCTCATCTGAGCCGATGCGCTCGAAGCCATCATGATGGCGGCGGCGCCCAAAAGAATCATCTTTTTCATTTTATTAACAATTAAATTGGTTTATAATGTTTGTTTTTTATCATTCTTGTTGGTTCTCGGAGTTCTCAGAGTTCTCGGAGTTCTCTTCTTGAGGAGTATGTTCGTTAATATCGTCGTTGAAGGCGTCGCGAACGCTATCCTCGTCGGTCGTCTCGGGTTCGGTGTCAACCTTGCAAACGCTTGCTATCTCGTCGTTTTTCTTCTCCAGGTTGATCAGCCTTACACCCTGAGTGGCGCGTCCCATTACACGCAGTGAACTAACTCGTAGCCTGATGGCGATGCCGCTCTTGTTGATAATGACAAGGTCGTTATCGTCATTCACATTCTTAATTGCAATTAACTTGCCAGTCTTGGGCGTGATGTTAATGGTTTTAACACCCTTTCCGCCACGATGAGTCACGCGGTAGTCCTCGAGGGCACTGCGTTTGCCCATGCCCTGCTCCGAAACGACGAGCACGTCGTCACGGGTTCCGGCACGCATGCAGATCATGCCGATCACCTCGTCACCCTCGCTCAGGCTCATGCCCCTGACGCCGGTGGCAGTACGGCCCATCGAGCGCACCTGGTTCTCGTTGAAGCGGATGGCGTAGCCCTTGCTGTTGGCCAGGATCACCTCGCTGTCACCCTCGGTGAGGATGGCGCCCACCAGGCGGTCGTCCTCATTGATGTTGAGGGCGCGAACACCGTTGGCGCGGGGACGAGAATACTCACTCAAGCGCGTGCGCTTGACGACACCATTCTTGGTGGCAAATACAATATAATGTGACTGGTTATAGTCGGGATCGGTGAGAGCCGTTGCACGGACAAACGCCATGATACGGTTCTCGGCATCCAGGTTGAGCAGATTCTGGATAGCACGGCCCTTGCTGTTCTTGGCGCCCTCGGGAATCTCAAACACACGCAGCCAGAAGCAGCGGCCCGTGGCGGTGAAGAACAACATGTAATTGTGGTTGGTGGCTTCATAGACATACTCGATGAAGTCCTCATCGCGTGTGTCACTGCCCTTGGCACCCACGCCGCCACGTGCCTGGGCACGGTATTCCTTGAGCGGGGTGCGCTTGATATAACCGAAGTGGGAGATGGTGATGATCATGGGATCGTCACTGTAGAAGTCCTCTGCATTCATCTCCTCGCTGGAATATTCAATCTGGGTGCGGCGTTCGTCGCCGAATTTTTCCTTGACTTCGAGCAATTCCTCCTCGATGACCTTGCGGCACTCGGCGGGATCGTCCAGGATGGCTTGCAGGTGCTCGATGGTCTTGCGCACCTCGGCCAACTCGTTGTGCAGTTTCTCTTGCTCCAAGCCTGTCAACTGGCGCAAGCGCATCTCCACGATGGCTCGTGCCTGGACCTCGGTGAGGCTGAAACGCTCACACAGGCGCTGGATGGCATGTTCGGTCGAGTCACTGCTCTTGATGATGGCGATTACCTCATCTATATTGTCGCTGGCAATGATGAGTCCTTCCAGGATGTGGGCACGTTCCTTGGCCTTCTTGAGGTCATACTGGGTACGACGGATAACCACCTCATGGCGGTGCTCCAGAAAGTAGTGCAACAATTGCTTGAGGTTCAGCAGCATGGGGCGGCCATTAACCAGACACACGTTGTTGACACTGAAGGATGACTGCAACTCGGTCATCTTGTAGAGTTTGTTGAGCAGCACGCTGGGGTTGAAGTCCTTCTTGACATCGATGACGATGCGCATACCGTGGCGGTCACTCTCGTCATTGATGTCGGCAATGCCTTCAATCTTCTTTTCCTCGACCAGGCGGGCGATGTTCTCGATCAGGTCTTTCTTGTTGACGTTGTAGGGAATCTCGTTAACGACAATGCGCTCGTGGTTGTGTTCGGTCTCAATCTCGGCCTTGGCCCGCACGACGATGCGTCCGCGTCCAGTCTCAAAGGCGTCTTTCACGCCCTGATATCCGTAGATGATACCGCCCGTGGGGAAGTCGGGAGCCTTGATGTAGTTCATCAGGTCGCTCACCTCCATCTCGGGATCTTCGAGCAATGCCAGGCAACCGTCGATACACTCACCCAAGTTGTGGGGGGCCATGTTGGTGGCCATGCCGACGGCAATACCCGTTGCACCGTTCACCAGCAGGTTGGGGATGCGGGTGGGCAGCACCGAGGGTTCCTCGAGGGTGTTGTCAAAGTTGGGCACAAAGTCAACGGTGTCCTTGTCCATGTCTTCCATCATGCTCTCGCCCATCTTGTCGAGACGCACCTCGGTGTAACGCATGGCAGCAGGGCTGTCACCGTCAACCGATCCGAAGTTACCCTGGCCGTCAACCAGCGGGTAGCGCATGGCCCATTCCTGAGCCAGACGGACCATAGCAAAATAAACCGATGAATCGCCGTGGGGGTGGTACTTACCGAGCACGTCACCCACGATACGGGCCGACTTCTTGTAGGGGGCATTGGAATAGTTACGCAACTTGTCCATGCCGTAGAGTACCCTGCGGTGCACGGGCTTAAAGCCGTCTCGCACGTCGGGTAGCGCGCGTGAAACGATGACCGACATCGAGTAGTCGATGTAACTGGTCTTCATTTCATTCTCAATGTTGATCTCTAGAATTCGATCGTTGTCCATTCTTTTTTTATTCTTTTAAATCTGTTCCGGGCACCGCACCGCAGGCTAAAATGCGCCCCAGGCTAGCACGAGTACCTCGATATTAGGTTTAACCTACAAATTTACGCATAATTTTTCTATCAACCATTGGATTTGCGCCACTTTTTGACTGAGTTGACCCGAAAATGTTTAAAACCCTGTGAAAATTATCTTGATTGTGGCATATAATTAGTATTTTTGTCACAATTTTAATAAGGAATCAGTGATATGCAGGACTTTGCGGCAATAGATTTTGAGACGGCCAACAGCGAGCGCACCAGCGTCTGCTCGGTTGGTGTTGTCGTTGTTCGTGGCGGCGAAATTGCCGACACGTTCTACTCTCTCATTCAGCCCGAACCCAATTATTACAACTACTGGTGCCAGCGTGTCCACGGCCTGGGGCATGAGGATACCGATGATGCCCCGGTATTTCCCGATGTGTGGGCACGCATCGAGCCGCTCATCGAGGGCTTGCCCCTGGTAGCGCACAACAAGTCCTTTGACGAGAGTTGCCTGAAGGCGGTTTTTCGCTGTTACCAGATGGATTACCCCGACTATAGGTTTTACTGCACATGCCAGGCCTCTAAAAGGCTGCTCAAGCAACTGCCCGACCACAAACTCGACACCGTTGCCGCCTATTGCGGATTTGACCTGCGCAACCACCACAACGCACTGGCCGATGCCGAGGCCTGTGCCCACATTGCCATCACCCTGCTCTGAACATTTACCGACTGTACGCATAAATCAGTGGGGGTGAATCTGTCGGCTGACGGATTCACCCCCACTGAATAATGATTTACTTGACTTGAGTCTCTATTGAGTTAGGCTGGCAGTAATTGCCTGAACTTCCTTAGAAAAATCCTTCTCGATCGACATGCGCTGCTCAATCTGGATGCAGGCATGAAGCACGGTGGCATGAGTGCGGTCGAGTTTGGCTCCGATGCTGGTCGATGACATCTGTGCCTCCTTTTTGGCCAGGTACATCACCAGTTGCCGGGCATCGCTGATCTCGCGCTTGCGGGACTTGCCGTAGAGCAGGTTGGTGGGCAGATTGTAGTAATCGGCCACCGTCTCGGCGATGGACTCAAAGGTCACCTGGCGCTGGCTCACCTTGACGGTGTTGCCAATCACGCTACGGGCAAGGTCGATGGTGATGTCCTGTCCCAGCATGGTGGCATGGGCCAGCAATGCGACCATGACGCCCTCCAGTTCGCGCACGTTTTCGGTGACGCTAGTGGCAATGAAGTCAAGGACTTCGTTGCTGATGTTGAGACCATCCTGGGCTGCTTTCATAGCGAGGAACTTGCGGCGCAATTCCAGGTCGGGCTTCTCCAGTTCCACCGTCATGCCCCACTTAAAGCGGGAAATCAACCTGGGCACCATGCCATCGAGGTCGCTGGGACGGCAGTCGCTGGACATCACCAGTTGACGCTGGTGCTGGTGCAGATGGTTGAAGATGTGGAAGAATGTATTCTGCGTGCCTGTCTTGCCTGCAAATTCCTGAATATCGTCAAGCAAGAGCACGTCAATACTCTGATAAAAATTAATGAAGTCGTTGATCTTGTTTTGTTTTACAGCAGTCGTGTACTGACTCTCAAACACCCTTGCGGTCACATATAGAACCCGCGTGCGGGGATTGTTCTCCTTGAGTTTGATGCCGATGGCCTGCAGGAGATGGGTCTTGCCCACTCCAGTGGAGCCAAAGACAAACAGCGGATTGTAGGTCTTCACCTCGGGATGCTCGGCGATGGCCTGACCGATGCTCAGCGCGAGTTTGTTGCTCATGCTGCCGCAGTAGTTCTCGAAGGTGTACCGCGGGTTGAGTTGCGGGTCTATGTCCTCAAGGTTGTCTTCGCTGTCAAACGGGTTAGCGACACGGGGCTTGTGGATCTTGAGTTCCCGCTTGAGTTTAACGCTTGAGTTGTCTTCGGATTGCTCCACCGCACTAGCGTCGTCATTGCCCACCACATTATATTTATAGGTGAGTTTGACATTCTCGCCGAAGACCTTCTTCAGCGCTGCTGAGAGCACATTAATGTATCGGCCCTCGATCTGCTCTACAAAGAACTGTGAGGGCACGCGCAGTGTTACACGGCTGGTTTCAGGTTCAAAGTCAACGGCTACAATGGGAGCGAACCAAACATCAAACTGTTCGGCCGGCAGGTTTGCCTTGATGGCGTCAAGGCAGCGGTTCCACTGTTGTGCAACGTTAGACATTTTCTGATATTTTACTTAGTAATGGTTGGTTTGTTAGGTGCTTTTTAGCAGTACAAATTTCGGTTAATAATTTCTTTTAAAAAAATGCTTTAAAAATTTGGAAATCTCATTTTAAGCGTAACGATATTGAAAAACAAATGGTTATATCTCAATTAATTTTTTTTAATATTTTTGGTTCCCGTCATTTTTTCACATCGTTGTTAATCAGCGCTTTAGTTTATCTATGACTGAGGACTATGATTTTCGGCACTGTCGCAATCCATTATTATTTCGATGATTCAAAACGCCAAAGGCTGAAATCGGTAAATTTCAAAAAAAACTCTATTTAGATTGAGTCCAAATAGAGTTCTCTTTAGGCGTTTTTTAGTTTTCAACTATGGGTTTTCAAGAGGCCATTCCATCGTTAAGTCCTGATTTTAAAAGACCTTCACATTGATGTAACGCTTGGGATGTGCCTTGATGTCGGTCAACAGCGAGTCAAGACTGGCAATGGCGTGGTTGGCGTTGTCATAGAGTTCGCGGTCGTTCATGACCTTGCCCAGGGTTGAATTCTTATCATTCAGTTGCTCACTCAGTGCCTGCAGGTTGGCCAGAGTGGTGTTCAGTGTCTTCACCGTGGAATCCAGCGGTAATTGCTTGAGTGAGGCAGTAAAGTCGGTAATATCGCTCGAGGCGCCGTTCAGGTTGCCGGCGATACCGTTCACATTGCCCATCACGGTGGGGACACTGCGGTTCAGGTTGGTCAACAGCAGGGTGAGTTGCTGCGAACTGTTCTGCAACTGGCGGGTAATGGCATCGAGGCGCATGAGGGCTGCGGCAAGAGCCGGGTCACCTGTCAAGCCATTCACGTTGTTCATGATGGAGTCCACCTTGGGCAGCATGCCATTCACCATGGGCAACACATTCTCGGTCACGTGGTCCATCAGTCCGGGTATATCAGTTGTAGGGATATAACTGCCGGGCTTCATGGCTGCGCCATCACCCAGGTTAAGCACCAGCGAGGCACCACCCATCAGACCCGTCACCATGTTGAGCGTGCTTCCCTCGGGGATGGTCATGTCCTTGTCCATGGCCAGCATGACGGTGATCTTGTTCTTCTGGTAGTCGTAGTTGATTTCTCTCACCTGGCCCACTTGGAAACCGTTGACGGTAACCGGTGCGGCCTCAAGAAGCCCATCAGTGCTCTTGACCTCAGTAAAATATCGGTTGGCAGGAGTCAACAGGTTGACGCCTTTCAGGTAGTTGATGCCCCAGTAGAGAAGCGCCATGCCCACAATCACGGTAAGCGCTATCTTGACATTCTTTGTCAGAAATTTCATGTTCCTTATAAATGATTATTCTTGATTATTGGCGCAAAGTTACACATAAGTTGCCAATAATTGTTGTCGTTAGAGGAGGTTTTTTTCACTTTTTCGGCTCTTTAGAGCGATGATTTGGGCAATTGTCACTATATTTGCGGCTAGGCAAGCGATTTTGCCCCTAGTTATTCAGATAAACTGTGACTTTAACCGATAGCGACAATATGGAATCTCCACTAGACAAGCGCCTTTACGGCCTCATCGGTCATCCGTTGACTCATTCCTTCTCGCGTGACTTTTTTAACCAGAAGTTCCAAGACGAGGGTATCAATGCGCAATATGTCAACTTCGACATCACCGACATCGACCAGTTGACGGGCATCATCGCCGATAACCCGATGCTCGATGGCCTCAATGTCACGGCGCCCTACAAGGAGGCAGTCATTCCCTTGCTGGATGACCTGGACGAGAGCGCCCGCGTCGTGGGCGCGGTCAATGTGATTCGCTTCATGCGCGATGCGGACTCCGGCGTTTTGACAGGCTTGCGGGGTTATAATACCGACGTTACTGCCTTTGGCGCAACGTTGCCCTCAACCCTAGAAGCGGGCGATAAGGCCATGGTCCTGGGTACCGGAGGCGCAGCCAAGGCGGTTGGCGCCGCGCTCGCCAGTCGTGGTATTGCAGTTCAACCCGTGTCGAGACGCAAGGCCGCAGATATACTTGTACCAGAGGAAATTACTCGCGCGATGGTCACATCATGCCGTCTTGTGGTTAATGCCACGCCTGTGGGCATGTATCCCGAGGTGGATCGCTGTCCTGACTTTCCCTATCGCTTTCTCACCGCTCATCACCTGTGCTATGACTTGATCTATAATCCTGAAGAGACCCTTTTCCTCAAGCATGCGGCCAGCCAAGGTGCACAGACTATGAACGGTATCGAGATGCTCCTGTTGCAGGCCATAGAAGCCTATGACATCTGGACACAACCGGCCACGACTTGACACTTCTTGTCTGGGAAGATTGTTTTAGTCACTGCTATCGATGTCATCAACCCATATATTGTCGAGGATGCCAGTCTTGCGAGTGGTCACACCATTCGCAATGGGTATTCTCTTGCAGCGGGTTGTTCATTCATGGCTGCCACCGCTGGCGATACTGGGAGCGGCGATCATCATCCACCTGCTGATTTCCAGACGTGCGCAATCGCCTTCCGCCCGCTTGAAGTGGAGGTCGCTCATGACCGTCACTCTTGCAGTGGCTGCGATGGCGTTGGGATGGATTACGGCCATTGTCCATTATCCACAGCAACTGACTGAGGAGCAATTGCATGGAAAAGCATATTGCGGCCGCGTCGTCAATCTGGAATATACCGACTTCTCGATGCGCATGACCGTGGAATTGCTTTCCCGTGACATCCCGCGTTGCAAAGTGCTGCTATCGACCAGAGGGTGTGACTACACCATGCGCGCCGGAGACTTGGTTGCCTGGAAAGCAGGACTGAAAGAGGTGGGGTCCCTAGGCAATCCTGACGAGATGGATTATGCCAACTACCTGATTGACAGCAAGGGCGTGCGTTACCAGCAGCATTTGCCTGTTCATCATGTAAAGAGAATTGGCCACTCTCCCACCCTGTTCACACGGTTGGCCAACTCCAGGCGTGACTTGCAACTCAAGGTATTCAATTCAACCCTTTCACCGCCCAGTCAGCATTTTATCGTTGCGGTATTGCTTGGAAACAGCGGGTTTATCGACAAAGCGACACGACAGGAATTCTGTGCTGCTGGCGTGGCTCACGTGCTTGCGTTGAGCGGACTCCACGTGGGATTCATTTCCCTGATCATCTGGTGGATGCTGTTTCCGCTTGATTATTTCCGGCTCAAGAAACTGCGCCTCGGCATCACAATCGCTGCGATAAGCCTGTTTGCGGTATATACCGGCCTTTCACCCAGTGTGGTCCGTTCCACAATCATGATTGGCATGGTGTTTATCTCATTTATCTTTTACCGCCGGTCAGTTTCGTTTAATGCCCTGGCACTGGCGGCTCTCATCATTCTTGTTTTCAATCCATCGGCAATTTATGGCGTCGGTTTCCAGTTGAGTTTCATCACGATTGGGGCCATACTGCTTTTTGCCCGGCTGCCCAAATCAATGCGGAGCCGCTATAGGGTCGTCAATTACCTGACCTCGACCGCCATAGCGTCGATTGTGGCCATGCTGGCGACATTGGCCTTGAACGCATATTATTTCCACACGGTTTCCATCATGTCGCTGCTATCCAACCTCGCTATCGTGCCGATTCTACCCTTTTTCATGGTGCTTGGGGCTCTCTTCCTGCTAGTGACTGCGGCGGGGTTTGAATGGGCATGGCTTAATGGCTTGCTGGACGCGATTTATCAATACATCCATTGGATAACCGAGGTGATTAACGGCGTGTCATGGTCACACTTGGGCGGCATTTATGTAACGGGCTTTGGTGTGATCGCCTATTTTACAGTCTTGCTGCTAGTCATACTGTGGCTTTACCTCAAGGATCATCGATTCATGATAGCGGCTGGTGCGGCGATAGCAGTCATGCTCCTGCATTCATTGTGGGTTGAAACGCGCACTCCTCATCGCGGGCTTGTCATTTTCAATTCCTATACATCAACACCTATTATATATTATCATGACGGAACAGGATATGTCTGGGATCCTGATGATGAAGAGGTTGACTCCATCACTTTTTCCCGTTATTATTCGGGGTTTCTTGCCCACCATGGCATCAATCGCCTGCAGTTTCTCTCCAGTGATGATACCCTGCAACTTGACGAATGCATGATCAAGCCGCCCTATGCCTTCCTCATGGGGCACCGCATGATGATTGCCGGTCCAGGGCAGTGGAAACACATGACGTCATCTAGCAAGATGGCCCTGGATGAGGTCATCATCACCAAGCGGTTTCACGCATCGATTGACAAGTTGCTTGAACTATGTGACGTGAAGCGGGTGGTCGTTTCGGGGGCATATTATGACACAGACGCTTTATATCATGGCAGCGACACATCCAGGGTAGAAGTCCACGACCTGTCACGCCTGGGGGCTTTAGTTATCCGTTAAATGACAAAAAAGCGGTTCCATTGTTACACGAATGACTGTATCAATGGAACCGTGAGTTGGATATGCACTCGGGCGAGGGCTTCCCGTCAGGGCATCAGTGATCGCATGATTTTCTTGACGCTGTCGGCCAGTTGCTGGGCCTGCTCCTGGGTGTGAGCCTCGCTATAGATGCGGATGATGGGTTCGGTGTTGCTGCGACGCAGGTGTACCCATCCTTCTTCAAAGTCAACTTTCACACCATCAATCGTGGTGACTTGTTCGCCCTGATAGTGTTGCTCGACAGCCTTCAGAATCGCATCCACATCCATTGCCGGGTCAAGGTCGATGCGGTCCTTGACGATGCAGTATTGAGGATAAGTCTGCTTGAGTTGGCTGACGGTCTTGCCGCTGCGAGCCAGCAACGAGAGGAACAGAGCAACGCCCACGAGCGCATCACGACCGTAATGGCTGGCAGGATAGATCACACCGCCGTTGCCCTCGCCCCCGATGACAGCACCCGTGCGCCTCATCTCGGTCGTCACGTTGACCTCACCAACAGCGGCAGCACTGTAGGAGCATCCATGCTTGACGGTCACGTCACGCAGGGCCCTGGAAGAGGACAGGTTGCTGACGGTGGAGCCAGGCGTGCGCGACAGCACATAATCGGCCACGGCAACCAGTGTGTATTCCTCGACAAAGAATTCGCCGTTCTCCATGACGATGGCCAGGCGGTCCACGTCGGGATCGACCACAAAGCCCACATCAGCGCCACTCTCGCGCATGTGATTGCTGATGGCGGTCAGATTCTGCGGAATGGGCTCAGGCGTGTGACCAAAGTTCCCAGTAGGATCGCAATAGAGTTTCTCCACGTGCTCAACACCCAGCGCCTCCAGCAACTGGGGAATGGCAATACCGCCGACCGAGTTGACCGCATCGACGGCAACCTTGAAATGAGCGGCACGGATGGCGTCCACATCCACCAACTCCAGTGAGAGGACATGATCGATGTGACGGCGCAACCAGGTGTAATTCTTCTGCTCACGGCCCAAGTGGTCCACACTGGCATAGTCAAAGTCCTGAGCCTCGGCCAGTCGCAGCACTTCCTTGCCCTCGGCATCGGTGAGGAACTCACCATTGTGATTGAGCAGTTTGAGTGCATTCCACTGGCGGGGATTGTGGCTGGCGGTGATGATAATGCCACCGCAGGCATGCTCACCCACCACGGCAAGTTCGGTGGTCGGTGTCGTTGCCAAGCCGATGTTGACAACGTCAAATCCCATGCCGGTCAAGGTGCCGATAACGGTGTTGAGAACCATGCGTCCCGAAAGGCGCGCGTCGCGTCCCACGACAATGACATTGGACTTCACGGGTGAATTGCGGCGCATGAATGTGGCATAGGCCGAGGTGAACTTGACAATATCCAGCGGCGTGAGTCCTTCGCCGGCTTTACCGCCGATGGTGCCACGAATTCCTGATATAGACTTAATGAGTGACATATTTGTTGAATTGGTTGAATTGAAGTGTCCCACCTTGGCCATAACGCCTGGAAGCGGGAAACCACGTTTAGATTTGACTGTGATAATAACGCACGTGATAATAGAACGGCATCACGTAGGATAGTTCGCTGGTGAAGCCGAACTGCGACTTGATAATCAGATTGACCTCGCACTCCACGCCCAGGTAAATGAGCGGGTATTGCAAGCCGTAGCCCCACTGCGATGATGTGGGCAACGTGTAGTCAGAATAGTTGAATGTGCATGACTGCGAGTCCATCGTGTTCTCGTTCCCGCTATACAATGTCCATGTCCCGTCGGCATACCACATTGAAAGATTATAGCGGGAGTAGCGGAAGTAGATGGGCTCACCCACCTTGGCCTTGTCACCATGGCGGTCACCTGCATTGAGGACCTGCATATAGATGTTACCATCGGGATCCAGGCGGTAGAAAGGCGCGTTCTCGCCCACCTCAAAGACAGAGTCCTCGGGCACCGACATCACGACGCGGTGATTGGCCAGATAGGCATTGACGGCATTGCGCTCCTCGTTGAGTCGGTCGGCATAACTCTGGTCGTTGTTGCATGATGACAGTGCGGCGAGTGCCAGCAGCACAATCGACATTAAAACAGAATAATTCTTCATGATGTTGTTATTTCTTGTGTTGGTTGATTATCAGTAGAATTTGTATTGGGGAAAAGGTCGCTGAGCACCTGTTCGAACACACTCACGGCCTGGTCAAGCGTACCGATGAAGTCGCCACCGGCGGCATTGGAGTGGCCCCCACCGTTGAAGTAGCGGGCGCAGATGTCGCTCACCGAGAAGTCCCCCTGGGATCGGCAGGAGACCTTAATCCTGTCGGCATCCTCGCGCAAGAACACACTCCAGTAGATACCTGGAATGGCCAGCGGCTTGTTGACGAGCGTCTCGGTATCGCCACGGCTGTAGTTGAAGCGTTCCAGTTCTTCCTGGCTCAAGACAATGAGAGCGGCGCCCTGTTCGGGAAAGAGGCGCATCTTCTCATTGATGGCATATCCCTGAAGGCGCAGGCTATTCTCGCTGAAGGTGTTCATCGCCTTGTTATAGAGGGTGGCGCGATCGATGCGTCGCCGCATGATGGAAGCCAGAATCTCGTAGAATTCAGGATTATCACTGCTATAGGCAAAGCCGCCCGTGTCGGTCAACAACCCTACATACAGGCAACTGGCCGCTTGGCGGTCCATGAAACGCAACAGTCCCATCTGCATGAGCACCCGGAAAACCAGTTCACATGTGGAGGATGCTTCGGGATGCGAAATCAAAACGTCAAACGCGTCATCTGGATCCAGATGATGGTCAATGAGCACCCGCTTGGTCTTGAGAGGCTCGACAACCTCGGCCAGGCGGTCGATGCGCTTCATGGAATTGAAGTCGAGGCAGAAGATGAGTTGTGCCTCGCCCAGCACATTGCGGGCCCGCAACTCATGCTTGGTGAACACCACGAGTTCCCGCACGCCTGGAATGAACTCCAGGGCCTTCGGGGCCATGTCGGGGGTGACAACCACAGCCTCCTTGCCGAGTCGCCGCAACACGTGGCACAGGGCGAGTGAAGAGCCCAGCGCATCGCCGTCGGGTGACTTGTGACAGGTGATCGCGATGCGTTGCGCGCTGTTGATGAGCGCACGCAGCCGCTCTAGTTTATTCTCGTCAATAATGGGACTAATCATTGTCTTTAAATCACATGAATCGGCAAAATTAATGTTTTTTTTGCACTTTGTTGCAGGATGGGCCGATTAAAATAAGTTAAGAAGACTTTTGTGAGATTGAATCCATAACGACGCGCATGATCGTTACCGCGCAGGGCACTGATTCAGGCGCACAAATACCGGGTAATGATCCGACGGCTGTCGGCGGGTGTACTTGCTGAAGGTGATCTCTTGGGGAGCATCATGACCCTTTACACGAGTGCCAGAAGCCTCGTCAGGAGTCCAGTAACTGTTGGTGAGCACTCCATAGGAATCCACCTGCATGCTTGGCGATACAAAGATGTGGTCAATGCGGCTTGCGGTGAAAAGATCGGTATCAAAGGAATTGAACGTGCCGTTCTCGGCAAAACGCAGGCGAGCGGCAACAAAGGAATCCTTCAATAAACCAGATTGTGTGAATATGGAATAAATCTCGTCATTCTGGTCCACATTGAAGTCCCCGGTCACGATTACCGGCATATTGCCTGCAATCTCACGGATTTTCCTCACAATCAGTTTGGCGCCTTCGCGGCGGGCGACAACGCCCACGTGGTCCATGTGCAAATTGAAAAAATAGAATGCCTCATCGTCGGTAGCCGTTTGCCCGGCAAACTTGCCCCAAGTGCAGACGCGCACACACGCCGCATCCCATCCAAGGCCGGGACGGTCGGGCGTCTCGCTGAGCCAGAAGTTGCCCTGGTCAAGGAGGCGTACCTGGTCCTTCTTGTAAAAAACAGCGGCATATTCTCCTCCTTGCTTGCCGTCGTCACGGCCAACGCCGATGTAGCCATATCCGTCAAGACGGTCCAGCATGTCAAGGAGTTGCCCATGAAGCACCTCTTGGGTGCCGACGATGGCTGGGGACATGAAATTCAGTTGGTCACATATCACCTGGCAGCGCTTGGTCCACTCATTACCCTTAACGCTGTCGCCGCCGTTCTTGTAGCGGATGTTATAGGTACCCACAAGCATCTGGGCGCTTATCTGTGTCGAGGCAATAGCCAGGAATAGGAGTAAGAATTGGATTCTTTTCATTGTAAATACTTTCGGTTATTGATTATTAGGTGCAAATATAGGTATTTTTGCACATTGGGTTGCAAAAGTGCAGCAAAAAGGCTAAATTTGCAGGAAAATATATATTGTTGACCATGTTAGAAAACATTTATCGCGATATCATCAGTCCAGAAGTCAATCTGGTAGGGGCTATCACTAAATTACTGTTAAGTCTTGTGCTGGGCGCCACCATCGGCATGGAGCGGCGCCGCAAAGGACAAATCGCCGGCCTGCGCACCTTTGCGCTCATCTCGATGGGTGCCACACTGGCCATGCTCATCTCGATATACATACCGCAGGAGTATATGGGCCTCAAGAACGGCGACCCGGGCCGCATTGCGGCTCAAGTGGTGAGCGGCGTCGGTTTTCTGGGCGCCGGCGCAATTATCCAGATGAAAGGTTCGGTGAGGGGACTGACCACTGCCGCCGGCATCTGGATGGCGGCATGCATCGGCCTGGCAGTAGGATCGGGCATGTATCTAGTGTCGATAATTGCAACGCTCCTCATCATTTTCATCCTGGTGAACATCGAGCGTATCGAGCAACGGCACAATTTCCTGTGGGAGTCAAAGATCATACGGGTCAAGGTGCATGGCATCCTGGACGATATCCAGTCGCTGCGCGATGTGCTCATGGCCAACGAAGTGCACATCAGCGACGAGTACATGAAGTATGAGTATGACAACCAATTGACTATCGTCAACTTCATGGTCAGGAGCAAGAATAACGTTAATGTCCCCATGATGTTTAACGAACTCAAGGAGAAGAGCAACGCCATCTCGATTACCATCACCAACGAGATGAACATGTAAAGACAACCTACTACATCTAATTTATTCTACTGAAAAGAAGATATGGAATCTCTCGATATCAATAGTCTGATTAGCGACTTGGCGTTGATTCTCGTGCTGGGCGCAATCGCGACTGTCATCTTCAAGATGCTGAAACAACCCATTGTGCTCGGCTATATCGTTGCCGGCTTCCTGGCCAGTCCTCATTTTGCCTTGTTGCCATCGGTGGCAGTGGAGGCGAATATCGAATTTTGGGCACAGATCGGCATCGTTGTCCTGCTGTTCTCGCTGGGATTGGAATTCAGTTTTAAGAAACTGATCGACGTGGGAGGGTCGGCTATCATCACGGCCCTCATCATTGTGCTGGGCATGATGAGCCTGGGTTTTGTGGTGGGCAAGTTCCTGGGGTATGGTCTTGTCAACAGCATTTTCCTGGGCGGCATGATTTCCATGTCTTCAACAACTATCATAATTAAGGCCTTGACCGACCTGAACATGAGGCAACGCCGCTTTGTGCCCATGACGCTGGCCGTTCTCATTGTCGAGGACCTCTTTGCCGTGGTGATGATGGTGATACTATCCTCTATTGCAGTGACTGGCAAGGTCAAGGGTGACGCGATGTTGGAGAGCATTCTCAAACTGTCATTCTTCTTGATCATGTGGTTCACTGTGGGCATCTTTGCGATTCCCACTCTGTTCAAGCGCTTCAAGCGCTATATCAGCGACGAGCAGATGTTGATCATCGCGATGGGATTGTGTTTTGCCATGGTGCTGTTCTCGATCAATTCGGGCTTCTCGGCCGCATTGGGAGCCTTTGTGATGGGATCGATTCTCGCCGGCACCATCGAGGCCGAGCGCATCGAGCGCCTCATCTCCCCTGTCAAGGACCTGTTTGGCGCCGTGTTCTTCATCTCGGTTGGCATGATGGTGAACCCCACCGTGATGACCCAGCACTGGAGCGTGATTGCCTTGCTGGCCGCTGTGGTCATTGGGGGCATGATCGTCTTTGGCACATTCGGCATGCTGGCAACCGGCCAGCCGCTGCGCCTGGCGATGGAATCCGGCTTCTCGTTGACACAGATCGGTGAATTCTCCTTTATTATAGCGACCCTGGGCACAGGACTGGGAGTGCTTGACAAGAGCATTTATCCGATTATCGTGGCCGTGTCGGTGATCACCACTTTCACGACCCCGTTCTTCATCAAGCAGGCCGTGCCATGCTATGAACGGTTATACAAGGTCTTGCCCAAGAGTTGGACACGCGTGCTGAACGGTTATAGCCATGATGCCAATGAGAGTGTCTCCAGCGAGACCTCATCACTGTGGAAATCGATTATTACCCGCTACCTGATCAGGATGGTAGTGTACTCGGTAATCATCATCGCCCTGATAGTCCTGTGCCGCACCTACTTGATGCCCTTGATACAGCGGTGGATGGGTGATGGCGCGTTGTCACGACTGGCGCGCGCACTGGCATCGCTGATTATCGTTGCGCCATTCATCGTGTCGATCATCATGCCAACGGTGAAACGCGTCGAGCAAGAAAAACTCGTGGAATCGACAGGGACAGTCTCCTATGTCCCCATCGTCGTCATGCTCATCATCAGTGTCACACTCTCGATTGCCTTTGTCGCATCGCTGCTTCAGGGCGTATATCCCAGTGCGGTTGCAGTGATAGTCTCAATCTTGCTCGCAATGGCGACATTGTTTGTCATCTCATTCCTGCCCAACCCGTTGCGCAAGCGCATCAACCTCATCGAGAAACGCTTCGTCAGCAACATCAACGAGCGTGAGAACCGCCGCACCGGCCATGAGAACAACCTCGTGAGCGACTTGCACCTGGCCTACATGACGGTGGGACACGATTGCCCGTTTGTGGGAGAGAGATTGCGCAACCTGGACTTGCGCACTCGCTATGGTGTGAACCTGGTCAACATCCATCGTGCCGGCAAGTTGCATCCGGTGCCATCGGGCGACATGCGCATCTTTCCCGGTGATGTCCTCGGAGTGATCGCCACCGAGGATGAAATCCAGCGCATGCTACCCCTCGTCGAAGCCCAGCACGCTGGCGGTGCGACTCCCGACTATGAGGTCAAGTTCACCCATTTTGCGATCAGCAAGGACTCTCCTATTGTGGGTGTGCGTCTCGAGGACACACGGCTTCGCGAAGACTACGGAGCCCTTCTTGTCGCAGTACAGAGAGGTGAAGACGAGTACATCTCCCCCACCCTGGACCTGAAATTCCAGTCAGGGGACATCCTATGGATCGTGGGCAATCCCAAGCAACTTGCAGCCCTCAAGGGATAACAGATTGCCAGTAGAAGAAAAAACGCCAGTAATCCTCTCATCGGGTCACTGGCGTTTCATGTGTTGACGTGCCGAGCCGGCTAATTGAGCACGTAGTCAATCAGCGATGTCACGTCCGAGATGTTGAGCGAGGCATCATCCTGGATATCGGCATTGAACTTGTTGATCTTTTCAACTTCGTTTCCCAGCAAATAATCTATCAGAGCCGTGATATCCGAGATGTTGACAATGCCATCATCATTGACATCTCCCAGCACGCTCACGGGTTTGGGAAACACACCGCCACCGGGGGGCCAGTAGTTGGGATCGGGCTGGTATTGCACATAGACAATGTCCGAGGCCGATTTCATGCCATTGTCGGTGTAATACACCTGAATGCCGATTCGCCACAGGAAAAGTCGCTCATCATCATTGAGAGTGGTGTCGGTTGAGCCATAGATGGGTGACGTCCAAATCGTGAAGTTGGGATCCTCCTTGAAAATCAGATAAGGAATCTCGGTTCGGTCAACGCCATCGGCCCAATAGGTGGAAAAGTTCTGTGAACTCTCGTAGTAATAATGGGCCTGGAAGGTGTAAATCTCATCAAAATCGGTGAAAACGCTGAAGGACAGTTTTGTGGAATCCAGGGGATTCCCATCCACGTCCTCGGGATAGATGGTGTATTGGAACTCATTGATGCCAAATTCGGCCGCAAATGCGCCATAGTCGTTGTAGTAATCGGCCATGGGATTCTTGGGCTTGGGAATGGCGTTTTGTGAAACGGCAATGATGTTGAGTCCGATTGTCATCGCGATAAAGAAAAGGATTTTTTTCATAAGCGTTGGATTATATTATTAAACAATTCAAAAAGTAATCACATTCTCATACCAAAAAGACATGTTGCCACATCCTGCATGCAAATTTACAACAATTCAGCAAAATATGGAAACAATATAGCAGTTGGCCTTGAAAAGTTTTAAAGCGAACCTATAGTTGGGCGAAGCCAATTTCGCTAAGAAAACGTATTTTTAAGAAAAAAATCAACACTATTCGTGATAAAATATAACTAATTCGTGAAATCAGCATTAGCCCCGCAGGGTTCGGGCCAAATTCAATATCAATTATATTCACCACTGGATTGAAAAACAAATTCAATAGTATAAAATCGAGGATGCCATGTGAATGGCACCCTCGAAGGGATTAACTCTTATATCACTCAGAGATATATCCGAACATCAGTTGCCAAGAATCTTGTCGATCAAGTTCGTAACATCGCTGATATTCACAGCACCGTCTTGCGTCAGATCGGCTTGTTCGACAAAGATTTCGCCATTACCAAGGATGTAGTCGATAAGAGCGGTAACGTCCGAGATGTTCACGGCACCGTCGTGGTTAACATCACCCAGTTCAAATTGCTCAACAACCTCTTCGGTGGTCCAGAAGTTCACAATATTGCTCCATGCTGACTCATGAGCCTCATTGTAAGCCATTACCTGAACCTCATACTCGGTCTCGGGAGTCAAGCCCTCGATGGTGTAGTTGGGCTCGGTCAAGTTGTTGACATAGATCCACTCGGCAGGTTCAACAACCTCGGCATTGGGATCACCGATGAAGATGTCGTCAAGATACATGGCCATCTGGTCGCTGCAGTTATAGTGACGGAAGACGATGCAACCGACTTCACCACCGAACTGGCTCAGATCAATCTCTACAGTCTGGTGAGTCGTCGAGGTAACATAGTCGGCATCGGCGAGAGGATACAGATTTTCACCAACCAAAGCGTAAACCATGAAATTCTCTACATAGGTGTTGGAAGCGCCCCAATAGGTGAAACGCAGAATGCCCTTCAGGTAGAGGTCAGCCGAAATCAGGTAGTTGTCGGGGGTAAGGGCGCTATAAGTATCATAGGACCATGATTCAGAGTAGAGGCAAACGTCGGTATGAGTGTCATCTGAATAGGCTAAGCCCCAGTAGTTGCCATCGCCATCGGCATCATAGATAGACCAGTTAGCCATATCCTGCTCGTAGGAGTCAAGGGTGAAGTGACAGTCAATGGGGTTGCCCATGACGTCAACATAGGGCCTGTAGCGCAGGTCCCAGCCATCGGCGGCCTCATCGGCGGCCCATGCTACATCGGCAGTGGTTGCGGCAGGAGTAACAGATACCTCAGGAACAGCAGGAGTAGGCAAGATCACGGCGCCAGCATCCAGAACGATGTCATCGACATTCAGGATGAACATGTCAGACACGTTGTGGTGAACGATAGCGAAGTGACCTACCTGGCCCTGATAAGCGCTCAGGTCAAATTCATAATTTACATATTCACCAGTGACAGTGATATCGGCGCCTACCTGAACAAAATCGGTAACACCACTGGGGGTGCCGACGCAAATATATACGCCAAATACCTCATCACAATAATTGGCATCCTGTCCCATAGCCCAGAGACTCAAAACACCACCCAGGGTCACCTCGGGAGAAACCAGCCAGTTGTCGGGGGTGAGAGCCGTGCCACCAGAGCCGTCTTCATTGTTGTGGAAACTCTCGGAGCAGATGAGGCCATCGCCACCATGAGCGGTCATCCGGCCAGTAGTCAAGCCAGTGTTGCTGTGATAGTACCAGTTATAGCCGTCACCATCGTTGTCAATGCAATTGAAGTCGGCAAACTGAGCAGCGTCCTCAAAGTCCCAGGTAATGGCCTGATCGGACCTCAACAAGGCTTTAGCCTGCCTGTCCCATCCGAAGAATTGACCAGGAACAGTAGGTGTGATCACAGAGTTGCCACGGGTGGCTTTAGTCACCTTGGTCGTCAAGGCCTTGTGATTAGCAACCTTCTTGTCCAGGTTTGTACGGGTTATGCCTGCCGATGCTGATACAGCAACTGCGGCACCTAACAATAAGAACAATAATTTTTTCATAAATGTTAGAATTTAAAAATTAATAAAATATGGAGTTAACACTAAAAAACAGATGAACACTATCAAATGGCCTCTGAGTCTGAATATCGACTGTTTTAAATAAGGGTTTGAGGCATTATTGACTTGGTTATGTTTTATTTTTGGCAAAAATAATACATTTTCTTTACTAATTTTACATTTTTGCCAATAATTTATTGCAGTTTTATTTCAAGACACGAAAAACTACCGATTCTGGTTAGTTTTAGAGAACAGTATGTGAATGGTCGGCTATTCGTCGGCCTGGGGTTGGGATTTAGGTACAAGATAGGCGCTGATTTCAAACAGGATGTAAATCGGCAGAAAGACGACCATGAGTGTGAAGGGGTCTCCCGTTGGGGTAATGATTGCGGCCAGGGCCAGCAGCACGACAATCGCGTGCCGCCTGTAGTTCCTGAAGAATGAGCGGTTCAATACACCCAATACCCCCAATAGCCATGAAACTAGCGGTAATTCAAAGATGATGCCCATGACAAATATCAGCATCAGGAATGTGTCCATGTAACTGTCGAGAGAGATCTGATTGGGAACCATCTGGCTGACGTGATAGTCGGCCAGAAAACGCAACGTCACGGGAAACACGATGAAATAGCCTACAGCGACGCCCAGGAAGAACATCAGGCAACCAATGAGGAATGCGGTCTTGACACCACGCTTCTCATGAGGATACAGTGCCGGAGCGATAAAGGTCCATAACTCATAGAGGACAAAGGGGAACATCAGCACCAGTGCCAGCCAGAACGAGGTGGACATGTGGATAAAAAACTGGGATGCCAACTTGATGTTGATCAACTCGACCTCAAAACCAGCGGTCGTGAAGCCTGGTAACCAGGAAACGGACGACGTCATGCGTTCAAAGAGCCGATACAGGACAAAATCGCCATGGCAGGGAGCCAGGATCACGTTGTCAAACAGATAGGGCATCGCGCCAAACAGCACAACTGCCGCGACCACCAGGACAACGACAATGCGAACCAGCACCGAGCGCAACGCGTCGATGTGGTCCCAGAAGGACATCTCCTGTAACTGCTCTTGGGCCACTACTTCTTCTCGTCGTTTCTATCGAGTTCCTCCAGCGGTTTTTTTATTTCGTCTTCCACTTCGTTCATCCCCTGCTTGAAACTCTTGACGCCCTTGCCCAGTCCACGCATGAGTTCGGGAATCTTTTTCCCGCCGAATAGGAGCAGAATGACAACAACGATGGCGATGATCTCGCCGGTTCCAAGGTTCAGAAACGCCAGTAATCCATTCAGTATCATAGTTACTTGAGAATTAATCATTAATGTTGATGCAAATGTAATACTTTTTTTTTACTTATCGGCTAAATGAATAAAAACTCCCCAAAAATTGTGCTATGTGGCAAAAATGTAGTAATTTTGGGCATCGAAAACCATTAACTTCTTTTATACATTACATACATTAATGAATACCATTAAGAATTTCGACGAGTTGATTGCTCACCTCAAGGAGAACAATGTAAAGAAACGTGTTGCTGTCGTTTGGGCAGCCGACGAGAAGACTCCCGCCGCATGTGCCATGGCACTTGAGGCCGGATTCATCGAGGCCATCTTTGTGGGCTGCGAGGAAAAACTCAAGGCCAACGAGGCACTGAAACCCTTTGCTGCCAGCATCAGTTATGTTGATGCCAGTGACGCCGACGATGCCGCTGCCAAGGCCGTCGCCCTCGTGCGTGAAAACAAAGCCGACGTGCTGATGAAGGGCCTCATCAACACCGACAACCTGCTGCGTGCCGTGCTCAACAAGGAAACCGGCATTCTGCCCAAGGGCAACGTGCTCACCCATGCTGCAGTGGCTTCCATTCCCAGTTATCACAAGTTCTTGATCTTCACCGATGCTGCCGTGATTCCTTATCCCAATCGCGAACAGCGCATCGAGATGGTGAAATACATGTCTAACGTGGCCCGCAACTTCGGTATCGAAGAGCCCAAGGTAGCCCTCATCCACTGCACCGAGAAGGTTAACGGCAAGCATTTCCCCTTCACCGAGGACTATCCCGTGATCATCGAGATGGCCAACAAGGGTGAACTCGGCAAGTGCATCGTTGACGGTCCTCTTGACGCCAAGTGCGCATGCAGCATGCACGCCATGGAGGCCAAGGGCCTCTCATCTCCCCTGCAGGGTGACAGTGATGTGCTCATCATGCCCGACATCGAGGCCGGTAACGTCTTCTACAAGGCTATCACCCTGTTTGCCGGCGCCAGCACCGCTGGCCTGCTCCTGGGTGCCAAGTGCCCTGCCGTCGTGCCCTCACGCGCCGACAGCAGCCAGTCTAAGTTCTACAGCCTCGCTGTAGCCACCATGGCCGCCGAATAATTGCATGTCCAACATTAATAATTACATTTTTCAACTAACATACCCATGATTATTTTAGTCATTAATCCCGGTTCCACTTCAACCAAGATTGCTGTTTTTGAAAATGGCGAGGCACGTTTGCAGAAGACCATCAGGCACACCGCCGAGGAACTTGCCCCGTTCCCCAAAATCACCGACCAACTCGATTTCCGCCGTCAGATGATTCTGGGCGAACTTGAGAAGGCAGGTATCCCCACCAAGTTTGACGCTATCGTCGCCCGCGGCGGCTTGACCAAGCCTGTTCCCTGCGGCGTGTATGCCATCGACGAGAATATGATCAAGGCTACATTTGAATCCGAACATCAGCATGCCACCGACCTGGGTTGTGTCATTGCCCGCGAGATTTCAAATGGTGAATGCCCCTGCTATATCGCCGACCCTGCAGTGTCCGATGAGTTGAATGACTATGCCCGCGTCTGCGGCAATGCCATGTTCTCGCGCATCAGCATCTGGCACGCGCTCAACCAGCGCGCCATCGCCCGCCGCTTTGCCAAGGAGAATGGCAAGCGCTATGAGGACCTGAACCTGATTATTGCCCACCTGGGTGGTGGTATCTCGGTTGCTGCCCACGATCACGGCCGTGCCGTTGACGTGAACAACTGCCTGGACGGTGAGGGCCCGTTCTCACCCGAGCGTGCCGGTAGCCTGCCTGCCCGTGACCTGGTGAACCTGTGCTTCAGTGGCGAGTACACCAAGGAGCAGATCATCAAGATGCTTTCGGGCAAGGGTGGCGTGTTCTCACACCTGGGCACAACCGACATGATTGAGGTTGAAAAGCGCATGGACAACGGTGACGAGAAGGCCAGACTGGTCGTGGATTCCATGATTTACCATATCGCTAAGGCCATTGCCGAGAAAGGCGCTGTGCTTTGCGGCAAGATGGACGCCATCATCATCACTGGCGGCATCGCTTACTGGAGTTATATCGTTGACGAGTTGAAGAAACGCGTCGGCTGGATGGCTCCCGTGCATGTCTATCCTGGTGAGGACGAGATGTCGGCACTGGCAGACAATGCCGCTGCAGCCCTGCGTGGCGAGATTGAGGTGGGCAAGTATTGATTTCCCTACCCGATCGCTGGATCCAGTTAACATATCAAACGGGGACAAGACTCTAGAGTTTTGTCCCCGTTTGATGATTCTTATGCCGGTCAGATGATGCCCAGTTGCTGCAGATAGGCAATGACACCGGTGATTAAACCATAAAGTGACAGTATCAGGATGATTGTGCCGATGATGCGGTTGATGAGCCACATGGAACGGATGTTGAAGTGGGTGCGCACCTTATCGACAAAAAACGTGATGACCGCCCACCACAATAACGCCCCCAACACAATTGAGGCATAACCCAGGATAATGTGGTAGAACCTGTACTCGGGCAGCGGGAAGTTGAATCGCGCGAACAGGGGGATAATCAGGAACATGATGAGCGGGTTGCTCAAGGTGAACAGGAAACCTGTCACCATGTCACGCCAGCGATCATTGCGCGGGTCGATGCTCTCCTTAATCTGGCTGACGGGATTGTGAACAATCATGTAGATAGCATAGGCAATCAGGATGATGCTGCCCACAATCTGCAGGATATTGACATGATTGGCAATGAAATCGGTGACCAGTGAAATACCTAGCCCAACGAGCAGACAATAGAACAAATCGCTCGCTGCGGCGCCCACACCTGTGAAAAAGCCCGAACGACGGCCATTATTAAGGGTGCGCTGGATGCACAGGATACCAATAGGCCCCATGGGTGCCGACAGGAAAATACCTATTGACACACAGCCAATTAATATGGATAGGATTGTACCCACTCAAGAGATTTCTCAGTTAAACGTACAAAATTACAAAAAAGTTTCCAGCCGCCGGTGGATTGATGACAATTTTTTTGACTACAAGTCGTTTAGGAGGTCGTTATTGAAGAAATACTGGCGTTTGCCCCGGGTGCGGCCACCAAAGTCAATCGCGTGGGCCGGACAATGGTGATAACAAGAAAAGCATGTGGTGCATAATCCATTATTCTGCCACACTGGGGAACCCAGCGGGTCACACTTGATATTGCCAACGGGGCAAACACTGGCACACTTCCCGCAGTGGATGCATGCATCGGGGGCAACAGTGAATTTGGAGTCGGTAACCCAGTGCTTGAGAAAGAAACTGCCCAGCAGGCGGCTGTTGATGCGTGGCCAGCGGCTCTTATTGAACTTCCTCACGCCCCTGCGCCGCTCGATGATATCGGGCAAAATGCTGTCCAGGCGGGCACATGCCGCTGCAACCTTGCTGCGGGCAGACTCGGGCGTGTCGATTTGATCGATGAACGGGAAATTATAGGTTTCGGGCATGATGACCGAGAATGCGCTATCGAGCCTGACGCATATCCCGTTAAGATCTTCTTCCAGGTAATCAAAAGCCAGGCCCACATCATCTCCACAGGTTGCAAAGGCATAACAGTACTGCCCAACGTATCCGTCCAACTTGAGGCTTTCGACAAAGTCACGCACAACAAACGGCGGTCTCCAGCCATGAATGGGGAAACAGAAGGCTATGCGCTCTTCCTTGTCGAGCCGATATTGAAAAACGCCGTTGACTATGGCCTTGGCAATCCAAACAAGGCGTTCGCCCGTCGCCTGGGCCAATCGCTGGGCTATAAAACCCGTGTTACCTGTACCAGTGAAACAAAAAATCATCGTCGGAGTAGTTTATTCGGCCTATAATTGTGACTTGATGGCGGCGTGAAAGTTCCCCAGGATTGGTCCCGGGCTCACCCTCGGGCACTTTCATTCCCCGCTGCTTGTAGAAGGCATTCCAGTAATCCGTCACCTGGCCTGAATCATCATGGAATGACATGGGAATAGCATTAAACACCAGTTCGCCCCTCGATGTGACATAGTTCATCTGGACCAATTCACTGCAATAGACAGCGCTATCGCCCGGCAAGTACAAGTCATCATAGGGCTTGCCCACCATATCAAGGCATCGCCTGATAGAAGCACGGATGTCAACATCAGTGTTCGTCCGGCCAATAATCACCGAGGGGTTGGAAGAGGCAAATGTCATGAAGGGCGTCAACCGGACGCAAGGCTTGACCGCCTCGATAACGTAGGGCAGCCCGTGCTCACCACCGATGCGGTGGAAGATGGCCACATGGTCGATGGGCAACTGTTCTACCCCACTCGTCACGGCCGTGATGGCATTGGGCTCCTCGCTGCAGCAGAAGAGCAAATCACCCTCTTGAAGCGCATCGCCCCGGGCAAATAGCACTAAGGACAGGCAATGTGTCATCAAGAGCAGGACAAGACGCTTTTTAATACCAGGTGACGCCATTGTTGATGCTGGAATGCTTGTCATACTTCACATCCTGCAGGATGGACGACTTGACAGCAATGTGGAAGTTGTAACTCTTGTAGGGCCCCACGGGAACAAAACTAGCACTCATCTCAAAGCAGTGCATCTGCCGCGAGATGCTGCAATTCATGTATGCGATTTTATGGGTGTCAAAATTGTAACTGGCCGAGGCCGAGAACGACCAGTTTTTAGTGGGTCTGATGCTGGCGTTGAGACTCAGGTTCTGGGTCCACCGGCCATTATATTCCATCTTTTTATAGTTGAAATCGCCGTAGCCATAGGACAGTGAATAATTCACAGTCAAGTTCCACGGGCAATCCCACTTGGCGTAGCCGTCGATCAGTTCCAGATCGGTAGTGGGGCCACCGCTATTGTTGTCCTCCTCATCCTTGCCGTCACGTGATTCATTATTGATGTTCTGGCGAGGCGGATTCTTCTCATCGTTCTTCCTGTCCTTATCTTTTTTACGCTTGAATGTGTCGTTGTTGAATGTATAGGAGAAAGAGGTGCCAGTACTGGACAAGCGGCCCCAGCCACCGCCATTGAACAAGCGCAACTTGTTGACCCTCACGGGAGCGCCCGACGCGTTGAGTTCATACTTGTAAACATCCCATGTCGCGCTCAAGTTGAGGTTGAAGCCCTTGGTGATGCGCAGCATGATGCTGGTGTTCAAGTTACTCCACTTCAGGGAGTCGGCGGCCAGGTTGCAAGACTGGCTCAAGGTGAAATTCTCGATGAGGGAAATCTTCTTGAATCCTGTGCTGTCACTCTCGCTCTTGACTTTGGCTTCCAGGTTGTTGGCTATATTGAAGGAGAGGGTCCCCGACTTGCCGCTAGGCGCGTTGCCGTAAATGCCGTGCTGGAAATAACTGTATCGGGAATTGCGGTGCACACCGGCTTTGTCCACATAGTCCAGCGTACCATAGTAGCCCCAGAAGGGGTCACTGAAATCGGGAGATGCCGAGAAAGAGATTGACGGCGTCATCACATGGCGCACCATCTGGAGTTTTTCACTGATTTTACCCAGAAACTTCAGTGGCTTGAAGAAGCCATACACCTTGGTGCTGAGTGAGACGCCAAAGTTGAAATCAAAGATATTATAGAAACTATAGGTCGTGTCACGCACGATAGCGCTGGCATTGGGATCCCATTGCTGCCTGATCTTGCTGGTGTACATGCGGTCATTCATGGTGATCGACGGCGTGACGTTGAAATACTTCAGCACGTTGAATGTCGCCTGAACAGGAATCACATGGCTCATACCATTGCGCCAGTCCTTGACAAGGCTCTTGTGCAGGAAGTCATCCTGCTTGGCCGTCAGTGAGTTCTGGAAACGTCCAGTGTAACTGACCTTGATTTTTTCATACCATCGCTCATCGCCGACAACCCTCTTGCGCTTGAAAGGCGCCGTCTGGCTCATGTTAATCGTCACGTTGGGGAACGAGACGGTGAGTGTCGAGTCGGCGGTGCGCTGGGAGATATTGGCGTTAGTCGAGATGGACCACTTGCTGTTGGGTATCTTGTAAGTCAGGTTGACGGTACTGCTCTTGGTGTTCTCGGTGAAGGCATTGGTGTAATAGGTATTAAGGCTATTGCGGGCATATCCTGTGGTGGCAAAGTTCACACTGGCCGAGAAGGTCAGATAGGGGTTGGCCTTCTGGTTCTGTGTGTGATTCCACAGCACTTGCAGGTTGTGCATCTTGTTGTAATCGCGATCACCTTTTTCACCAGTGACAGTGGTGAGGTAATTCACGCTGAAGGAGCCTGAATACCTGTAGCGCTTGGCATAGGACGACTGGGCCGACAACCCCCACGAGCCGCGTGTATAGATTTCACCGGTCAACGCGAGATCAGCATATTGCCCCAGCGCCAGATAATAACCGCCATTGCGCAAGTAGAAACCGCGGTTATAGTCCTCACCGAAAGTTGGCACCAGAATACCACTCTGGTATTTCTCGCTGAACGGGAAATAGCCAAACGGGACCGCGATGGGCAGTGGCAGGTCTTCCAGCACCATATAGGCCGGACCGGTCACGACGTTTTTCTTGGGTTTGACCTTGGCCTTGGTCAACTGGAAATAGAAGTGGGGGTGATCATGGTCATCACAGGTGGTGTATCGTCCGTCCTTGATGTAATAGTAGTCATCCTCGGTCTTCTTGGTGATGCCACCGGTCAAGAAACCTTCGCCCTGCTCGGTGACGATGTCGGTGATATATCCTCGCTTGCTCTTGAAGTTGTACTTCATGACCCGTGACTCATACTCGCCACTATTATCCTTGAAAACGGGAGTTCCAGTCAATTCGCCCACGCTGTCGGGGACACCGATGGCATGCACCTGGCTGCTGTCCATGTCCATGCTGATCTGGGCCGCTGTCATGTCGATGTCACCGTAGATGATCTTGGTATTGCCATACATGGTGGCATGATTGCGGCCGTACAGGATAATACTATCCTTGGCATTAAACTCCACAACGTGGTCCAGATCCACCTGCCGGCGGATGAATCGGCTGGTGTCGTGGCTGGTGTCGAACCGTGAGGAATCAGGCATCGAGTCACTCTCGGCCTTGACTATGGAATCGACAGCCTGGGTCAAATCGAGTGAATTGGCCGTGATTTGTCCCCACGACAAAAGGGGTAGCAGCGTCATTGCCGCAACCATTGCCAGTATAATATGAAGACTTCGAGTCGTCAACGCTTTATCTAGGTCACTCGGTAAGCCCGGGAGCGTGTTGATTATATTTTAACGTGCAAAGATAGTGCAAATCAATAGCACGGCAAGCAAGATTTTGTTTTATTATCTTTTTTTAGCATCAACGGTGGGACAAGTAGTCTATTCACCCAAAACGCATAATCACAAATTCACGCCAAGTCGACAAGCACACAAGTAGTTAATATTAAGCATTTTATAATTTACCATCGCGGCTTTTGCATGAGTTGTAGCCGCTGAATAGACCGCCAGGAGAACAAGTAAAGAAGTCGCATGAGGGCAACGGTTTCACCCTCATGCGACACAAAATACTATGATACAAGAATTCAGATATTGTCTAGAAACGGTAACCCACGCCGACGCAGAAGAGAACCCAGTCACCGTGCTTGAGGTACTCATATTTCACCTCGCCATTCAGCATCAGGTGATCGCCTATCAGGTAATCGATGCCGCCACCAACATTAAAGCCCATCTTAACTTCGGTATCATCTTTCATATCAACGTGAAAACCACCGACGTTGATGTCATCGGCATGCCAAAAGGCGGCACGAATGCCGGCCAGAGGATATACACGGACCTTCTCTCCCAAGTTAATCAGGTAATGCTGCTCGGCATTCAAGTCAAAACAGGTCACCCCGTTTTTCTTGAAATAATAGTCGCCCGATACCGCTGTGCGCCAGTGGTCGGCATATTTCCCCTGGAACTTCAAGCCCACACCAGGCATACTCCCCTCGGTACCAAAAACAAACTGTCCGCCTAGGGACCACTCGTCAACTCCTGCACTCGCCATCATCGATGTGATGGCCATCAACATGATCAATAAGATTTTTTTCATCGCAATTCTGTTTTAAATAGTTTATAAATAATGATAAATACGCAATAGGCTCTTTCTAAATTTTGAACAAGGATAGTCCCTTGCGCGAAATCGCTGCAATCAGGATGTTCATTGACAAGAGAAGCAAGTCAGCCCGTTTTTTACCCATCGGCGGTGGAAAGACAAAGATTTAACATTTCACAACACTTCACTCGCGATCGGTATCTATTCAGCGATTTCAAGTCAAGCAAAGTCGCGAAGCCGCTAAAACATTATTAATAAAGTATTTACATTGCGGTTTCCTGATATTCATTTATTTCTTGATACTGACAGGCAACTCTCCGATTCCTATTTGACAACAAATGATAAAGCCTTAATATTAAATACTTAAGAGTTTGGCCACTCAGCGTGTTATTTGGTACGACGAGCGCGGATGCCATAGTATTTATAGTACTTATTGTTTTCCTTTTTGGGATTAGAAGACAAGAATGACAAGAAATACATTTTTTTAAAAATACTTCGCGGCATCGCGTGAGATTGTGATTATGCGTTTCGGGTGAATAGTCACCGCAATCGCTTGCCGCTCGGAATTCTTTGTGAGATACTGTCAAAAAAACTGATGTGCAAAATTGGAAAGTGGAAACTTTTTCTTAACTTTGCAGGTTGAATCAACTAATAACTAAACAATATCATGTATAACGTAAAATCCAATCACGCCGATGAGTTTATCGACGATAGTGAGATTCTCGACACATTAGCCTATGCCGAGAAAAACAAGAGTAATCGCGCTCTCATCGAGGATATTATCAATAAAGCCGCCCTGTGCAAGGGATTGACCCACCGTGAAGCCGCTGTGCTGCTCGACTGCGACCAGCCTGACTTGATTGAGCGCTACGAACAATTGGCCCGAGAGGTAAAACAACGTTTCTATGGTAACCGCATCGTCATGTTCGCTCCGTTGTACCTTTCCAACTATTGCATCAACGGTTGCGTCTATTGCCCTTACCATGCCAAGAACAAGGTCATTCCCCGCAAGAAATTGTCACAAGATGAAATCCGTGCCGAGGTCGAGGCACTGGTCAAGATGGGTCACAAACGCATTGCCCTGGAGGCTGGCGAACACCCCGTGATGAATCCTCTGGAATATATTCTGGAATCCATCCACACGATTTATGATACCAAGGTCGGTAATGGTGAAATCCGGCGCTTGAATGTTAATATCGCCGCGACTGAGGTCGAAGCCTACGAGAAATTGAAGGCTGCAGGCATCGGCACCTATATCCTGTTCCAGGAAACATATAACCGCAAGAACTATGAGGCCCTTCATCCCACGGGCCCAAAGAGCAACTACTGTTATCACACCGAGGCCATGGACCGTGCCCAACTCGGTGGCTGCGATGACGTGGGCATCGGCGTGCTCTATGGTTTGACGACCTATCGCTATGACTTTGTGGGACTGCTGATGCATGCAGAGCACCTCGAGGCACGTTTCGGCGTGGGCCCGCACACCATCAGTGTGCCCAGGATTTGCCCGGCCGAGGACATCTCTCTTGATGAATTCCCTGATGTGCTGCCCGACGATATCTTCTGCCGCATTATCGCCGTCATCCGCCTTGCAGTCCCCTACACGGGCATGATCATTTCAACCCGCGAGAGCCAGAGTGTGCGCTCCAAGGTGCTTGAACTCGGTGTCTCACAGATCAGTGGTGGCAGCCGTACGAGTGTGGGCGGTTACACAACCGTTGAGCGCCATGACGAGACGGCCCAGTTCGACGTGAGCGACACCCGCACCCTTGACGAGGTCATCAACTGGCTGTTGTCCATCGGTTACCTGCCCAGTTTCTGCACCGCTTGCTACCGATCGGGCCGCACGGGAGACCGCTTCATGTCACTGTGCAAGGCCGGCAAGATCGGCGACATCTGCACGCCCAATGCCATCATGACCCTCAAGGAGTATCTGATGGACTTTGCCAGTCCCGACACCGTTGCCCGCGGCAATGACCTTATTCAAAAGGAACTTGCCAAGATTTCCAACCAGCGCGTGCGCGAGATAGCAACCCAGCACATCGCGGATATTGAGAACGGGAAGAGAGACTTCTATTTCTAAACGATCCAAAAGGGAAACAACAAATACAATAAGAACAGATTGCCGATATCCGCAAGTGATTGTAATTATTGTATTTGTTGTTTTCCGTTTTTAAAAGGCCATGCTTATGGAAGGTCAATATTTTAACAGGGCGCCTCAGAGCGAGCGGTTGCACATTGCGCTGTTCGGGCGCCGCAATGCAGGCAAGTCTTCACTCATCAATGCGTTGACAGGACAGCAGATTGCCCTGGTGAGTGACGTGCCGGGCACAACGACCGACCCTGTTATCAAGTCAATGGAAATCCTGCCCCTAGGCCCCTGTGTTCTCATCGATACAGCGGGATTTGACGACAGTGGCAAGGTGGGTGACCTGCGCACCAGGCGCACCCATCAGGTCATCAACCAAGCCGACATGGCCATCCTGGTCATCGACGGCATGCCATCGGACCTAGATGTGGAGTGGGCCACTTTGCTCAAGCGGGCCAATGTGCCGTTTGTCACCGTTGTCAATAAGATGGACTTGAACGGCCCGTTTCCCCCTGCCCTGCTCAACCAGATTGCCAAACAGTTGGGCAGCGAGGTGGTAAACGTCAGCGCGCTGAAGGGCACCGGACTGGACCAACTGCGCAACACCTTGGTCAAACTGAGTCCCGAGGATGGCAAGTCATCACTGACAGGGAATTTGGCCAAGGCTGGCGACACCGTGCTTCTGGTCATGCCACAAGACCCGCAAGCCCCCAAGGGACGCCTTATCCTGCCACAGGTCCAGACCTTGCGTGACTTGATGGACAAGCGCTGCATCGCCATCTGCTGCACGACCGAGGACATTGACAGCACGCTGGCTTCATTACAGGCCCCACCTCACCTGATCATCACCGACTCCCAGGTGTTTGACATTGTGGAAAAGAAAAAGCCCGCCAAGAGCCTTCTCACGTCATTCTCGGTCCTGATGGCCGCCCACAAGGGAGACATCAACTACTTTGTCCACAGTGCCGCTGCCATCGACCACCTGACCGAGAAATCCCGCATCCTCATTGCCGAAGCATGCACTCATGCCCCGCTAGCCGAGGATATCGGCCGCGAGAAAATTCCCCGCATGCTGCGACAGCGTGTGGGTCAAGGTCTGACTATAGATATTGTGGCAGGGAAGGATTTTCCCGCTGACTTGTCACCCTATGACCTGATCATTCATTGTGGCGGCTGCATGTTCAATGGCCGATTCATGTTCCAGCGTGTCGAGCAATGCCGCCAGCAGGGTGTCCCCATGACCAATTACGGCATCGTTATTGCCCACATCAAGGGAATACTTGACAAGGTGTCGCTACCTTGATGGTTCAGAGGATAGACTTATCGCGGTACTTGGTGTGGAGTATCTCGTGGGCCTTGCCCTTGCCTGGTTCACCCAGGAATTCACGATACAGGCGCAGGATGACCGGATTTTCATGGCTCTTGCGCAATTTCTTGCCCACATCCTCACTGTAGATGGCCCGTTGACGTGCCTTGATCACTTCAATGTCGCCATGGTGATAAGGTTGTCCGGTACCGCCGATGCAACCGCCAGGACATGCCATGACCTCGATGACATGATAGTCCAGTTCACCATTGCGCAACTTCTCCATGACCAGTCGCGCATTGCTCAATGTGTTGACGACGCACACCTTCAAGTCAAAGCCGTTAAGGTCAATCACAGCCTCGCGGATACCATCCAAGCCGCGCACCTCGTCAAACTCCAGTCGAGGCAACGTGCCGCCAGTAAATTCCTCATATACCGTCCTGAGAGCCGCCTCCATCACACCTCCAGTCGTGCCAAAGATCGCGCCGGCGCCCGACGAATCACCCAGCGGGAAGTCAAATTGGCCATCATGCAAGCGGTCAAAGTCGATGTTCATGCGCTTGATGAGTTCGGCCAGTTCAATGGTCGTGATCGAGTAATCCACATCTGGGTTACCATTGGTGATAAACTCGTCGCGCGCACATTCATATTTCTTTGACAAGCAGGGCATTACCGAAACCACAACCAGTTTATCACGCGGGATGCCCATCCTCTCGGCCCAATAGGTCTTGAGGACCGCACCCAGCATCTGGGCTGGCGATTTACAAGTGGACGGATACTCGCGCAGGTCGGGAAACTCATTCTCGAAGAAATTGACCCATGCGGGGCAGCACGAGGTGGTAATGGGAATTCTCACGGTCTTGTCTCCGGCGAGGAACTTCCTCAAGCGGTTAACAATCTCGGCAGCCTCTTCCATAATGGTGATGTCGGCGCCAAAGTCGGTGTCAAACACATAGTCCACACCCACCTTGCGCAAGGCGGAAATCATTTTCCCAGTGACAATTGTGCCTGGAGGCATGCCGAACTCCTCGCCCAAGGCATATCGCACGGCTGGAGCCGTCTGGGCAACGACGATCTTCTCGGGGTCGGCCACATCAACAAGCAAGTCCTCGACATAGTTGCGCTCGCTCAGCGCACCCACGGGACCGTGGATAGCACCAAACTTGCACTTGGTCATGCAATTACCGCAGCAGGTGCACTTGTAGGGATTAATCAAGTGGGGATGCCTCAAGTCTCCCACAATGGCACTGCTGGAACAGTTGCGCTTGCAGGCACTGCAACCCTTGCACTTGTCGGGGTCTATCTTGTAGGAGAGAACCGATAGAAACTTCTTGCCGCCAATCTCGTAGATGTAATCATGGAGCATCGCGTCCATCGACAATTGCTTGGGATAGGAACTCCAGTGCTTGGAGTCATCCATCAACTGGTGGGCCGTGAAATCCACATACTGCAGGCGCTCAAGAAGCCTTCCGTCAATGATGTGGGTCTTGACAATGTCCTCAACATCCTCGGGGTGAACTTGCACATAGGTTGTATTGTCAGGCATGATCCTCACAATAGGACCCTTGGCACAAAAGCCAAAGCAGCCGGTTGCGACAACGTCAACACGGCTACCCAATCCATAATCTGCAATGACCCGGATAAAATTGTCAATGATTTTCAGGCTACCCGAACTGTAGCACGCCGAGCCACTGCAACACAAAACTTGGATATGGGTATTTCCAATCAAGCCATAGGCCGTGTCGTTATCATCATGAATGTCATGTGCAGGTCCGTTCTGCACAGTGTCATTCTTTTTCATTGGCGCGTCGTTGTGTAGTATATCCATTGACTTATAGAAGGTTATTGAGGATTATATGCTATCAGCGATAACAACCCTATTGAATTTGGTTACAAAGTTACATTTTTTTTGACGATATACCAACGAGGTTGTCATTTTTTTCTTCACAACATCGTCAACAACCACAGACAAGAGCAGGGTACCCGGATGAATCCGAGCGCCCTGCTCAATTAATAAATTAGTGATGTTTAGTGTTTTGTCAATCAGTCATTGGCGGCAACATCATCAAGGATCTTGCGAACGTCTTTCACCTCAAGACGGCCATACACATGCTCGCCGATCATGACTACGGGAGCAAGACCGCAGGCGCCCACACAGCGCAGGCAGTCGAGCGAGAACTTGCCGTCAGGTGTGGTCTCGCCCACCTCGATGTTGAGGATGCGCTTGATTTCCTCAAGCAGGCGCTCGGAACCGCGCACATAGCATGCGGTACCCAGGCAGACCGAAATCGGGTGCTTGCCCTTGGGGGTCATGGTGAAGAAGGAGTAGAACGTCACCACGCCATAGACCTTGGATGCGGGCACGCCCAACTTGCGGGCGATGATGCGCTGCATCTCCATGGGCAGGTAGCCATTCAGTGCCTGGCACTCGTGCAGCACGTTAATCAATTCACCAGGTTTATTACCATGCTTGTCACAGATTTCCTCAACCTGTTGAACGACGGTACACGCCAGTTTGATTTCTTTATTCTTCATATCGTGATTTATGCTTAATTTCGAGTCAATTAATGAATGGATTTATCAAAATAGTGCGTGTGAAGCAGGTGATGTGCTTTCTCGCCACAAGGCTCACCCAGGAATTCCTTGTAGAGTTTCTGGATGTCGGGGTTCTCGTGGCTCTTGCGCAATGCCTTGCCCTCATCCTCGCGATAGACGGCAGCGGCACGGGCCTTGAGAATCTCGATGTTGCCGTGGTGATAGGGCTGGCCTGCACCACCGATGCAACCACCGGGGCATGCCATCACCTCAACCACGTGGTAGTTGAGTTTGCCGGCACGCAGCAGTTCCATCACCTTGCGGGCATTGCTCAGGGTGTGAGCGATGCACACGCGCAGCGTGAAGCCATTCAGGTCGATTTCGGCCTCACGGATGCCGTCCAAACCACGAACGTCATTAAACTCGATGTGAGGCAGGGTCTTACCCGTGTGCACCTCATAGACGGTTCGCAATGCTGCCTCCATCACACCACCCGTGTTGGCAAAGATGGCACCAGCACCCGTCGATTCGCCCAGAGGTGAATCAAAGTCGCTGTCGGGCAGGTTGGTGAAGTCGATGTTGGCACGCTTGATCAGGCGTCCCAACTCGCGGGTCGAGATGCTGTAATCAACATCGGGATTACCGTCAACCTTGAACTCGTCACGTCCGCACTCATACTTCTTGGCCAAGCACGGCATTACCGATACAACCACGAGTTTCTCGCGGGGGATACCCATCTTCTCGGCCCAGTAGGTCTTGGCAATAGCGCCGAACATCTGAGCGGGAGACTTGGCGGTTGAGGGATATTCCAGCAGATCGGGGAACTCATGCTCGTAGAAATTCACCCATGCCGGGCAGCACGAGGTCATGATGGGCAACTTCACGTCCTTGTCGCCTGCAAGGAACTTGTTGAGGCGTTGCAGGATCTCGTGACCCTCTTCCATGATAGTGAGGTCGGCGGCAAAGTCGGTGTCGAACACATAGTCAAATCCCAGATCACGCAGCGCGGTGGCCATCTTGCCGGTAACGATAGTGCCGGGCTTCATGCCGAACTCTTCGCCCAGTGCGACACGCACGGCGGGTGCGGGCTGAGCCACAACCACCTTGTCGGGGTTGGTGAGGTCGTCCATGAGTTGATTGGTGTAATCGTGCTCGGTGAGGGCTCCCGTCGGGCAGACGGCGACACACTGGCCGCAATAGGTGCAGTTGGTGTCGGTGAACATCTGGTCAAACGTGGGAGCAATCGTGGTGTTGAAGCCACGGCGGATGGCGCTCAGGACGCCGACCGACTGCACGTTGTTACAAACGCTCTCGCAACGGCGGCAATAAACGCACTTCTCCATGTTGCGGGTAATGGCGGGAGTGAGTTCCTGCTTGCGCTCGCTCTGCTCACCACCGTTGAAGGGCATCTGGCGGATGTTGAAACGCATTACCAGACGCTGCAACTCGCAATCGCTGCACTTGGGGCAGGTCAAGCAGTCATTGGGGTGGTCGCTGAGCATGAGTTCGGCAACAGTCTTGCGGGCGCGGATAACGCGTGCGCTGTTGGTGTGAACAACCATGCCCGGAGTGACGCGGGTGGCACAGGCGGGAGCCAGGTTACGGCGGCCTTCAACCTCGACCACACAGATGCGGCACGAGGCGGGCATGTTCTGAACACAGGTACCCTTCAGGTCGATGTGGCACAACGTGGGGATGCTGATGCCGACAGTCTTGGCGGCTTCGAGCAGCATTGTCCCTGCGGGCACATTAACCTCATGTTTATCTATCGTGAGAGTGATCATATTCTTTTCTTCCATGATGCTATCGAAATTTTAATAAACCGAGATGGCGTCGAAGCGGCAATTGGACTTACACATACCGCAGCGGATGCACTCGAAGGGGTTAATAATGTGAGGTTTGCGCATGTCGCCGATGATGGCGTTGGCAGGGCACTTGCGGGCACAAGCGCCGCAGCCCTTACACTTGGAGGCTTCAATGCTGTAGGTCACGAGGGCCTTGCACTGCTTAGCACGGCAAGTGTGCTGTTTCACATGCTCGACATACTCATCCCAGAAGTTGTTGATAGTCGATAACACAGGATTGGGCGAGGTCTGACCCAGGCCGCACAGGGCGGTGTCCTTGATGATCTCGCCAAGTTCCTTGAGGCGATCAAGGTCTTCCATGGTGCCCTTGCCCTCGGTGATGCGGGTAAGGATCTCAAGCATACGCTTGTTGCCGATGCGGCAGGGAGTGCACTTACCGCAACTCTCGTCGACGGTGAACTCGAGGTAGAACTTGGCCACGCTGACCATGCAGTCATCCTCGTCCATGACAATCATACCGCCAGAACCCATCATTGAGCCTGCAGCGGTCAAGTGCTCATAGTCGATGGGGGTGTCAAGGTGCTTTTGAGTCAAGCAACCGCCTGAGGGGCCACCAGTCTGAACAGCCTTGAACTGCTTGTCATTCTTCACGCCACCACCGATGTCGTAGATAATCTCGCGCAGGGTGGTGCCCATGGGGACCTCAATAAGTCCCACATTATTAATCTTACCAGCCAGGGCGAACACCTTGGTACCCTTGCTCTTCTCGGTGCCGATCGAGGCAAACCAGTCAGCGCCCTTGGTCAGGATGATGGGCACATTGGCCAGCGTCTCGACGTTGTTAACGTTGGTCGGCTTCATGTTGTAACCGGCCTCGGCGGGGAAGGGAGGCTTGAGGGTGGGCTCACCACGCTTACCCTCCATCGAGTGGATAAGGGCGGTCTCCTCACCGCAGACAAACGCACCAGCGCCATAGCGGATCTCGATGTCAAAATCAAAGTCGGTGCCCAGGATCTTCTTGCCGAGCAGACCATATTCACGAGCCTGCTGGATGGCAATCTTCAGGCGGTGCACTGCCAGAGGATACTCGGCACGGATGTAGATCAGACCCTTGTGTGAATTGATGCAGTAACCGCAGATGGTCATTGCCTCAATCACCGAGTTGGGGTCACCCTCCATGATGGAGCGGTCCATGAATGCGCCGGGGTCGCCCTCGTCAGCATTGCAGACCACATACTTCTCGTCGGCTTCATAACCGCGGGCAAAGCCCCACTTCATGCCGGTGGGGAAGCCAGCGCCGCCACGACCACGCAGGCCCGATGCCTTGATGATGTCAATCACCTCCTCGGGCGTCTGGTTGAGGAGCGCATTGGCAATAGCCTGATAGCCGTCACGGGCGATGTACTCCTCGATGTTCTCGGGATCGATAAAGCCGCAGTTGCGCAATGCGATGCGCATCTGCTTGCGGTAGAAGTCCATGTGCTTACTGTCGCTAACGGACTTTTGGGTCTTGGGGTCAACATAGAGCAGACGCTCAACACGGCGACCGCCGATGATGTGCTCTTTGACAATCTCCACAGCATCCTCAGGCTTGACCTGGGTGTAGAAGGTGTTGTCGGGGATAATCTTCACGATCGGTCCTTTCTCGCAGAAGCCGAAGCAACCGGTAGTGATGACCTCAACTTTGTCGGCGATACCATTCTCTTCGATGGCAGCCTTGAGGTTATCAACAATTTTGTGGCTGTTGGATGCCTTGCAACCGGTACCACCGCAGCACAGCACTTGCAGGTGATCGGCTCCCGAGGCAAGACCACAACACTGCTCCGACTCGCTGTCGGAACTTTCCTCGCGCAGCGCCAACGCCTGTTGGGCACGCTTCCTCAGACTGTTTAGGTCGTTAATTGAAAGTATTTTCACTTTGTTTTTGAAATGAATTAGTTATAGTTGTTATTTGTCTCGTATTGAATAGGATTATGTCCGGTATTTGACGGTGTAAAATTAGTGTGTTTTTTTTAATTACGGAAATTTTTACACAAATATTTATTCAAAACTGTCCAAATATCCATCCAACGGGCCTGTTGGGCCCTCTGGAATACTAAAAAAACCGGCATCCATCAATTGGACACCGGTTTTTAAAAGATGATTTTGAATGGGATTACTCCTCGGTCTTGGGAGCGTCATTCTTGCTCTCGTCCTTCTCGAGTTGAGCCTTGAGGGCAGCCAGGTCGGTAACATCACCCAGGGTGGTCTTCTCTACCTGGGGTGCCACGGGAGCGGCCTCGGCAGCGGGCTTGCTGGCAGCAGCCTGACGGCGTGCCTTGCGGGCCTCATTGCGCTGCTCATCCTCAAAGATGCGGCTGTGAGACAGAATGATGTGCTTGCTGTCCTTGTTGAAGTCGATCACCTTGAACATCAAGGTCTCGCCCTGCTTGGCGGTGGTGCCATCCTCCTTGGTGAGGTGCTTGGGAGTAGCGAAGCCCTCAACGCCGTAGGGATCCAGACGGATCTGGCCACCACGCTCGGTGAGTTCGCTGATGGTACCCTCGTGCACGCTGCCACGGGTGAAGATGGTCTCGTAGGTCTCCCAGGGGTTCTCCTCGAGTTGCTTGTGGCCGAGGCTCAGGCGACGGTTCTCCTTGTCGATGTCGAGAACGACAACGTCGATGGGAGCGTCAACCTTGGTAAACTCGCTCGGGTGCTTGATCTTCTTGGTCCACGACAGGTCGCTGATGTGGATCAGGCCCTCAACGCCCTCTTCCATCTCAACAAAGATACCGAAGTTGGTGAAGTTGCGCACCTTGGCGGTGTGCTTGCTGCCAACGGGGTACTTCTCCTCGATGGTGTCCCAAGGATCGTTGGTGAGTTGCTTGATGCCAAGCGACATCTTGCGGTCCTCGCGGTCCAGAGCCAGGATAACGGCCTCGACCTCGTCGCCCACCTTCATGAAGTCCTGAGCGGGACGCAGACGCTGCGACCAACTCATCTCACTCACGTGAATCAGGCCCTCAACACCGGGAGCCACCTCAACGAATGCACCATAGTCGTACATAACGACAACCTTACCCTTGATGTGGTCACCCACCTTGAGGTTGGGATCCAGGGCATCCCAGGGATGCGGCTGCAGTTGCTTCAGACCCAGGGCGATGCGGTTCTTCTCCTCATTGAAGTCGAGGATAACGACGTTGAGTTTCTGCTCGGGTTGAACGATGTCGGCGGGATTGTTAACGCGACCCCACGACAGATCGGTGATGTGAATCAGACCGTCCACGCCACCCAGGTCGATGAACACACCGTAGTTGGTGATGTTCTTAACGGTACCCTCGAGTACCTGACCCTTCTCGAGTTTGGACATGATCTCTTTCTTCTGTTGCTCGAGTTCGGCCTCGATAAGAGCCTTGTGGCTCACAACAACATTGCGGAAGTCCTGGTTGATCTTCACGATCTTGAACTCCATAGTCTTGTCAACGTAGTCATCATAGTTGCGGATGGGGCGTACGTCGATCTGCGAACCGGGCAAGAAGGCCTCGATGCCAAATACATCGACGATCATACCACCCTTGGTGCGGCACTTGATGTAACCCTTGATGATCTCGTTGTTCTCAAGCGCTTCGTTAACGCGATCCCAACTCTTGGCCTGACGCGCACGACTGTGCGACAGCACGAGTTGACCCTTCTTGTCCTCACGGTTCTCTACATACACTTCAACAGTGTCACCCACCTTGAGGTCAGGGTTGTAACGGAATTCGCTAACGGGAATGATGCCGTCCGACTTAGCACCGATGTTAACCACTACCTCGCGCTTGTTAATCGAGATAACAGTACCTTCGGTCACTTCGTTCTCCTGGAACTTGTTCAAGGAGTTGTCGTAGGTTTTTTCCAGTTCCTCAAAAGATTTGTCTCTTTTGGTCTCGCCTTTCTCATAGGCGTCCCAATCAAAATCGGCGATTGGAGAATTTTTTAATTCTTCGCTCATTTAAAAAGTTAATAATAAGTTAGTTAAACAGCCTTTTCGGACACGTTCCCGAAAAGCGCGACTGCAAAGGTACAAAAAAATCCTGATTCACAAGCCCAAACGCCACTTTTTTCTTTGAAAAAAAAGATTTTATCTATCATTTCAGCGCCAATCACCATCAGTCTCTAATTAATTCAGATTGAATCTGTCCCACACTGCTTCACCATAAATTAAGATGACTTTTGAACTATTAACCCGATCCCATCATCAACAATAATGAAAAAACGTTACCTTTGCAGTGATAAAATAACGTATAAGGAATGACAAAGAAGGAACTCAGACAGCAAATCAAGCAATTAAAGGCCATCACACCCGTAGCCCTGCGTGAAGTGGAGGCCGACATGGTATTCAACACAATCAAGGCGATGCCCGTGTGGCAACAGGCGCAGCACATCTTGTGCTACTGGTCACTGCCCGACGAATTGCCCACCCACGAGAGCGTGAACCAGTGGCTTGCCGACGGCAAGAACATCTATCTGCCTCGCGTCAAGGGCGATGATCTGGAAATCGTCCCCTATCATGGCTCTCAAAGCCTGGACGACAACAACAAGTTCCACATCGGTGAGCCTGTGGGCGATCCCGTTGATGCCTCATGCCTGGAACTCATCATCGTGCCTGCCGTGGCACTGGACGGCAAGCGTAACCGCTTGGGACGCGGCAAGGGCTTCTATGACCGGCTGTTGAGCAACACCAGTTGCCCGACCATCGGCGTGGTGTGTGATTTCCAACTGGTTGACGAGGTCCCCGTTGAGCCCCACGACCGCCCGCTGGACTGCGTGGTTACCAGCGATGGCGTCATCGCCAGTGAAGATCGAGTTGAACTATTCCAATAATTGGGCGAGATGCAATCTCGCCATACTTAAACAACACTTTATCTCATTGATTACTTCAGGATGGTATTGAGACGAGGGGTATTATTTGCTATTATCGCCTTGCTGGCTGTGCCAGCGGCATGGGGCAGGGAGAAGGAGTTGCCTGTTGATCCCGAGTTGAGGACAGGGCGGCTGGAGAACGGCATGACCTATTACATCCGCCACAACGAGCAGCCCAAGGGGCGAGCCGAGTTCTGGCTTGTGCAGAACACAGGATCTCTTGTCGAGGAGGATGATGAACGAGGCCTGGCACACTTCATCGAGCATATCGCCTTTCAAGGCACCCGCAACTTTCCGGGCATCGCCATGGTCGATATGCTCCAAAACAACGGGGTGTCCTATGGTCGCGACATCAATGCCTCGACGGGATTTGACGACACCCGCTTCCAGATTTCCAATGTACCCACGGGACGTATAGAATTGCTCGATTCGGTCCTGCTGATGCTCAAGGACTTGTCCTTCGAACTCAACTTTGATGACCGCGCCATCGAGGAGGAGCAGGGCGTCATTCAAGAGGAATGGCGCATGCATGCCGACCAGACGATGCGCATGTATGAGAACACACTGCCTATCCTGCTGTCCGGCAGCCGATATGCCTATCGCATCCCCATCGGCGACATGACGGTTGTGCGCAACGCCACCCACGGTGGTTTGCTGTCATTCTATCATCGCTGGTACTGCCCCGACCGCCAGGCGGTGGTTATCGTTGGCGATATTGATGCTGCTCGCATGGAAGTGATGGTCAAGCAGATCATGGGCAGTGTTCCCAGGCGAGACAGTCCAGCGCCAAGTGACGACTTGGGCAAGATTCCCGACCATGAGGGCATCAACTACGCGCTGCACACCGACCCCGAGGCGTCAAACTCGATGACCTATCTGATGTTCAAGCATCGGCAGATGCCGATGGAATTGCGCAATACCCGAACTCACCTGCGGCACAATATCATCTCAACGCTCGTGCAGTACATGTTCAACGACCGCCTTGACGAGATGGCGCGCACGCAGTCTTCTCCCATTGACTATGGTATGGTATATGACCGCAAGTATCTGGTCACACGCACGACCGACGCGCTGACCCTTGCCGTTATCACCAAGGAAGGCCGCACACTCGAAGCCCTTGACTCGCTCATCACTCATGCGGCACGGGTACTGCAACATGGCTTCACTGCCAGCGAACTTGAGAGGGCCCGCCGCAATGTCCAATCAGTCTATGATAATCTGCGACTCGAAGCCAACAAGCGCACCAGCAGGGAATATGTGGATGAGTACATCGACCACTATGAGAACGGGGGATACATCCCTGGGGTTGTTGCCGAATCCCAGATGTTGCTTGATGAATCCAAACTCATCTCTCTGGACGATATCAACGCATATGTGAGACAGATCATCGGCAAGGACAACGTGAGCGTCCTCATTTCAGGGCCGCAATCGATTGGGACCACAAGCCGCTATCCCACCTCTCGCGACGTGATCGCCCACTTCAACCGCATTATGAATACGCCTCAAACCGCCTATATCGACATGGCGGCCGACCAGAGCCTGATTGACAATGAGCCCACGATGGGCGCCATTATCAATGAGACCTATGAGGAATCAACGGGCATCACGACAATGACCCTGCGCAACGGGGCAACCGTCAGATTGAAACCCACCAAGTTCAAGAACAACGAGGTGCTGTTCAACGCCTTCAGCCTGGGCGGAGAATGGGCCTATGGCGACACGGCCGACGTGAATGTGCGGCTCATGGATCAAGTCATTGAGAATTGTGCCCTGGGCGGCCACACCATCAACCAACTCAACCGCATGATGAGCGGGCGCCAACTGGGATTGTCGTTTATCCTCAACGATGCCAATGAGCAACTGAGCGGCGGGTGCCAGAGTGCCGACCTGGAGACGTTGCTGCAACTGTGCTACCTTTATTTCACCGACGTCAGTCTGGACGAGGAAGCCTATCAAGGCGTGAAGACCCGCATCCGCTCTCAATTGTCCCAATCGCTTTACAACCCCAAGATGGTTTACAGTGACTCCATCGGCAGCACGATTTATCATGGAAATCCCATGTACCGCAACATCAGGCCCGAGGAGGTGGACCTGCTCGACGGCAACCGCGTGTTGCAATTATACCGCCAGCGGGTGGCTAGTGCGGGTGACTTTTCGTTCTCGATCGTTGGCGCTTTTGACATCGATGAGGTGAGGCCCTGGATCAGGCGTTACCTCGCGTCCTTGCCCGACGACGGCGTGAGGGAGAGCCATGCCTCCTATCGTCCCGCGATGGCGACTGGAGAAATCGACAACTTCTTCAATGTGCCCATGCGCAACCCCAAGACCTCGGTCTATGTCAGCATCATGGGCGACAAGAGGTACAGTTATGACGACGAGTTCATGATGGATCTGGTGGGCGAATCGGTTGGCACCGCACTGTTGACCTTCTTGCGGCACGAGAAGCACGGCACCTATGACGTGGCCTGTGACGGCACATTATCCATCTATCATGACCGGTGGATGATCAACTATGAGTTTGAGACCAATATCGCCGACAGGGACAGCATGTTGACCTATGCCGATTATGCGGTTAATGCCATCTTCAATAGCGGAGTGAGCGAAGACCTGTTCAACAAGATGAAAGAGCGGGTGGGCATCCAGCATGAAGATGCCATGCAGACCAACAATTACTGGCTGCGTGCCCTGCAGTTACGAGCCTTGGGAGTGGATATTATCGCAGGATTTGACCACATCTTCCCCACCCTGACCCAAGACCTGCTCAACAACTACATTGCAGCCCTGTGGCCACACACGCGACTGCGTATAGTCATGAACTAAGTTAACAGTTGAGATAATTATCTCTTAACGCTTTAAAACGGTTTTCGGTACTTATCATTGGGGTCCTCATCGAGGATGCTCAGGTAACTCGTGTATCGTGATAGGGAAATATCACCATTCTCGACCGCCTCGCGGACGGCACAACCCGGCTCATGCGTGTGGGTGCAGTTATTGAAACGGCAGTCGCTGGAGACTTTAAAGATTTCGGGAAAATAATGGGCCACCTGGGCGCGCTCAAAGTCAATTGTTCCGAATGCCTTCACCCCCGGCGTGTCGATGATGGCACCTCCGCCAGGCAAGTCCAGCAGTTCGCTGAAGGTGGTCGTGTGCATGCCCTTGTGGTGGGTGTGGCTCACATCCCCGACACGGACGTGAGCGTCAGGCACCATCAGATTAATAATTGACGACTTGCCAACACCGCTGTTACCCGACAACAATGACATTTTGCCCGACAGCACCTCACGCAGCGTGTCAGCACCATCGCCTGTCGTGGCCGACATGGTGATGACCGGATAGCCGATGGATTCATAGAGCGCTTTCAACTCGTCGAGTTGCTGGCGCAAGTCGTCGGTCACGAGCAGGTCAACCTTATTGAATGCCAGCACAGCGGGCACCTGATAGGCCTCGGCTGTCGCTAGGAAACGGTCGATAAACGTGCTGCTGGTCACAGGATTGGTGAGCGTGACGACGAGCACCGCCTGGTCAAGATTGGCGGCGATAATCTGAAATTCCTTGGAGAGATTGCTGGCACGGCGGATGATATAATTGCGTCGCGGCTCGATCGCGCCCACGACGAGCGCGTCACCGCCCTTGTCCTCGACCTGGACGATATCGCCCACTGCTACAGGGTTGGTGCAGCGCATGCCCTTCAAGCGCAACACGCCTCGCATCTTGCAGTTGACAACGCCACTGCCGTCTTCCAGACGGACTGTGACCCAACTGCCGGTGTTTTTTATGACTAGTCCTTTCATTATAATTAATTTCAATGTCAAGTGTACCGCGGCTCAGCCACGGTTTACGGTACAATCATCACTGCCAGCAGTCGAGGTCGTCGGCCACCTCGGGGAGATCATTGCGGTGGAACTCGGGATTCTTGATACCGCGGCGCTTCTGGTCACGGTAGTTGTCAAGTAACTTGAAGGTATACTTGCTGAGGAAGGCCAGGGCGATGAGATTGCACAGTGTCACCAGCGCCATGAACAGGTCACCGAGGCTCCACACAAACTCAAAACTGGCCACAGCCCCCAGGAACACAAAGGCGCCACCCGAGAGGATGCGGAAGACAGTCAGCACCCACTTCTTGTCGGTCAGATAGCGGATATTGGCCTCACCATAGTAATAATTGCCAATGATGCTGGTGAAGGCAAACAGGATGATTGCTAATGCCACAAATATAGTGCCCCAACTGCCCACTTGGGCCTGCAACGAGGCCTGTGTGAGTTGGATTCCCTCAAGGCCATCGGTCGTGTACAGGCCGCTGATGAGGACCAGAAAAGCAGTGCATGAACAGACAAGCAGCGTGTCGGTAAACACACCCAGCGCTTGAATGAGACCTTGCTTGACGGGATGGGACACGTCGGCTGTCGCGGCCACATTGGGCGCACTGCCCTCGCCTGCCTCATTGCTGAATAGGCCTCGCTTGACGCCCACCATGATGGTAGCCCCCAAACCGCCGCCAGCCACTTGCTCAAAGCCGAATGCGCTAGTGACAATGAGTTTGAACACATGAGGCAACATGTCAATATTCATGATCACGACCACCAGGGCCAGGATGAAATAGCCAAATGCCATGAAGGGAACCAGCACGCTGCTCACACGGGCAATGCGCCTAATGCCGCCAAAGGCGATAAACAGCGCGATTACAGTGATAATGGTCCCGACCAGCAACGGGTCGAAGCCGAAGGCCTTGTTCAATGCTCCGCAGATGGCATTGCTCTGGATGGAGTTGTAAGACAAGCCGAAGGTCAACGTGATGAGCACCGCAAACAGGCCAGCCATCCACTTGTTGTGCAGGCCACGGCTGATATAATAGGCTGGGCCACCGATAAATGACTCGCTTGACGGGCGCTTGTACAACTGAGCCAGCGTAGCCTCGACAAACGCCGTTGCCGAGCCGATGAGCGCAATGAGCCACATCCAGAACACAGCGCCAGGCCCTCCCACGGCAATAGCCGTCGCTACACCTGCCAGATTACCCGTTCCCACGCGCGTTGCCATCGAGACGGCAAACGCCTGAAAAGACGAGATGTGCCGATTCTTGCCACTATGGGTCGATGATGAATCCACCAACTGGCGGAACATGTCGCCAATCATGGTGAACTGCACAAAGCGGGTACGGACTGTGAAATACAGACCGCACAAGATCAAGGCACCTATCAGCAGATAGGCCCACAGAGCGTCGTTAATAGCCGTGATGGCCGCTTGTAGCGCATCGAGGTTGAGTGTCATCAATAGCTCTTTTTAAGATTGATTGTTGCAAAATTAAACAATTATCCCGACATTACGGCAATATTTTTGTATATTTGCCCATTAAAACCATCATAACCCTAACAAGAGATGAGACATAACCGATTTATTCTCCTATTCACAGCCCTCTTCGCCTGCGCCTGCCCGGCCCAGGCTCAACAGATGAATCGCCCCATCGGGCAATACCCGGGCAATCCCAGCGAGTATTACGGGCCTGTTATTATGAACGGTCAGGGCCGTTGCAAATTTGAATACTTGTCCAAATTCCACACCGTGTACCAGTCGTCGTCTTGGGACTTTAACTTGACATCACAACTGTTGACCGACGGCATCATTGACGATCAGGAGCCTGCTTGGCTCAATGTCACCACACCTGAAGGGCCGCTGCCACCACACAAGCGCGAGGCCTGCATCGACGGCAACGAGTGGACAAGCAACATCCTGATGGGCGGCAACACCTGGCTGCAATATGACTGGGAGAACATGAGCATCGACATCGATGAGTTGCAGATGGTGTGCAGCATGGCTTATCGCGAGGATGCGCCAACGGGATTCAAAATCAGGTTGCTCACTTCAAAAGACGGAAAAAAATGGAAGGTCGCCGACGAGTGGAAAGGTGACTCATTGCCAGGTGAGCCATCATGGCAGCGCGCGCACAGCGATCCTAATAAAAACAGTGGCGATGACTTGTTGCCCACCCGCAAAATCGACCACACGTTCCATATCAAAGGAAAAGCCTTTTCCCACATGAAACTGGAAATGGTTACACCTGCCGCTGCCCACTGGACCATCACCGAACTCAAAATGCGCAAGGACGGCAAGCGGGCCAAGGAAATCCTGCCCTCGGAACACTTTGTGAGCGCCTGGCGCAGCCTGGGGATAGAGAATGAATGGGTCACTGTTGACCTTGGCGCTCAAGCCACCATCAATGGTATTGGTCTGCCGTGGATCAACAAACCATCGAGCGGCAACATCCAGGTCAGCGATGACAACATCAACTGGATAATAATCGCAACTCTCTCCCAGAACAAAGATGAACTTATCAAGTTGGATGATGTGACTGGACGGTATGTGCGCATCAACATGATTGAGCCCAATCACAACAGACAACCGTTCTGCCTCAAGGAGGTTATCATCACGGGCAAGGGTGGCACAATGGCTGTTCCACATGAGGCTGGAGGCTGGGACGGCAGCAAGTGGTTGCTCAATGGCGGTGACTGGCGCTTGCAACGCGCATCACATGCTGGCCCGATGAATGGTCCTCAATATATTACCCACAATGGTTTTTATGAGGAAGGATTGCCTGCAACCGTGCCTGCAACAGTGCTATCGAGTTATGTCAATGCCGGGGCACTGCCCGACATGAACCATGACGACAACCTGATGCTGGCTTCGGAATCGTTCTTTAACGGGGATTTCATCTACACGAGACAATTTGACCTGCCCGTGGAGATGCAGGGCGAGCGTGTCTTCCTCAACTTCGACGGCATCAACTGGAAAGCCGTGGTGACGCTTAACGGCACTGACCTGGGACGCATTGAGGGGGCCTTCAAGCGAGGGAAATTTGATATCACGCCCTACCTCAAGGACAAAGACAATGAATTGCAAGTACTCATCATCGCCAATGCCAATCCAGGGGGCGTGAAGGTCAAGACCGAGAAGAACACCGACTTCAACGGCGGCATCCTCGGTGCCGACAACCCCACCTTCCATGCCACCATCGGTTGGGACTGGATTTCGACCATACGCGGACGTGACATCGGCATCTGGGACGACGTTTACCTCTCGACATCGAGCGACGTGACTGTGAGCGACCCTGTCGTGACGACCACACTAGCCGAGGGCGACACCTTGGCCACAATGACGCCAGCGGTAATGCTGACCAACCATGCCCAACACCCCGTGACTGGCATGCTGCATGGCCACATCGGCGACATTTGCTTTGACAAGCAGGTCACACTGGCCGCTGGCGAGACCCGTGAGGAGTTGTTCAGTCCCGAGGCATTCCTTCAACTCAAGGAGCAACGCATGCGCCTGTGGTGGCCAAACGGTTACGGTGATCCTTACCTGTACGATGCAGGGTTTGAGTTCATTATCAATGGGCAACAGAGCGATGCACTTGAGTTCAAGGCCGGCATCCGCGAGGTGAAGACCGTTGACAAAGACACCAAACTGAGGATTTATATCAACAACCGTCGATTGATACCGCTGGGTGGCAACTGGGCCTTCAGCGAGAACAACCTGAACTACCGCGGCCGCGAGTTTGACGCTGCCGTGCGCCACCACAAGGAGATGAACTACAACATGATACGCAACTGGGTGGGCATGACCGGCGACAAGGAGTTCTATGAGGCTTGCGACCGCTATGGCATCATGGTGTGGCAGGACTTCTGGCTGGCCAACCCAGCCGACGGTCCCGACCCCGATAATGAAACCATGTTTATGGACAATGCCCGTGACCTGGTGCTGAAGATACGTAACCATCCGTGCATCGGCATCTACTGCGGCCGCAACGAGGGCTATCCGCCCGAGACGCTCGACAAGGGGCTGCGGCAGACGGTGGCAACGCTGCATCCTGGACTGGACTATATCTCCAGTTCGGCTGATGATGGCGTGAGCGGTCATGGACCCTACTGGGCCATCAGTGCCAAGGAGTATTTCGAGAAGCAGACGGGCAAACTGCACACCGAGCGCGGCATGCCCAACGTGATGACCATCGAGGGACTGAGCCGCACGCTCGATGCCGAGCACCTGTGGCCGCAGAACCTGTATTGGGGACGTCATGACTACACGATGGAGGGCGCCCAGCGCGGTGCAACGTTCAACAAAATGATTGCTGACAACTTCGGCGAACCGACATCGGCCCAGGAATTCAGTGAGTGGGCACAGTGGATCAACTACGAGGGCTACCGGGCGATGTACGAGAGCGGCAGTAAGGACCGCATGGGACTGCTCATCTGGATGAGTCACCCTTGCTGGCCCTCGATGGTGTGGCAGACCTACGACTACTACCTGGAGCCCACAGCGGCCTACTACGGCGTGAAACATGCCTGCGAACCGCTGCACGTGCAATGGAACCCCGTGAGCAACCATGTGGAAATCGTCAACCGCTCGGCTGGACACCAGCAAGGTACCGTCAAGGCCAGCATTATTGACCTGAACGGGAAAATCATGTGGGAACAGGTGCAAGGCTACGTCTGTGACGAGGACATGACACTTGACATGATGCAGGTGGAAGTGCCTCAAGAGATTGCAGGGGCCTATTTCCTGCGGCTGACCTTGACCGATGACAAGGGACAAGTGTGCTCGATGAATGATTATGTGAACGCCACCGATGGGGACGACCGCACCGCGCTTCATGACCTGCGGCGCGCCCAAGTGAGTGCTTCTGTCGATGGCAAGAGGATCACATTATCAAATAATGGTAACTCGCCAGCCGTGATGATTCGTCTGAACCTCAAGGGCGACGACGGCGAGCAGATTCTGCCCGTCATCTATAGTGACAACTACTTCCACTTGATGCCTGGCGAAGTCCGCACTATCGACATCGAGTGGAAAACCGAGGATGCACGTGGTTGCAGGCCTGTTGTTGAAATCACAGGCATGAACATGCCAGAGACAAACATTGAATTATGATGAAAAGAATCCTTGCATCGGGTCTATTACTGTTGTCACTGGCAGTGGCTACTGCGACAAAATATCCCTATCAGGATGCCAGTCAGCATCCCAAGGTGCGCGCCCAAGACCTGCTCTCTCGCATGACGCTTGAGGAAAAGGTAGGACAACTCGTGTGCCTCATGGGCTGGGACTCCTACGTGAGAAACGGCAACAAGGTGGCCGTGAGTGAGAAATTCCGTTTCGAAACAGATAGCATGCACGTGGGCATGTACTGGGCGGTATTCCGTGCCGACCCGTGGACGCAGAAGACCCTTGACAATGGCCTGAATCCCGCTCTGGCCGCCGAGGCTGCCAATGCCATGCAACGCTATGCCATCGAGCACTCACGGCTGGGCATTCCCCTCTTCCTGGCCGAAGAAGCGCCACACGGTCACATGGCGATTGGATCGACGGTTTTCCCCACTGGACTGGGCATGGCAGCGACATGGAATCCCGGCTTGGTGCAGCAGGTGGGAAAAGTAATCGGCAAGGAAATCAGGCTGCAAGGCGGGCACATCAGTTACGGGCCCGTGCTGGACTTGGCGCGGGATCCGCGCTGGTCACGCGTCGAGGAGACAATGGGCGAAGATCCCTACCTGACCGAGGAAATGGGCGCCGCAATGGTTGACGGCCTGGGAGGTGGTGACTTATCACTGCCCTACTCGACCATCGCGACGTTGAAGCACTTTATCGCATACGGTACCACCGAAGGTGGCCAAAACGGCGCGCGCAGCATCGTGGGGCCCAGGGAACTGCTCCAAGTGTTCCTGCAACCATTCAGACGTGTGATCAGCGCTGGAGCCTTGTCGGTGATGACCTCCTATAACTCGCTGGACGGTGTACCCTGCACATCCAACCGCCAGTTGCTCACCGACGTGCTGCGCGGTGAGTGGTTGTTTGACCGCGGTATCGTCGTGAGCGACCTCTTCAGCATCGATGGCCTCAAGGGTACCCATCACACGGCAGCCAACTACCAGGATGCCGCTATACAGGCATTACTGGCCGGTGTTGACGTGGATTTGGGCGGAAACTGCTACTACTACGAACTCATCGAGGCCGTTAAAAACGGAAAAGTAAAGGAAGCAGCGCTCGACCAGGCCGTTGAGCGCGTGCTGCGGTTGAAATTCGAGATGGGACTGTTCGAGAATCCCTATGTCAATGCCAGAACCGCTCAACGAGAAGTACATGCCACGGCTGCTGTAACCGTGGCCCGTCAAGCAGCCCTAGAGTCCATCACGCTGCTCAAGAACGATGGCACACTGCCACTGAGCAAGGATAAGAAAGTGGCGGTCATTGGGTCCAATGCCGACAACGTCTATAACATGCTGGGCGATTACACCGCTCCGCAGCCCGATGGCAAGGTAGTGACCGTCTATCAAGGCATCAGAGCGATGCTGGGAGATACCCGTTGCACCTATGTCAAGGGGTGCGCCATTCGTGACACGATGGACTGCGACATTCCTGCGGCTGTCGAAGCGGCCATGCAGGCCGATGTGGTCATCGCCGTAGTGGGCGGATCATCGGCCAGGGACTTCAAGACCTCCTACGAGGACACGGGTGCCGCCAGTGCCGAGCAGCAAGCCGTCAGCGACATGGAGTGCGGCGAGGGATTCGACCGCGCCACGCTCGACCTGCTGGGCCGTCAGATGGAGTTACTTGAAGCATTGAAGAAAACCGGTAAACCGCTCGTTGTCGTCTATATCGAGGGGCGGCCTCTCAACAAGAACTGGGCTGCCGAGAATGCCAACGCCCTTCTCACGGCCTACTATCCCGGCGAGCAAGGGGGCAACGCCATCGCCGATGTGATTTTCGGCAACTATAACCCTGCTGGGCGATTACCCGTGAGCGTGCCTCGCCATGTGGGACAACTGCCCGTCTATTACAACAAGCCCGCACCAGCAGCCCATGACTATGTGGAAATGTCGGCCAAGCCACTCTACCCCTTCGGTTACGGCTTGAGTTACACCACGTTTGAGTACAGCGACCTCACCGTGACAGGGCTTGACGCGACATTCAAGGTGACAAACATCGGCAACCGCAAGGGCGACGAAGTCGTGCAACTCTATCTGCATCAAGACTTATCGACAGTCGTGCAGCCTGAGAGGCAATTAAAAGCCTTCGAGCGCATCACCCTCGATCCGGGCGAAACCCGTGAGGTGACGCTACATCTTGACTATGGCGACCTTGCCATAGTCGATGCCGACATGCAGTGGACAGTCGAGCCTGGCACTTACCACCTCCTCATCGGCTCATCGAGCAAAGACATCCGCCTGATGGAACAGATCACCATCCCCGACTAAACAAGGGTGCACAACACCTATAGGCCAAAATTACATCAAAAGAACCGTCCCTATTTTACCCAGGAAAGGGGATTATAGCAAGAGCGCCGTGACGTAGATGTCGCGGCGCTCTAGTATTTAATAGAATAATGTGTCTCTGTTGTCAGCAGCAGGGATTACTCCTGGTCGTCGAGAAGGATGTGCATCACCTCGATGGCACTCTTCATGACGTTGGTGCCAGGGCCGAAGATGGCGGCTACGCCTGCCTTGTACAGGTAGTCGTAGTCCTGCATGGGGATCACACCACCAGCGGTGACGATGATGTCCTCACGACCCAACTTCTTGAGTTCCTCGATAACGGCGGGAATCAGGGTCTTGTGACCAGCGGCGAGTGACGATACGCCCAGGACGTTAACGTCGTTCTCGACGGCCTCGCGGGCACTCTCCTCGGGAGTCTGGAACAAGGGACCCATGTCCACGTCAAAGCCACAGTCGGCATAACCGGTGGCAACAACCTTGGCGCCACGGTCGTGACCGTCCTGGCCCATCTTGGCAATCATGATGCGGGGCTGACGGCCTTCCTTCTTGGCGAAGAGGGCGGTCAAGCGACGAGCCTCCTCCAGGTCGGGATCTGATTTGGTTTCTGCTGAATACACGCCTGAAATGGTTTTAACAACTGCTTTGTAACGTCCAACGATTTCCTCGCAAGCGTCTGAGATCTCACCCAGCGATGCGCGGTCCTTAGCGGCCTCGACAGCGAGTTCGAGCAGATTGCCCTTACCGGTCTTGACACACTCGGTGATGGCAGCGAGGTCGGCTTTAACCTTAGCCTCGTCGCGGTTAGCGCGCAACTTCTTGAGACCCTCTACCTGCTCTTTGCGAACCTCGGTATTGTCAATCTCCAGAATGTCGATGGGATCTTCCTTCTCGAGGGCATACTTGTTGATGCCGACGATGGTCTGGCGGCCACTGTCGATGCGGGCCTGAGTGCGGGCAGCAGCCTCCTCGATACGCATCTTGGGCACGCCGGTCTCGATAGCCTTGGCCATACCGCCCAACTTCTCGATCTCCTCGATGTGGGCCCATGCCTTCTGCACGAGTTCGTTGGTCAGTGCCTCCACATAGTAGGAACCTGCCCAAGGATCGATAACCTTGGTGATGTAGGTCTCCTGCTGGATGTAGATCTGGGTATTGCGGGCGATACGGGCCGAGAAGTCGGTGGGCAGTGCGATGGCCTCATCGAGGGCGTTGGTGTGCAGCGACTGGGTGTGACCCAGTGCGGCAGCCATAGCCTCAATACAGGTGCGGCCCACGTTGTTGAAGGGATCCTGGGCGGTCAGCGACCAACCAGAGGTCTGGCTGTGGGTACGCAGCGACATCGACTTGGGATTCTCAGCGCCGAAACTCTTGACGATCTTGGCCCACAACAGACGACCTGCACGCATCTTGGCAATCTCGGTGAAGAAGTTCATCGAGATACCCCAGAAGAACGACAGACGGGGAGCAAAGGCGTCAACCGACAGGCCGGCGTTCACACCCGTGCGGATGTAGTCCATACCATCGGCCAGCGTGTATGCCAACTCGATGTCGGCGGTAGCGCCTGCTTCCTGCATGTGGTAACCCGAAATCGAGATCGAGTTGAACTTGGGCATATACTTAGAGGTGTACTCAAAGATGCTGGCGATAATCTGCATCGAGAACTTGGGAGGATAGATATAGGTGTTGCGCACCATGAACTCCTTCAAGATATCGTTCTGGATGGTACCCTGCATCTCCTCGAGCTTGGCACCCTGCTCAAGACCTGACACGATGTAGAACGCCATGATGGGCAGCACGGCACCGTTCATGGTCATCGACACGGACATCTTGTTCAAGGGGATACCGTCGAACAGCACCTTCATGTCCTCGACCGAGCAGATTGACACACCTGCCTTGCCGACGTCACCGACCACGCGGGGGTTGTCGGCGTTGTAGCCACGGTGGGTGGGAAGGTCAAATGCCACGGACAGACCTTTCTGACCAGAGGCCAGATTGCGGCGATAGAAGGCATTGGACTCGGCAGCGGTCGAGAAACCAGCATACTGACGGACGGTCCACGGACGGAACGGGTACATCAGCGAATAGGGGCCACCCAGGAAGGGAGGAATACCGGCAACAAACTCCAGGTGCTCCAGACCCTCGATGTCCTCGTGAGTATAAATGGGCTTAATGTCGATCAACTCGGCATTCTTCCACACCTCGCCCTTGGGAAGGGGATTGTGCTTTACATTAAAAGCATCGTTTGCAATATCTATATTCTTAAAATTCGGTCTCATAGTCGTCTCGTCATTTTAACAGTTTAGCGTTGAAGGCTTTTAATGTAGCAAGCACGTTGGTGCGCACGTTGATGAAGTGCTCGATGCCCAGGGCCTTGAATTCGTCGGTCTCGGGACCTGCCAGAACGAGTTCGGCACGGCCGTTGAGTTCCTTGACTGCCTCGGGGATCAGAGCGGCATACTCGTCGTCACTGGAGCAGAGCACGACAACGTCGGCCTGCTTCTCCATAGCGGCGTCCATACCCTCCTTGACGGTCTTGAAACCGTTGTTGTCGATGAGTTCGTAACCAGCGCAGGCAAAGAAGTTGTCGCTGAACTGGGCACGGGCAAGGCGCATGGCCAGATTGCCGATGGTGAGCATGAAGACCTTGGGCGTGTTGGCGGCGTGCTCGGTCTGGAGACGGATCTCCTCGAACTGCTCGGCCAGGCGCTTGGTGTTCAACTTCACGGCACCCTCGGCCTCCTCGTGGTTGCAGCCGCAGTGGCAGCAGCAAGCCTCACGGGCGTCAGCCTTGTCGGCAGCCTTCTCGGTGAAGTTGGGGAACTGATTGGTACCCAGCAACTGCTCGCGGCGCTTGGCCACCTTGTCAAAGCGTGCGTCGGCACTGGCGTTGACGGCCTTGATAATCTCACCACTCTCGAGAGCAGCCTTGAAGCCGCCCTTGTCCTCGACCTCGAGGAAGAGTTTCCAGGCCTGCTCGGCCAGGTTCTTGGTCAGCATCTCCACATAGTAGGAACCACCGGCGGGGTCAACGACCTTGTCGAGGTGGCTCTCTTCCTTGAGCAGGATCTGCTGGTTGCGGGCGATGCGCTCGCTGAAGTCGTCGCTCTTCTTATAAGGAGCGTCAAACGGGGTAACAACCAGCGAATCAACGCCTGCCAGAGCGGCACTCATGGCCTCGGTCTGGCTGCGCAGCAGGTTCACATAGCTGTCATAGATAGTCTGGTTGAAACGGGTGGTCTCGGCATTGACGTTCATCATGCACGAGTAGTCGTTCTCAGGCTTGAACTCCTTAACGATCATGGCCCACAGTTCGCGAGCAGCGCGGAACTTGGCAATCTCCATGAAGTAAACGGTCGATACACCCATGTTGAACTTGATGCGGTTAGCCACCTCGTCGGCGGTGAAGCCGGCCTCGGTCATCATGGCCATCCACTCGGCACCCCATGCCAGGGCATAACCCAGTTCCTGGTAGATGTAGGCACCGGCGTTGTTCAGTGCCAGCGAGTCAACGCCGAGCACGCGCAGGTGAGCGACGGGCTTAACGGTGTTCATCAGCTCGGTAGCCATCTTGACGATGTCGCCAGGGAAGGGCTCGCCGTGCTTGAACATGCGCTTGAACGGGTTGAAGGCGATTGAGCCAACAAAGGTGTCCTCGCAGCCGGCCTCCTTGCACAGGGCCACCAACTGCTCGGCATAACCCAGGGCGCACTTGGGGCAGCACTGGATGTTGATTTCACAAGCGGGAAGGACGATGCCTGCCAGCAGGGACTTGAGATCAACGTCGCCACCGTGGAAACGGAAGCCAATCGAGTTGATGCCCTTGTCGAGCACCTCGAGAGCCTTGGCGTTGGCAGCCTTCACATCCTCGCTGTTGACGTCGATGTTCTGGCGCACCTTCCAGTCGTTGTTGTAGCGGGTACCGCGGACGTAGGGGAACTCGCCAGGGAGGGATTTGGTCTGCTTGAGGTCGGCAATGTCCACGCTGCGATACAGCGGCTGGGCATTGAAACCCTCATTTGTCCGCCAAACCATTTTCTTCTCAAAGTCGGCCCCCTTGAGGTCAACTTCGGCCTTGGCACGCCACTCCTCGGGAGTGACAGGCGCGAATTGGTCGAACAATTTCTTTTTTGTTTCTGCCATAAAAAATTGAAAATTATATAGTAACCTTAAAATTATAGTCACTGTTGATTAACGGAACACCAGGCATGCCCAGCATTCAAGCGGCAAAGGTAAGAATAATTGCCGAATAAATATCAATTTTCCCTATTAATCATTATTAAAAAAGAAAAAAACAATACCTGCGGCAGCCTTTCATGGTATCAAAGAAAGGAAAAGCATCAAAACATGACCTTTATTTCGCTTCTTTTTTATCGGGAATCACCAGAGCAAAAAGAGGCACGTCGGTTGAATTGTTCTTGTAATTATTGATAAAGGATTCCGCCTCATCACAACTACGCCTCGCATAGTCACCATCTGATTCACCTGCCAATTGATCGCAATACCAATTATCACAGATGATAGAGATGTCCGAGCCAATTTTCAAGTAAACATCCCCTCCCAGGATAGGGACATAATGCCTCTTCATCAATGCAATCATTGCAAGGGCCTGCTTGAAAGGGAAAGCAACATCATCAATGCCCAAAGCCTGCAAGGAATAATACCCTGAGATCTGAGCATCGTTTGCCATTGTGATGATGTCATGCTCTGTCATCATGTCAAGATTACAGGATGGGAAGCGGGTCAGATGCCGTGATGGACGGGGTCATCCTCCTTGATAGTGACCCAATCCCAGTTGCGCGAAGTCCAGATGATGGCATTTGTCTCGATATTATGGAGATTATCGCCCACGGCGGTGTCCCTCTGCTTGTAGCACATCTTGGGCCAGCCATTGACAAAATAGCCGTAGAATTCATTCACAGTAACAGTAAGCACAGAATACCCTTCGTCGTCAAACCTCGACTTGATGGAATCCAGTAATGAATCCTTCACCATATCGAGGGTATCGGCTAGTTCAGGATTCAAGAGGACGCCCGCCACATCCATGGCATAGGTCATCGCTTCCTCGGCAGGAATGGTCGTTACCGAGGTTGTCCTGACCGCATAGTCCCCGTCATAATCACCTTCATCATAGGGCTCGGTGTAACCGATACTTGCCGTGATGTGCTGAGGCCAGCCGTTTTCGCTGTCATCGATTTCCTTTTCACCGATGTCATACACATAGCCGTGGATGCCAAACAGCATTTCCAGTTCCTCATAGGCTTCTTTAATGCCATCCTCGGTGGAATAGTGCATGGTGAGCATGCGCTCCAACTGCTTGCGGGGCATGATGCTGTCCATGCTTGCATCGGCACCGTAAGTCTTGTCTAAGGCCGACTTAATAGCCGTTTTGAGTTGCTTGCTGATTTCGCGCCAATTCTCGATGTGGGTTACCTGCCCCACCTCATTGGTGGTGAAAACGCACTTCATGTCCTTGAAGAGTTCCCATGCGAGAATAGCCAACCCGTTGTCGGTCGAGTCCTCATCATAGTCATATTCAAAATCGAGTGGCGTGAGTTCAATACGGTAGCCGCTACTTGTGGAATCGGTAACAGCCAGCATGAATTCCTGGGAATGCTGCATTGTGGTGGTCGTGTCGGTGCCTTCGATTTTCTGCTTGAAATAGGTGTACTGATAGGTCATTGTGTCACCCTTACTAAAATAGGAGACGATATGGATCGTAGTATCCTCCTCATTATAATTATCATCGAGGTTGAAAGTCTGAGCACCTGTGGCAAAAGCCGCAAAGCACAACACCAGCAGAACCAATAGTCTTGTTTTCATCACATTTATCGATTTAAGAAAATTGTTTATATCATGATACCATAATGGCATTTTAATTTCAGGCGATAATATATAGAAGTCGGCCCGAACCCTGCGGGGCTAATGCTAATTTCACGAATTAGTTATATTTATCACGAATAGTTTAAATATTTTTCGCAAAAATACGTTTTCTTAGCGAAATTGGCATTAAAAAACTTTTCAGGATCAACTGCTATATCGTTTCCTAATTTAATGAGACAAAAGTAAGAGTTTTTTTTACTGAAATCAAGAAAAAAAATATTTTTTGTGGCTTCCGATTGCACATACAGGGATTTTGCTGTAATTTTGTACTCATTCAAAAACTATCATTGTCATTTCAAAATGGAAAGTAACGCTACTGCTATCAGATTGTATTCGCTGGGATGGCGCGAGATGCGCACCTGGCTGTTTGCCACATTGTTCATCGCAGGCAACATCGTGCTGCCGCAGTTGTGCCACCTGATTCCGCAGGGCGGCCTGATGCTGCTACCCATCTATTTCTTCACGCTCATCGCTGCCTACAAGTACGGCCTGCGCGTGGGCCTGTTGACCGCGGTATTGTCGCCGCTGGTCAACTCGGTACTGTTCGGTATGCCCCCCGCCGCCGTTCTGCCCATCATCACCATCAAGGGCATGCTGCTGGCTGGTGCTGCCGCATGGATGGCTAGCCGCAGCAAGGGCGCCTCGCTGCTGGCACTCATCGCCGTGGTGCTCGGCTATCAACTCGTGGGCGGCCTCATCGAGTGGGCCATGACGGGGAGCATCGCCAGCGCATTGCAGGACTGGAAACTGGGGTGGCCGGGTATGGCATTACAAGCCATCGGTGGCTGGCTGGTGCTCAACCACCTGCTGCGCAAGTGACCAGAACTTTATGTACCTAAAATAATGCCTGCCACGAGAACCAGTGCCACAGTGGGCAGACAGGCAATCCATGCGCTGCGATACCTCTTGTAAAGTACTATCGGCAACAGGCTGATGGCTATCGATGCAATGTAAATCAGCGTCAGCACAACATAGGACCAGACAATATTGTAATTGTTCTCATACATCATAAAGGCTATTGTCAAACTGATTATCAGGCTCATCAATATAGCAATCTTGCTGAGCCTGATGACGGCACGCGTGATATGGGCCTGATTGCGGTTATAGAGCACCTCGGCAACCACCATCGACACCGGCAACAGCAACATGATGTAGATGAACAGCCCCACGTAGACCGATTCCTCGACAAGGAACACTGCAGTCAGCAATGTGATGATCCATAACCCCAGCATGGACCCCACCAACGGCAGCCGCACCGCTTGTATGAACACATCTTTCCAACTTAATTGATAAAACTGGCGGAAACTCAAAAATTCCAAATACCACGAATAAGTAACAATAACATACTTAACCACGGTGAAGATAATCACCAGCACGGCGGCACAGAGCCCGACAAAACTGATGCCAGTCCCGGACAACACCGGCTCCGCTGGCCCGTCAAACAAATTATTGAGCCCGTTGCACAGCAACTGCGGGATGCACCACATCAGGCACATCGACAGGAAAAACACATAGAAGATGTAAGTCTCTACTAGCGTGTATCTGCTCACGTGACGGAAGGTGATCCAGATGCAGATGCCCACAAAGGCGGCAATAAACAGCCATTCATAAAGCATATTGCCGGCCATGAACTTGGAAAAACGGACCAGGGTAACGAGCATAGTCTTACGGTAACTGGTATAAGACAGGTCAAGCCCATCATCCTTATCAGCCTTCTTATCAGCCTTTTTTTCAACTACTTTTTCTTGAGATACACTCACGCCGGGTGGTGCCTGGTCGGCCTTGTTGACTTTCTTCCCAAAGGTCTCGCCGACATGATAAACCGAATCCACCTTTTCCAACCGGCTCATGGTTTCAAAAAGAGAGAACTGTTCCTCATGGGTCAGTTGGCTGGTCAGGAACAAGAACACAACCATGATGGCCAGCAACTTGAACGGCGGGAAATAAAAGTTGCGGTGACCATTCAAGTAGTCGCGCACCATGTATCCGGGACGCCAGGACAATTCCTTCATCGTGCGGAAGATAGGCCGGTTACCCAAACCCCAGATGTCAAGGAAATTGAGCATCGCCTGCTGCCAAGTATAACGTGTCCACGTGCCAGCCTGGCCACACTGGGGGCACACGCGCCCCACGTATTCCGTGCCGCAATTGGTGCAAGTGCGCTGCGTGTCGTCAATATCAGGGATGATACTCGCGCGTGACTGCTGCCTGCGGTCTAAACGCTTGTCCACGTTCTTGATCCGGCGGCGCAACGTGCCCATTATCACTGGCTTGATGACTTTAACCTTATTTCTCTTGAGCCACTTCATGCCGCAAAGGTAATGATTTATATCAGGAAACTGAAATGAAGAATCAGGAATTTGCGCCAAACCTGCCTTAATTTACAGAAAAGTGCCAATTCCTGATTCCAGACGATTAGTTCGTCTTATTTCAGAAAAGTGATTTGATCCACTGGAAGAGTTCGTCCAGGGCGTAGTCGCCACTGTGAGGGCGGTTCCACGCCAACAGGAAGTTGACATCCTTGCCCGCATTCTGGAGTTTCAGTGCCAGATTGACAGGGACAGGGAAGGCGGTGTCACGGTCGCGCGCGCCATGGCGGATGTACCAGTGAGGAGCCACATCGGTCACACCGTCACCGATGAAGTTCATGGGGTTGAGCAGGGCCACATTGGCAGCAACCGCAGGAGTAACAACCGAACCCGTCTTTGCTGAGCTGTAGTCGGTGAAATTAACGCTGCTGCCCTTGCTGTCGCCAAATTCCTCGTTTTCGCCCGATGCACGCTGGCCGGCAACGCCTTGAGTATCAAATGCGGGAGCCGTCTTCAATGGCTGGGTAGAAACCACATAGTTCAGATACTGGTCCATGTCGAGGTCGATGATGTACTCCCCTACCCGCTTGGCGCCACCGCGACGCATCATCATGGGCGGTCGATCGCCTTGAGGCTTCTTGCCGCCACCCATCTGCGTCATTCCGCCATTGATAGGAGGAGCGCCAAAGTCTGTTTCTTCGCTGAACACAAAACCGATGCTGTCGGGGATGTCGGCACCCGCGTTCTTGGCCAACTGGGCCGAGCGGATGAGTTCGCTCTTGATGTAATCCAGATAGTTGTCGGTAGTGAGCAGGGTTCCATCGGCAGTGCGCAGGTTCAGGCTAGCCAGATAGGCCGGGAACATAGCCTTGAGTTCATTGCTCACGGCCAGCACATCGGCATCGCCCTGCTGACGGCTATCGGTGCCATTGTAGAGCCACTCGTAGGCCATATCGGCATGCTCCAGGTCGATAATCGGGCAAAAGCACACACTTGCAAACACATCGTCGCGCTCGTCGGCAGCCCCCATGGCCTTGAGCATCGGCTCATAGGCGGGGTTATTACCTGTAGCACCCATCAGCGATGACATAGCACCGCCAGCGCTGGTCCCGTCGGTGATGATGCGCTCGGCATCGCCAAGCATCACACCGTCGAAATGACGCAGATAACGGATGGCTGCCTTGAGGTCGAGAATGGCAGCGGGTGCGCGGCCCGTGTAGATAGTTTGGCCCTTCTTAATACCGTTTTTCTTGTCGTTCCTGGCAGCGACGACAGTGGAATTGCGGCCACGGGAGCCAGGGATTACCAGTACATACCCTTCCTTGAGGGCTCGCCCGCTTGCATCACCAGCCTGGGGCTGACCAGCGGCCGAAGCCATATAACCACCGACGTAAGTGCGCAGGAAAATGGGGGTCTGCTGTGTGGCGCCTTCGGGCACATAGACATTCAGGAACTGATAGGCCGAGTCCTCGATGTTGGTCACAAAATAGAGTCGCTCATAGGCAGTGTACCGCACGCTGGTGCCATCGTGCATGGTCATCACGCGCGACTCGCCGGCGATAGGGTCAAACTGCAATGCGGGTTGTGGTGTTTTAACCTTGGCCGATGCGCCCACTGCTAGGGTGATGGCCAGCATCAATAATAATGTATTTTTCATATGCTCTCATCTATTTTTTGGTTTGCTCAAATAACCAGTCTCTAACTGGCGTCAACTTGTAAGCGAAGTCAAACGATGCCATGTGCTCCATTCCCTTGCCATCTTCGGGCAAGACTGAACCTTTTTCAAACTTGATGAAGTTCACATGGCCGCCCTTGTTGATAAGTTCGATGGCCAACTTGTCCTGCTCATCCTGGGGCAACTTGGCACTCCACGAGGCCGAATCGATTTTAGCCTGATGCTCATTGAGTACAGTGGCAAGATTTCTCATACCATCAGACGCCTTGTTGTCACCACCAGCAACGATATAGAAGAAACGCTTGTTGCCAAAGTCGCTCATCTTGCTCGCATCCCACTGGCTGCCCACAAACAATGACGCGGCAAACACGTCAGGATAAGCGATGTTGAAATAGAATGATATCATGCCGCCCATTGACTGACCAGTGGTGTAGAGGCGGTTCTTGTCCACATTATACTTGTCAGTAATCTCATTGAGCAAGCGCATGGTTATGTCCACCTCTTCGGAATGGTTCCATTGGTCATCAACAGCAGTCTCGGAATACTGTGGGACGAGTACAAACGACGGGTGCTTGTCTTGGTCCTGTGGCGATGCGAACAGCAGGGCACCGTAGCCCTGGGTGAGCGGAGCGGTCACTTCTTTGCCCGCAGTGCTGGCATCGGCGATAAACAGCACGAGAGGGTAATTCTTCTTTTCCCAACCATCGGGGATAAAGAGGTTGTATTGCATCGATTTGCCCGTTGCCTTGTCCTTATAGGTAAACTGCTTGAAAGTGGGCACGACCGTCTCCCTGAGCGCCACAAATGCGGTATCGGCATCCTTGCTCTGCCCCATCGGCATGCCATGGCGAGGGCCTTTCTCTTGATTGTCGTTCTGCTTGTTGCCACAACTCATGCACAAAAGCAAAACCATAGTAAGTAATAATGTCTTTTTCATATTTCTATCTTTTTTTCAAAATTGTCAATTTATTCTGGGGGCAGGCTCTGGAAATGTCGGGTTGCCCACACTTGGAAAAGGAAAATCACGCTCATTATCACGCCAGCCTTGTAGGGTGCGGTCACATCATCATGGCCAAACATGCTGGAGAGCGGCATCACCACGATGGGCGAGATGAACTGCCCCAAATACAGGGCAGCCGAGAGCAGGGGCATGACTGTAGTGGCCGAGTTCTTGCCCCCCTTGATGCTCGCGATGGTGTTCAAGTAAGGCACGCCCACACCGGCAGCGACGCCAATCAATGCCGATCCCAAGAGGAGGCATGTGATGTTGCCTGGCAGATAAAGCCCGTAACCCAAGAGGAAACTGACGGGCGCGAAGTACTTGATGGGACGGCGAAAGGCCTTCATCAAGCGACCAAAGGCGAGTCCCACAAAGAAGGCCACGACATCGAGCGCAACCATGATGATGGTGATGGCATGGGGAGATAATGACGTCTGTTGACCGGCAATAATCGCAAAATTGGTCGGGAAGATGAAGAAAATCAGCATCAGCAGGAACATGCCGATGACCGAGGGGTGGAACTTGAGCAGATGGCGCGGTTCAAAGGCGTTACCCTGCTTGTCGTGGGAAGACAGTTGCTCATCGGGGAGCCACACGAGTACCATCACCAGCGCAATCAGTCCCAAAATATAGACCAGAAAGGCATAGTTCCACTCAATGGTGGCGAGCAGGCCTGCCAGCAGGGTTGCCACTACACCGCCCATCTGGTTCATGGCTGCCGACAGCCCCATGAGTCGCGCCAATTCGCTTGGTGGGAAATAGTAGGCCAATAGTCCCGTCGACAGCGGCATGATCAGCCCCACACTCACACCCAGCAAGGCCCGCATGGCAAGCAGCACATGGATGTCGCGGACAAAAAAGCAACCCGCCCCCGCCAGCACATATAGCAAAAGGCCGATGATGGCAATAGAACGGGTGCGCAACACGTTGCTGATGGTGCGGAAGAAAAGGCTCGTGATGATGATCAGCAGGGCCGGCATGCTCACGATGAGTTGCACGAGCAGGTCGGGAGCCGATGCGAAATGCTGCTTGATAATTCCCAATGCGGGTGCGATGGCCGCCCCTGCCATCACCGTGAGCAGCGACATGGAGAGGATGGTAGCGGTCACTTGACGAGTAACTTCAACTTTTGTTGTCATAAAAATAATTGGAGTTGTTCCTGGGTGACTCCCCATGCTGCTCTACCAAGCAGTTTCTATTGGTTTATAAAAGCGACTGCAAAATTACAAAAAAATCCCGCAACAGGCATCAGCCCTGCGGGATTTTGATGAAATCGTTGCCTGGAATCAGAACATCTTGTCGGGATAGACACCGGTGGCGTGCAACTCGGCGAACTTATCGACAACGCCCTGGCGGTCGGCGGCATAGGTCACGCCAAACCACTTGCTCTCGGTGGTGAGCACCTTGACCTGGGCCGTGCCGCTATTGACGAGATCGTTGACCAGCGTGGGAATGAAGAACTCGGCCTTGGGCTTGTCGATATTCTCCTTGAGGAACTCCACAAAACGCTTCTCGCTGTACTCAAAGTAGTCGGGCGTGAAGCCCCAGAAATTCATTGATACAGGCGTTTCAAAGGGCAAATGCTGCACCTGGTCGTTCTCGTCGGTGAAGGCGATGTTGTGGTCGGCATCATAGCCAATGCTCGTGCGCTCCACAACGCCTGTCAAGAGGCCGTCACGGGTCTCACACACGCCACGGGCCACGGTACCGCTCTCGCTCATGGTGTTGCCCACCTTGAAGCCTACCATGCTGTAGTGTCCCTTGCTGCCCTCGGGCAGTGAAGACAACTCGGCGGCCATAACCTCAAAACTGTTGCGGCCATAATAGTCATCGGCATTGATGATGGCAAAGGGCTCATTGATCACGCTCTTACCCATGAGCAAAGCGTGGTTGGTACCCCAGGGTTTCACACGCTCGGCGGGGCAAGTGAAGCCCTCGGGCAGGTCGTTCAAGCCCTGGAAAACCAGTTCCACGGGAATGTGTCCCTCATATTTTGAAAGAATCTTCTCGCGGAAGTCGGCTTCAAAGTCCTTGCGGATCACAAAGACCACCTTGCCAAATCCACTGTGAATAGCGTCATATATCGAGTAATCCATGATGGTCTCGCCGTGAGGTCCCAGACCATCCAACTGCTTGAGGCCGCCATAACGGCTGCCCATGCCAGCAGCAAGCACAAATAGTGTCGGTTTCATTATTTTAGTTTTTAGTTTTTAGTTTTAAGTTTTAAGTTTTTATTTTACCTTGAAATCAAAGATGATGACACGGCGGTATTCCTCATCGGGGCGCAGCACCTGTGACGGGAAGTTGTCATGATTGGGCGCATCGGGCATGCCCTGGCACTCAATGGCCACACCATCATAGTCATGATAGCGCTTGCCACTCTTGCTCAGGGGGCAGCCCTCCAGCCAGTTGCCCGTATATACCTGCACAGCAGGCTGGTCGGTACTTACCTCGACCACCCTACCCGACGGATTGTCACACAACACCGCTGCCAGATGCAGGTCGCCGTCCTCGTGGCCGTCAATAACCCAGCAGTTGTCATAGCCCTTGCCGTAATTCAGCGCGGGGAAATCCTGCTTGATGTCACGGCCAACGAGATTTGGACGGGTGAAGTCCATGGGTGTACCCTCGACGGGGGCCATCTCGCCAGTGGGGATGAGTGTGTCGTCGGTGGGCAGGTAGCGTGAGCAGTTGAGTTGCAGCACCTGGTCGAGAGCGGTACCTTCCTTGTCCTCGCCAGCCAAATTAAAATAGGTGTGGTTGGTCAGGTTGACAACAGTGGGAGCATCGGTCACAGCACCCAACTCGATCTTGAGCACATTATCGTCGCTCCAAGTGTAGGCCACACGGGCAGTGAGGTTGCCGGGATAATTCTCGTCACCATCGGGGCTCTCGAGCGAGAAAACCACGGTGTCTCCGTCCATCTCGCAGTCCCAGATCCTGTTGGAGAAGTTCTCGGGACCTCCGTGCAGGTGGTTAGGCCCGTTGTTGATGTTGAGTTGGTAAACCTTGCCGTCGATGTCAAGGTGGCCCTTGCAGATGCGGTTGGCATAACGGCCAGGCACCTTGCCGGCACAGGGACCGTCATAGAAGTAGTCGGCCACATCCTTGTAGCCCAGCACGACGTCAGCCAGTTTGCCGCCGCTGTCGGGCACCTTGATTTCCAGGATACCAGCGCCCAGCGACGAGAGTTTCACGCTCGCGCCGCTGGCGTTGATGAGTTCAAAGGTGGTGATTTCGCCACGCTCGGTATCATGAGTGTCGATGCGTATGCTTTTCATCTCAATCCTCCTTGTGAGCGCCGTCGCTTATAATCACGTTGATCACCTCGGGCTCGTGTCCATATTTAGCGTTGAATTTCTCCTTGGCTGTGGCAATGAAGTTGTCATAGCGGTCTTCCTTGACCAGGTTGATGGTGCAGCCGCCAAAGCCGCCGCCCATGATGCGAGAACCGGTCACGCCGCACTCGCGGGCAACATCATTGAGATAGTCGAGTTCCTCGCAACTCACCTCGTAGTCGCGTGACAGGCCATCGTGGGTCTCAAACATGCAACGGCCCACGGTCTCGTAGTCACCACGCTCCAGAGCGTCGCACACGTCAAGCACACGCTGCTTCTCGCCGATGACATAGCGGGCACGGCGGTAATCCTCGTCGCTGATCTTGTCACGGACGTCGGCCAGCATGGTATAGGTAGCGTCTCGCAGGGTCTCAACGCCCAGGGTGGCAGCCACGCGCTCGCAGGACTCGCGACGCTTGTTGTAGGGCGAGTCCACCAGTTCGTGTTTCACCTTGCTGTTGAGCAGCACGAGTTTGTAGCCCTCGGGATGGAAGGGGAAGTACTCGTGTTCCAGCGAACGGCAATCCAGACGCATCAGGCAGTCCTTCTTGCCAAATACACTGGCAAACTGGTCCATGATGCCGCAGTTCACGCCGCAATAATTATGCTCGGTGCTCTGGCCGATCTTGGCCAACTCAAACTTGTCAATCTTGTTATCGTTGAACATATCGTTGAGGGCAAAGGCAAAGCAGGACTCCAATGCGGCCGATGACGACAGGCCTGCACCCAGAGGCACATTGCCCGCAAACACGGTGTCGAAACCCTTCACAATGCCACCGCGCTTGATGGTCTCGCGGCACACGCCGAAGATGTAGCGTGCCCACTGCTGCTGAGGAGCATTCTCCTCGTTAAGGCCAAACTCACAGTATGCGTCCATATCCATACTATAGACACGCACCTTGTCGGTGCCATTGATGTTGATGGCAGCCATGATGTACTTGTCGATTGCACCGGGGAACACAAAGCCACCGTTATAGTCGGTGTGCTCACCAATCAGGTTGATACGGCCTGCCGAAGCATAGGTCACACAATCGGTGCCAAAACGCTGCTTAAACTGTTCTTTAATCTTCTCTTTCATTGTGATGTAATTAATATATATTCGTTTATTATTTCAACATTAGTTTAGGGAGCGATATAGCAGTTGGCCCTGAAAAGTTTTTAATGCTAATTTCGCTAAGAAAACGTATTTGACGAAAAATATTTAAAACTAATCCGTGTATTTCGCATTAGCCCCGCAGGGTTCAGGCCAACATCTATATCATTGCCTTAGTTTAAATGACTAGCCGAAGCGATAGACTTGTCATTCAAGATGCGTTCGAGGTTCTCGACATTGATGTGGCCGAGGATCAAGACCATCACATCATTCCTGTCGCTGGCATTGACCAGGACAACCTCGCTGATGTACTGGCCATCACGGCGCACGAGCGCTGTTCTGGTGTCGTAGCCCTCCTGGCGGGTGACAATCTCCTCATAAGCGCCATTACGGCTCAAGTCCATAATGCGCTTGCGGAACTTGTCACGGTCATTGCCGCTGCACTTGCTCAGGTCTAGCACCTGTATCGAATTGATTCCGAGGCCGGCCTCGTACAGGGTTGGCGATATCAATCGTCCCAGTCCAAACAGGCCATTTCCCACATTAACATATTGTGCATGACGTGCATCACGCATGTCGTTGATAACATCGTCGGCAGTGTGGCGCCACAAGCCGCACGAGACGACCATCATCGACAGCAACAACATCGTCACCACTCTCATCATTTTGGTTACTCGTTTGTCCATTTTTGAAAAACTTAAATAATTAGAATTGCACAAAATTACTAAAAAAGTGGAATGTCGGCATCATCATCATCTTAAAAAACCCAAAAAGAGATAAATGCAAGGTGTTTTAAACAAAATATTTCGTACTTTTGTGGCCTGCAATAATTAGAATAATCAAAATCAATAACATCAAGAAAATACTTTAATTTATCATCAAGAAATGGCTAAGATTAATGAATTCAATTTTGCCGGCAAGAAGGCAATCGTGCGCGTGGACTTCAACGTACCTCTGAACGAAAAGGGTGAAATTACCGACGATACCCGCATCCGCGGTGCGGTTCCCACACTGAAAAAGATACTTGCTGATGGTGGTTCACTCATCATCATGTCCCACATGGGCAAGCCCAAGGGCAAAATCAACCATAAACTCTCGCTCAGCCAGATCACGAGCGCTGTTGCCGCTGCTCTCGAGCGACCCGTGAACTTCGCTCAGGACAGTGCCGACGCCAAGAGCCAAGCCGATGCCCTCAAGCCCGGCGAGATCCTGTTGCTCGAGAACCTGCGTTTCCACCCCGAGGAGGAAGGCAAGCCCGTGGGCATCGAGAAGGATGATCCCAACTATGATGCCGCCAAGAAGGAGATGAAGGCCCGTCAGACCGAGTTTGCCAAGACGCTGGCAAGTTATGCCGACGTGTATGTGAACGACGCCTTTGGCACCGCTCACCGCCGTCACGCCTCGACCGCTGTGATTGCCGACTTCTTTGACGACGACCACAAGATGCTGGGTTACCTCATGGAGAAGGAAGTTACCGCTATCGACAACGTGATGAAGAATGCTCAGCACCCCTTCACGGCCATCATCGGCGGCAGCAAGGTGTCATCCAAGTTGTCGGTCATCAAGAACCTGCTCGACAAGGTAGATAACCTGATCATCGGCGGTGGCATGGGCTTTACCTTTATCAAAGCCCAGGGTGGCCACATCGGCGAGTCCCTGCATGAGGACGACCTGATCCCCGAGGCACTGAATGTCATGGCCGCAGCCAAGGAGAAAGGCGTGAAACTGAGCCTGTCGGTACAGACGATCGCTGCCGACAAGTTTGACAACGAGGCCAACCGCAAGCCTGTTGATATCTTCAACATCCCTGACGGATGGGAAGGCATGGACGCAGGCGAGGAGTCGCTCAAGATCTGGAAAGAGATTATCCTTAACTCCAAGACCATCCTGTGGAACGGTCCCGTCGGCGTGTTCGAGTTCGAAAACTTTGCTCACGGTACTGGCGAGATCGCCAAGTATGTGGCCGAGGCTACCAAGAATGGCGCTTACTCGCTCGTGGGCGGTGGCGACTCGGTTGCCGCTGTCAACAAGTTTGGCCTGGCCGACGAGGTATCCTATGTCTCGACCGGTGGTGGTGCTATGCTCGAAGCCATCGAGGGCAAAACCCTGCCTGGCGTAGCAGCCATCCTCGGCGAGTAACCTTGCCACAGACTCTTATCTACTTTAAACAAAAAAAACCGCTCGAAAAAGCGGTTTTTTTTGTTTTTTACAAATTATCAGTATATTTGCGACGAAAATACATTCATCTTTATCATTATGAAACGCATATTATTGATTTTTCTAATTTTGGCGTGCGCAATGCCGTCATGGGCAACTTATTACATTGTCGGCAACTCGCCAATGGGTAACGGATTCTCCCCAGATAAGGGCAAAGCCATGACGGAGCACCCCGATGGCACATACACCCTCATGTGTGATGCCTTCTCAGGTGATATCCGTTTTGTTTTCGCTGACAGCCTTGCCGAAACAGATGATCGGGACAGTTTCAGCGAGTCGATGATAATCGGCCCAACGAACGGGCTGGAATACGTCGAGAGCGGAACATGGATACCGACCCAAAAGGCAAGTGGAAGCACAAACAGCGCATATCGATTCATTGGGAGCGGTGGAGACAAATATCTCATCACCCTTGACGTCATCAACTGCCGCTTCAGAATTGATGTTAATTATCCAGGCAATTATGACTTCATCAAAGACGGCATCTGTTACAATATCATTAATGATCATGAGGTGGCAGTTACATACCACGGGAAAGGGATCAATAATCGCGGGTATTATCAGGGCCATATCAATATTCCCGAAACCGTTACCCTACAAGAAGACACTTATACGGTAACAGCGATTGGCGACAGTGCATTCTATTATTCCAGTCTTACAGGAGTCGATTTGCCAGAAACAATCACATCAATTGGCGCCGAGGCTTTTTATTGTTGTTCAAGCATCAATAGTATTGAACTCCCGAATTCAGTCACTCGTTTAGGAATATATGCGTTTTTGAATTGTTACGCATTAAGCGAAATCAAACTTTCATGCAATCTTGATACTATCCCACGGGGAGCATTCGCAGAAACAGCCTTGACGACTATTGACATTCCTAATTCTGTTCGTTTCATCGAAGAAGAGGCTTTCATGTACTGTGAATACCTTAAAAACATCAATATTCCCGAATCTGTGAAAAGCATTTTGGGCTTAACTTTTTATAATTGTCACAGCCTTCAAGAGATTGGATTACCCACTTCGCTTGAATATGTAGCCAATGGTGCTTTTTATAAGTGTGATTCGTTAGAGACCGTTTGCACACCGAGCCTTGAAGCCTGGTGCAATATCGTTTTTGAGGATTTTGATTTATATGTTTCCAATCCGCTGTATTATGCCAAACATTTCATTGTTGGCGGTAAGGAGATGTCATCCCAACTGGTGATACCTGAAGGTGTGACGGCAATCAACAAGTGCACCTTCATTGGCTTTGAAAGTTTAACCAGTATCATTATTCCCAATTCTGTGAAAACAATCGATCAAAGTGCATTCGCTTACTGTATCAACCTGCAAGAAGTCACTTTTGGGGACGGCGTTGAGTCTATAGGCAATTTCACATTTCAATGCTGCCATGCCCTCCAAGCGATCAATTTGCCGAAAGGACTGAAAAATATTGGGTACTTTGCTTTCTATCATTGTACGGGTCTTGTCGATTTGGTGATTCCTGATGAGGTTACCAGTATTGGCAACGGCGCCTTTTCTGAATGTGAAACCTTAAACAATGTCATGCTGGGAAACGCTTTGACTGCTTTGCCACGCGCTATTTTTGCCTACGATGGCAGGCTGACAAATGTGAGATATAACGAGGCTCTAACCTCAATAGGTGATTTCGCTTTTTATCAATGTGGGATATTAGAATCACTTGACCTATCGCCCAATATCGAATATATCGGCGAAAGCGCCTTTGAGGGATGCAGAAACCTGACCGGGGAATTATCTGATTTGCCATTAAAAACTATTGGAAAAAGTGCTTTCAAACGGTCCAACCTGACATCAGTAATTACCAATCCCGGTTTGGAAACAATCGGAAATAGCGCTTTCCAGGATTGCAACAATCTGTCACGCGTCATCATTCCCAGTGTTACAAAATCCATGGGTCAAGGTATTTTTTACAATTGTGCCAATCTGACTGACGTCACTCTTGGTGACAGCGTAGTGAATGTGGGGAAATACGATTTCATGAATTGCACATCACTTGCCAATGTGGATTTGGGCCATGGACTCAAGAGCATTGGTGACAGCGCATTCATGGAATGTTCCGCACTCACCAAAATAAAGATACCTGGTACGGTAAAAAAAATCTACAATGGCGCATTCAAGAATTGCGTCAAACTGGGTGAACTTGAACTTGCAGAAGGTGTTCAAGACATCAGGAGCCACGCTTTCTACAACTGCAAGGGTCTTACTGGTCTGGTTCTTCCAAATTCCTTAAAGATCATTGGAGACTATACCTTTGCCGACTGCCAGACATTAGAAAATGTCACTTTTGGTAAATCTCTGGAAAAGATTGGCCACTATGCCTTCACCAATGATTATGCATTAACCGAAGTCATGCTGCCTAACACAGTCAAAATAATTCGGGAACATGCTTTTTCATACTGTAAGAATCTAACGACCGTCTCGTTGGGCGAGTCTTTGGAAACCATTGGAGGGAACGCTTTCTATGAGGATAATGCATTAATGCAGATGACCTGCAAGGCCAAAACGCCACCTCACATGAACAATATCTCTTATCAGATGAGCCATGTGACTGTCCTGAGTGTTCCGATTAAGTCTCTTGAACTCTATCGAAATACCCTTGCCTGGAAATGGATGTATCAGATCGTTGGTGTGATTGATGCCGACGTGAACGGCGATGACGAGATCAACATCTCGGACGTGAACATGGTCATCAACGCCATGACTGCCAATGATAGCAGTGATTTGCTGGATGTGAATGGCGACGGCGAAATCAATATTACAGACATCAACGCTATCATCGACGCCATCATCGGCGAGTAACACTGCTTGACAATGTGCCTCACGCTTAGGCACTAAGATTTATGATTTCAGACATCTTTGGCAACACAATTGACAACACAAACAACATTTTAAAAAAGTTGTGGTGATTGTATAGATGTTGTCAAAGTTGTCTGTATTTATTTGGCACGAACTAGATAAAATCGTTAAAGAACTATAATTTTTCGTTATTCAACTATATTTTATAGTTTGTGTAACGATTTTTTGTTTTACCTTTGCCGTGTCAAACCAATTGAACGATTATTATGGCTAACAAACTAACCAAACGCGAGAGCGAAATCATGAATTACTTCTGGGCACATGGCGCCATGTTCGTCAAGGAACTTTTGGCACTCTTTCCCGAGCCGCGCCCCCATGTCAATACCATATCGACGATGGTACGCAGTCTTGAGGAGAAAGGTTACCTGGGCCACAAGGCCTATGGCAACACCTATCAGTATTACCCTGCCATCAGTGAGAGTGACTACAGCAAGCAGTCATTGGCTGGTATGGTAAGGCAATTTTTCTCGGGCAGTTACCTGAATGTGGTCTCGTCTTTTGTCAAGGATGACAAGGTGTCAATCGATGAGTTGAAGGCCCTCGTCGAACAACTGGAAAAAGAGAAAGACGAGAAGAAACAATGAGCGACACATTGTTATATATCGGCAACGTAGCCTTGACGATGGTTGTCATGGCTATGGGCTACCGCTTGCTGCTCAAGCGAGAGACATTTCATGGCCTGAATCGAGCGGTGCTGCTCTTGTGCCTGGTTCTTCCGTGGATTCTTCCATTTTGCGGGTTGACCCTACACAGAACGCTGCCTGCAACAGAATTACCGCACCTTAACGAAGCCGCAATCGCCGATACTTCACCCTACTCCACCACATGGTGGATGGCGGCATTATTGGCTATCTATTGCATCGGCGTAGGGGTCATGTTGATCAAAAGCATCATGGCTATTATTGCCACGGCACGAATCATCGGTAATGGAGAGAAAATCAAGTGCGAGCAGGGATATGTCCTGGTCAAGAGCAATCAAGTGCAGTCACCATTTAACTGGATGAACTATATTGTGATGCCTGACGACTTGCAAGAGGGCGATGTCAATGCCGTTATGACTCACGAATTGGCTCACCTCAAGAAGCGCCACACACTTGACTTGATTCTGGCCGAAGTGGTTCTATCCTTGCAATGGTTCAATCCTGCCGCATGGATGCTGCGGGCCGACCTGCAAGCGGTTCATGAGTTTGAGGCCGATGATGCCGCAGCGCTATCGTGTAGTAATATCAAGGAATATGAGGAGATACTAATCGGACGAGTCACTGCGATGAGTGCCGGCTTACTTGCAAATGGCTTTACCGAGCAAACACTTAAACAACGAATCATTATGTTACACAAGAAAAAATCATCCCGCAAGCGAGTGCTCAAAGTACTCTATCTGGCGGCTATCGTCGCCGCCTCGATGGTAGCCAATGCCAAAACAGTGATTACGCCCGTACAAGACGGAAACGATGCGGCGGTTGGCAGCAACGCCCGAAAGCAGTCCGCTGTGACACAGGTCATGCCACAAGACAAGGTCTCCAAACAAGTTAAGAGTTTTTCAGTCAAGCCTGACGGCTTGGTGGAAAGCCATCACCAGGGGAGCACCGAGGACTACCAATACTATCTGGACGGCAAGCCCATTTCGAATCCAAGCGCGGTATCACCAAGCCTGGTGAAGTCGATGAAAGTCATGCATGACGGTGACAAGATGAACATCTACATGTACACGACGAAACAGCCTGGAGCAAAGACCGTCACCAACATCCAGACTTCGACAACCTTTACCGACAATGAGGGCAACAAAACTACAATCAGCGATGACGGCATCATCAAATACGGTTATGAATTCTACGTGGACGGTGAGCGCAGAGAATCAATCTTTAACATTCCAAACGACCGTATTGACTCCATAGTCGTTGACAAGAGTGAGAAAGACCATCCCAAGGTCTTTGTCACCCTGAAGAAGTGATTCTGTAGTATATTTTTAAATTAGTGATGTTTAACAGCGTGGGGGAATGGCACATCGCCGCTCCCCTTATTTAACAAAAAAAGGAAGAAAGTTTTAAGAAAAGATACAGGTTGGTTTGTAAAAAAGCAGTACCTTTGGGGCAATGAAACCAACGACAAATCAGTTTTCCTAAAATACTATCTAACAAGAGAACAATGGAACCTTTATTTGAGAAACTCAAGAGTAACGCGATTGCCAAGAGGCAACGCATCGTCCTTCCCGAGAGTACTGAACCCCGCACGCTGACGGCTGCCGAGCGCATCATCGCCGACGGCATTGCCGACATCGTGCTCATTGGCGACAAGACCGAAATTCTTGCCAAAGCCGCTGAACTTGGTCTCAAGAACATCGACAAGGCTCAGGTGATCAATCCCAATGATGCCGAGGGCGTGGAGAAATATGCCCAACTGTTCTATGAACTGCGCAAGGCCAAGGGCGTCACCATCGAGGATGCCCGCAAGAAGGTGCTTGACCCGCTCTACCTGGGTTGCCTGCTCATCAAGGCCGGCGATGCCGACGGTCAAGTGGCCGGTGCGATGAACACCACAGGCAATGTGCTGCGCGCCGCCTTCCAAGTATTGAAGACCGCTCCCGGCATCAGCACCGTGAGTGGCGCTTTCCTGATGCTGCTGCCCGAGGGCTCGCCCTATGGCCACAATGGCGTGATGGTGTTTGCCGACTGTGCTGTAGTGCCTGATCCCGATGCCCAGCAACTGGCTCAGATTGCCGTCAGCGCCGACCGTACCGCCCGCGCGCTGGCCGAGATTGATGACCCCAAGATTGCGATGCTGAGTTTCTCGACCAAGGGCAGCGCCAAGCATGAGCGCGTTGACAAGGTGGTTGAGGCTACCCGCCTCGCCCTGGAGATGAATCCCAACCTGAAAATTGACGGTGAGTTGCAGGCCGATGCCGCTATCGTTCCCAGCGTGGGTGCCAGCAAGGCTCCCGGCAGCGAGATTGCCGGCCATGCCAATGTGCTCGTGTTCCCCGACCTGGGCGTGGGCAATATCGCTTACAAACTCGTTCAGCGCATCGCTGGAGCCAAGGCTGTGGGTCCCGTCCTGCAAGGTCTTGCCGCCCCCGTGAACGACTTGTCACGCGGCTGCAACGAGGATGACATCTACCGCACCGTGATCCTCACCTGTAACCAGGCGATTAACAAGTAACACCCGATGTTTTACGAGCCAGAGGCTCGTACTACTAAACACAATAACAAAAAAACAATTACCAATATAATGAATATCTTAGTTTTGAATTGTGGCAGCAGTTCTGCCAAGTATAAACTCATCGAGATCAAGGAGAACAAGACCCTGGCCGAGGGTGGTGTTGAAAAAATCGGTCTGCCCGACGGTTTCATCAAACTGAAATTTGATGACGGCAGCAAGAAGAACATTGACCTGGGCCTCACCGACCACAAGGGTGCCATCAAGGCTATCCTCGACGCGCTGGTTCATCCCGAATATGGCTGCATCAAGGATCTGAAGGAAATCGACGCCGTGGGTCACCGCGTGGTGCATGGTGGCGAGAAGTTCAGCCGCAGCGTCCTCATCACCGACGAGGTGAAGGACATGATCCGAGAGTGCTACGGTATTGCCCCGCTACACAATCCCGTGAACATGGCTGGCATCGAGGCCATCGAGGCCGTGTTGCCCGGCGTTCCCCAGGTGGGCGTGTTTGACACCGCCTTCCACCAGACGATGCCCAAGTCGGCCTTCATGTATCCCCTGCCCATGGAGTATTACACCGAGGACCACGTGCGCCGCTACGGCTTCCACGGCACGAGCCACCGCTTCGTGACCCAGCGCGTGTGTGAGATGTTGGGAACCACTCCCGAGGGCAAGCGCATCATCTGCTGCCACATCGGCAACGGTGCCAGCATCAGCGCCGTCAAGGATGGTAAGAGCATCGACACCACGATGGGCCTCACGCCCACCGAGGGCCTGATGATGGGAACCCGTTCGGGTGACGTCGATCCGGGCGCATTGCTCTTCCTCATGGAGAAGTACAACCTGAGCCCCAAGGATATGCTCAACATCATCAACAAGAAGAGCGGTGTGCTGGGCATCACGGGCCTGAGCAGCGACATGCGCGACGTGGTGGATGCTGCCGAGAAGGACAACAACGAGCGCGCCAAGTTGGCCCTCGACATGTATGAACTGCGCATCCTCAAGTACATCGGTGCCTATGCAGCCGAACTGGGTGGCGTGGACATCATCGCCTTTACCGGCGGCGTGGGCGAGAACCAGTACCAGACCCGCAAGCGCGTGTGCCGCCAGTTGGAGTACCTGGGCGTCAAGATTGACGAGGAGTTGAACGACACCCTGTGGCGTGGCAAGGAAGGCGAAATCAGCCTGCCCGACAGCAAGGTCAAGGTCGTTGTCGTTCTCACCGACGAGGAATATATGATCGCCCGCGACACCGAGGCCATCGTCGAGGGCCGCGAGCCGTAATCCTGGCCGCTAGGCATTCTAGTCAATTGAAAAAAATCATGAGTGGAGACGCAAAATTTTGCGTCTCTACTTTTTTTTACTAATTTTGCACGTTCATACAATAGAAAAGACTATGTTAAAGGATAAGATAGAAGCGCTGAAGGCGCAAATCGCAGACCTCAAGGCCGAGAACGAGGAGGCCCTGGAGGCATTGCGTATCAAGTACCTGAGCAAGAAAGGTGAGGTAACAGCATTGTTCAACGAGTTCCGCAACGTGGCTCCCGAGGAGAAACGCGAACTGGGTCAGAGGCTTAACGAACTCAAGAATCTCGCTACCGAAAAGATCAATGCCCTGCGCGAGGCCACCAAGCAGAAGGCCAAGGAGCAGAACAAGATTGACATCACTCGTCCCGCCTTTCCCGCAGAGTTGGGCACCCGTCACCCCATCTCGGTGGTGCGCAAGCAGATCATCGACATCTTCTCCCGCCTGGGCTTCACCATCGCCGATGGTCCCGAGGTCGAGGACGACTGGCACGTGTTCAGTGCGCTGAACTTTGCTGCCGACCATCCTGCCCGCGACATGCAGGACACCTTCTTCATCGAGAAGAATGATCAGGATGTGACCCGCAACATCGTGCTCAGGAGCCACACCAGTTCGGTCCAGGTGCGCACGATGGAACGCCAGCAGCCGCCCATCCGCATCATCTGCCCCGGCCGCGTGTACCGCAACGAGGCTATCACAGCCCGCGCCCACTGCTTCTTCCACCAGATTGAAGGCTTGTACATTGACAAGAATGTGACCTTTGCCGACTTGAAGCAAGTGCTCCTGCACTTTGCCAAGGAGTTGTTCGGCACCGAGACCGAGATCCGCCTGCGTCCCAGTTACTTCCCCTTCACCGAGCCCAGTGCCGAGATGGACGTCACCTGCATGCTGTGTGGTGGCAAGGGCTGCGGTTTCTGCAAGCACACCGGCTGGGTTGAGATCCTGGGCTGCGGCATGGTAGATCCCGCCGTGCTTGAGGCCAGCGGCATCGACAGCAAGGTCTATAGCGGTTATGCCTTCGGACTGGGTGTGGAGCGCATCACTAACCTGAAATATATGGTGAAAGACCTGCGCATGTTCAGCGAGAACGATGTCCGCTTCCTTGACGAGTTCAAGAGCGCACATTAATCTAATAATGAATCAAAAATGAGGAATTAGGATTTCACTGCGTGTCCTGATTCCTCATTTCATTTATATAGATAGACCGATATGACGATAAAGGAGAGATATCAAGGCATTCTGGAGTATTTCCAACAAGAGCAACCTAATCCCGAGGCTGAATTGAAGCACCACGACCCGTTTGAGTTGCTGGTCGCCGTCATGCTGAGTGCCCAGTGCACCGACAAGCGGGTGAATATGGTGACACCGCCGCTATTTGCCGCATTTCCCGACGCTCAAGCCATGGCCAATGCCAGTGTTGAGCAGATTCTGGAGTATGTCAAGAGTGTCTCCTATCCCAACAGCAAGGCAGCCCACTTGCAGGCGATGGCCCGGATGCTGGTCGATGAGTTTGACGGCCAGGTGCCCGATAATATGAAGGACCTGACGTCACTGCCCGGCGTGGGCCGCAAAACCGCCAATGTGGTCATGGGAGCGGCATTCGGCAAGTCCACGATACCTGTCGATACCCATGTCTATCGCGTATCGCATCGCCTGGGGCTGTCACAGGGCAAAACCCCCAACGACGTTGAGCGAGACCTCACGCGCCACATCCCTGCCGAACTGCGCTTCAAGGCCCACCACTGGATATTGCTGCACGGACGGTACGTATGCAAGGCCCTGCGCCCCGACTGCCTGAATTGCGGCATCCAGGACTACTGCAAACAGTACAGTAAATAACTGTCCAGAATTGACATAATAGTGTCCGAAACGACACAAAAACCGTTTTTTCCGCCAGGTGCATTAAACCTAGCGGAAATCTTTTTGTCAAAGTGACGTTTAAATCAAAAATGACGAATCATTAATTGTTTTATTAAAAGACAGAAAAAGATTATGAAGAAAGTTTTTGCTTTGATTGCTACTGCAGTCGTCTGCATGAGCGCTAGCGCTCAAGTTCAATTTGGTGCCAAGGTAGGTTTTGACATGACTCATTTTTGGGGCGAAGATGCGCCTAGTGGCTGGCAGCCCAACTACCAAGTAGGCTTGATGATGGAATACAAGTTCAATCCCAAGTTTGCCATCGCCCCCGAGGTAGTTTTTGCAGCCCAAGGTGGTAAGGAAACCGACAAAATTGATGTTGAAGAAGTCCCCGGCATGGTTGAGGCCAAAGGCACATTCCATACCAACTACATCAACGTGCCCTTGATGCTTAAGTTCTATGCTACGCCCGCATTCAGCATTGACTTTGGTCCGCAAGTGGGTTTCAACGTGTATAGCAAAATGACAGCTTCGGGCAAAGCCGGCAATATCGAGGCAAAAGAGACCATTGACTTCAAGGACATGACCAACACGGTTGACTTTGGACTGGGATTGGGTGCCACCTATAACTTGACAAACAACGCGTTTGTACAGGCCCGCTATAATCTCGGCTTGACCAAGGTCTTTGAGGATAGCCAAGTGAAGAATGGCAATCTCCAGATCGCCTTCGGCATGAAGTTCTGATAGCCCATTTTACATATTTTATTGAAGAAGTGGCTGCCCTCGGCGAGAAGGCAGCCACTTCAATATAAGGCAAATGGGAACAAGAATCAATAAGCGATCTTGTCCTCCTTGTTGGCCCACTTGTTAAATGCCTCGATGGCGTCGGTTCCCTCAATGTGGATGCACGGGATCGCACGCTCGAGATGAGGCTTCTCAATCTCCTTGTAGATAAAGTCGTCACCGAAGTCGATGCGGTCGGCATCGGCAGCGGTGTTGCCGTAGTAGATGCGCTTCACTCCCGCCCAGTAGAGCGCACTCAGGCACATGGGGCAAGGTTCGCAACTGCTATAGACCACACAGCCGTCCAACTTGAAGTTTCTAGTCAACGAGCAGGCCTTGCGGATGGCATTGACCTCGGCATGAGCCGTCGGGTCATTGTCCAGGGTGACAGTATTGCATGCACTCGAAATGATTTCTCCGTCCTTAACAATTACGGCACCGAAAGGGCCACCGCCACAATCCACATTTTTACTGGCTAAATCACAGGCTATTTTCATAAAATGCCTGTCGATATCTGTGATACTGATTCTGAGTTGGTCATCCATCATTAAATCCTAAATTTATATATAAAAATACAAAAATTTCTTAAAATATTTGTAAGATTTCAAAAAAGCATAGTACATTTGTACGTGTGTTTTTCATGGTATTAGATTTAAGGTTTGTGGAGGCTGTCGTGAGACATCTTCCACTTTTTTATTTCTTGCGGTTGTGAGGGGCAAATTTACAACGGTAGTTGCATGAGATTTTCCCTTTAACCATATTGTTCAACTTGGTGCGGATAAGTTGCTTGCGTATCGGCGAGATGCGGTCGATAAAGAGCGTTTTATCCAGGTGGTCACACTCGTGCTGGATGACACGGGCCAGATAACCCTCAATATCCTGCTCATGTTCCTGGAAATTCTCATCCTGCCAGCGGATGTGGATTTTCTCGTGGCGGTGAACGTTCTCATGAATGCCGGGAACACTCAGGCAGCCTTCCTCACGCGAGATGGAAGGTGCATCCTCATCGACGGTGATCTCGGGATTGATGAGCACCATGCGGACGTCCTTGAGTTCGGGAAAATCCTCGGCAAGCACATCAACGTCAATATAAACGATACGGGCATTGACACCCACCTGGGGCGCTGCAATGCCGATACCCTGGGTATGATACATAGTTTCCTTCATGTTCTCAATCAGTTCCTGCAGATTGGGAAAGTCGGGAGTTACAGTCGCGTTCTCGGAGCGCAACACGGGATGACCATAAATGTAAATCGGTAAAACCATTTTAATGCTAGATGTTATTTCTGTTGATTCAATCTACTTTGCAGATAATCATTGAGGATGATGGTGGCGGCGATGGCATCTACACGCGCCTTGTCACGGCGGTCGCTCTTTTTCATACCTCCATCGATCATCGTCTGGTGGGCAATGGCGCTGGTGAATCGCTCGTCATACATCACGACCGGCACATCGGGCAATTCCTTGCGCAACCGATTGACAAACGGCGTGATGTACTTCATGCTCTCGCTGGGCTGCCCGTTGAGTTGTGACGGTTGACCGATGACGATGCGTTCTACCGGCTCACGCTGCATGTAGTCCTTGATAAACTGCAGGAGTGTGTGGGTAGGGACGGTAGCCAGATTGCCGGCTATAATCTGCAGCCGATCGGTTACCGCTACGCCAGTGCGCTTGCGGCCATAGTCGATGCCCATGATGCGTCCCATCGTCCTCAATAAATCTGATATGATAATGTTAACCTTGCTGCATGGTGAGCAGGAACTCCTCGTTGTCGCGGGTGCGGTCCATGCGCTCCTTGACAAATTCCATGGCCTCGACCGAGGTACGGTCGCTCAAGAAGCGGCGAATGATCCACATCTTGTTCAGGGTGTCCTGCGGCAAGAGCAGGTCATCACGGCGAGTGCTTGAAGCCATCACATCGACAGCGGGGAAGATGCGCTTGTTCGACAGTTTGCGGTCCAACTGCAACTCCATGTTACCGGTGCCCTTGAATTCCTCAAAGATGACCTCATCCATCTTGGAACCGGTCTCGGTCAATGCGGTGGCAATGATTGTGAGGCTACCGCCACCCTCGATGTTGCGGGCAGCACCGAAGAAGCGCTTGGGACGCTGCAGGGCGTTGGCATCCACACCACCGGTCAGGATCTTGCCCGATGCCGGAGCAATCGTGTTGTAGGCGCGCGCCAGACGCGTGATGGAGTCGAGCAGGATGACCACGTCATGACCGCACTCGACAAGCCTCTTGGCCTTGCTCAACACCAGGTCGGCAATCTTGACGTGGCGGTCGGCCGGCTCGTCAAAGGTGGATGCGATGACCTCGGCATTCACGCTGCGGGCCATGTCGGTCACCTCCTCAGGGCGCTCGTCGATGAGCAGGATAATCATGTAGGTCTCAGGGTGATTCTCCGAGATGGCATTAGCGATTTCCTTCAAGAGCATGGTCTTACCGGTCTTGGGCTGAGCCACGATCAGGCCACGCTGGCCCTTGCCGATGGGCGAGAACATGTCAACCACGCGCTGTGATACGGTGGGATGGGTCTTGCTCACCAGGTCGAACTTCTCGTCGGGGAACAGGGGTACCAGATGCTCAAAGGGGACGCGGTCGCGCACGTAGGCCGGTGTGCGACCATTGATCAAGCGTATCTCGCTCATGGGGAAATACTTCTCACCCTCCATGGGCGGACGGATAGTTCCCTCGATGACGTCACCGGTCTTCAGGCCATAGGCCTTGATCTGTGATTGCTGGACATAAATGTCATCGGGCGAAGTGAGGTAATTATAATCACTCGAGCGCAGGAATCCATAGCCCTCGGGGGCGATATCCAGCACGCCTTGTGCCTCCAGAATGCCATCAAAGTTGTAAGGCTGGTCCAGATAGGGATTCACCTCGGCGATCTGCTGCTGTTGCTGCTGTTTGTTCTTGCGCTTGCTCTTCTTGCTTTCCTTGACCACCTTGGGTTCCTGGATAACAATGGGTGCCACAGCAGCCTCCTCGGCCTGGCGGCGGCGCTCCTCCTCGGCACGACGCATGGCCTCTTCCTTCTCCTGCTGGGTGCGGGGTTTGAAAGTGAATCCGCTACTTGTATTGAAGAAGGAATTCAGTGACATACCCTCGCGCTCACGCGGTTCGTCGGCCGACGGTTCTTGGGTGGCCTCTTGCTGGTCGGCAGGTTCCATATCGGAGGCCTCGGCAGGCTGATTTTCCTCACCAGAGGCGGGTTGTTCTTCCATTTTCACTTGGGTGGCATCCTCGTCAAAGGGCAGTTCGGGCACGGCCTCGTTAGCCTGCTTTGATTTGCGACCGCGGCGGCGCGTTGCCGGCTCCACAGCGGGCGTTTCGGCTACATTTGCGTCAGCGGCTACCGTTTCGGCCTGAGGCTCTTGCTCCACCTGTTCGGCCTGCTCGGCTTGCGCCTTCAAGGCAGCCTCGCGAGCAGCCTTTTCGGCTGCCGAGGGGCGGCCACGCTTGCGTTTAGGAGGCTCAACTGCCGCTGCCTCTTCTTGAACGGCGGGTTCAGCGGGTTGTTCCTTGGGTTGGGACTTGATTTCAGCCTTGGTCTTATCGTTCTTTTTTTCTTGATTCTTATTCTTGGCGACGACAGCGTCATCCTTTGTCACCTCATTGCCATTGGCTTTGGCTGCCGGTTGACGGATGCGTTCACGACGGCGTTTAGTCGGTTCTGTGGCGTTGGCGGCTTCTGTCTCGGCTTGCTTATCTAAAACCTGAAACACAAGAGCATCATGATCGGTAGAATCAACATGCTTGATTTCCATCGATTTGGCGAGATCACGAAGTTGCTCATCGCTCATCTCATTTAATTGATTAATATTGTACATATATAAAATTGTAAAATACAAGAATAACCGGACGGGATTCACTTTGTGGTCCAATCAGTGTGCACTCTCGCGCACGCATTCTTGTTGTTATTGATTGTCAAAAATTAAAGCAAGCAAAATCTTCAACACCTCAAATCTTTTACACAATGATTGGCTCATACTGGATAGCGTGCCAACATTTCTTGATGATTGAATTCGGGAGATTTCAGAAGATATGGGTGTAATAGATTTCTTTAGTGCAAAGGGCCGTCACTAGGCGGGTTTTGCGTTGCAAAAGTAATGATTTTTGGGCACTCACGCAAAAAAAGCACAAAAAAAGCACTAATTTTGCAGCCTAAATAATCAAAAAATGGAAATTGACCGTCTGAAAATTGAGCAACATGTCAATCTGCCTGTCATGAAACTGGTAGGAAGTGTCGCCGATGAACTGCATCGCGAGTGCTACGTCGTCGGGGGGTACGTGAGAGACATCTTCCTGGAGCGCCCTAGCAACGACATGGACTTTGTCACCGTCGGGAGCGGTATCGAGGTCGCACGTGGTGTGGCAAGCCGCCTGGGACGGCGCTCGCACCTTGCCGTTTTCCGCACCTATGGCACGGCCCAAGTCAAGACCCGCCAGTGGGAACTGGAATTCGTCGGCGCACGCCGCGAGTCCTACCACCGTGAGAGCCGCAACCCCATCGTGGAGGACGGCACCCTCGATGATGACCAGAAGCGCCGCGACTTCACGATCAACGCCATGGCCATCTGCCTGAACAAGGAGCGGTATGGCGAGTTGCTGGATCCCTTTGACGGTATCGGTGACCTGGAGCGCCGCATCATCCGCACCCCTCTTGACCCGGACATCACCTTCAGTGACGATCCGCTGAGGATGATGCGCGCCGTGAGGTTTGCCACTCAACTGGACTTCGATATCTATCCTGATACCTTTGAGGCCATCAAGCGCAATGCTGAGCGCATCCGCATCATCACTCGCGAGCGCATCGCCGAGGAATTGATGAAGATCATGCGCAGCGACCAGCCTTCACGAGGCTGGCTGCTGCTCGACCAGTGCGGACTGTTGCCACTCATTTTTCCAGAACTTGCCGCACTCAAGGGCGTCGAGACGGTCAACGGCCGAGGGCACAAGGATAACTTCATGCACACCCTTCAAGTGCTCGACAACGTGGCGCAGGCCAGCGGTGACGTGTGGCTGCGATGGGCCGCTCTACTCCATGATGTGGGCAAGGCACGCACCAAGCGCTGGGATCCCCAGCAGGGCTGGACATTCCACAACCACAACTTCATCGGCGAAAAGATGGTGCCCAAGATCTTTGCCAAGATGCGCCTGCCGCTCAACGACCACATGAAGTATGTCAAGAAACTCGTGGGGCTGCACATGCGCCCCATCGCCCTGGTCGAGGACGAGGTGACCGACAGCGCCGTGAGGCGGCTGCTGTTTGACGCGGGCGACGACATCGACGACCTGATGACCCTATGCAAGGCCGATATCACCAGTAAGAACCAGAACAAGGTGCAGCGCTTCCGCGAGAACTTTGACCTGGTGAAGCGCAAACTGGTGGACATCGAGGAGAAAGACCGTGTGCGCAACTTCCAGCCACCCGTCGATGGAGAGGAAATCATGACGACATTCGGTCTCGCACCGTCAAGACCGGTCGGTTACATCAAGGATGCCATCAAGGACGCCATTCTCGACGGTGTAATTAGCAATGACTATGCGTCGGCCTACCGTCTCATGCTTGACAAGGCAACCGAACTGGGCATCACCCATGTCCACACCGGGCACCTGTGCCACACTGCGATGGAGACTCCCGTGGGCACACTCCACATCGCCGCGAGCCCTCACGGCATCGCCCTGATTGGCCGGGATGAAGCCGAAGTCGAGAAAATCGCCATGAAACTGAAATTGCATCCTGTAGAGGCCGTCACTCCCCTACTCTCGCAGTGCATCCTGCAACTCGGCGAGTACTTCGACGGAACGCGCCACGAGTTCTCGCTGCCACTCCATGTTGAGGGCACTGATTTCCAGATGAGTGCATGGGCCGAATTGCAGAAAATCCCCTATGGCGAGACCATCTCCTATGGCCAGCAGGCCACACGCATGGGCAACCCCAAGGGGTCCCGCGCGGTCGCACAGGCCGACCACAACAACCCCGTTGCCATTGTCATCCCCTGCCACCGCGTCATCGCCGCCGACGGCTCCCTAGGCGGCTACGCCTCCGGCCCCGACAAAAAACAAACCCTCCTCGACCTGGAATCCCACGTCAAGGAGTAAGCAGCATCATGACAAGGTAGAGCCCGCAGGTTACTTGCCCAATGGTGAGTAATGGGAATGTTATGGGGGGATAGATAAAACAATCTGATCACTTCTTGCCTGGGGTGCCACTAGGATCGACACGGAAGGTGACAAAGCGGTTGTAGATGTAGTTGGCCAGGGTGTAGGCTACCATGGCGACAATCATGACGATGTTCTGGCCGGCCTTCTTCATCGGGAAGAACGGGATGATGTCATCGGGCAGATGCTTCCAGTCAAGACCCTCGAGCAGGATCCAACTTACGCACAACTGCAATGCCAGGCAGATCAGGAAACCGCAAACGAACAGCAGCAACTCGCGCTTGACATCATTCTTGGTCTTGAAGACCCAATTGCGGTTCCAAACAAAACTGTTGATCACGCCCAGGACATAACCCGTCACGTTTGAGATACCGTAAGACAGCCCCAACACGGTGTTTAACAGATAGAAAGCCACGAGGGTGATGAGCGTGTTCAACGCGCCTATCACTCCATACTTGAGCAGTTGGATGCCTGTTTGCTTGGCTTGGGCTTTATCTATCTTCATGATAACGGTTTATTGATGCGGCAAAATTATAAATTATTAACGAATTGACAAAATTTTTTGTTGTGGAGTTCTACGGAATTCCGTGACACTTATCACCTGGGAGTCACAATGATCCCCAGATTCACCAATCCCCGCAGCGTATCACACCCCTGCATCGATTGCCAAACGACAACCGACCGTGCCTCGCTGGGCTTGACATCACCGGCTATCAGTATTTTATCTTGATACAACGTGCCGAATCCCCCACCCGTCCAATTACCATAGCCATCGGCAAGCCGCATGTCTATCTGCCTGCTGTTGACAGTGGAATCGGCCGATATCACATCCACGCCAAGTGCCAGATTGCTGTAGCGGTAACTTTCCTCATGCCTGATGGCCAGTGTGATGTCATAGGTGAGTGTCGAGTCGTCATACTCGGGCAGGAATGTCAATGGCATGCCTTGCTGCCAGCCAGCCAGGGGCAGATGCACAAATCGTGCGTGGGCCATCACGGGTTTGCGCTCACAGGATGTCATGATGAACATAACGGCGGCAATGAGAATTGTCATTGCCACCGTGATATTATGCAGTCTTCCCAAGAGCGGGAGATTATTCCTTAGCAGCATTATTTTGCTTGCCTTGAACATTAGCGTTTTGCTGTGAATTACCGTCTCGAGGCTGGCGAGGCTTGAACGTCTTCATCGGGCGACGGGGCTTCTCTCCTGCAGGATTCTTCTCACCCTTGGGCTGTCGCTCGCCAGCAGGGGCTGCATTGGGCTGCTGCTGTTGGCGTTTGGGCTTGGGCTGTCGGGGCTTACGGTCGGCTCGCTTCTCTTGAGGGCGCTTCTCGTCACCGTTGCTGCTGTCCTTCTCGCCGTTGGCCTTGGGCTTGGCGGGACTGTCGGCTGGTGTCTTGTCGCCGCCACCGCTTTTCTTCTTCTTTTTCTTTTTCTTCTTGTCAAAGCGGTTAATGCTGTCCTGAGTGAGCAGGTCACCAAATGGCGACGCATTCTCCTTGCCGTCACCCTCAGGCTTGAGGCTATCGGGCTTGATGCCATTCTTGTTCAGAGCGATGATCTCAAATGCCTCGGCCGCGGTCAGTGTCACAGTATTGACTGGGGCATTGCGCTCGGTCGAATAGATGATCTCGCGCTTGAGGGCATCAGCCTTGAAATAGTAGTAAGTCGCGTCCTTGGTCTCGAGATGCACATCCTTGGCCGGCAACTGGCGGATGGCCTCTACATAGGTGTTCACCTCAAAGTTGATGCAGCACTTGAGTTTAGCGCACTGGCCTGCGAGGTTCTGGGGGTTGAGGGAGATGTCCTGGAAGCGGGCAGCGCTCGTGGCGACCGACACAAAACTCGACATCCACGTAGCACAGCACAGGGGCCTGCCGCAAGGACCGATTCCGCCAATGCGTCCAGCCTCCTGGCGTGCGCCGATCTGCTTCATCTCGACACGGATCTTGAACACATCGGCAAGCACCTTGATGAGTTGGCGGAAGTCCACACGCTCGTCGGCAATATAATAGAATATCGCCTTGTTGCCGTCGCCTTGATATTCCACATCGCCGATTTTCATCTTCAAGCCCAGGTCAACGGCAATCTTGCGGGAACGGATCATGGTGTCCTCCTCACGCGCCTTGGCCTGTTCATAGCGTTCCATGTCGGCGGGCTTGGCCTTGCGGAACACACGCAGGATCTCGGCATCCTTGCGCAGGTTCACGCGCTTCATCTGGTTCTTGACCAGACGGCCCATGAGCCCCACACGTCCGATGTCGTGCCCCGGATTGGCCTCAACAGCGACCCAGTCACCCCGCTTGAGGGGGATGTGGGCGCTGTTGCGGTAGAATCCGCGGCGCGTGTTCTTGAACAGCACCTCAATAATCTCATAGTCGTTGTCGGGAACGTCCTCGAGCCAGTTGGTACTGGTCAGGTTGCAGCGGCCGATATCGTTGCCACAAGAGCATGTGCAGCCGTTCGTGTCACATTTCACACAGGCATCACTGCTCTCGGGCAAATTCACTAGACTGTTTTTATTCTCGTCCATTGTGGTACGCAGTCGTTATTTAGCGTAACTTACGGCGCGTGTCTCGCGGATTACGGTAATGCGTACTTGACCAGGATAAGTCATCTCGTCCTGGATCTTCTGGGCGATCTCGTTGGACAGTTTCTCGGTCTCGGCATCGCTGATCTTGTCGGCACCCACGATGACGCGCAACTCACGACCGGCCTGGATGGCATAGGTCTTGACAACGCCAGGATAGGACAGCGCCAGGTGCTCAAGATCGTTCAGGCGCTTGATGTAGGCCTCGACAATCTCGCGGCGGGCACCGGGACGTGCACCACTGATGGCATCACACACCTGCACGATGGGAGCATACAGGCTGGTAGCCTCTTCCTCGTCGTGGTGAGCGCCGATAGCGTTGCAGATGTCGGCTTTCTCCTTATACTTCTCGGCCAACTTCATGCCAAGTTGAGCGTGCGGCAATTCGGGTTCATCATCGGGCACCTTGCCGATATCGTGCAACAGACCGGCACGGCGGGCCTTCTTGGGATTAAGGCCCAACTCGCTGGCCATGATGGCACACAGGTTAGCAGTCTCGCGCGAGTGCTGCAGCAGGTTCTGGCCATAACTCGAGCGGTATTTCATCTTACCGATCAGGCGGATGAGTTCGGGATGCAAGCCATGGATACCCATGTCGATGGCCGTGCGCTTGCCGGTCTCGATCACTTCTTCCTCGACCTGGCGGCGCACCTTGGCAACAACCTCCTCGATGCGAGCCGGATGGATGCGGCCGTCGCTCACCAGTTGGTGAAGCGCCAGGCGCGCGATCTCGCGACGCACAGGATCAAATCCCGACAGCACAATGGCCTCGGGGGTATCATCAACAACGATTTCGACACCGGTTGCGGCCTCAAGAGCGCGGATGTTGCGGCCCTCGCGACCGATGATGCGACCCTTGATCTCATCATTATCAATATGGAATACCGTGACGGCATTCTCGATGGCAGTCTCGGTGGCAACGCGCTGGATGGTCTCGATGATGATGCGCTTGGCCTCCTTGTTGGCCGTCATCTTAGCATCATCCATGATTTCGTTGATATAACTGGCGGCATTGGTCTTGGCCTCATCCTTCAACGACTCGATGAGTTTCTCCTTGGCCTCCTCGGCCGACAGGCCGCTCACGTGCTCCAGCGTGTCACGCACACTCTTCTCCATCTTGTCAACCTCGGCCTTGCGCTGATCCAGCACAGCCATCTGGTTATCAACATTCACCTTGAGGTTCTCCACTTCGTTGCGGCGGCGCTGCAATTCGCCCTGCTGCTGGTTGAGAGACATCTCACGCTGCTTGAGTTTGGCCTCGCTCGTCTGCACTTTGGTCAATCGCGCGTTGGCCTCTTTCTCAGCCTCACTCTTGATGGTCATGCCGGCCTCTTTGCCCTTCATCACCTCATTATTCTTGAGAACTTCGGCCTCAAGACGGGCCTTCTCAATGATTTCGTTGGCATGTGACTTGGCGTTCTTTCGCGAGAAATACAGCGCTGCTGCACAGCCAATTGCCATCGCAAGGATGGCTACAATAACAGTTACTATTATCATTAGTTAATTAATAAATATTTAACAAAAAGCGCCACCCAGCACAACATGTCCACGTCGCCCATTGTCAGCGACATGACACATCGACACTAAAGTGGTGCAGGAACCTAATTTCTTAATATTTCAGCATTGTGGCACAACCTCGTCAGCAAGAACGCTCAGCAATCAAGCGATCGGGCACGGCAAGCGGCCACAACGTCGTCACTCATCGGCGCCAATCATGGCGTCAAGTTGTTGATCCAAATCAGTCAGGAACTCATTGACCTGTCGGTTTTCACCGTATGTCTCAAGGTAGAGACGCGCAAACTGGAAAGCAACCCTGGCCAGCACATCGCTCGATGTGTCGTTAAAGCGGTTCATCCACTTGCTCCACAGCGTGTTGACAAGTTCCTCCGCCTTCCGATAGGTCTCCTCCTCGCCAGGATTGATGCTCAAGGCGATTTGGTTAGCATCGGCAAGTTGAATCCATATCTTAACTTTATTATTGTCGGCCATAACGTCTGGAGAGTCTTGTTAAGCGTTCAATTGTTTAATGCAACGGTCAATATCCCGCACCATCTTGGCAACCTGTTTCTTGTACTTAGCGACCGAATCGGGGTTACTGGGAACGGAATGAGCCACACGCAAGAACTCATTGTCAATGCGCAATTGTTCCAATTCCTTCTCCAGTTTGGCAATTTCAAGTTCTTGACGCTCAATCTGCCGAGCCATCTCCCTCCTCTCGCTCAGGAGCGACACATACCGCTTGCGCAGGGTTTCCACCTTGCGCGACATGTTTTGCAGTCTATCTTTCAACTCCATTGCAGGCATAGTTACCAATTTTTTGCAAAAGTACAACTATTTTTGAATTTTCCGCACCTTGAGTCGGAATTATTTTGCGAAATCAGGCACAAAAAGTGGACTTTTGCCATTTTTCTCTATCCTCTCCCAAGACCTGCCACACATACCACCCACCATCAATCCAAGCCCTAATCATCATCAAAACAAAAAAAAATTCAAAAAATCACTCCAAAAAATTTGTCAGTTCCAAAAATGGTATTACCTTTGCAGTCGCATTTGGGGCATTAGCTCATCTGGTAGAGCGCAACACTGGCAGTGTTGAGGTAAGCGGTTCGAGTCCGCTATGCTCCACAATCCATCAAATAAGCGACTGAATTTCAGCCGCTTATTTTTTATTTCATTGGTTGCTAATTCTGCGAGACGCGTACAGCACGTATTGCGAAACCGTTGAAGCGGTTGAAGTTGAAGCAGTTGTACACGTTAAACGAATAGAAGTTCAGGAGGTAGGCATCGGCGGTGTCGTACGAGCAGAGCGAGCGCGACCAATAGCGACCGACCGAGCCCACGTTGCTGAGCGACTCGCGCCAGCGGTAGCCGGCGGCGGGCAAGAAGATGGTGTTGCCATTCTGCCCGGTCCCCAACTGACCGTTCACGCCATTGCGCTGCGTCCACTGCCAAGAACAGCAATTTACCAACTCTTCAATCTGGTCACTGGTCGGCATGCGCCAATACGGGTTCCAATTGACGTAAGCCGCATCGTCCTCGGGATCCAATTCGGTCTTGCCGTCTCCTTCAATAGTCGGAAATGACGAATAATCATATTTCGTCAACTGCCAATACCCGTTATTATCATAGTAACACCACTTGTAGGTGCTACTGTCGTAGTAATCCTTAGGAGAGGTCTCGCCCCAGGCGAAGTGGTCGCCGTACTCTTCTGGGCTGCTGGCACCGACGTTGCACGTAGCCCACAGCGTGCCGCTGGGCAACTCTAAGTCAACATATTCATGATTATCTTCTATGGCAGGTACCTCGAAAGTCTGCTCAACCGTATCACTATTCTGTAAATTGATGCCATAGCCGTAACCCGACACCACAATGGTCTGTTGCTGATAAGTTTGGGTAACTGAATAAGGCAGTGTTTTCTCCTCGCCGTTAATAAATGCCTTGTAACTGTTTGGGCAGGTTGCGGTGATTGTGAAGCTTTCATTCATATTGAAGACTGGAGCCTTGGCCACAGGCTCAGGCCCATCATCACTACATGATGTAAGAGATGCCAGCCCTACAGTAAACGACAATAATAAAATCAATAGATTAATTGTTTTCATTGTGTGAATCATAAAATATTAAATTATGAATTCTAATTAAGTGATTTCTTGTTTATATATCATTGTGCATTGCAAAGGTATGAAAAATATTGCTAAACATTTCATTATCTCAACTTTTTCGGTGGTTATCTCGCTTTTTGGGGGGTACATTGATTTCCCCCTTTTACGGGATAACGGGGTATTCATCGATATACATAGAATCGATAGCTTAATCTAAGCAACTGACAATCCGAACATTATCAATCCTATGGGTGTCAATCCATATCGCTCCATAAAGCGCTATGCTCCACAACCACAACTGCTTAATTGGCTATAAAACAGCGAATTAAGCAGTTTTTATTTTATTAAAAATCCAATCTGGTTCTCCCGAAATAATGGGGGCTGCCATGATGTCGAGGGCCTCGACAAGGTAACGGCATAGTGCTGGCGCTTTACATGAAAACTACCTTTGCTTTCTTGTAACTGTATTGGTCGTTCACAATCAGGATGGCTTTATCGCCATAACTTGTATATTTGTAGCAGTAGTTGGTCTCGATGTATATCACATCGTCATACCCGAATTTCAGTTCATAGAGGTTACTGTCAATCCGTTTGATTTCGGCCTCATACGTTCCCTTTTCCAATTCGATCGGGATCAAGACATATTTAACCTCCTTGACATTATCATACTGGTCAAGGCACTTGCTGCCCTGTGGCAATTCCTGCCGCTCAAAAATATGCTCAACCTCAAAGGTGTCTTCGGCGTAGGATGCTATACACGTTATTAGCAATGTGAGGGAGATAAAAAGCAATCGTTTCATACCGTTATTCTTTTTTAGGTTTCTATCATTCTTGTGATGAGCGTGCGGAAGTTGGGCTTGTAGGCCGCGTTCGGCTGGTATTGTGATGGCAAAGATAAACATTTACGCTGAAAATGGCAACAGTTTTTCAAATGATGAGGATTTTTTTCCTGTACATCTTCTTCACCGTGCCTCCCGATGCTCATCGTTGCATTGTAACCACCTGCTACAGATTGCCGTTCTATCGAGGAGGTCTATCGCTTGACGCCGCCCAATTTCAATCCTGCAAAATGACCAATAGGCCTAAAGTAATGGATAGTTTGGCGCCACAATGCCGCTTCCTGTTGTACCATGATTATTCTTCATGGCCAAAACGTGGCATCATTTTGTGTTTTTTTGGGTTAAGGTGTTGCCATGATAAAAAAAAGTAGTACCTTTGCGGCGCTTTTTATGGTAATCAGGTGGCCACGGGCCACACTAGATGAAAGGGAATCCGGTGAAAATCCGGAACAGTACCTGCTGCTGTAATCCCCATGACAGATGGTTTGTCCCTCAAACGACCACTGGCCTCAACACAAATACAGGCTGGGAAGGTGAGACAAGCCGGGGAGAGTCAGAAGACCTGCCATAAGGTTTAGTAACCATTAAGTACGCTCACCCAGGAACAGGTGTGACGGAATGCAGACATGAGAAGAAAAAAAAGACTGACAGCAGCAATGGTGCTGGCATGGTGTGCGGTTGTTGCTGTCAATGCACAAAGTGAGGTCTGGCGACAGGACAGTCTGCCAGAGGTAGTAGTTACAGGTACTGGAACGCAGCACCTGTTGAAGGACGCGCCCGTACAGACCGAAGTCATCACCAGCAAGATGCTTCAGAATTATTCTGGCAAGAGCATCGAGGACATCCTGAGTGGCCTCACGGCGTCGTTTGCCTTTGGCGAGGATGACATGGGCTCGCAGATGCAACTGGGAGGACTGGGCAACGGATATATCCTTGTTCTTATCGACGGCAAGCGCATTCACGGCGATGTGGGCGGACAGAATGACCTGGCGTTGATCGACCCGCAGAATATCGAGAAAATCGAGATTGTGAAGGGTGCGTCGAGCGCGCTGTATGGCAGCGACGCCATCGCCGGTGTTGTCAACATCATCACCCGCAAGCACCGTGACCAGGGTGTGCTCGTCGAGAACACGACCCGCGTGGGCAGTTATGGCGACGTGCGTCAGCACAACGGGTTGGCGCTGAACTACGGCAAGTTCAGTTCCTACACCAATTTCCAGTTGCAGCACAGCGACGGCTGGCAGAACACCGCGGTAGAACACACCGAGGGCTCCGAGCCGCCGATTACCGACTCGCGCAACAAGACCGTGAACCGCCACACCAACTGGCAGGTGGCCGAGCGGCTGACCTACCGTCCCGTCAAGGACGTGGAACTGTATGCCGACGGCACGTTGTACTGGAAACGCATCTACCGCGTGAGCGGCCGCCATCCACACTATGATGTCAAGACATGGGACATGGAGTATCATAACGGCTCGGCAGCCGTGGGCGGCAAATGGCAGCGCAACAAGACAGATTTCATCTCGCTGGATGTGGACTGGAACCGTCACGCCTATTATTACTACTATACTGCCACGACGCTGGTCGAGGACTACGAGAAAAGCGCCGGCACGCCCTATTACCCCTATTTCCCGTATCTGCCTGACCAGAAGGAGTTGCAGAGCGACCAGCAGCGCACCATGGCCACGCTCAAGGGCGTGTTCTCGCTGCCGATGGAGAATCGCTTGAGCGCCGGTCTGGAATACCGCTACGACTGGTTGAAGGCCCCGACGCGAGTCAAGGGCGGCAAGGCGAGCGACTGGACGGCAGCGGCCTACTTGCAGGACGAATTCAGCCTCATCAACAACATCAACATCACGGCTGGCCTGCGCCTGAACAAGAATGAGCAATTCGGCATCAAACTGACGCCCAAGGTGTCGGCCATGTGGAAAATCGGTAATCCATGGCGGTTGCGTGCCACATGGAGCCAGGGATTCAAGACCCCGGCCATCCGCGAACTGTTTTACCGCTACGTGCGCCAGATGAGCGGCACCTACCTCTACCTGGGCAATACCGACCTCAAGCCGCAATCGAGCAATTACTTCTCGGTAAGCGGCGAGTATGGCTGGCGCGGACTCAGTGTGACCGTCACGGGCTATTACAATAAGGTCAAGGACATGATTGCCCTGGTGACCATCCCCAACTATCAGGCGCCTGACGAATACATCATCCAGTATGACCCTGTCAAGACCCGCCAGTACCAAAACATCGAGGATGCCCGAACCATGGGTATTGACGTCAACATCAACTACCAGTGGCGCGAGTTCTCTTTCGGCCTGGGCTACAGTTACCTGGACACCGATGCCCACCAGTATGACACCAATCACGACAAGATGCACGAGGTCACCATCGACGGCACTGCCCACCACAAGGGCAACTGGTTTGCCACGTGGGGGCACCGCTTCTCGCCCGATTACCGCTTGGGGCTGGGCATCTACGGCCGCATGTCAAGCACCCGCTATTACCAGGACGACGGCAACGGCAAGGGCTACCAGACGTGGCGCCTGTCCACCAGCCACGACCTGGGGCACTTCAAGTCAACGGTCTGGCGCGTGGAGGCGGGTGTCGATAACATCTTCAACTACTGCGACCGCACGCCTCACGGCCTGCACCTGGGCACGACCACGCCGGGCCGCACGGGATATGTGTCGCTGACCATACGCTTCAATCAAGGAAAGAAACTTTCTAATAAATATAAGTCTAACTTTAACTCAAAACACCAAAACAATGATGAAGATTAAATCATTATTGATTGCCATGCTGGCAATCTGTCTGACCATGGGTTTCACCTCTTGCAACGACGACAAGAACGATCCCATCGAGAACAACTACACCGTTTACCAGAAAGCCGTTAACGAGACTGTTAAGTCCCAGAAGAAGAACTCCAAGGTCATTCTGCTGGTGGCCTTCGGTTCGACCTGGGAGCAGGCCTACAACGCGTTTGACGCCACCGTAGAGGCCTACAAGCAGGCATTCCCCGGCTATGACGTGTTCCTGTCATTCTCATCAGCCATCTGCATCAACCGCGCAGCAGCCGGCGAGAACGTGGATCCCCGCAACTTCTATGCTCCCCCCTTCTGGCTCAATGCATTTGCCCAGGATGGCGTGCGCTACAGCGAAATCGTTGTTCAATCGCTGCAGGTGATTCCCGGTGAGGAATACACCCGCGTGATCAACTACATCAAGGACTTTGCCAACAACTCCAACGGTGACATCGATGACCACTACCTGGCCAGCGTGACCCTGAAACTGGGTGTGCCCCTGTTGCAGGACCGCGACGCCGATGTGAATCTGGTTGCCAGCGAGTTGAACAAACTCTACAAAGACAAGGCCAGCGAGGGCGTTGTTGCCTTTATGGGCCACGGTAACCCCGACAACTATGACACCTACAAGGCCAACATCCGCTACACCCAACTTGAGGAGGCCCTGCAGCAGTACAGTCAGAACTACTTTGTGGGCACTGTTGACATGATCGGTAACTTCAAGACTAACGTCCACACCCGCATGATGGTTGCTGGCATCACCAGCGGTAAGGTATATTGCCACCCGCTGATGTCGATCGACGGTGACCACGGCCACAACGACATGGCTGGTGACGATGACGACAACTGGGACGGCGAGAAGTTCACCTACAACGACGAGGGTGAGGTTGAGGACACCTCCTGGAAGATGTACTTCCACCACATGGGCTATGAGTGCAACAACTCGACCATGATCGAGAAGGGTCTGCTGGAACTCCCCACCATCCGTCAAGTGTGGATGAACCACACCAAGGACGCCATCAACGGGGAGCCCCTCGACTTCTATCACAGCAAGAATCCCGAGTAATCCCTCAGAACTAAATGTCTAAAAAACTTATATTAACAGCAGTGGCACTCCTCACATGGGGTGCCGCTGTTTCCCAAATCCACAAGATGGAACGCAGCGACTCGTCGATGATGAGCCGCTCCTATACCTTAAATCCTGTGGTCGTGACCGGTTCGGGCCATCACCAGCGACTGAAATCCACCGCCACTCCCGTCCATGTACTCAGCAGTCAGGAAATCAAGGAGCAAGGCATCACCACCCTTGATGGTGCCTTGACCCGCATGATGCCCCAAGTGTCCATGTCACCCAACTCGATGGGCACCTTCCTGCGCCTCAACGGACTGGGTAACAAGTACATTCTCATTCTCATCAACGGCCAGAAGTTGACAGGCGACATTTCCAACAATGTCGATCTCAACCGCATCAACATGGCACGCGTGAAACGCATCGAGGTACTCGATGGTGCCGCATCGTCGCTCTATGGCTCGGACGCCATCGCCGGTGTGATCAACATCATCACCGACCAGCCCACCCGCGACCTGGTGAGCCTTACCAGCGACACCCGCGTGTCGGGGCACGGCCAGTTGACCGAGAATATCGCCCTGGATATCTTCAAGAACGGCTTTGGTTCCTACACATCTTTCTCACGTGACAGGGCCGACAGTTACCGCATCAACGATGTGGAATATGTGAAAGGATCGGAGACCGAGACCCAGCCCACCATAGCGCCCTTCTTCACGGGGTATCGCTCAAATCTGGTGGGCCAGAAGTTCACCTATGCCCCCAATGAGCACCTGGCGTTGAATGTCGGTATCGACTACTCCTACAAAATCACCGACCGTCCCAACACCCGCAAGGACATCAAGGGCGGCACCGACTATGAGATGCGCTACAAGGGCCTGCGCTGGAATGTGGGCGGTATCTACAAGTTCACCAGCCGCAACTCGCTGCAGGCCGACTTCACGGTGGACCGATTCCGCTATGGCAAGCAATATGACGTCGTGACCAAGGCCTATGCCATCGACGATTATGTGCAATCCAAGAAGCAGCGCTCGATGGAAGCCCAATTGAAGGCCATCCTCGGCCTGATGAGGAATTCGACAACTATCTTCGGTGCCGACTGGCGCAAGGATTACCTGACGGCCACCTCGGGTAACATCAATCAGAACGCCTACACCGCAGCCGCCTTTGCACAGCACGAGATGCTGTTTTTCAACCGCTTGACGGCAACGGTGGGCCTGCGATTGACCTACCACGAGACCTTCAACTGGCATCTTACGCCCAAGGCCACGCTGATGTATGCTCCAGGCAACTTCCGCCTGCGTGCCACCTATTCGGCCGGTTTCCGCGCCCCGGGTCTCGACGAGTTGTACTACCACTACTTCTCGGTGAACCGTGGTAAAGCCCAAATCATCTTCGGCAACAAGGACCTCAAGCCCGAAAAGAGCAACTACTTCTCGCTCAATGCCGAGTATCGCAGCAACTTGATTGCCGTGAGCGTGACGGGCTTCCTCAACCGCATCAACGACATGGTCATCAGGCAGAATATCGACGTGGATGCCGCCTCGCTGGCCATGCTCCAGAGCGAGTTCCCCGAGATGACCACCGACCAAGCCCAGCAACTTGAGCGCTACTCACGCTACAAGAACAGCGACAAGGGCGACGTCAAGGGCGTGCAGGCGGGCGTGTCGGCCAACCTGTTCACGGGCTTCAACCTGTCGGCCAACTATGTTTACACCTATGCCCGCACGTGCACCGGCGAGCAATGGACGGCGCTCGAGCGAAGCATCCGCCATGCCGCAACAGTAGCCGCCAACTATTACCACAGTTGGGGCAACTATGGCCTGAATGTGAACATCAACGGCCGCGTGCAATCCAAGACCTACTATCCCGACTATGAGGATGCCCCGGGTTACGGCATCTGGAACATCAACACCAGGCACTCGTTTGACGGCTTGAAGCACTTGTTCCTGGAGCCGAGCATCGGTGTGGACAACATTTTCAACAAGGTTGACCGCCGCATCGACTCTTCCAATCGCAAGTATGCCCTCTATTCACCAGGCCGCATGCTTGTCATCGGATTGAAATTGAAAATCAAGTAACCTTATATTTCTTCATGGAGGTTTATCGTGAGATACGCCTCCATTCACTTTTTTTGACTACATTTGCGACAGATATGGGTAAGATTATTGTAGCGGGCATTGGCCCTGGCAGTTTACAGGATATGACCCCCGCAGTGCTTGATGCAGTGCGCGGGGCAGATGCGATAGTGGGATATAAATACTATTTCCAGTTTATCGAGAAATATCTTCCCGAGGGATGTGAGTGCATCGACACGGGCATGAAACGAGAGCGCGATCGCGCCCAGCAGGCCTTTGACCTGGCCGAACAGGGCAAGACCGTCGTTGTCATCTCGTCGGGCGACGCGGGCATCTACGGCATGACGCCGCTCGTCTATGAGATGAAGCGGGAACGTGGCTGCGATGTGGAAATTGCATCACTGCCCGGTATCTCGGCGTTCCAGAAGGCCGCATCACTGCTCGGAGCCCCCATCGGTCATGACATGTGCATCATCTCGTTGAGTGACCTGATGACCCCTTGGGAGGTCATTGAGCGGCGCATCAAGGCCGCCGCCGTGGGAGACTTTGTCACTGCCATCTATAACCCCAAGTCCAATGGCCGCTACTGGCAACTGTACCGCCTGGTCGAACTTTTCCTGCAGCAGCGCTCTGCCGATACCCCGGTGGGCTATGTCAGGCAGGCGGGGCGTGAAGATCAAGCCGTGAAGGTGACCACGCTCAGCGAATTTGACCCAGAGGAGGTGGATATGTTCACGGTTATACTCATCGGCAATTCACAGTCCTACGTCAGCGACGGACACATCATCACCCCGCGAGGTTATTACCGCGACCAGCAGGAACAAGCCATCAAGCCCGGCCAGCAGATCATGATACAATCGTTCCGCACCATCGAGAGCGAACTGCGCAACAAGGATATCCCCCTGGATCACAAGTGGGCCCTGCTGCACGCTATCCACACGACGGCCGACTTTGACATGGAGCGCATTCTCTATACCGACGACCATGCAGTAGAGACCCTCTACAACATGGTTGCCAACGGCAAGTTGAGAACCATCGTGACCGATGTGACAATGGTCACCAGCGGCATCCGCAAGGGCGCGCTGGCACGATTGGGGCTGGAGGCCAAGTGCTACCTGGGTGACCCGCGTGCCGTCGAGTTAGCCAATGAACTGGGCATCACCCGCACCCAGGCAGGCATCCGCCTGGCCGTTGAAGAGCACCCTGACGCGCTGTTCGCCTTTGGTAATGCTCCGACGGCCCTGATGGAACTGTGTGACCTCATCCGCAAGGGCAAGGCCCGTCCGGCAGGCATCATCGCAGCCCCTGTGGGATTTGTCCATGTGCGTGAGTCCAAGCACATGGTCAAGCCCTTCAAAGACATTCCCAAGATCATCGTCGAGGGCCGCAAGGGCGGCAGCAACCTGGCGGCAACCCTGTGCAATGCGATTTTGACCTATGACGACGCCCATCAATTGAAACCGGGGCGAGACCTGTAATGTTCACGCTAAGCCGCTAAGCCGCCAAGTTTTTTAATATCAGAAATCGATATGAATTTTTATGTGATAGGCATTTCCGATGCGCCACAACCTTTTTTCCCGCCTGAAGTGCAGGACGTTATCCGCCAGGGACGCATTTTCTCGGGTGGTAAGCGCCATCACGAGATTGTGGAACCCTATCTGCCCGAGGGTGCCCAGTGGATTGACATTACCGCGCCGCTGGATGCTGTGTTTGAACAATATCACGACGAGGTGATCGTGTTCGCCAGCGGTGACCCGCTATTTTTTGGGTTTGCTAACACCATTAAGCGCAAGATGCCGGATGCCCAGGTCATCCTCTACCCCACTTTCAACTCCCTGCAGACGCTGGCTCACCGCCTGGTGATGCCCTATCACGACATGCGCATCGTCTCGCTCACGGGGCGCCCATGGCCCGGATTTGACCAGGCATTGATCGAGCGGACAGGCAAAATCGGCGTGCTGACCGACCGTGAACACACACCCGCCGCCATTGCCCGGCGCATGCTGGACTATGGCTATAGCGGTTACACGATGCATGTGGGAGAACACCTTGGGGACCCCGGCAAGGAGCGCATCTCGACCATGTCGCTCGAGGAGGCATGCGAGCGCGATTTTGACTATCCCAATTGCCTGATTGTTGTGGGGAGCGACCCTCGTCCACGTCAATTCGGCATTCCCGAGGGCCAATTTGCCCTGCTCGACGGAAGGGAAAGAATGATCACCAAGGCCCCCATCCGCCTGCTGACCTTACAAGCCTTGGAACTGCCACAGAAGTCTGTCTTGTGGGACATCGGCTTCTGCACTGGCAGCGTGTCCATCGAGGCACGGCTGCAATTTCCTCACCTTCACGTTGAGGCATTTGAAATCAGGCCCGAATGCGAGGCGCTGATGCAAGAAAACAGCCGCCGCTTCGGCGCTCCGGGAATCCACTACCACATCGGGGACTTCCTGGAAACGGATATTGAGCATCTGCCTCGCCCCGATGCGGTATTCATCGGGGGCCATGGCGGCAAACTCAAGGAAATCATGACTAAGGTGCTGACCGCGCTGACCAGCGATGGCATCATCGTGATGAACAGCGTCACCTCACCGATGGTGCGCACCGATAGCCACCAACTGTTTAACGATGCGTGCCATGAATTGGGGCTCACACAAGCCCCCGCCACCCGCATCATCCTGAATGACAACAACCCAATCGAAATACTGAAATGCAAAAAAAAGTTCTAAGTTGTCAGTTTTAAGTTTTTAGTATGATTTGTATCGCCTGAGATACAGCGAGGCAAAGGTGATCTTACTTAAAACTTACAACTTAAAACTAAAAACTGAATAATACAATGCAGAAGATAGCCGTTATCAACATCAGCGAGGAGAGCCGCCAGTCGGCACTCACCCTTGAACACGACCTACAAGCGGTGTCCATCAAGCGTGCCGACGTGGGCAGACGCTGGAATGACTTTGACGCCTTCATTTTTATCGGCGCCATGGGCATCTGTGTGCGTACGATCGCACCCTTTATCAAAGACAAGCACGAGGATCCCGCCGTGCTATGCGTGGATAGCATGGGAATTCATGTGGTATCCGTTCTGTCGGGGCATGTGGGCGGCGCCAACGACTTGACCCGCCAGGTAGCGGCAATCTTGGGAGCAGACCCCATCATTACCACCTTGAGCGACAATGCAGGCCTGTGGGCACTCGATACCTTTGAGAAACGCTTTGGCTGGCCTCTCGCTTGTGGTGCCGATGACATGAATGCATGCATCTTTGCCTTTGTTAACCGCAAGCCCACCGCATTGTTGCTCGAAGTGCGCGACAAGGGCACGGACTATCTTGAGAAGACACTCCCCGCTCATGTGACCGTGATACACGACATCAGCGAGGCAGACCCTGACAAATACAGATTACTCATCATGGTCACCCCCTACGACCGCAAGGCACCAACGGGCATGCTATGCCTGCATTTTGTGCCGATGGTGGGCACCGTTGGCTTTGGGCTGGCGCATCATCCCGACGATTACGAGTATATCCACGACCAGATGGATGAAGCGCTGGCAAGTAGCGGCATCCTGCCCTGTGCCTGCCGTTACTGCACGATAGACGTCAAGGCCGATGAACCTTTTGTGCGATTGTTAAGGGAACGGGATAACGAGCATGTTGTCTTCTATACGGCTGAGCAACTGGCAGCGGTCGAGGTGCCTAACCCCAGCGAGACGGTCAACAAGCACGTGGGCACGCCCAGCGTGTGTGAGGCGGCGGCTATATTAGGATCCAACCACGGCCAACTCATCGTGCCCAAGATCAAGGGCAAGAATTTTACCGTTGCTCTAGCCATCGACCATCAACACCTGCGCGACCAGGAAGGTTTCATCGAGATTGTGGGCGCAGGGCCTGGCGACCCCGACCTGGTGTCGGTGCGCGGGCGCAAGATGCTGGAGCGGGCCGACATGATCTTGTATGCCGGCTCCCTGGTGCCGCGTGAATTGACCTTGTGCGCTAAGCCGGGCGCTGTAGTGCGCAGTTCGGCGGGAATGAATCTGGAGGAACAATGCGCGTTGATGAAGGAATTCTACGACCAGGGCAAATTCATCGTGCGCCTGCACACAGGCGACCCGTGCATCTTTGGCGCCATACAGGAACAGATGGCCTTCTTTGACCAACATGGAATGCGCTATCACATCACGCCAGGCATTTCGTCGTTCCTGGCAGCAGCGGCCGAGTTGAGGAGCCAGTTCACCATTCCGGAGCGCACCCAGACCATCATTCTGACCCGTGGTGAGGGCCGCACACCCATGCCCGAGAAGGAGCGACTGCACCTGCTGGCCCGCAGCCAGAGCACGATGTGCATCTTCCTGAGTGCCGCCATCGTCGATGACGTGCAACAGGAACTGCTCATGGAGTATCCCGAGGATACCCCCGTGGCTGCGTGCTACCACCTCACCTGGCCCGACCAGCGCATCTACCGCGGCGTGCTCAAGGACCTAGCCAAGATTGTCCACGACAATAACCTGACGCTCACGACGATGCTCGTCGTCGGCGAGGCCATCGACAACCGCAAGGGCCTATCCGAACTCTACAACAAGCACTTCACCCATCTTTTCCGTCAAGGCGACAAATGATATTGATTTTCGGCGGAACGACCGAGGGCCGCATGGTGGCCAAGGTGCTCGATGAATCGGGCGCCACCTACTTCTATTCCACCCGTGGCGACCTACAGGACATCCAATTGGCTCACGGCATCCGCCTCACTGGAGGAATGGACGTGACCCAGATGACTGCCTACTGCCAGCAACACGACATCCGTCTTCTGGTGGATGCCGCCCACCCGTTTGCCGAAGCCCTTCACCGCAATGTTGTGGAACTCACGAGAATCATCCGTGTGCCCCTCATCCGCTATGACCGCATCTATCCTCCCCACGATAGCGACCTCGTCTGGTGCCAGGACTATGACGATGCCATGCGCCAACTAGCCAAACAGGGCATTGACCGGTTACTCGCCCTCACGGGAGTCAACACCATCGCCAAGTTGCAACCCTACTGGCAAGAGCATGAATGCTGGTTCCGCATCCTTAACAGGGGCACATCCGAGCAGTTGGTCCGCAAAGCCGGTTTCCCATCCGATCATCTGGTGTATTACCAGCAAGACGACACGGCCACACTCTTGCAGCAACTGCATCCTCAGGCCATTATCACCAAGGAGAGCGGCACGAGCGGTGGATTTGTCGAGAAAATTGAGGCCGCACGCGAAGCTGGAGTGAAAGCGTTTGTCGTGATGCGGCCCGAATATCCGTCATCGCCCGATGTTGCAATTGAGCATGTCAACGGCCCTCATGGCCTGCGCCGCGCTGTCGAGCGGCTGCTGCCCGAATTCTATCCGTTACACAGCGGCTTGACAACGGGCACATGCGCCACGGCGGCCGCAATTGCCGCTACTCATCGACTCATGACAGGAAAAATGCCCGAACAGGTTCCCGTCATTCTTCCAGACGGTGAGACTATCCAAGTGGCGGTGCATTATAGTGACGGTTACGTGTCTGTATTCAAGGAGTCGGGAGATGACCCCGACGTGACCAACGGCATCGAGATCCGCGCCAGCGTTAAAAGGAGCGACGAGTTTGAGATCCATGGAGGCGAGGGTGTGGGACGGTTCACGGTACCCGGTTTTGACTTCCCACCTGGCGAACCGGCCATCAACAAGGCTCCGCGCCAGATGATGCGCGACAACATCCATGAGAACGTCAGCATCACCATCAGTGTGCCCGATGGGGCCACGATAGCCCGCCGCACGTTCAACCCGCGCCTGGGCATCGAGGGCGGCATCAGCATCATCGGCGTGTCGGGTATCGTCAAACCGTTCAGTGAGGAGGCGTTTGTGGCCAGCATCCGCAAGTGCATGCAGGTGGCCAAGGCTTCGGGCAGCGACCGCGTGGTCATCAACAGCGGCGGCAAGAGTGAGAAATTTGTCAAGGCACTGTACCCCGACCTGCCGCAACAGGCCTTTGTGGAATACGGCAACTACATCGGCGAGACATTGAAAATCGCCAACGGACTCTCCATCCCCAACGTCACACTGGGCGTGATGCTCGGCAAGGCCGTCAAACTCGCCGCCGGCAACCTCGACACCCACAGTCGCCACACCACGATGGACAAAGCCTTTGTCATGGAGATGCTCAGCGAGGCAGGCATCGACCTCGACCTGAGCGACCTCACGCTTGCCCGAGAACTGTGGGAACGCATTCCACAAGAAAAACTGCAGGATTTCGCCACCGTGGTCATCGACCACTGCGCCCTCCACTGCACTCCCCTACTCCCCAACGGACACCTCACCATCCTGCTCATCACCGACACCGGCACCATCTTCTCAACAACCAGCGGTGAATAAATACCGAAGTGGCATGACAAACCTAACTCGTAGGAGGTCTTGCGGCGACGAGGGCCGTAAAACTACCTGCGGGCATAGCGCCCTCAAGGCCCGAATAAGGATTTGACCCTTAAGCCAATAAACTAAGGCTTATGGAAAAGATCTATATCATTAGGGCCGAGGATGCTGGGAATCTAAGTGTCTGTCTCTATTTTAACGACAACACTACTCAGACCATTAATATCGGTGATTATATCCGCAGCCATCCGCACCCGCAATATATATAGAGTATTAAAAACAAGAAATACAAGAAATACAATCTGTAAATCCGATTGACAACCGATTTATTATTTGTATTTCTTGTACTTATTGTTTTCTTTTTATTATATGTTGTGGATTTACTCGTAGGAGGTCTTGCGGCGACGGTAAAGGACGTAGATAATGATGGGGGCGCCGACGAGGGCGGTGACGCTGTTGACGGGCATAGCGCCCTCGAAACCCGAATAAGGATTTGACACTAAAGATTTATTTGAATCCGATTTGATATTTCAGGAAAAGGTTATAACTTTGTCATTGTAAAACATATGACGTTGTTATGCCAAAGATATTTGAATACTTCGGGTTTATCTTTTATTTCTACTCCAATGAGCATGAACCAATCCATGTTCATGTCATTCATGGTGGAAATGAAAGCATCTTTGACCTTATCATGATGAACGGAGAATTGATCGATATTAATGTTAGAGAGAAAAAAGGCGCCGAAGCATTATCTGAAAAGGATAAGCGGACTGCAAAAGAATTCATCCAGAAGTATCACAAAAACATCATTAACAAATGGGTGAAATTCTTTGTTTTGAAGCAGGCTGTGCGTAGCACCAACATCAAAAAGAAATTATAATAAACTAAGGCTTATGGAAAAGATCTATATCATTAGGGCCGAGGATGCTGGGAATCTGAGTGTTTGTCTTTACTTTAACGACGACACAACTCAGATTGTGAATATTGGTGATTTTATCCGCAGCCATCCACACCCGCAATATAATAAGTATCTTGACCCTCGCAAGTTCAGCCGTTTCTCCATCGAGAATGGCAATATTGTTTGGGGCAAAAATTGGGATTTGATATTCCCTATCGAGCAGTTGCACTCTGGGAAAATATAGGCGGCTAGTTTTCATTTGGAGGCACTCACATAAAAGGAAAACAATAAATACAACAAATACAATTCATTGACAATTAGTCATTTTGTTGAGTTTATTGTACTTTTTGTTTTCTTTTTATTATATGTTGTGGATTTACTCGTAGGAGGTCTTGCGGCGGCGGTAGAGGACGTAGATGATGATGGGGGCGCCGACGAGGGCGGTGACGCTGTTGACGGGCATGGCGCCCTCGAAGCCCGGTGCGCGGGCAATCAGATTGCAAACCAGTGCAAGGGCGGCACCACACAGGGCGGTGGCGGGTAGCAGGCGCGTGTGGTCACTGGTGCGGAAAATGCCTCGTGCCAAGTGTGGCACCGCCATACCGATGAACATGATGGGGCCGCAATAGGCCGTGGCGATGGCCACCAGTGTGCCCGAGCAGATGATGATCCAAGTGCGGGCCCGCTTGACGTTCACGCCCAGGTTGGCAGCATATCGGTCACCCAGCAGCATGGCGTTCAATGGCTTGACAAGCAGGAAACTCAATGGCAACAGGATGCACATCAGCACGACAAAAAGTATCATTTCATCACCCGAAACGCGCGAGAACGAGCCGAGTCCCCACACGACAAAGGCCTTGACATCCTCCTCAGGGCTGAGGAACTTGAGCACGCCGATAATGGCGGTAGCCAGGTAACCGATCATCACACCGATAATCAACAAGGTCACATTTCCCTTGACCTTGCCCGAAATCCACACAATCAACATCATCACGGCCAGCGCTCCAACGATGGCGGCAACAGACACGGCGGCCTCTCCCAAGTAACCCAGGCTGCTCAGCGCCACCCCGCCCAACTGCCCTGACAGCAACACGACAAAGGCGACACCCAGGCTGGCACCGTTGGAGATACCCAAGATGGATGGCCCAGCCAGTGGGTTGTGGAAGATCGTCTGCATCATCAGGCCGCTCACGGCCAGTCCCGCACCCGCCACGATGGCGGTCAACACCTGCGGCAGACGGGAACTGAGGATGATATTGGTCCAGATTTCCGACTCACTGCCAGCGCCCACGAGAATCTTGCAGATGTCAGGAACGGGAATCTTGACCGACCCGATAAACAAGTTGACAATCACCAGAACGGCAATCGCCACCACGAGGGCTAGCATCAACGGCAGTGTACGTTTCATATAATCAAAGGGGAAAACAATAAAATGGGAAAAAAGAAAACAATAAATACAATGAATACTATGGCATCCGCACATTATTTTGACTGCTCGAATAACAATTAAATTGTATTCATTGCATTTAATGTTGTTACTATTGTTATTGCAGTTTATTGCAGCAGGCGGTAGAATGTGGGCTGGTAGTCCTTCTCGACCAGTTCGGGATGGAAGATGGCGACAAAGTCCTTGAGCAGCACGTCGGGCTTGACGGGTGCGATCTCGTAGTAGGGTGTCTGCTTCATATTGCAATAGATGACCTTCTTCTCCTTGAATGCCTTTAACATCTCGTTGCGGGGTTCAGAGGCTTTCAACGCTTCATAGGAGAAATCGCCCTGGTAACTGTTGAGGATGCGCCAGTAGTCGGCATTGGCCGACAAGGCATACATCTTTTCAAACTCCAGATCCTCGCCCGAAGTCTCGTCGTCGTTGATGACATAGTCGGCACCAGCGTCACGGAAAATCTGCGCCAGGTAGTTCTTGCCGCCGACGGCGTGCCAGTTGCCATAGTGCATCTCGCCGCTGGTAACGGTGGGACGCTGCTTGACCTGTGCAGCCAGGGCCTTCAATTCATTATAGCGGCTCTCAATGCCGTCAAAGATTTTGGCGGCTTCTTTCTCCTTGCCGATAAACATACCGATGAACTTGATCCACTCGGCCTGTCCCAGCGGGTCAAGTTCCTTGTACCCCAGGTGGGGAACGAGGGTGATGCCGATTTCCTTGATGGCATCATAGCCACCGCGCTTGGATGGCGAAATGAAAATCACATCAGGGTTGGCAGCCATGACCACTTCGGGGTCAAACTCGCCTTCCATCCCGATCTTGACAATGCGGCCATCCTTGACCCGGGCCTTGATGTCCTTGTCAAAGAGGTTCTTGGTACCCGTTATGCCCTTGACCACGTCGTGGGCGTCCAGTATGGTGAAATTGGAAAGTTGCAGCGCCGTCATGCAGATGGTGCGCTCGATGGGCACTTTGACCTTGGTATATCCCTCGGGCACAGCCACTTCATCATCATAGACAAGGGCAAAATGGTCCTTCTTGCCCACATCCACCAGCCGGACGTCGGCCGAATCACGGACACTGAACCCCGTGGCATACTTCACGGTCACTTCTTCCATCACGTCGTTTCCCGACTCGGCCTGCTTTTCGCCCTGCGGCGAACAGGCACACAACATCACTAAAACAGCAAAAAAACCAAATAATTTCTTCATTCTTTTTTTAATCCTATTTATGCTGCAAAGGTACTGTTTTTTTAGGTAAATATCGACAGCAAGTGATGAATAATTTGTACCTTTGCGGGTATGGAAGAGACATCAGGAAAAACGAGGTGGTACGACACCCTGTGGGCAGCATTGATTTTCTTCACCAGGCTGCCTTTTTGGCGTGTCTATCAACCACCACGGGCAAGTTACAAGGCCGTTGTTGAGTTCTGGCCATTAACCGGCTGGCTCACTGGTGGTGCCATGGCTGCAACGTTGTACTTTGGCAGTCTGGTGTTTCCATGGACCGTCACAATCATCCTTGCTATTGCAATCAGGTTGCTGATAACGGGCGCCTTGCATGAGGACGGATTGGCCGACTTCTTGGACGGCTTTGGCGGTGGTGGTGACCGTGCCCGCATCCTGGCAATCATGAAGGACTCCCACATCGGCACCTATGGAGTGCTAGGACTCATCATCTACATGCTGTTGCTGGGAGCGGCCCTCTTCAGCATGCCGCCAACGATGGCCGCGCTCACGGCGCTTGCCGCCGACCCATTCTCCAAAATGGTCTCCAGCCAACTGATCAACATGCTCCCCTATGCCCGTCGTGAGGAGGAAGCCAAGAACAAGACCATCTACCGCAAGCCCACCCTTGCCGCCGGCTTGAGCATGTCGGTTCAAGGCCTGCTACCCATGGCCTTAATGATCTGGCAGACAGGTGTCGAGTGGACCTATGTGCTCGTCATTCCCGCCATCGTGCTGTATTTCCTGTATCTGCTCATGCATCGCAGGATTCAAGGCTACACCGGCGATTGTTGCGGCGCCGCCTGCCTGCTGGTGGAACTGGCGGTCTATCTAGCCGTTTGCTCACAAGGACTCATGCATTAAACAACAATATGGAAGTCATCTTAGTCAGACATACTAGCGTTGACGTCCCCAAGGGGACGTGCTACGGTTGGACAGATGTGCCCGTCAAGGAGACATTTGAACAAGAGGCGGAATCGACCCGCCAGTCATTGCAACGGCTATTGCCGTTTGACAGAGTGTTTTCTTCACCATTGACCCGCGCCCGCAAGTTGGCGGCCTACTGCGGCTATCCCGATGTCCAGACCGATGACCGCCTCAAGGAAATGAACATGGGCGAGTGGGAAATGCAGTTATATGACCAAATCCATGACCCGCACCTGCAGGAATGGTACGACAACTATATCGACCAGCCCACAACGGGAGGCGAGAGTTTCAGGCAACAATATCGGCGGGTGGCCTCGTTCCTTGACGAACTCAAGGACCAACCCTACCAGCGCGTCGCCATCTTTGCCCACGCCGGGGTGCTCATTAGCGCAGGGTTGCATGCGGGCATCTACCAGTGGGACAACGCGTGGAGCAACCTGACCGATTACGGGGGCTTTATTATTATTCACATTTAATGGCCGTGGCATAGTCACGACCCACAAGACATTACACACAGCACAACAACAATGAGTAAAATCATATTGATAACCGGTGGGCAACGGTCGGGCAAGAGCCGGCACGCCGAGGAATTGGCACTGAGCCTGGCCGAGGACCCTGTGTATGTGGCAACGGCCCATGTGTGGGACGAGGAGTTCCGCGAGAGGGTGCGCCGCCATCAGGAGCGACGCGGCCCCCAGTGGACCAATATCGAGGAGGAGAAGTACCTGAGCCGTCACGACCTGACGGGGCGCGTTGCCGTCATCGACTGCGTGACCCTGTGGCTGACCAACTTCTTCTTTGAGAACCAGGATGTTGAAAAGACGTTACAGGCCGTCAAAGAGGAATTTGACCGCTTTACCGAGAAAGATGCAACCTACATCTTTGTGACCAACGAGATCGGCAGCGGCGGCGTGAGTGTCGATGCCGTGCAACGGCATTTCACCGACCTGCAAGGCTGGATGAACCAGTACATCGCCACCCGTGCCGACCAAGTCATCCTCCTCATATCCGGCATTCCCCTAAGGGTAAAATAGGGACGGTTCTTTTGATGTAATTTTTCACTTGTCAGCGGCATCCGCATTCAACTAAAAAACCAGAAACTAATGAAACAATTTAATATACAACACACCGACAAGTCGCTGGAACAGCGCATCCAAGAGAAAATTGACCATCTGAACAAGCCTAAAGGGTCGCTGGGCCGACTGGAAGAGTTGGCATTGCAGATCTGCCTCATCCAGCACACCTTGACGCCCTCCCTGAACCATCCATGCCACTTGCTGCTGGGCGGTGACCACGGCATCGAGCGCGAGGGCGTGAGCGTGTCCCCGCGCGAGGTCACCTGGCAACAGATGATCAACTTCACCCGTGGCGGTGGAGGCGTGAACATGTTTTGCCGCCAGCACGGCTTTGACCTGCGCATTGTGGATGTGGGCGTGGACTACGACCTGAGTGGCATTGAGGGCATTATCGACCGCAAGATTGCCCGCGGAACGCGCAATTTCCTGCACGAGCCTGCCATGAGCCAGCAAGAGTTTGACCGTGCTATCCAGACGGGTTGTGACCTGGTGGACGAGTGCGCCAGCCAGGGCTGCCAGGTATTGTGCATTGGCGAGATGGGCATAGCCAACACCTCGCCGTCCAGCATCTGGATGAGCCTGTTCGGTAACATCCCGCTCGACGATTGCATCGGCGCCGGGGCTGGCCTCGACAACCCCGGCATCCAACACAAGCGCGAAATCCTAGCCCAAGCGCTGAAGCATTACCACGAGACGATGGAACACACGACTGAAAACGCCATCCTCTACTTCGGCGGCTTTGAGATGGTGACGGCTATCGGGGCGATGTTGCGCGGCGCCGAGCAAGGCCTTGTCGTGCTCATCGACGGCTTTATCATGACAGCCTGTGCCATCGCCGCCATCCGCCTCTACCCTGCCGTCCAGGACTACATGATCTTCACCCACTGCGGTGATGAGAGCGGTCACCGCCGCATGCTCGACATCGTCGGCGCCAGACCGCTGCTCAACCTCGGCCTTAGACTCGGCGAGGGAACAGGAGCCCTGTGCGCCTACCCCATCATCGCATCGGCCGTGCACATGATCAACGAGATGAACAACTTTGACACCGCACACATCACCAAGTACTTCTAGCACTGCTGCGGGGCGCTACCTGATGTCTTTGATCTCATTGTAGTTCTGCGAGCCATTTTTCAGGACATTGAAGTCATGGCTCTTGCCGCCCGAGAATTTCCATCTCAGGGACAGTTCAATGCTCTGGACCGGCGTGGTATAGTCATAAGTCACCTTGTAGCCGTTAGCCTGTTTGTCAAACTTGCGACGGTCGCCCAGCGCACAAAACGAGAGCGTCAACTGCAACTTGTCCTTACACATGGACTTATATATCTGTCCCCAGATTTCCCACACGGTAAAGAGGGTGCGGTCATAGGTCTTGTACGTCGGTTCACAGAAGAAATTCAGCATACCGCCCCAGCCGTGCCTAAAATTGAAGTTGTTGTACATGAGATAGTAGGGGCGCAGCCTCGTGTTCTTATAGTAAACACCGCCAATAGTCACGTCCTCACACGCAATCCAGAGCCTGCCAGACAACTTCATCGTCCATGGTTTAATTGGGCTCCAATTGACCTCGGCAATCACGCCATAGGCATCTTGAGCAGGCAGATTGACAAAGATGGTATAAAACAAGTCGGAAGCCACAGGGCTTTGCCTGGTTTCCCAATAAATGGTATTGTTGGCCCTGGCATAAGCGGCATTCAAGTTCAACAGATTGCCCAGCAGGGAAACACCCGCAAGGACCATATCGCCCGTTTGGGCCTTCAAGTCGGGGTTACCGACGGTGTAGTTGTAAGCGTCAGTCCACCGTATGGTGGAGGAAATGGCAGAATAAGGTATATCGCCAAGCGTGCGCTTGTAACTAAGCATCAGCGAATGCTTACCCTTTCCATCCAGCGGCATCATCAATTGCACCGTGGGATTGATGCCCCACTGGGTGTTAGAGGAAGTCACACCATCGTCCAGTGTCTCATAGCAGATCCTATTCAACTGGAAGTTGGCCCCTGCACTATATCGGATTCTCCAAATTTGGCCCTTGGCTGCAGCATAAACCAGCGGGGTCAAACCACTCGTACGTGTCGGTATCAGGCTTGTCTGGAAGCGGTCAGCATTGTTGGTTGGGCCAACTGTCGGGTTATATTTCGATGTGATATATCGCACCGAGGCACCGCAATTCCACGTCAGTTTGGGACCATGTGGAATGGTCGCATCCACCGAGAACTTGTACATGTTTAGTGAGGTCTTATCCTCAGACACGCTTGAAGAATTCTGATTGTATGAATAGCGGGACTTGCTGCGCGACTGACGGTTGTAATAGTCGCCTATCATCTCCAATGTGGATCCTCGCTGGCCAAATGCAGTGTTATATTTCAATGTGACCTCTTGATCCAGGACATTATTCCTTGTATCGACCCAGGAGATACCTGCCTCGCCCTTGTCCACGGTATTGACCCTGTTCTTGAATGACTGGATGAAGTAACTTACGCCCAACGAACTTTTCTCATTCAGTTGCTGCGTGAGACTCAAGCGGTTACGGAAATTATGCCCATTAACCTTTTGCTTCTCACTCATTGCGGTGAGTTGATCCATGGCTTGGTTCAAAATAGACTGTCTTGCCGTCTCCTGGTATTGAAACCAGCGCATTGACAGGTTGTCGTAGATGTTCAGGTTCTTGTGTCGGTAATAGATGACGCCGCCCAGGCTCTCATCGTCGATGCCATTCTTCCCAAACTGATATCTGGTACCTCCACTGAGCGATCCATAATACCCGTCCTGGGAAGGCCGTAGCAGCGTGATCTCAATCGTGCCACCCGCATCGGCGGCATTTTGCTTGACCTCAGCAAGATAGTTGACCTTGACTTTGTCAATCATGTCGGCAGGTATGCTCTTGAGTTCGTCTTTAGATGTGAGTTTCACGCCATCGACATAAATCTCGCTCACCTCCAGGCCGTTGATTTTGTAACTATCATTTTCTTGGCTGACTCCAGGCAGAAAAGCCAATGCGTCTGACACCTGTTTGCCTTTGACAATATCTGATGAACGCAGGTTGATCGTGTATCCCGTGGCATTGTGATGAATTCTGGAACCCTCGATGGTGATATTACCGAGTGCAAATTGGTCAGGGTGCATTTTAATGGTACCCACGTTGTCGCGGGCACACAGGCGATAGGCGGTCTTGTAGCCGACGTATGTAATGCGGGCGATGACCTTGCCGTGGTCGTTGGGGATGACAAACCGGCCGCTCTCGCCCGTCACGCCACCGCCCACCATTGTCGAGTCGGCAGGGTTGAGCAAGGTGACGTTGGCATAGGGCAACGGCAGGTTGTTCTCGTCAACCACAAGGCCCTTGAGGTGATGCTCGGTCTTGTGGATGCATTCCACATAAATCTCACCCCTCTCGCCTTGGGTCATGCGGATGGGATAGAAACCGATCATCTGGCGGATAGCCTCGGGCACAGGCTTATTCTTGATATGAGTGGTTATCGTAAAGTCCTCAAGTTCGTTGTACAGGAAAAAGATGGTGTAGTCACGGGATTCTTGGGCCAACTGGCGTAAGGCGTCGGCAATCGACACGTCACGGTAGTTACGGGTCACGTGATGGGCCTGTGCTGCGATGACGGTCAGGCAGCACACGAGGAATATAATGGCTTTTCTCATGGTATTACTGCACGATTAATCGGTTACCTGTTTGCTCAATAGTCACACGCTCAAAATGGCTCATATTGTCCAACACCTTTTCCAATCCATCCCCCTTGTTCCACACGAAGTGGAAACGCAGGGTGCGGGCCTCCTCATTCTGGAACTCGACCGTCATGCCATAATAGGCGGCCATCTCGCCGAGCATCTGTTCCAGCGGGGTGTTGTCAAATACCACGGGTGCCACATCCTGAACAACCACCGTATCGGTCACGGTTATACCGTCTGTTGCCACCACCGCATCGCTTGTGCTTGTGGTAACGACCTTTTCGGTCTTTGGTTTGGAGGAATCGGCGGCGGTGATGTGACGCACGGTGTAAACCGTTGCCCATGCGATGCCCGACATCATCAGCACGCCGAGCACGGTAGCCGCCACTCTCAACAACACGCGCTCACGATGTTGGGGCGACAGATGTGTTTGCTCAAATTGTGCCCAGGCCTTGTCCGTATCAACGGGCAGGCTAAGGCTACGCTGGTTGCGGCGGGCACGGGCCACCTGAGTGAGGCGGTGGTAAAACTCGCGCGTTGCCTCGTCACGGTTCACGGCATCCATGATTTCTTGTTCGCTGTATTGCTCAGGATGGTCGAGCATGTCCAGCTGACGGTCGATGTTGTTGTTAGTTTCCATTGCGGTGGGTGTCATTAGATGAATAATTTAATACGGGTGATGCACTGACGCAGATACTTATAGACGGTGCTAACACTCATGCCTAGGCGCGAGGCGATTTGCTGGAAGGTCAACTCCTCGTCAAAGCGCAGGCGCAAGATGGTCTTGTGAGGCTCCTCAATATGTGCATCGACGATGGCGTTGATCTGCTCGAGTTCGGCCATCATTTCGTCGATGCTGTGCGTTTCGTCGGCCTCGTCAAGCGGATGGAGGTGCTTGAAGCGCTCCCTTATCTGCATGTTCCTGATGAGGTTCAAGCAATGGTTGCGCACGGCACTCATCAGGTAGGCTTCGGTCTTGTTGCCCGTCATCTGGTAATCATTTTCCAACAGGCGGGCAAACACGTCCTGGACCACGTCTTGGGCCTCGGCATCATCATGCAGCAAGGTTCTGGCCAGATGTATCATCTTGCCGTAATGTTGCCTGAACAGGCCCTCAAGTATGCTCTTGTCATTCATGTCAGTGTCTTCTTTCTATATTAATGACACGTGAACCAAGCGTTTTTTCACACCCAGGTGAAACTTTTTTTCTGGCCAATGTTTTGCCGGCTCTAATGGAGAGTGCTCACTCATAGTAGGCCGCGGTCTTTGGCTTTCTCGTCGTCAAATTTTGACTTATTCTTCACTTTGATTTGCTTATTATTGTGCAATCGGAATCCCACCCTCAATAGAATAAGGTTGTCGTAGGTCTTCAGGTTCAGGCGCTGATGCTCTTGATAGAAGTCAGTGTCAACGGCGCGCTGCTGATTTTCCCTCACGCCAAAGCGGATGGGAGGCACCCATGTGAGCGAGACATTGATCCGGTCGTGCCACAAGGTCTTGTGCAACGAGAGATACCATAGGTCCTGTTCCTGCTGTTCATATCCTTGGAGCATGGGCACCTTGCGCATCGAGCGTGAATACCCCATCTCGAGCCGCGTCTTGAGCAGGTTGATGTAATAGGACAAATCACTGCTGAACATCAGGTTGTTGGCGTGGTTTTTATCGGTATTCCAACTTATGTTCTCATGCGAGAACTGCAATGAGTTGCTCCATGTGAGGTGCTTATTGATGCTCCAGTCGTGCATGATCAAGAACGTGAGTGCGCCATGCTTGGCGTTCACAAACGATTGGCTATACGCCCCGTTATCAGAACTATAGTATTCGCTTATTGCATGCTTGGAGAAATGGTAATTACCCAGAAGGATGAGATTCTGCCACAATACCGCCTGCACATTCAACTCGTGCTGCAAGTCAGGCTTCAACCATGGTTTCCCCACAAAGGCCATCTTCTCATCCAGGTTGTAAGCGATGGGCGATAACTGGTACAGTTTGGGATAATCCATCCTTGTGGAGTAGCCAGCACTAACCTGTACCTGCTGTGACGGGATAAAATTCAGCGACACGGCGGGCAACAGTTGATTGTAAGTCGTAGAAGTAACCTTGTCACCAATATGGATAGATTCAAAGGCCACCCCCACACGTCCACTCAACTTATCATTGAACGAGTAATCAAGATAGGAGAACACATTGTGTCTGTTCTCATCCGATTTTGTACCCAAGAGGCCTCGTTGGACAAATCGATAGAACGCCCAAGTGCCAGAATATCCGAAGTCCAATGAGAGCCTGTCAAACGGGCTGTAAACCACATCAACGGTTCCCTTGTAATAGTTCTTCTTGTGCGTGGAATAGACATCGTTGAGTAAGGCTTCATTCATCAAGAAGGCATTGCGGTTATCAGTCTTGAAGAGGTTGTAACTCACGTCGGCATACAGCGACCACTTCTTGTTCAACACGCAATTATAGATCAACGACAACTTGTAGTCATTGGTTTTAACGCGGCTATCCATCAACTCCAAGAAATTACTCGTGTAGTCGTACTGGGTTGAGTGACTGCCATTGTCATGGAGATACTGCGAGCGTAGTGATAGCGTCTGGTTGTCAGATATTTTCCAGTCCAGACCGAGACTTGCCACATGCGTGTTGTTACGGTTGTGGTCATTGGGATTGTCTGTAGTATATTCCTTGCTGGACAAATCCGACAGGCCCGAGTAGGACTTGTTATAAGAAATGGGGTAATTCCATCGGATATGGCCATAGACATATCCGGCGTTCAGGTTCCATTTCCTGTCGGTGTGCGAGTACTGGATGTTGGGTTGCTCATTGACGATGTTGTCGTCGCCATTGTTGCCTGGCGACACTATCGTGAAGTTATTGATGGCCAATCCGTTACCAATGTAATCGTTTTTCAGTTTGATGTCAATGACATACTTATAGCCAGCGATTACATATCTCCCAGGCAATTCATGAACGATTTCAATTTCCTTGACCCGCTTGGGGTCAATGGCCTTGACATATTCATAGTCTCGCTCCTGGCCGTCAACCCTCACCAGCACCCTATTGTCATTCTTGACGCTGATGCTCGATTTCAGTTGATCACACTTCACTCCAGGCAGCAGATTCATGATTTCAAGCACGTTGGTCACTCCCTTGCGGTGGTTCTCGGTGATCTTGAACACATCACTCTTGGCATTGTGCTTAATCTGGCTCTCGGTGAACACCAGTTCAGGAAGGGTTATCTGCATAACAGTATCCTGTCCGTTTTGCCCAAAGGAACAAAGGAACAAACCTCCGAGCATTAACAATACACCTAATCTTCTCATAATAGTAGATTTAATTGACATTATATGTTTTTTTGACGCAAATATTCTTGGGCAATTAAGGGCGTACAGTACCCTAGTGGGTGTTCTTGTCACCCACTCTGAAAGAAGTATTGTAAACAAAGGATTACTCGTCCCGATACTCGAGGATGTCGCCGGGCGTGCAGTCCAGGGCGCGGCAGATGGCATCGAGCGTTGAGAAACGCACGGCCTTGGCCTTACCGGTCTTCAGAATCGACAGATTGGCAATGGTGATGCCCACGCGCTCGCTCAGTTCGTTAAGCGACATCTTGCGGCGCGCCATCATCACGTCAAGATTAACGATAATCATAGTCTCTAACGGTATTAGATGGTTAATTGCTGTTCCTGAGCGGCATCATACGCCACCTTGTACAGTTGAGCCACAATGAGCACAATCAACGTATAGACAAAAAAGTCGGAGGACAACGTGACGTTCATCTCACTGGTTGCCGAGCATGCCTGACCCACATTATCACACAGGAAAGCATAGATGGGGACCATGACCGATAAGGCCCACATCAGTCTCACGTTGGCTCGATTGAAAATCTGCCCGTCACGCAAGTACTTGAGGATATTTACCACAAAAGCGACAAATAAACCCATCAAAACAAGTATGGAAACTCGCTGGGCAATGAAAATGGCTAACTTCAGCCCGATGCGCGGCGAATCCCAATTAATGACACCCGGTCCACTACCCGTCGTGAGAATATAATAGGACTGATAGCACAAGAAGACCAAACCGAGGACGATGACAACCAGTGCCGCATAACACAACCCCTTGAGCACATTGATGGATGACTGTTTCATAATTTGACAAGATTAAATGGTTTATAAAACTGCCGCAAATATACATCAATTTATCGAAAAACAATAAATACCTACTGTCTTTTAATAAATTTTAATCATTTTACCCCGCAGAGAAATGTCAGCAGGAGCATGAGGAGTTCGGCGAGGCGGTTGATGCGTGTGGCAGTATGCATGTCGGCGGTGGTCAATTGGCGGTCGTTGGTGCCGATGTAGGGCTTGTCAAAGAGTTCGCCGAAGTAGATGTGCGGGCCTCCGAAACGGCAGTCCAGGATGCCGGCCAGGGCGGCTTCGGGATAGCCGCTATTAGGGCTGGCATGACGGCGGCCGTTTTTCCAGACAAATTTCACGAGTGACAATCGACCCGAGGCGATGACCATCAGCAAGGCGGTCAAGCGGGCAGGGATATAGTTGGCCACGTCATCGATGCGGGCGGCCCAGCAGCCGAAGTCCTTATACCGCTCGGTGCGGTAGCCAATCATCGAGTCGAGGGTGTTGACCATCTTGTAGGCCAGCATGCCGGGCGTGCCCAGCAGGGCGAACCAGAAAAGCGGCGCTATCACGCCGTCGCTCAGATTCTCGGCCAGCGTCTCGAGGGCAGCGGTACGCACCTCTTGGGCTGACAGTTGTGACGTGTCACGTCCCACGATGCGCGCCACCTGGCGGCGACCCTCGTCGAGCGAGCGGTCAAGCGCCAGGAAAACCTCGCGCACCTCGCGAATGAGTGTCGTTCCTGCCAAGCAATAAAAAATGATGATGGTGTCTAGAATCAGCCATATCACCACGTTGGGAACCAGACGTTTCAATCCCCACACGGCAAAGAACACCAGCAGAATCAGGCAGGCGGCCAGTGCGGCACCCTTGGCCATGCGGTGGCTGCCCCTGTTGAGGCGGTGCTCGCCCATGGAGATCATCTTGCCAAACCCCACGACGGGATGCGGCAGCCACGAGGGATCACCCAAGAAAAAATCCAGCAGCCAGCCTATCAACAGCGGCAATATAATCAACAACGTCTCGTTCATCGTATTTAAAAAGGAAAACAATAAGTACAATAAAAACAATAGATGACGAAAATTCCCATATTTGTATTGAGTGTCGTATTTATTGTTGTTTATTTAGAAAGAAACGGATGGCAGCGACGAGGGCATCGTTCTGGTCAGGCGACTGCGTGGCGATGCGGAAGTGATGTGGCGTGAGACCAGTGAAATTGGAGGCATCACGGATGAGGATGCCATGCTCGCGGGCCAAATACTCCTTTAATTCACTGGCTGTCGCCTCACGGATAGTGCACAGGAAGAAATTGGTCATCGTCTCCATCGTGCCGATACGGTCTATCCCGTCGAGAGCCCGACGCAGGCGTTGAGTCTCGGCCAGATAGGAGTTGAGGTCGGGTATAGCGGTCTCGCCCCGCTCTACAAGCCACTTGCCCGCCTCGAGCGACAAGGCGTTGATGGCCCACGGGCGGTATTGCTCACGCAAGAGGCTGATGATGCCGGCTCGAGCCGTGATAAAGCCCAAACGCAACCCCGGCACGGCATAGCGCTTGGTCATCGAGTGCAGCAGGATGACATTATCGCATTTCACGGCCTGGGCAGGAGCCAACAGCGGCGACATCGTGTAGTCTTCATAGGACTGGTCCACGACGAGCAAGCGATGTCGCTCGGCAAGAGCCATGACCTCACTGGCAGGCAAGACCGAACCGGTGGGGTTATTAGGGTTACACAACCAGCACAGGGCGCCATCCTCTTGCTCCTGATAGCCGAACACGCGGCAGGCATCCTCATACTCCCTGAACGTGGGCTGGATCACGTGGCAAGTGCCCGCGTCACGCCAGGCCTGGGCTATGAGGTAGATGGCATCGACAGCGCCGCTAGTCACCAGCACCTCGTCCGGGCTGATGCCACAATCGGCGGCAATCATCCGCTCCAGCGTGGCCGCCGAGGGTTCAGGATAGGATCGTATCGTGTCCAACCGACTGGACAGGAAAGTTTCCAGTTCACTCAAATCGGTCCCAGCATAGATGTTGGAACTGAAGTTCATCTTGATATTGTCATAGCGATACAGGTCATCGCCGTGTCCTTCAATCATGGTCGGTGAGAATTTTGTAGATTTGTTCCATATCAACATGCCGGCGCACATGGGCCGCCAACTTGTCGTATTGTTCTTCCTTGAAGGCAGCGTAATCAAATGGCGCATCACCCTGGGCAATCTTTTCCTTATAGGGTTCCAGCAGGAAATTGACAAACGGCGCGTTGTCCAAGATGCCGTGGACATAGGTCCCCATGCACTTATTGTCAACAATATAGCCATCCTCACGACCATCGTCAAGGTGCAGCAGCGGGGATGGACGGGCATCTCCCACGGGATGGGTTTCTCCCTGATGAATCTCGTAGCCCTGGCCAAACTGGCAGGCAACCTGGCGCGTCTGCTTGTCGCCGTTCATCGTTGTTGACGTGGGCAACAGTCCCAGTCCCGGCAAGCGCTCAATGTCGCCCTCCACATGATCTGGGTCTAGCACCTCCATGCCCATCATCTGGTAACCACCGCAGATGCCCAACACCGTGGCCCCCTCGCGACGAGCACGCGCGATGGCCTGGGCACAACCGTTGCGTCGCAACTCATACAGGTCGTGCAAGGTGGATTTGGTACCTGGCAAGATGATGATGTCGGCCTGCTTGATGTCCTCGGTGTTATTGGTATAGAACAGGTGCACCCGCGGGTCTCGCTCCAAGGCGTCAAAGTCGGTATAGTTGGACAGATGCCTCAGCATCACGACGGCCACATTAACCTTGCCGCGCTGGGCCTGCATCGACTTGTGAGCAAGAGCCACACTGTCCTCTTCCTCGATGTGGATGTCCTTGAAATAAGGGATAACGCCCAGCACCGGAACGCCACAGATGTCCTCAAGCATTCTGCGTCCCTCGTCAAACAAGCGCATGTCACCGCGAAACTTGTTGATGATGATGCCCTTGATCAACTGCCTATCCTCGGGTGTCTGGAGGGCAATGCTGCCATAGACCGAGGCAAACACGCCGCCACGGTCGATGTCGCCCACGAGAACGACGTCGGCCCTGGCATGACGGGCCATGGGCAGATTCACCAGATCGGTGTCACGCAGGTTGATCTCGGAGATGCTGCCGGCCCCTTCCATCACGATGGGGCTGAAACGACTTGCCAAGCGGTCGAAGGCATCGCACACCTCACGGCGATAATCAATGTCGGATGTGCCACGGCGCCAGTAATCATAGGCATTCTTGTTGCCGATGGGCTTGCCGTGCAGGATCACCTGCGACGTGTGGTCACTCTGAGGCTTCAATAGCAGCGGGTTCATGTCGGTGTGGCAGGGAATGCCGGCGGCCTCGGCCTGGACCGCTTGGGCGCGGCCGATTTCCAGCCCCTCGGGCGTGGCATAGGAGTTCAGGGCCATGTTCTGGGCCTTGAAGGGCGCGGGACTGTAGCCGTCCTGCTTGAAAATGCGGCAAAAGGCCGCTGCGACGACACTCTTGCCGACGTCACTGCCCGTACCAGCAAACATGATGGGATGCAAACGCTTCATGTGGGTCATTCTTTCTCGTTGGCTAAAACAAACAGATAATCGGACAGGCGATTCATCATCACCATGATCGGGGCATCCAGTGGGTGCTCACGGTGGAGCGACCACAGGCGACGCTCAACAGTGCGAGCCTGGGTGCGCGCCAGGTGGATGAATGCGGCCAACGACGAGCCACCTCCCGGGATAACAAATCCCCCCTGGAAGTTAACGGCATCGATGGCTTGCTCCAATTGAGCCGTAATCTCGACACAATGGAGTTTGCGGGGGTTATCGTGTCCATCAGGAGTAGCGATATGGCTCATGATGGTCATCAGTTCACGCTGCACGGCGTGAATCAGTTGTTTGGACTCTTCATCGTCCAGCATCGACCGCACGACACCCAAGAGGGCATTCAACTGGTCGATCTGACCATTTGCCTCGATGCGCGGGTCGTCTTTGGACACTCTCATGCCCTCACGCAGGCTGGTCGTTCCCTCGTCGCCGGTCTTGGTATATATCTGGTTCATTGAGTTTTAAGTTTTATGTATGGTTGCTATCGCCTAAAACAATCTCTTATCCCTTATCTGTTATCTGATATCTGATAAAGGTGCGTGTAACTGGCCAGCACATTCTTGTAGCGGATAACTGGTGTGGGGACCGGATCGCCCTTGGCGTTATACACTTGAGTTACCGATGGCGGCACTTCGCCCAAAAATTGCGTGTAGTGGAACTCATGGCCACGGTACTCCTTGCCGTCAAGCATGAAGCGGCGATAGCCCAGCGAGAGTTTGCGGTCGGCCTTGCGGGCCGTGATGGTATAAGGCAAGACGCCACACATGGGAAATTCGCCCTCGTCGGTGACAATCTTTTCACACAGGTACATCATGCCACCACACTCGGCAATGACATGCCCACCACGGTCGGCATACTCCTTGATGGCACGCCTTGTGGCCTCGGCCTTCACCAGGGCGTCGAGATGCTTCTCGGGATAGCCGCCTGGGAGGTAGAGCAACGCGACATTGTCTAGGCAAGGCACATCGGTCTCAGGGTCAAAAAACGAGACATCGCCCCCCATGCGGTCGATATTCTCCTGGTAGATAAAGGAGAACGACTCGTTGTTGCGGGCTATCAGAGTGCTAACAGTCGTTGCCATTTCACATTATTTTCAAGAAGTTGAACCAACAATCCACTCTCGGCCTTCTCGCTGAAGTCGAGTCCCAAGTAGCGTGAGCCTTGTTCCAGAGAGGCATTCTTGGGCAGGTAACCGTAACACTCCACGCCCAAGTCTTCGCACACCTGCTCCAACATGGCAAAATGGCGCGAAGAGCCCACACGGTTAAAAATCACGCCGCTGACGCGCACATCATGACGAAAATTGAGAAAGCCCTGGATGAGTGGAGCCATCGAGTAGGCTGCCGACTTGGCATCCACGACCAGCACGACAGGCACATCAAGCACGCGGGCGACCTCGGCCGACGAGCCCTTGTCACGGTCATAGCCGTCGAACAGGCCCATCATCCCCTCGACCACACACACGTCGGCATCCTTGCCATAACTGTCATACAGTTCCCGCACATGGTCATCACTGGCCATGAAAGTATCCAGGTTGATGCTGGGACGGCCGCACACCGCGGCATGAAACTTAGTGTCGATATAATCGGGGCCACACTTGAAGGGCTGCACCCGATAGCCCTTGAGGGTAAACAGAGCCATCAGTCCCCGGGCAATTGTCGTCTTGCCCGAGCCACTGGTGGGAGCCCCTATGAGAAATCCATGTTTAATCATTATGCAGGTACAAAGGTACACTTTTTCTACCGTAAACCAGCAATTCGCCGTCGGCAAAATCGCAAGTTCACCTGAATCAACTGTTATCCTTCACCAGATAGTTGAATCAGCACTCGATATCCCCCTCATAGACCATCACCGCAGGCCCCGTGAGATAGACGTGGCCGTCTTTTTCACTCCAGTTGATGTCGAGTTCCCCTCCATCCATGATGACGCGGCATTGACGCTGGCAACGGCCAGACAACGCTGCGGCGACAGCAGTAGCGCATGCACCGGTGCCACAGGCCATCGTGATGCCACTGCCACGTTCCCACACGCGCATGCGGATGCCGTCGGCCCTCATTTGCGCAAACTCGATGTTGCATCGCTGCGGGAAGCAGGGACTGTTTTCCAGCACAGCACCCTGGGTGGCGACATCGACGGCATCAATGTCGTCAACAAAGATGACATAATGGGGATTGCCCATCGAGACAAAAACGCCGTCGGGCAACTGTTCACGACCCGAATTGATAAAGAGGCCGGCATCCTCCAGGACAGGAGCCAGCATGTCGACGGTCACAGCCTCGACAAGTCCGTCGGCCCCCACATGAATATCGAGAATCTTGATGCCTGAAGCCGTCAACAACCTCACACGGGTCTTGCTTGTCAGCCCTTTCTCGTACACATACTTGCCAATACAGCGGCTGGCATTACCGCACATCAGGCCCTCGGAACCGTCGGCATTGAAGATGCGCATCGTGAAATCGGCCTCGGGGACTGGAGAGCGGCCTATCAACACCAGACCGTCACTGCCGATGCCAAAGTGGTAACGGCTCCATGCTACAGAGGTGGCTTGCGGGTCATCGATAGGGTAAAGTGTGGTATCGACAAAGATGTAGTCGTTCCCTACCCCGTGCATTTTCATGAAATGGATTTTGTTGCTCATTGCTACAGTTTTTAGTTATTTTGCAAAGGTAGGTGTTTCCAGTCAAACTCGCAAACGTGGCTTGTTAAAAACGTAGTATCTTGGCGACATTGGGTGAGGTGTCATGGCAGACCGCTAAAGTGAAAAAGAAAAATTCCATTGACATTATCTTGCATTTCACAAAAATATACTAATTTTGCCACTATCAAGATTAATGAGCATTTATCAACCTTAAGTCTTCTACTGACAATGGCAAAATATGACTTTGACAAATGCATTGACCGTCATGGCACGCAATGCAAGAAAATCGAGATTCTCAAGCAAGATTACGGACGCGACGACCTGCTACCGCTGTGGATCGCCGATATGGACTTTGCCGTGTGCCCCGAGATCACCCAGGCACTTGTGCACCGTCTGGCCGACCATCCCGTGTATGGCTACACCTGCCTGTATGACGGTTACTGGCAGTCCATCATCGACTGGCAACGCGAGCGCAACGGGTTTGAGTTCACCCGTGAGGAGGTGACCTTTGTGGCCGGCATTGTGACAGGATTTGGCCTGGCCGTGAACTTCTTCACCAAGCCTGGCGACAAAATCGTCATCCAGCAACCCGTCTATTACCCGTTCAAGGACGTGATTGACGGCAATGGCCGCATCACCATCAACAATGCCCTCCTTCCCGGCGAGGACAACCTCTACCGCATGGATCTGGAAGGGCTGGAGCGCATCATGCAGGAGGAAAAGCCGCGCATGATGGTCGTGTGCAACCCTCACAACCCCGCAGGCATCGCATGGGAACCCGAGGTGCTGCGCGAGGTGGCCCGCATGGCCCGCAAGCATGGCGTGATCGTGTTCTCGGACGAGATCTTCGGTGACTTGATGCTCTATGGCCACAAGCACACCCCGATGGCCACCGTCAGCGAGGATGCCGCAGCCGTGACGGTGACTTGTGGCGCTCCCAGCAAGACCTTCAACATCGCGGGTCTCAAGAGTTCGTGGTGTGTGGTCATGAATCCCGAGTTAAGGGAGCCTTTCTTCAAGTGGATCGAAATCAATGAATTGTGCAATGCCAATCTGGTTTCCATCATCGCCACCGAAGCCGCCTACCGCAACGGCGCGCAATGGCTCGAGGAGTGCCTGCACTATATTGAAGGCAACGTGGACTATGTGGAGCAATATTGCCGTGAGCACATTCCCGGCATCGTTGCCGTCAAGCCTCAGGCAGGCTTCCTGGTGTGGCTCGACTGCACGGGACTGGGCATCAGTCATGACGAGGTCGTCAGCCTGTTCCGCGACAAGGCAGGACTGGCCATGAACGAGGGGTCGATGTTTGGCGAGGCAGGCCGCTGCCACATGCGATTCAACATGGGCAGTCCCCGCAGCGTCATCGTCCAGGCGATGCATCAATTAGAGAAGGCCGTCAATGAAATGAAATAAATGGCGAATGAAGGCGGTTACTCCCTGGGCGTGCAAACGGTGCAGACAAATGTCGGGTAAACCGTCGTCCGGAACCGGTATCCAGCCGCAGTCGCCAGAATGGACTTGATATCATCGGATATGCCCTGCCCTGTGCACTTGAGAAGGCTTTCCTTCATGGTCCACAGGCGCACAAAGGCCACATCGGGATAAGGAGAATTGAGGATGAGTTGCTGCTCATCCTCGTTCATTACATGAGGCAGCAACTCGGGGTCATAGCGGTCGATGCACTCCACATCGATGCCCACCGGGCATGATGCGACCGCACAGGCGGCAGCATCACGACAATGGCTCAGGTTGAAGTGAATTGCGTCACAGCCCATTAACGAGGGCTTGCCATGAGGCCCATAGACGAATAGAGGGACCTCGTGGATGCCATACTCCAGCCGCAATGCCCGCTGCAGCAACATGAATGCCGACAGGCTCAAGCGGCGGTCCCGCTGCTGCCGATACCGCATGGCATACTGCCACCGCTCAAGGCTGACGGCGGCCTGAGCCGCCGTCATGTCGAGAGCATTGATATTGTCGTCGATATAGATCACGGTTGCTTGAGTTGGAACTTGACCTTGGTCAAGCGGTGCAGCAACAGGATGGCCGCAGCCTCGATGAGATAAGCGATAATGTAACTATACCACAACAGTCCGGGTGCCTTGCGGGAGATGATCCACAAGACCGGAATCACCGTCAATGACAGGATGAACGAGATGAATAGCGCCATGTGGTGATGTGAATACAATTTATAGACAATCATCATCACATAGATGTAGCAGAACGGGATGAAACTTAAGGCAAACACCCTCAAGGCATGTGACCCCTCGGCCAGCATACCCGGCTCATCGGCGCCGAAGAGTTTCACTATCAACTGCGGTTCAATCCAGACAAACAGACAGGTCACTGCCATCGCTACCGTGATGAAGCGGAAGGCCTTGCGCAAAACCGTGCGCAAGCCCTCGGCATCGCCTTTACCCACCTGGATGGCTCCCAGGGACTGCAAGGTCTGACATGTGCCCGAGACAAACAAGTTGTAGATCTGCAACAGGTTCATGCACACGGCAAACGCGAAGATGCCAACACGGCCCAAGGTCGAGAGCACAATACTGTTGGCCGAGAAGAGCAGCAACGTCAGGCAGATGGATGCGATGGCTAGCGGGGCGCCTTGTGAAACAATGCGCTTCCACGAGGCGAGAAGGCCTGTGGAGGAGAAGTCCAGCGTCAATCGGCGGGACTCGGGGTTGCGCCAATGGCTCAACAGGATGGCTATGCCCACCAGGTGGCCGACCACCGTTGCGACCGACGAGCCCGTGATGCCCCATCCGAACCACTTGATAAACACAATGTCGAGGCAAAGATTTACCACATTGTCAATAATCACAGCATCCGAAACAAGCCGCGGACTACCATCCACACCGACCATCGTTGATAGGCCCCACATCAGGATAAACGCAGGATTGCCTATCAGCAAAACCTGCATGTAATCCCTGGCAAGAGGCAGAATCTCCTGGTTGCTGCACAACAGACGCGCGGTCGCACTGGGGAACAGCAAGCCACCAAACAGTGCCAGTATGAGTCCCAGACTCATGCTCAAGGTCAAGGCGCGGGTGAAGAAACGGCGGGCATCATCCACCCTGTTCTTGCCCAAGGAGTAGCCAACCAGCATTCCCGCACCCGCATTGATGAGCAGGTGCAGGGTGAATATGAACTGGTTGATGGGTTTGGACAGGTTGATGGCGCTCACACCATCCTCGCTGATCAGGTTACCGACGATAATGCCGTCAACGACATTACCCAGGCACCCTGACAGTGCCACCAGGATATAGGCCCACAGGTACCTATAGAATTGCGCATTAATGTCTTCGTTTGCCTGCATCATGTCTCGTATTAATCAAAGAATCCAAAACCGCCGATGGCCGTCAGCATGCGCTCCACATAGTCCCACGATGTGGGTGACCAAGCAAAGCCAAGGCGATAGAGCACCTGGGTCGTGTAGTCGTTGTCACGGGTGACATCGGTCGTCTTTTGACCATGGGCCATGTCCTGATAGGCCAGCAATGATGCCATCTGCTTGGCCTTTACGGGATCGGACTTGGCCTCTTCCATCACACCTGCAAACTCTTCCTGCTCGACGAAGCGGATGCCATCGCCGACGGTATCGAGGCCGGTGAGGACATCACCCAGGAACTGGCCATGGATATTGTAGGGGTGGAAGACGGTGCATGCCACCGGAGTGGTGCTGAGCAGCACGATGGCGTGAGCCACCTCGTTGATGGGCGAGAACTCGACTTTCTTGTTGCGCATGCTATAGGGACAGCAGCCCAGCATGTTATAGACCTTGATGCGGCCCATGAAGGAGTTGGTGGCAAAATTGGCCTGGAACTCACCGTCGGTCGAGCGGGCTGCCAGGTTACCCACGCGCATAATCTTGGCTCTCAGTCCCTTGCGGGCAACCGTATCGAGGATAATGCGCTCGGCCATGAACTTGGAGTAGATATACTTGTTACCCAAGTACTGGCCCATGTACAGGCGTTGCTCGGTGAAGATGTCGTTGCGGGGTTCACCGGTCCACAAGCCGCGCGTGCTGGCAGTGGAGACATGGACAAGAGCCGCTCCGGTCTTGAGGCAGTAGTCAACACAGCGCTGAGCGCCGCCGATGTTCACATCCTCAATCTCGGTGCCCTCGCTGAAGTGCTTCACGATGGCAGCGCAGTTGAAGATGGTATCCACCTTGATATCCTTGCCGAAATCGCTGGTCACGTCACCCAGAACGATGTGCAGGCGGGTGCCAAACAGATTCTTGAAGGAATCGGAGAAGTAGTAGAACAGCAGGGTGCGCAGGCGACTCTCGGCCGCCTCAAGGCTCTTGCCCCTCACGAGACAATAAATCTTGCCTGCATTGGAATCTATCAATTCACGCAGGATGTGAATGCCCAGATAGCCGGTTGCTCCCGTGAGCAGCACATCGCCCAGTTGCTGACGCTCACCATTGCGGAAACTGTCGAGCGTGTTATTATGCAGGAGGTTATCGATGGACGAATAGTCAAATCCCGTCACCTCATCCTGGCCATCAGCGCCGCTGTCGCCAGTGATGAGGGCAGCCAGTTTGCGGGGAGTCGGGTTGGCAAACACGTCACCATAGGCGACATGCAGGCCAGCCTTGTCGGCCTCGATGATGACACGGGTCACCACCAGTGACGTGCCACCCAACTCAAAGAAGTTGTCGGTAGCACCCACCTTGTCCATCTGGAGAATATCGGCAAAGATGCCGCAGAAGGTCCGCTCCGTATCGTTGGCCGGCTCGACATATGCCGAACTGATGGCCAATTCGGGCTCGGGCAGCGCCTTGACGTCGGTCTTGCCGTTAGGCGTCATGGGCATCTCCTTGAGTTGCAGATAGGCCGTGGGAACCATATACTGGGTCAGGCTCTTGGAAATCTCGGCCTTGAGGTCCTCGGGCTTAATCTCGCGATCGGCAGTGTAATAGGCACACAGGTGCTCCTTGTCATTGATCTTGCGGATGAGGATAACCACCTTCTTGAGGCCTTCGACCTTGAGCATCACGTTCTCGATCTCGCCCAACTCGATGCGCAGGCCGCGCAATTTGATCTGGTGGTCGGTTCGTCCCAGGATCACCACATCGCCATCGGGAAGCCACTTGGCATAATCACCCGACTTGTAGATGCGCGTGCCGTGATAGTCCACAAAGCGCTCACGCGTCATCTGCTCGAGGTTGTTATAGCCATGTGCCACACCGCGTCCGCCGATGTAGAGTTCACCAACGACACCCACGGGCAACTCGTTGCCATCCTGGTCAACGATATACTCGATGACGTTCAATTGAGGCTTACCCACGGTCACCATGTCGGCATGGGTCAATTCCTTGTTATTGGAGGCCACAGTGATCTCGGTGGGACCATAGCAGTTGAATATCCTGGCCTTGGTCACCCGGCGCAATTGATCCAGCAACTGGTCGGAGAACTTTTCACCACCGGCACGCACGATATTGATGCGGCTGATCGCGTCACAGAAGTCCTCGCTCGTCAGCCAGGTCATCCAGCGCGAGGGAGTACCCGACACCATGTTGATGTGCTCCTCATTGATGAGACGGGCCAGGTCAAGCGGGTTGTTGGCCTGTTCCTCGGTAGCGACAATCAGCGTCTTGCCGTTGAAGTATGCTGTGCCGATGTCCTGCAATGCGGCGTCAAACGAGATGGTCGTCACGCTCAAGATGCGCTTGGCATCGGTGTACACGCCGTTGGCAAACACGTTGGCCGGATGGCCATACAAGTAGTTGCAGATGCCGCGATGGTGGAGCATCACGCCCTTGGGACGGCCTGTAGAGCCGCTGGTGTAGATCAGGTAGGCCAGGTCGTCGGGAGTGATATCGGTCACAATGGCGCCGTCATTGTCATCGTTGATGAGGTCCTCGACGTCAATGGCCTTGTCGGCCGGAACGGTGTCCATGCGGTCGGCAGTGGTGATGATGTAACGCGCCTCACTGTCCTCCAGGATGAGTTTCACGCGGTCGGCGGGATACTCGGGGTCACAGGGGATGTAGGCAGCGCCTGACTTGAGCACGCCGAACAAGGCGAGAATCAGGCGGCTCGTGCGGGGAAGCAGCAGGGCCACGCGGTCACGCTCATGAACGCCACGCTTGCGCAGGGCGGCAGCGATTCTGCTGGTCACTTCATCCATCTGCTTGTAGGAGAACTTGCCATCGATGGCCACCAGCGCGTCGTGATCAGGCTGGCTCTGTGCAAAGTGCCCGATGCACTCATGGAACAGCGAGAAGGGAGCATCGCCCGTGGCGGTCTGCCTCAGGTGGCTCAATTCCTCCTCCTGACTGTCACTCACGATGGAGAGTTGGCGCAACTTGCCATCGGGATTCTCCATCATTCTAGCGGCAACGGTGACAATGCTCTCGGCAATTCCGCGTCCCACCCGTTCGCTGTAGATCGAGTCATCATACTGGACAACGACGCCGCGGGACTCAATCTTGATGTTGATCTTGAACTTGGGAACGTTGAGTTCGAGCAGTTCCTGGCCGACAGGCTGCCCGTTGACGGTATATTGCGAGAGGACGCCCACTTGATAGGCATAGGCTATCGCGGGACGGAAACCATAATCGGTGGCGATGCGGGCAAACGGGTAATCCTCATGCCTGAGTGTCTGGTCAAACGTGTCGCTGGCGCCCTTGAGGAATTGGGCCACAGTCACGTCGTCGATACTCATGCCCAGAGCCAGCGTGTTGACAAACATGCCCACCGTGTCGGCAATCTTGAGGTTGCTGCGACCGCTGCTCACGGTGCACAGATAGACGTCACGGTTGTTGGTGTAACGTGACACGACATAGGAGGTAGCGGCAAGGAAGAGGTGGGCGGGAGTGATTTCCTGCTGGCGGCAGAAGGCGGCTGCCTTCTCAAGGTCGGCAGGACAGACGGCCTCGCCGATGTAGCCCTGCTCTCCGCTCTTGGGAAGGTCGGCGGGAATCTCGCTGGCGCCCTCACAGGTCTGCAATTTCTCGGCAAAGAACTGCTGTGAAGCCTTGAACACATCGGTTTCCTCGGCCTGTTGCTGGTCGGACACAAAGTCCATATAAGTATAACTCTCCGGCTCGATCTCATGGCCCTCAAGAGCGGCATTGATCTGGCGGATGAGCAAGTCGGCCGAGCCGCCGTCAAACACGAGGTGGTGAACGTCGAGCAAGAGGTGGATACCGCCATCGGTCTTGACTACCTCGGCACGATAGAGGGGCGCCTTCTGCAGGTTAAAGGGCCTGACAAATTCATTCTTGTAAGACGCCAGTTCCTGGTCGGTCATCTCGATGACATTCACCTGGACAGGAACGTTGTCTTCAAGTGTCTGCATGATGCTGTCGCCCTCGGTCACAAAATGAACACCCAACTCGGGATGGGCCTCGATGACCCGCTTGACGGCATCGGCAAGCCGCGACGCGTCGGTCCCGGCAGGATAGGTCAGCAGGTAAGGGATATTATAGATTGTTGAGGCGGGATTCTTCAGGCAATCGAAGTAAACACCCGTCTGGGCATAGGACAGGGGTACGCTCGAACGGGTCTCGGCAGGCTTGTCGGCAGCAGCGGTGATAGCGGTTGCCTCACCAGCCAGCAAGTGATTGAGGATTTCATTCTCAATTGATTGAACGGTGCCCGTCTTGACCAATGACCTGGAATCGAGCGTCACGCCGTAGCGTTTATTGATCTGCACCGCAAGTTTGATGGCCGAGATGGATGTCAATCCGGCATAGCCCAGCACTGTGGTCACGCCAAAGTCGGTCGTGTTGACAATCTCGGCGACAATGTCATGTAATTGCTGCTCGAGAACATTCATGGGAACATTGGTCTCCTCGACAGACGCCGCTTTCTTCTCGGGCTTGGGCAGCGCACGCTTGTTCACCTTCTGGTTCTGGTTCAAGGGAATCGCATCGATCTGCATGGTCACGGCAGGCACCATATAGGGCGGCTTCTCTTCCATGATGAAGTTATTCAGAGCCTCAATGTCCACTTGGCTGTCGCTCACGACATAGGCAGCGATGAACTTGCCGCCACCCTCCTCGTCAAAGGCCTGCACCGTGGCATCCTTGATGCCGGGGAACTCACGGATGATGCTCTCGACCTCCTTCAACTCGATGCGGAAACCGCGTATCTTCACCTGACCGTCACGACGTCCCACAAACTGGATGTCGCCCGAGGGCAGGTAACGCACGATGTCTCCCGTGCGATAGATGCGTGAATATTTCTCCTCGGTGGCAAACGGGTTGGAGATATAGACCTCGGCGGTCTTCTCGGGGCGGTTGAGATAGCCGCGGCTCACTTGCGGTCCAGATACCCACAACTCGCCGGCAGCGCCGACAGGCAATCGGTGACACTGGCCATCAACGATGTATAGCCGCATGTTATCCAATGGCTTGCCGATGGGAATCTCCTTCATCTTCTTGTCCACAAGATAGGTCGTTGTGAAGATGGTGCACTCGGTTGGACCATAGACGTTATAGAACTTCAGACCCTGAGGGGGCGTGAGCGATGCCAGTTTCTCACCGCCAGTGGAGAGGTGCAGCAGCGAGTGGTTCTCGATGCTGGTAGCAAACTGGTAGCCCACCTGAGTGGTCATGAACGAGTGGGTGACGTGGTTTTGCTCGAAGTAATCGTTGAGGGCGATCAAGTCCAGACGCAATTCCTCGGGGATGATATAGACCGATGCTCCGCACGTCAGTGCAGGATACATGTCCATCATGCACGCGTCAAAGCCGTAACTGGCATAGGCAGCCACATTGTGCTCGGCCTGGAGGCTGTAGTAACGCTGGTACCAGTGGCAGAAGGCCACCAGGTTGCCGTGTGTCAACTGGCAGCCCTTGGGGATGCCTGTCGAGCCCGAGGTGTAGAGCATGATAAAGAGTTGGTCGGGCTTGATCTCGACTTCAGGCGCCGGCTTGGCAGGCAAGTTGGCTATTTCGCTGGTCAGCAGCACCTCACCCTGGTACTCATCGACGATGGTACGCAACTCCTCGTCGGCAATCAGGAGTTTGGCACTGGCATCCTGCATCATGAAGTTAAGGCGCTCCTTGGGATAACTGGGATCAAGGGGCTGATAGGCGCAACCGGCCTTGAGCACACCCAGCGACGCGATGGCCATCCACTCGCTGCGGGGAATCAACACCGACACGACATCCTCGGTGCCAAGCCCCATATCAGCAATGCGGGCCGCGATGCGGTCACTGATTTCGGCCACCTGAGCATAGGTGTACCGCTTGTCCTTATAGACTACCGCCACATTGTCCGGCGTGGACAGGACCTGACTGTTGAAAAGCGAAACGATGGTCTGGCTGGCATCATAATCGACGTCATTGCAGTTGAACGCATCGAGCGCGGCTATCTGGCTGTCGGTGGCCAGAGCGATGTCACACAACTGCTGGCATGAGAGCATGCCCTGAAGCACGGCCTCGTAACTCTCCAGCACCTGGCTGATGATCTCACGGGAGTACTCGTTGGCATTGTACTCGGCCTTGGCATGGAACTGTCCGCCCTGGATGAAGACCTTGAGATAGAAAGAAGCGTCCAGCGTGCTGTTGCCGATGCGGATGGTCCTCATGGGCTTGCCGCCCATGGTCTCGTTGTCAAACAACTGACCGTGCCATGCAAACATTGCATTGCTCTGCAAGTTGAGGTCGGTGACCACATCGCTGTAGGAATAGATGCTGTGGTCGCGGCATCCGCTCATCTGGTCCTGACCTCCCTTGAGGAAGTCGAGGACGGTCGTCTTGTCATCAAACTTGGCATAGACCGGGAACGTCTGCACAAACATGCCTGTGGCGTGGGCCAGGCGCTTGTCGGTGCGACCGTGGTAAACGGTGTTGAAAAGCGCTTCGTGCTCATTATTGAATTTTGCGAGCAAGAAAGCAAAAGCACTGGTGAACAGATTGCTCTTGAAAACGCCATTATCCTTGCAGAACTGATCGACCTGGGGCATCCCGATCGAGAGAATGCGGACAATGCTGTCCTCGCGGTGTTCGGGTTCTTCGAGGTCGGGCATGAATTGCGTGAACGTGTCACTGCAATCAAAGTTGGCGGCATACCATCGCTTGGCCTCCTCATAGGCGGGCGAATCGGCCAGAGTGGCCTCGTCCTGGGCGGCCTGCAAGAGGGTCATTTCCTCGGGGTCGATGGGAAGTCCCTGATAGGCCTTGTCAATGTCACGCAACATGACCTGCATCGAGGTGCCGTCCACAATGATGTGGTGATAATCCAGGAAAAGGTAATAATGATTACCCCCGCGCAGGATATTGACATGGAACAAGCGCCCGCCATTCAGGTCAAAGGGCCTGACCAGCCGGGACTTTTCCTGCTCGATGTCCTGGATGTCCTCGACCTCGAGCGAGAATTGTTCGCTGTCGATGTCGAGCGTCTGCACGGGCTCGCCGTCGTCGGTAATCCCCATGCGGATAAAAAGCGATGGATGTGCCCTGAATGCCGTCTCCACTGCCTTGACCAGCCTGTCGGCATCAAGTGACATATCGAGTTCATAGATGTAGGGAAGGTTATAAAAGGCTTCGCCTTGATGGCTCATGCACTCGACATAGATGCCATATTGGGATTTGGATAATGGTGCTGATGTCTTCATTTTATTTGATATATACTTGTTATGTTGTTATTACCATTTAATTGAGAGAATCCTGGGATTGACGAGCAGGGATACCCAACCCCACCGCAGGGAGTTATTGTTGGATGAGCGCTTGAGTTGCTCCATTGTGTTGGAACCTTTCATCAAGGAGGCGCCAAGCGAAACCTTTACGTCTCTCGAGATAGCATAGGAACCCTGCAACTCAAACTCATAGCCCAGGGTGCGGTCCAAATCTTCCAGTTTGGTGGCAGTAGCCAGGTAATGGCAACTGGCGCTGAGGTCAAGCCCCTTGAGGGGACTGTAACTCAAGTCAATGTAGTTGTTCTGCAGACCAGGGGTGAAACCGCCCATATAGGTGCTCACATAGAAGAAATCCATAGCCCCATAGAACTTGTGGTGCGCACCATAGACCGTGCTGAAGCCCCTGATGACCTCATGGCGCATGTAGCCTAAACCGCCCTTAGGCGGGACTGCAAAGTTCTTATCACCACTCAAGTGATCATAACCGACCGTAATGCCATAGTTGGCAGGACGGAATGAGACCTTGGTACTGACCATCCACGCATCGATCTTGATATTGTACTCGTTATGGCCAAACTGGTGGTAATAAGAGACCTCGGCCAACCAGCGCTTGGGGGTGAACTTGACATAGGCACCCGCCAACTGCTGGAACAGGGTGCCGGTGCCGACGTCGGGGTCGGCTTGCATGCCGATGTTCATGAACAGTGCCGAGGCACCCAATGGCAACTTGGGGAAATCATAGTGGTACCACAGGGTGTGCATCGTCTTGTAGGGCTGGGAACCGTTAGTGTACTGGGAAAAGGCAGCAGTCATCACCGCTGCATTCTGATTGTAGGCAAGGATGGCATGGACCTTGTGGCCATGACCTTCATATCCGGTCCTAATCACATCATGGGACAACGAGGCCATAGCCCAGTTATCCGATCCGATGATGCGTTCGTCATCATAGTTGAGCGCTACCCTACCCACCTGGGCAAACAGGCCGTTGCGGGCCGCCAATTTCACCCAGGACTCATACAGGTTGAAACTGCCCTTGCCCTCTTGTCCCCACACGCCAGAGTGCTGGGGAGTGACACGGGCTTCGAGCCAATCACGCTTGAAGTTAATGGCCAGGCGGGTGCGACTCAGCAGGAAATTGGACTTACCGACCTCGGTTATTTCTTCCTCCGCATCGCTGCTGGCCTCGGCAGGCATGCCACCATACCGCGACTCGCCACGTCCCATGAACTGCAAGTCAATCGACAGGTTGTTGGCGGGAGGCGGTACCGTGTCGCCAGCAGGCTGAGCGGCCACCGACAGCCCTATCAGCAAGGACAGAGCGATTGTCTGTAAACACCTCATTTTGAGAAGTATAGCGGATTATCGTTTACTCAAACTCGAATAGGTTGATGAGACCCGTCAACTGGAACACGTTCTTGATGTCGTCATTGACGTTGCGCAGGGTAACCTTGCCGCCACTGGCCTTGGCCCCCTTGAGGATGCCCAGCAGGATGCGCAATCCGCTCGATGCGATGTAGTCCAGTTTCTCACACTCGATAATGATGTCACTACCGTCACTCTTGTAGAGGGGTTGAAGCGTCTTTTCTACCTCGATGGCTGCAGCAGTGTCCAACTCGCCCTCCAGTGTGGCGATGATTTTACCTTCAATTTCTTCAATCTTAGTTTTCATTGTCTTCTTATTAATTTATTTGGTTCTTTTTGTAAGTGTCAAGATATTATTCCCTCCCACACGCTCATAGTTGATGGAATCCATCAACTCGCGCACCAGGAAGATGCCAAGGCCGCCAATGGGTCTATCCTCGGCCGATAGTGTGGTATCGACGGCGGCCGCCTTGGTCGGGTCAAAGGACTTGCCCGAATCGATGATGACAAATTTCACCACATCCTGATTGTAATGGGCCTCCACCGCAATATTGCCGGTGATGCCCACAGGATAGGCATAATTCATTGCATTGACGACAGCCTCCTCGACGGCCAGTTTGACCTTAGAGGCGGTCGGGGCGTCCACAGGCAACTTGCCCATCACGCCATCGACAAAGCGGTTCAACTCGGGCACCTGTTTCAGGTCATTTTTCAACGACAGGGACTCTACTGCCAGTTTCTCATCACGATTGGGCGTATATCTCAATGCCATCATGGTCAAGTCGTCACTCTGGGCAGCCCCATCGACAAACTTATTGACCTCGAGACGCATGCCGTGCAGCAAATCTTCCAGGGAAATATTGTTAGTCTGCCTGTTGCGCGAGAGTATCTCCAGCATCCGTTCAATACCGAACTGGCGGTGCTGCTCATCCATGGCCTCGGTCAAGCCGTCGGTGTAGAGGAACAGGCATGTGTCATCATCGAGGACTATCTCCTGGACGCTGTACTTGTAATCATTAATCACACCGATAGGGACATTGGCCTCGACAGGCAGCATCTTCACCTCTTTTCTCATCAGCACGGGGACATCATGGCCAGCGTTGCAGTAGCGCAGGCGGCCCGTCGGGAGGTCCAGCACGCCGATGAAGAACGTGACGAACATGTTGGCGGCGTTGTTGCGGCAAGCGGCGTTATTGAGCGAATGCATGATGCGGGCGGGATCGCTCTCGGTCGATGTCAAGGCCGAGAACAGCGCATGCACGACTGCCATCACCAGTGCCGAGGGCACACCCTTGCCACTGACGTCGCCGATGCAGAAGAACAGTTTCTCGTCACGAATCAGGAAATCGTACAGGTCGCCGCCCACCTCGACAGCGGGATCCAGCAGGCCGTGAATGTCAACGTCGTCACGCTTGAGGTCATCGGTGTCGCCTTCGGGCAACATTGACATCTGCAATCCACTGGCAATGCGCAACTCGCTGCTGATGCGCTCCTGCGAGAGGGTAGCATCGTGCAGTTTTCGGGCATTGTTGGCAAACCTGAGAATGATGAACATCAACAGCAGCAAGGCTCCCAGCATCGAGAGCAAGACCACCGTCTGCATGCGGTCAAACTTGCCATACACTTCCTTATCGTAGCACACTACCGCCAACTGCCAGTGGGGGTCACCCTTCATGTTGTGAAAATAGATGCGGCCGTCGCCGTGGTGATTCTCGGACGTGAAGTCGATATAGGGGATGTGCCCGTTGGGGCTCACGTGTGACTCGATTGTGCTGTCATTGATCAAGCGGACCACCTGCTCGGTGTCGTCTCCATTGGGGTGAGCGTCATTGGGGCGGCAGATCAAGGTACCGTCTTCGGTGAGCAGCAGGTCAAACGATGAGGGATAGGCATGACGGGCATTGAGCGTGTCGCTGAGCCAGTTGAGCGACAAGTCCATCGCCAGCACACAGGCGAACTCACCCTTCATGTCGGTGACTGGCATCGAGAAACTGGTAATCAGGCCCTCATCGCTAGCATAGTCCACATAGGGGTCGCTCCAGTGACCCGAAGAATCGTTCTTGGCCTCCTGGTAGAATTCCATCGTGGTATAATCATGATCGGGACCTGACAATTGCTGGGTCCTGACCTGGCCGTCAACCATCTGTGCGAATGGCTCAAACAAGCGTCCCTGTGACGGATAATAGTCAGGCCTGAAGGCCAGTCCGCAACTCAATATGTCGGGATGCATGTCCAGGATGGGCTTCAAGGTGCTATAGGCGGCCTCGGGATCGTCCAGATGGTCCCGCACGTTCCACAGGTGCCCTTTGAGCATCTGCTCGGACGTGTTGAGCATACCCTTGATGAGGATGGCTTTCATCACCATCTCGTTCTCGGCGCGCTTGTCAAGTTCGTCCTCGAGCATGTTGCGCGTGTAGTGGTACTGGAAAATGGAGATGAGTTCCAGCAAAATGGCGGCCGTGATAATAATACCCAGGCTATTCCTTAACTTCGGGGACTTTAAAACTCTTTTTAACCAATCCATCTAATCCTGAGAGCATGCCAATGGGTGAAAAGAAAAAACAATCAGAACCGAATATCCCACTTATTGATATCAATACAGATAATCTTTACTTGCACACACCGAGTTAATATTTACATTTCATATGGCGATGAAATAGATGTTGGCCCGAACCCTGCGAGGATAATGCGAATCACACGAATTAGTTTGAAATAATTCTCGTGAAATACGTTTTCTTAGCGTAATTAGCATTAAAAAACTCTTTATGCCCAACTGCTATATCATTGCTTTTAATAGATTACTGCAAAAGTAATAATAAATTTTATCCCCATGTCACATAACAGTGAATTTTTCATAGAATAGAATCATTTTTTCCGCAATGTTGTTATGAAAAAATATCCTAAAAATAGCCGTGTGCCACATGATACCCATCGACGGGGTTATGCCGCACACGGCCGATTTCATGATAAGCGCTATCGCTCTTGCTGATTACTTCACGATAACCTTCTTGCCATTGTGGATGTAGATGCCAGCAGGCAGGTTGTTGCCGTCAAAGCGCTGACCCATCAGGTTGTAGTAGGCGTCATCGGTAGCGGTAGCAGCCCTCAACTCATCAACGGCCGAGGGGGCGTTGTACATGTAGTTGATCTTGGTCACGGGCAACTCAACGTTGGTGCCACAACCCAGCATAGCGGTAGCATCGGGGAAATCTTCGCCCTTAGCATACTCAATGAAACTGGTCCAGTTGTCGGTATATACCATACCCTGGTTGCGGATACCCGAGGTGTAGAAGGGAGCATAGTCGGTGCCCCAGGTGCAGTTCTCATCGTCCTGGGCGTCAAACACAACGGTCACCAGCAGGCTCTTGCCCGGTGCTACGGCAAAGGGGGTAGTGAGGTCAAAAACGATCTCATGGTCCTCGCCGAAGAACTCAACCATGTCATAGGTCACTTCCTGCTCCAGCACGGGGTCGGCAAAGTCGAAGAACTGCTTCACACCCTCTACCACCGCAAACTCGGTGGCATCGGTTTCTTCCAGATACAGTTTCACGTCACGGGTGATCACCTCAAACGCATCCTGGTTGTTGAACTTGAACGAGATGGTCGTGACCTTGGCCTCGTCCTTATCCTGGAGGTCGGCCAGTTCGGTGGCGGTGTAGATCAACTGGGCACCAGTGTGGGCCAAGTAGAAGTTGGTGGGAGCCACGCCAAAGTAAGAAGTGTTGTAGAACTCGGTGGGATTGTCAAAGTCGCCCACTTGGATCTCGCCAAAGGCCTCACTCTGGGCCTGTGCACTAAACGTCATTGCAGCCAATGCTGCCAAAATCATGTAAAATTTTTTCATAATAATACTTTAAAACAATTAATAAGTTAATAAAAACACTATAGTCTATAAAATTCATTCATTGCACTTCTCTCGTCCTCAGTCCATCCCAGGAGGAAGAAACATGGTGCAAAATTAGTCAACAATCATTCAAATACCAAATTTTTTCCATGGAAAAATCAAGTCTTATCATGACATTAAAGCGCTAAAATTCAAACTCCAGTGTAGTGTTTTTCAAAATGACAGTAGAAAAATGATGCCAAATGGAATTATTTTTCTAATTTTGGCTCATTATATTGCAAAAACCGCATCATGCTATCAAAACAGTAAATAGTAGTGCAACCTGATATGACAGACCACAACAATACATCAACTCCTCATCCCCTGGTATCGATGATACCCGTCGTCGTGCTCATCGGCCTGCTGGCAATCGTCATAGCGCTGTTTGGCAGCGACTCCCTGAGTGGCGGCAGCCAGATTTCCCTGCTCATCGCGCTGGCGGTGTGTGTGCTCATCTCGATGACGCGTTACCACACACCGTGGAAGACCTTTGAGCGGCAGATGACCAAGACGCTGGGCGATGTGTCGGTGACCTTGCTCATCCTGTTGACCGTGGGCATGCTCTCAGGGTCGTGGATGATCAGCGGCGTTGTGCCCACGCTCATCTACTATGGCGTGCAGGTGCTGTCGCCCCAGTTTTTCCTGGTGAGTGCCTGTGTGATCTGTGCGCTGGTGTCGTTGCTGTCGGGCAGTTCGTGGACGACAATCGCCACCATCGGTGTAGCGCTGCTGGGCATCGGCCAGGCGCTGGGCGTCAGTCAGGCATGGACGGCAGGCGCCATCATCTCGGGGGCCTACTTTGGCGACAAGATGTCACCCTTGAGCGACACGACTATCCTGGCATCATCGGCAGTGAGAGTGGATATATTTGAGCACATCCGTTACATGGTATTAACGACAGCCCCGGCAATCCTCATCACGCTGGTCATCTTCCTGGTAGCCGGCCTGGGCCACGGCAATGACGGCCCCCTCCACGTCGAGCAATACACCACGGGGCTTGCCTCGACATTCAACATCTCGCTGTGGACGCTTCTCGTGCCGCTATTGACCGGCATTCTCATCGCCCGCAAGGTACCCTCGCTGGTCGTGCTGTTCGTGTCGTCGATCATGGCAGGCATCACGGCCATCGTGTTGCAGCCTCACGTCCTGTGCCAGATTGCCGCCGACCCGTCGCTGAGCACTCCGGCCTCCATCTTCAAGGGAATGGCTATCACCTACTATGGTGCCACAGCGGTGCAGACTGGATATGAAGCCCTCAACGACCTGGTCTCGACAGGAGGCATGGCCGGCATGCTCAACACCATCTGGCTCATCATCTGCGCCATGTGCTACGGAGCGGCGATGGTGGCCAGCGGCATGATAGGCAGTATCACGCGGGTCATCATCAAGTGGGTGCGCTCACGCTTGAGCCTGGTGGCATCGACCGTGGGTACCGGCCTGCTGCTCAACCTCACCACGGGCGACCAGTTCATCAGTATCGTGTTGACGGCCGACATGTTCCGTGACGTGTATGACAACGAGGGTTACGAGCCGCGTCTGCTGAGCCGCACCACCGAGGACGCCGCCACAGTCACCTCGGTGCTCGTGCCCTGGAACACCTGCGGCATGACACAGGCCACGGTGCTGGGTGTCCCCACCCTCACCTACCTGCCCTATTGTTTCTTCAATTACCTGAGCCCGCTGGTAACGCTTACCGTTGCCGCCATCGGCTGGAAAATCAAGCGCCGCAAGCCCGCAGGGGAAGCGGTCGTCACCGAGCAGGATCAGCGCAGCAACCAGTAGGCATTTTCCTTGAGTTTGTTCATCAAGGCCGGTTCGAGATCGGAATGGATTTCTATCCATTGCCGCACTATCGCTGCTGCTTCATCACTCTTGTGACCGGACAACAGTGCAGATAGCCAGTATCCGGGGAAAAAGATATCACCCGTTTGCTGGATTTCCCACAGTGCGTCAAGGCCCGGGGCAATATAGCGGTTACTGGACGGTTCCCTCGTCGGGTCGTTGAGCAACGCCAGCATGTCGCGTGCCCAGGGCTCGACACGGCGGTTCTCGGCACGGAGCAATTCGCCGAACAGTTGTTGCTGCACCAGCGTGTCGGGGTTGCACGCACGCGAGATATAGTCAAACTCACGCTGCAGGTCAGCGTTGTCGAGGCGCTCGCGCTGCCGGGCAATAATCTGTTGCCACCTGCCGGGCTGCACGACAGCGAGATGATAGGCCATGCGCATGTAGTCGCGGCTATTGAGGAATGTGGCGCCCTGATTTTCCCAGATGTCATACAACGTGCTCACGACTTGCGGCGACACGGCACTGACCGATAGTTGGCGCAACAACGTCTGGCGCACCGACTGAAGCGCGTGCCGCTGTGACAAGTCAAGCAATTGGCGCTCGGCAGCGTCACGCGCCTTGTGATCAAGGCAAGCCATCACGTTGTCGATGTAACTGCACGTTGTCGAGGCGACCAGTTCGTTTTTCTCATGCTCGAGGAATGTGATGAGCACCTTTGTCAGTTCGCCAGCGGTGATATTGCCCAGATGAAAGTTCTCGTAGAGGTTGAGCACGGCGGCATAGCGGGTTTCATCATTGTCGGCCATCGTTTTCCAGGCTTCGGACATCCTCAAGATACCCTCACGATAAAGTATAAACTGGCCATAGCCCTCGGCATTACTGTTGACAAACATGCCATTGCCATAACGCAAGTCGAGCAGATAGTGGTAGTCATTCATATATATGGGATGCTGGCAAAACTGGCCGTTCTCATCCACATAGCCGATATCAAAGCCCTGCTTCCACACCAAGTTGCGGCCATAGGGGTCTATCTGGACCACACGAACGGCGTCGAGCATATGGACATACGAATTGATGACTGGCATTCCCTTCTGCTTGACCCACACGTCGCTGAAGGACCGCGCGCTGTGCTCGGGGTTAAAGCGGTCCAACTGTTCAACGAGGTCATCCCACGAGGCATTGTCATAGGCATATCGTTCCAGATAGGCTCGGAGCCCGTCACGCAGTGCATCGGCGCCTTTTTCCTTTTCCAGCATATTCATCATAATGGGGGCCTTGTGGTAGATGATGTTGCCATAGAGCAGGCCGGCCTTGTTCAGGTTGTCCAACGGCTGCTGTATGGGGTGGGTCCCCTGGGTGCGGTCGGTCGAGAGGGCCAGGGGATAATGGGTCTTGATGAAGGCCAGGTCATGGTTGATATCGGGGAATTGCTCACGAGAGATCTTGTCGGCCATGAAGTTGGCAAACACTTCCTTGGTCCACACGTCGTCAAACCAGCGCATGGTCACCAGGTCGCCAAACCACATGTGGGCCGTCTCATGGGCGATGAGATTGAGGCGGGACATCTCTTCGTCGGGCGTCGGCTCGGGGCCCAGAAAGATGCGCCTGTCATTGAACTGGATGCAACCCGGATGCTCCATTCCGCCAAACTGGTAACCTGGCAAGACTACAAAGCCATAGTGTTCAAAGGGGTATGGAACACCTGTGTATTCTTCCATCCACCGCAAGGAAAGGGCCACCTGGTCAAACACGATGGGCAATTGTGCCACCTTGGCAGCATCGGTCTCGCGATACAATGCCGTGAGCCAGCGCCCGTCACGCGTGGCCGTCATCTTCTGGAACTTTCCTGCCGTGAACGAGAACAGATAGGTGGGTATCGGTTTCTTGGTGTCGTTGCTGATGCTCACCCAGCCGTCGGGGACAGTCAGATTGAGGTAGAAGCGGGCCTTCAGATCGGGCTGGTCAAAACAGGGAAAGACACTGCGGGCATGGTCAGGAACAAACAGGGTATAAAGATAGTCATCGCTGCGATTGAGCGCCTTGTCGCCGCTGAAACCGCACACCGTGACCGAATTACCGCCCTGCACCAGAAATTGAGCGGGAATGATGATATGCTCGTTTCTGAAAACCGTTTGTATCCTCTTGTCATTGACCAGAATTTCTTTAGACAACTGGCTGGCTTCGCCCTGGAAGTCGATTTGCAAATCCTCCTCGCCAGTCCAGTCAAACATCAACGTTTCCTCGAAATAGACGGGCTTGGACTTCTCGGAGGGCACGTTGAATGAGAGGTCATACCACACATCACTGATGTGGGACGAACGATACTGGGCCAAGGCCCTCGACACGCCATCCTCGATGGTAACGGCAAGGGAAGTCACTGGAAATTGTGACAAGATGACCAGTAATAAGACAGTTGATAATGTACAGAACTTTTTCATGCCGCTAAGTTACACACAATCACCGAATCACACAACGCCTTGAGCCTTTTTCAACGATAAGGAAGCGCAATAACCTCGACAATCTCACGCCTGAAGCCCAAAACAAAAAAATCCCCGAGGGGCTGTTGGGCCTCTCGGGGAAGACTTATAAATTGATGATGAAAAAATCCGATGGGTATTACATCATGCCACCCATGCCGCCGCCCATGCCGGGAGCGCCAGCGGGCATTGCGGGCTCGGGCTCCTTCTTGTCGGCGATGACACACTCGGTGGTCAGGAACATGCCGGCGATGCTGGCAGCGTTCTCCAGAGCGATGCGAGCCACCTTGGCGGGATCGATAACACCAGTCTCAAAGAGGTTCTCAAAGGTCTCGGTGCGGGCATTGTAGCCAAAGTCACCCTCGCCTTCCTTCACGCGATTAACGACAACGGCACCCTCCAGACCTGCGTTGGCAACGATCTGGCGCAGGGGCTCCTCAATCGCACGCTGGATGATGTGGATACCGGTGGTCTCGTCATCGTTGTCACCCTTCATGCCCTCGAGGGCCTTGAGGCTGCGGATGTAGGCAGTGCCACCGCCGGGAACGATACCCTCGGCAACGGCAGCGCGGGTAGCGCTCAGGGCGTCGTCCACGCGATCCTTCTTCTCCTTCATCTCGACCTCGCTGGGAGCGCCGATGTAGAGGACTGCCACGCCACCCGACAACTTGGCCAGGCGCTCCTGCAGTTTCTCCTTGTCATAGGTTGACTTGGTGTTCTCAATCTGGACGCGGATCTGAGCGATGCGGTCGGCAATCATGTCCTTGTTGCCGGCACCGTTGACGATGGTGGTATTCTCCTTGTCGACGGTAACCTTCTCGGCAGTACCCAGCATGTCGAGGGTAGCCTTCTCGAGGGTCAAGCCAGTCTCCTCGCTGATGACGGTGCCACCGGTGAGGATAGCGATATCCTGCAGCATCTCCTTGCGACGGTCGCCGAAGCCCGGAGCCTTAACAGCGCACACCTCAAGCGAGCCACGCAGGCGGTTGACTACCAGCGATGCCAGAGCCTCGCCGTCAACGTCCTCGGCGATGATGAGCATGGGGCGGTGAGCCTGCACGGCACCCTGCAACAGGGGCAGAATGTCCTTCAAGCCCGAAATCTTCTTGTCGAAGATGAGGATGTAGGGACGCTCCATCTCGCATGCCATCTTGTCGGCATTGGTGACAAAGTAGGGCGAGATGTAGCCGCGGTCAAACTGCATACCCTCGACCACGTCAACACGGGTCTCGGTACCCTTGGCCTCCTCGACGGTGATGACACCATCCTGTTTTACCTTCTTCATGGCCTCGGCGATGAGTTGGCCGATGGCATCGTCGTTGTTGGCGCTGATGCGAGCCACATTCTCGATCTTGCTGAAGTCGTCACCCACTTCCTTGGCCTGCTCCTTGATGCAAGCCACCACGGTCTTGACGGCCTTGTCGATGCCGCGCTTCACGTCCATGGGATTGGCACCTGCAGCCACGTTCTTGAGGCCCTCGGTGATGATAGCCTGGGCCAGAACGGTTGCAGTGGTGGTGCCGTCACCGGCATCGTCGTTGGTCTTGCTGGCAACTTCCTTGACGAGTTGAGCGCCGATGTTCTGGAATTCATCTTCCAGTTCCACCTCGCGGGCAACGGTCACACCGTCCTTGGTGATGTGGGGTGCGCCATACTTCTTGTCAACAATCACGTTGCGACCCTTGGGGCCCAGCGTCACCTTAACGGCGTCGCTCAACTGGTCAACGCCCTTCTTCAACTCCTCGCGAGCCTTAATATCGAATTTGATTAACTTTGCCATAATTTATTTGTCCTTTCTATGATTTATTTCTAATTACTGATTAATCCATCACGATGGCCAGGATGTCATTCTGACGCATCATCAACAGTTTCTCACCGTCGATCTCAATCTCGTTGCCGGCATACTTGCCATAGAGCACGGTGTCACCGGGCTTGACAATCATTTCCTCGTCCTTGGTGCCGTTTCCTGCTGCACGTACGATACCCTTGAGAGGTTTCTCCTTAGCGCTATCGGGGATGATGATACCGCCAACAACTTCTTCTGCCTTAGCCGGTTCGATGAGAACGCGGTCGTTTAATGGTTTAATAGTCATGATTACTTAGATGTTTTTTTAGTTGTTTATTTTGTTTGATGTTAATTTCACGTCTTGCAAGACTGCAACGAGTGTGCCAACGTCCAAAAAGCGACACGTGTCGGCCATTTTGTCACCCCTCTCTGCCAAATCAACCGACACGCCGTTAACAGGCGCTCCACAACGGCAACAATGGCGGGTAGCAATCGTTAAAGAACGGAAATAAATGTTAGACACACCAATATTTTTGGCTGTAACGGGAAAAATGACTAATTTCGCACGCATTTAAACCACATTATCAATTAAGATGAAGATTTTATCAAGAATAGCGCTGGCCGCCGTTGTGGCCATGCTGATGACCGCCTGTGGCGGCAGTGACAAGACCTACCAGTACAAGACCCAATACCTGCCGATGCAACTCGTGGGCAGTGAGAAGTGGAGCATCCTCGACGTGAACAGCGGCGAGGTGGTTGCCCGGGACGCATTTGACAACGCACCGTCGCCCATCGTGGCCGACATGTTCTATGTGATGAACCAGCAGGGCAGTTACGACTACTATGACGTGAAGAACGCCACCACGCCCGTCGCTACCGGATTTGGCAGCGCGACGGCCTTCAGTGACGATGGTGTGGCCGTGTGCAGCCGCATCGGTGAGCCGCTTTGCGTCATTGACCGCAAGGGAACCGTCATCAAGCAGTTGCCCAAGGATATCTCGCAGTGCTCAATGTTCTCCCGCGGCATGGCTGCCATCCAGAACGACAACGGACAGTGGGGTTACATCAACACCAGCGGCGACACGATCATCCCCGTCGTGTATAACAGCGTGAACCTGTTCCTCTATAACGATTACGCGCTGGTCATCGACGACAACCAACCGAACGACTCGGCAGTCAACTTCAGCGTCATTGACAAGAGCGGCAATGTGATGTTCACTGCCAGCAGCACCGAGTACCAGCCCATCCAGCCCTACTACATCAATGGCGTCATGCCCGTCATGAAGGGTGACACCGTCGTGTGCCTCAACGAGAACGGCAAGGAGGTGCCCAATCCCATTGCCGACCAGGAGCAGGTGCAGAAGGCCGGCTATAACGACTATTCCCGCACGCCCAGCGGCGACTACATCGTCTTGAAGGGCAAGAAGACCGGCATGGTCGATAAGTCGGGCAAGTTGCTCATTCCCATCGAGCACGACAACCTCATCGACATCAATGGAGACCGTCTCATTGCCGTGGATGGTGACGTCTATCACATTATCGACCGCACGGGCAAACCCGTGGGCAATGTCAAGTTCAGCAACGCCCACGTGAGTGAGGACAACCCCTATGCCGCCCGCGGATACATCGATACCGACCTGGCTGCCGCCTCGATGATGATGATGTTTGACGAAACGTCATGCTGCGGCGCCACCGCATCGACAACACTCATGGACATGAACAGCATGGTGGGCACCGACGCCCTGCCCTATGCCGGCAACAACACCCTGGTGATGCCTCAAGGCCCCTACATCATCCAGTATGTGTTTGACCGCGAAGTGGCCACGGCCAGTGCCGACAGCACCAGCGCCGAGTTTAACTACGACGCTCGCGTCAAGTGTGTCATCATGTCGCTCAACGTGAACCACTGCCCGGCCAACACCGAGGTCGCCATTGTCAACAAGATGGAGAGCCGCCTGGGAACCAAGGGCCTGGTGCTTGCCAGGGACGGCATCTTCTGCAGCGACTACCTGACGGCAATGACCCTGGGCTACGAGAAGGGCATCATCAGTGCCATCTACTACATGCACTTCAACGAGTCGGTGCCTCCCGTCAAGAAGAAAAGAGGCTAAAAATCAGTAATTTAATATCAATTCAAAGTTAACTGTTAACTCAAAATAGAAATGTACTACGTTAAAAAGACTCTGGAAATCTCATCGGCCCACATGCTGTTTCTTGACCATAACAGCAAGTGCGAGAACCTGCATGGCCACAACTGGATCGTGGACGTCTATTGCAAGGCCCGCGAACTGGACGATAACGGCATGGTGACCGATTTCACCACCATTAAGGAGATGGTGCATGGCAAACTCGATCACCGCAACCTCAACGAGGTGCTCGACTTCAATCCCACCGCCGAGAACATCGCGCACTGGATTGTCGAGACCGTGCCCAATTGTTACCGCGCCGACGTGCGCGAGAGCAGCAACAACCTGGCCATCTACGTCAAGGACGAGGACAACGATGTGGAAGGTTAACGA